>NZ_JBIRPI010000036.1:0-50907 GCF_044332585.1 Streptomyces sp. NPDC016845 | reverse complement strand
TACCAGATCCGTTTTCCGTTCCGTTTCCGGTTCGGATTTCATTTCCGGTGGCCGTTGGAGGGCCTTTGCCTTTCGGCGGTTCCGACTTTATCAGAGTTTCTGAGTCGGAATTTCCGGCCCCGTGAGGTGAACACCAGGAGCCTGAAAGCACTCCGGGTTCCCCCTCGGGCGGAGCCGTAAACCTACTGGAGCGGGGCGCCCCGATGCAAATCGAGGCGCCCCGCTCCCTGTGTGCGTCCGACGAGGCGTCAGACCTCGACCACGACCGGGAGGATCATCGGGCGGCGGCGGTAGGTGTCGGAGACCCACTTGCCCAGCGTGCGGCGGATGAGCTGCTGCAGCTGGTGGGGTTCGACGACGCCGTCCTGGGCCGACTTCTCCAGAACCTCCTGGATCTTCGGGACGACGGCGTGGAACGCCGAGTCCTCGATGCCGGAGCCGCGGGCCTGGATGTTCGGACCGCTGGTGATCTTGCCGGTGCTGGAGTCCACCACCACGAAGACCGAGATGATGCCCTCGTCGCCGAGGATCTTGCGGTCCTTCAGCGCCGGCTCGCCGACGTCGCCGACGGAGAGCCCGTCCACGTAGACGTAGCCCGCCTGGACCTTGCCCACGATCTTCGCCTTGCCCTCGACGAGGTCGACGACGACGCCGTCCTCGGCGATGACGATGCGGTCGTGCGGGACGCCGGTGAGGGCGCCGAGTTCGGCGTTGGCGCGCAGGTGGCGCCATTCGCCGTGGACCGGCATCAGGTTCTTGGGCTTGCAGATGTTGTAGAAGTACAACAGCTCGCCGGCCGAGGCATGGCCCGAGACGTGCACCTTGGCGTTGCCCTTGTGGACGACGTGCGCGCCCCAGCGGGTCAGGCCGTTGATGACGCGGTAGACCGCGTTCTCGTTGCCCGGGATCAGGGACGACGCCAGGATCACCGTGTCGCCGGAGACGATACGGATCTGGTGGTCGCGGTTGGCCATGCGCGAGAGCGCCGCCATCGGTTCGCCCTGCGAGCCCGTGCAGACCAGGACGATCTCGCTGTCGGGGAGATCGTCGAGCGTCTTCACGTCCACGACCAGGCCCGGCGGGATCCTCAGGTAGCCCAAGTCGCGCGCGATGCCCATGTTGCGGACCATCGAGCGGCCGACGAAGGCGACCCGGCGGCCGTACTCGTGTGCCGCGTCGAGGACCTGCTGGATGCGGTGCACGTGGCTGGCGAACGACGCCACGATGATCCGCTTCTGGGCGCCGGCGAAGACGCCCCGGATCACGTTCGAGATGTCGCGCTCGGGCGGGACGAAGCCCGGGACCTCGGCGTTGGTCGAGTCGGTGAGGAGCAGGTCGATGCCCTCCTCGCCGAGTCGCGCGAAGGTCGGCAGGTCCGTCAGGCGGCGGTCCAGCGGGAGCTGGTCCATCTTGAAGTCGCCGGTGTGGACCACCATGCCGGCCGGGGTGCGGATGGCGACCGCGAGCGCGTCCGGGATGGAGTGGTTGACCGCGATGAACTCGCAGTCGAAGGGGCCGAGCCGCTCGCGGTCGCCCTCGGCGACCTCGAGGGTGTAGGGCCGGATGCGGTGCTCCTGGAGCTTCGCCTCGATCAGGGCGAGGGTCAGCTTGGAGCCGATCAGCGGGATGTCCGGCTTCTCGCGGAGAAGGTAGGGGACGGCGCCGATGTGGTCCTCGTGCCCGTGCGTCAGGACGATGCCCTCGATGTCGTCGAGGCGGTCCCTGATGGACGAGAAGTCCGGCAGGATCAGGTCGATTCCGGGCTGCTCCTCCTCGGGGAAGAGCACTCCGCAGTCGACGATCAGGAGGCGACCGTTGTACTCGAAGACGGTCATGTTGCGGCCGATCTCGCCGAGCCCGCCGAGCGGCGTGACGCGCAGGCCGCCCTTCGGGAGCTTCGGCGGGGCGCCGAGTTCAGGATGCGGATGACTCAAAAGATTCTCCCTTATGCCCGCGCGCCACGTACCTGTAGGCACGTGGCGCGCGGGACGTTCGTGCAGTAGCAGTTGTTGGTGTTGCTTCGGTCTTGCTCGTGTTCTGTTGATTCAGTTGTGAGGTCTTACGAAGTCGGTGCTAGAGCTGTACCCCGCCGGCGGCGAGATCGACCTTGAGCTGCGCCGTCTCTTCGGGAGTGAGTTCGACGAGCGGGAGGCGCAGCGGTCCGGCCGGCAGGCCCTGGAGCTCGAGCGCGGCCTTCGTCGTGATGACGCCCTGCGTGCGGAACATGCCGGTGAAGACGGGGAGCAGCTTCTGGTGGATCTCGGTCGCCTTGTGCACGTCGCCCGCCAGGTACGCGTCGAGCATGGCGCGCAGTTCGGGGGCGACCACGTGGCCGACGACCGAGACGAAGCCGCACGCGCCGACCGAGAGCAGCGGCAGGTTGAGCATGTCGTCACCGGAGTACCACGCGAGGCCCGAGCGCGCTATGGCCCAGCTGGCGCGGCCGAGGTCGCCCTTGGCGTCCTTGTTGGCGACGATGCGCGGGTGCTCGGCGAGGCGGACGATCGTCTCCGTGTTGATCGGTACGCCGCTGCGGCCCGGGATGTCGTAGAGCATCACGGGCAGCTCGGTCGCGTCGGCGATCGCCGTGAAGTGGCGGAGCAGGCCCTCCTGCGGGGGCTTGTTGTAGTACGGCGTGACCGTGAGCAGGCCGTGCGCGCCGGCCTGCTGGGCGGCGTGGGCCAGCTCGATGCTGTGGTGGGTGTCGTTGGTGCCGACACCGGCGACGACGTGGGCGCGGTCGCCGACCGCTTCGACCACGGCGCGTACGAGATCCGATTTCTCCGCATTGCTGGTCGTCGGGGACTCGCCCGTGGTGCCGTTGACGATCAGGCCGTCGTTGCCTGCGTCCACCAGGTGGGTGGCGAGCCGCTGCGCGCCGTCGAGGTCGAGTGCGCCGTCCGCCGTCAAGGGCGTGACCATGGCGGTGAGGACCCTCCCGAAGGGGGTCTGCGGAGTCGAGGTCGGAGCCATGGGTAACACGCTACTCGCTGCTCAGCGCCGGGTCCCCCCTCGGGGGATCCGACAAGTCACGACAAAGGTGGAGCCCGGCACTGCCTGCTCGGGGGTTCAGGCAGTGCCGGGTCCGTTTGATCAGGCTAGATGAACTTTATGAAATGCCGCAATCCGGACACTTCAACCGGCGCACCCGCACATCTGTGCCGCTGACACCCCGACGTGATCAAGGGACGCCCTGGTCCAGAACGGCGCAGGACTACGGCGCCACGCGGCCGTTGGCGTTGAACGCCGCGTAGGTGAGCGGCATCAGCTCGGCCCACGCCGTCTCCATCTTCTCGCCGACCATCTCGATCTCCCGCTGCGGGAAGGAGGGGACCTTGGCCAGCTCGTGCTGGGTGCGCAGGCCCAGGAAGTGCATCAGCGAGCGCGCGTTGCACGTGGCGTACATCGACGAGAACAGGCCCACCGGGAGCACCGCGCGCGCGACCTCGCGGGCCACACCCTCGGCCAGCATCTTCTGGTACGCCTCGTACGCCTGGACGTAGGACGCCTCCATGGTGGAGGACGTCAGCTCGTACTGGCCCGGCGTGCCCTCGACGAAGCGGTATTTGCCGGGGCGGCCCTCCTGCACCAGCTTGCGGTCGGCGGCGGGCACGTAGAAGACGGGCTGGAGCTCCCGGTAGCGGCCCGACTCCTCGTTGTACGACCAGCCCACGCGGTGCCGCATGAACTCGCGGAAGACGAAGATCGGCGCGGTGATCAGGAAGGTCATCGAGTTGTGCTCGAAGGGGCTGCCGTGCCGGTCCCGCATCAGGTAGTTGATGAGGCCCTTGGAGCGCTCGGGGTCCTTCGACAGCTCGTCCAGGGACTGCTCGCCCACCGTGGAGACGCGAGCCGCGAACAGCACGTCCGAATCGCTCGCGGTGTGCTTCACCAACTCGACGGTGACGTCGCCTCGGAACGTCGGCTTGAGGTCTTCGGCAGGGGTCTCGGTCACGGCTCGGGGGGTCCTTCCATCACGTCGCTCGGGCGGCGCCCACTCTACGGGCCGCCACTGACAACGGTTCATCTGCTCGCTTCTCCCGACGATCTCCGCCGAACGAGAGCGAACATCTGTTAATTCGGTGAAAGTGGGCACCATTTGAGGAGATCGATCGTCTGTGTAGATGAACACACTTAGTTCGAACCCCTTGAGGAGAAGCACCGCCCATGTTTCGTCGGCGCGAGCCCGTACCGTTCGCCTTCATCGCCGAAGCCGACAAGTTCCGCAGCAATGTCACGCCGCCCACGCGCGAGCGTCCCTCCGTCGGCCAGATCGCGGGCCGCACGCTGGTGGGGCTGACCGTCGTGGCCGGGCTCGTCGGCTCCCTGCTGTTCGGGATGCCCGCGCTCTCGGCCGACCAGGCCCCCCGCCACACCCAGCAGTCGGAAGCCTCCGACGGTCGCTGAGCCGTCGCACTCGACCGGCCCCCCTGAGGTGGAAGGCCGGAGCGCGCACGGATAACCTCACCGGGCACAGCCCCCATCGCGTGGATGATCGAGTGAGGACCCGTCGTGCCCCTGTCCTTCCTGACGGCCGACCGTGCTTTTGACGAGGCCGCCGAGACTGCGCTGCCCTTCGACGACCGTGACCAGTGGCGCCGCCCCTACCGCCCGGGCCCGTACCGGGTCGGGGCGGCCGCGCTGCTGCTGCTCCTGGCGTCGTACGTGCTGTTCGCCGGGGTGATCATCGCGACCGCCGGGGACCCCACGGCCGCCGGGATCTGCGGTGTCGTCGCCGTCCTGGTCATCGCCGCCGCCATGCGGTTGCTGCGCATGGGCACGTGGGTGAGCGCCCGCGGTCTGCGCCACGTCGGCTTCTTCAGGACGCAGACGGCGCCCTGGGACGTCGTCGTCACCGCGCGCACGGTGCAGCAGCCGGTGCGCTGGCTCGGGCTGCCGCGCACCGTGCAGGGCCAGGCGCTGGTCCTCGTACGCCGTGACCGGCGCGGGGAGCAGACGACTCTGCTCACCAGCCACAACGGGGACTTCCTCGGCCGGACCACGGCGTTCGACCGGGCCAGCGACAGTGTCGAGGTCTGGGCGGACGAGTACCGGACGCAGCGCTGACCCTCAAGAGACAGCCGCCGACTCGAACGAGACGTGGAGAGGGGCCCGCTCCGTCGTGCTGATGACGACGGTGCGGGCCCCTCTCGCACACCTCAGACGTTGACCGGGCGGCCCTCCTGGAGCGCGATCGCGCGCTGCATCGCCTTCCGCGCGCGCGGGGTGTCCCGCGCGTCCTTGTACGCGACCGCGAGCCGGAACCAGCAGCGCCAGTCCCCCGGCGCGTCCTCGGTCTCGGCCTTGCGTCGGCCGAAGACCTCGTCGGCGGAGTCGCGGTCGATGCGGCCGTACTGGTCGCGCCGCAGCTCGTCGACGGGCAGCCCGCCCTCCGCCTCCAGGAGTTCGGCGAGGCGGTTGGCCTTGCGGACGAACTGGGTGTTCGCCCACAGGAACCAGATGCCGATCAGGGGCAGGATCAGCACGGCGACGCCGAACGTGATCGTCAGCGCGGTGCCCTGCCGGATGAGCATGACGCCGCGGTCGCCGGCCAGGACGAAGTAGACGACCAGGACCGCGGCGGTGACCGCGTAGGTGATTTTCGCGCGCATCGCTGCCGGTCAGCCGTTCAGGTCGAGGAAGTGTTCCAGGCCGAAGGTGAGGCCGGGGGTCGTCGCGACCTTGCGGGCGCCGAGCAGGATGCCGGGCATGAAGCTGCTGTGGTGCAGCGAGTCGTGGCGCAGGGTCAGCGTCTCGCCCTCGCCGCCCAGGAGGACCTCCTGGTGGGCGAGGAGGCCGCGCAGGCGGACCGAGTGGACCGGGACGCCGTCGACGTCCGCGCCGCGCGCTCCGTCGAGCGCCGTCGCCGTCGCGTCGGGCTGCGGGGCGCTGCCCGCCTTCTGCCGGGCGGCGGCGATCAGTTGCGCCGTGCGGGAGGCCGTGCCGGACGGGGCGTCGACCTTCTTCGGGTGGTGCAGCTCGATGACCTCGACGGACTCGAAGTAAGGGGCCGCCACCTCGGCGAACTTCATGGTCAGGACCGCGCCGATGGAGAAGTTCGGCGCGATGAGCACGCCCGTGCCGGGGGACGCGGCGAGCCAGCCGTTCAGCTGCGCGAGGCGGTCCTCCGTCCAGCCCGTCGTGCCGACGACGCCGTGGATCCCGTGGCGTACGCAGAACTCCAGGTTCTCCATGACGGAGTCCGGCGTGGTCAGCTCGACCGCGACCTGGGCTCCCGCGTCGACGAGGGTGTCCAGCTTGTCGCCCCGGCCGAGGGCCGCGACCAGCTCCATGTCCTCGGCGGCCCCGACGGCCCGTACGGCTTCGGAGCCGATGCGCCCCTTGGCGCCGAGAACCGCCACGCGCAGCTTGCTCATCTTTTGTCCACTTCCTTGACCTGTGAGTTCTTACGCGACCGCTTCGTGCAGGCGGGCGGCCTGTTTGTCCTTGAGCGGGCCTATGACCGACAAGGACGGGCGCCGTCCCAGGATGTCGCGTGCGACCTCGCGCACCTCGTCCGGGGTCACCGCGGCGATACGCGCGAGCATGTCGTCGACCGACATCTGCTCGCCCCAGCACAGCTCGCTCTTGCCGATACGGTTCATCAGCGCGCCGGTGTCCTCGAGTCCGAGAACCGTGGAGCCGGAGAGCTGGCCGATGGCGCGGCTGATCTCGTCGTCGCTGAGCCCGTCGCGCGCGACCTGGTCGAGCTCGTCGCGGCAGATCTTCAGGACGTCGTGCACCTGGTTCGGGCGGCAGCCCGCGTAGACCCCGAACAGGCCGCAGTCCGCGAAGCCCGAGGTGTACGAGTACACGCTGTAGGCCAGGCCGCGCTTCTCGCGGACCTCCTGGAAGAGGCGCGAGGACATGCCGCCGCCGAGGGCGGTGTTGAGGACGCCCATGGCCCAGCGGCGCTCGTCGGTGCGGGCCAGGCCCGGCATGCCGAGGATGACGTGGGCCTGCTCGGTCTTGCGGCCGATGACCTCCATGCGGCCCGCCGCGCGCAGCGCCTTGCTGCCGGTGCGCGGGCCGACCGGGGCGGCGGGCGCGACGTCCAGGGCGCCTGCCCTCTCGAAGGCCGCGCGGACCTGGCGTACGACCTTGTTGTGGTCCACGTTGCCCGCGGCGGCGACGACCAGGTGGGTCGGGTCGTAGTGCTTCTTGTAGAAGCGGCTGATCCGGCCTCGGTCGAGGGCGTTGATCGTGTCGACCGTGCCGAGGACCGGGCGGCCCAGGGGCGTGTCGCCGAGCATCGTGTGCGCGAACAGGTCGTGCACGCAGTCGCCCGGGTCGTCCTCGGTCATCGCGATCTCTTCGAGGATCACGCCGCGCTCCGCGTCGACATCCGCCTGCTCTATGAGGGAGCCGGTCAGCATGTCGCAGACGACGTCGATGGCGAGCGGGAGATTGCTGTCGAGCACGCGCGCGTAGTAGCACGTGTACTCCTTCGCCGTGAAGGCGTTCATCTCGCCGCCGACCGCCTCGATCTCCGCGGAGATGTCGAGTGCGCTGCGCCGGGAGGTGCCCTTGAAGAGCAAGTGCTCCAGGTAGTGCGTCGCGCCGTTCAACGCGGGCGTCTCGTCGCGGGAGCCGACGTGCGCCCAGATGCCGAAGGTGGCCGAGCGGACGGAGGGCAGCGTCTCGGTGACGATGCGCAGGCCGCTCGGGAGGGTGGTCCTACGGACCGTCCCGGCGCCGTTCGCGCCCTTGATCAGGGTTTGGGTACGGGCGACGGCCCGCGCCTCCGAAGAGGTGCGGGCCGTCGCCTTGGTGGTACGAGACGTCACTTGTCGGTGTCGTCCTTCGCCTCGTCGCCCTCTTCGCCCTCGACGACGGGGACGAGGGAGAGCTTGCCGCGCGAGTCGATCTCGGCGATCTCGACCTGGACCTTCTGGCCCACACCGAGGACGTCCTCGACGTTCTCCACGCGCTTGCCGCCGGCGAGCTTGCGGATCTGCGAGATGTGCAGCAGACCGTCCTTGCCCGGCATGAGTGACACGAACGCACCGAAGGTCGTCGTCTTCACGACGGTGCCCAGGTAGCGCTCGCCGACCTCCGGCATGGTCGGGTTGGCGATGCCGTTGATCGTGGCGCGGGCGGCCTCGGCCTGCGAGCCCTGGGCGGCACCGATGTAGATGGTGCCGTCGTCCTCGATCGTGATGTCGGCGCCGGTGTCCTCCTGGATCTGGTTGATCATCTTGCCCTTCGGGCCGATGACCTCACCGATCTTGTCCACCGGGATCTTGACGGTGATGATCCGCGGGGCGTTCGGGGACATCTCGTCCGGGACGTCGATCGCTTCCATCATCACGTCGAGGATGTGGAGGCGGGCGTCACGGGCCTGCTTGAGGGCGGCGGCCAGGACGGAGGCCGGGATGCCGTCGAGCTTCGTGTCGAGCTGGAGCGCGGTCACGAACTCCTTGGTGCCGGCGACCTTGAAGTCCATGTCGCCGAAGGCGTCCTCGGCACCGAGGATGTCGGTCAGGGCGACGTAGTGCGTCTCGCCCTTGATCTCCTGGGAGATCAGACCCATGGCGATACCGGCGACGGGGGCCTTCAGCGGCACACCGGCGTTCAGCAGCGACATGGTGGAGGCGCAGACCGAGCCCATCGACGTCGAGCCGTTGGAGCCGAGCGCCTCGGAGACCTGGCGGATCGCGTAGGGGAACTCCTCGCGCGTCGGCAGGACCGGCACGATCGCGCGCTCGGCGAGCGCGCCGTGGCCGATCTCGCGGCGCTTGGGGGAGCCGACGCGGCCCGTCTCACCGACGGAGTACGGCGGGAAGTTGTAGTTGTGCATGTAGCGCTTGCGGGTCACCGGGGAGAGGGTGTCCAGCTGCTGCTCCATGCGCAGCATGTTCAGCGTGGTGACGCCCAGGATCTGGGTCTCGCCGCGCTCGAACAGGGCCGAGCCGTGCACGCGCGGGATGGCCTCGACCTCGGCGGCCAGGGTGCGGATGTCGGTGACACCGCGGCCGTCGATGCGCTTCTTCTCCTTGATGACGCGCTCACGGACCAGGGACTTGGTCAGCGAACGGTACGCGGCGGAGATCTCCTTCTCGCGGCCCTCGAACTGCGGGAGCAGCTTCTCGGCGGCCAGACCCTTGACGCGGTCCAGCTCGGCCTCGCGGTCCTGCTTGCCCGGGATGGTGAGGGCGGCGGACAGCTCGGTCTTGACCGCGGAGGTCAGGGCCTCGAGCACGTCGTCCTGGTAGTCCAGGAAGATCGGGAACTCGGCGGTCGGCTTGGCGGCCTTCGCGGCGAGGTCCGACTGGGCCTTGCACAGCACCTTGATGAAGGGCTTCGAGGCGTCGAGACCGGCGGCCACGACCTCCTCGGTCGGCGCCTCCGCGCCGCCCGCGACCAGCTGGATGGTCTTCTCGGTGGCCTCGGCCTCGACCATCATGATCGCGACGTCGCCGTCCTCCAGGACGCGACCGGCGACCACCATGTCGAAGACGGCGTCCTCGAGCTCGGTGTGCGTCGGGAACGCGACCCACTGGCCGTTGATCAGCGCGACGCGGACGCCGCCGACCGGGCCGGAGAAGGGCAGACCGGCCAGCTGGGTGGACGCGGACGCGGCGTTGATCGCGACGACGTCGTACAGGTGGTCGGGGTTGAGCGCCATGATCGTGGCGACGACCTGGATCTCGTTGCGCAGGCCCTTCTTGAAGGACGGGCGCAGCGGGCGGTCGATCAGGCGGCAGGTGAGGATCGCGTCCTCGGACGGGCGGCCCTCGCGGCGGAAGAAGCTGCCGGGGATCTTGCCCGCGGCGTACTGCCGCTCCTCGACGTCCACCGTGAGGGGGAAGAAGTCGAGGTTTTCCTTGGGGTTCTTCGAGGCCGAGGTGGCCGAGAGCACCATGGTGTCGTCGTCGAGGTAGGCGACGGCGGAGCCGGCGGCCTGGCGCGCGAGGCGGCCCGTCTCGAAGCGGATGGTGCGGGTGCCGAAGGAGCCGTTGTCGATGACGGCCTCGGCGTAGTGGGTCTCGTTCTCCACTAAAAATTCTCCGTTACTTTCGTCTGTTTCGTCTTTTGTCCACTGCTGCCCGTGTGGCAGCGGGACGGGCGGAGAAGCGCGCCGTGAATGCGGGCCGGTCTTCGATCGAAGCTCCCGGGGATCCTCGTGCGTCTCCGGGGGCCACTACCGAGGACCGGCGGCGGCGATGGTGCGCTTCTCCTCTTCGTACGTCACCAGACTACAAAGCCTCGGTGACAGTGCGCACGTACGGCAAAGGGAGCGGCCCCCTAAAAGTGGGAACCGCTCCCCTTCACGCTGCTCTAGCGGGCGCCGGCCGCACCGCGGCGGATGCCGAGGCGCTCGACCAGCGCACGGAAGCGCTGGATGTCCTTCTTGGCCAGGTACTGCAGCAGGCGGCGACGCTGGCCGACCAGGATCAGCAGACCACGACGGGAGTGGTGGTCGTGCTTGTGCGTCTTGAGGTGCTCGGTCAGGTCCGAGATACGGCGGGAAAGCATGGCGACCTGGACCTCGGGGGAGCCGGTGTCGCCCTCCTTCTGGCCGAACTCGGCAATGAGCTGCTTCTTCGTAGCGGCGTCGAGCGACACGCGTACTCCTCGTGGTGTTCATGGCCACCGAGCGCCCCTGGTCTACATCTCAGGGAAGCTTCCGTAACTCGGAGGCGGGGATCCGCTGGGCGCTGTCCCCGCCAATGGAAACGGGGGCGCATACACAAGCGGCCGTCACACAGCGTACCAGCAGCTTGGAGCGCCCCCGAACGGGTGCCTGGATCCCTTGAGACCTAGCTCGTCATCGCGCGCGCGGACGCGTAGACGTCGAAGACGGCGAGGGCGAGCGGAACCAGGGTGAGCAGGACGAACGTCTCGGCGATCTCCAGGAAGCGGCCCCAGAACGGAGTGACGCCGCGGCGCGGGGTGATCAGGCCGATCGCGGTGACCAGGGCGGCGGTCGCGCCGATGGCCGCGGCGATCCACACCGTGCGGATGTCGAGCGAGGTGGTGTCGTTCTTGATGATGGCCTCGCGCACGTAGTCCATCGGGGGGTGCAGCGCGAGGCCGAGTCCGAGGAAGACGAGGGCGGCGAGGCCCGCCGCGAGGGTGGCGCCGACCTGCGCGGTGTAGCGGAACAGGTGGGCGCGCATCAGCATCGCGATGCCGGTGGCCAGGGCCAGGAGCTGGCCCCAGACGTTGCTGGAGAAGCCGAGGACGATCGAGGCGCCGACGGAGACGAGGGCGCAGCCGCCGACGAGCCCGACGAGCAGTTCGTGGCCGCGCCGCGCCTGGGCGGCGACGCGCTCGGCATCGACGGCCTCGTGCGGGTCGGCGGGCTCGGCCGTGGAGTCGTATCCCGCGCGCGCGGGGTTCGGCGCAGCGAAGCCGATGGGCAGCCGGGCGAAGCGCATGGAGAGGCCGGGCAGGAACGCCAGGGCGCTCACCGCGAGCGGCGCGCAGATGGCGGCCGTCTCGATCGGCTTCAGGTCGGTCAGGTTGGCGACGAAGGTGGTGAGCAGCCCGATCAGGGAGGCGAAGACGAACGCCACGAAGGGTCCGTCGCCGCCGGGCGAGATCAGGGTGAGGACGACGGAGGCGACCAGGACCGCCGCGCAGGCGAGGAGGAACTGGAGACGGCCGATGCCCTGGCCCTCGGAGAGCGGGAGGAGGCCCGAGCCCGCCACCGCGATGTTCGGCAGGGCGCCCAGGCCGAGCGCGACCGCCGAGCCGCGGTCGTTGTAGACCCGCGCGCGGATGCACGCGAGGGTGACCAGGAGGACGCCCGCGACGGCCGCGAGGATGCCCTGGAGGCTGTGCATGTCGTGGCGGAGCTCGGAGCTCCAGGCCACGAAGGCGATCAGGGCGGGCAGGACGCCGCCGGCGACGAGGCCCGCCGCGCGCGTGAGGTCGCCGCTCCACAGGGCGCGGTCCTTGGTGACGGCGGAGGCGACGGCCTCGGAGACGTCGTCGTAGACGGCGGGCGGCAGCGACTCGGAGAACGGGCGCAGCGTGAGCAGCTCGCCGTCCAGGATGCGCTGCGCCGCGAAGGAGCGGGCGCTGTCGAGCACCGTGCCGTCACGGCGTACGAGGTGGTAGCCGACGGGGGCGCCCTCGGCGGGGCTCTGCTGGGAGAGCCGCAGGATCTCGGGGTACAGGTCGGCGACCGGTACGTCGTCGGGCAGCGCCACGTCGATGCGGCTGTCGGGCGCCACGATGGTGACGCGGCAGAAGCCGAGGCCCGTGCCTGCTGCGGCAGGGGCTCCGGTACCCGTTGCGCCGGCTCGGCCGGCCGGCGCGGAGGCCGTCATGGTCACCTGCTGTTCCCCCTTGCTCCGTAAAGAAATTGTGTACGTTGCGCGGCGCGGCCCGCGGGCCGGTCACGCGCGCTCTTCCGGCTGGATTCCGGCGAAGGCGCACGGTCCGGACTGCGTGGATTGCCCGGTTTCTCTGGGCGGATTCGCACCTGCTCACGCGTACCTCCGGCACCCTACCGCCCGCCCGTGTCAGTGGTTGTCAGTAGGATCGCGAACCGCGATCGACGTCCGCCTGACACGGGGCGGCGGACGGAACAACTCGGTCCGTCAAGGGAATTGGTGCAGAGTGAGCCACATCGTCGTCAAGCGCCCACCTCGGGCACTGCCGTCCGAGGTGCCCACGCAGGAGGTGGTGCTGCAGCCGCCGCCGGAGCTCCCACGTGGGCAGCAAGAGGGCGCGCTGATGCAGATCCTGCCCATGCTCGGCATGGGCGGCTCGGTCGTGTTCTTCTTCAACCCCCAGGCCCAGCCCTTCATGAAGATCATGGGCATGGTCATGGTGGCGTCGACGATCGCGATGGGCATCGCGATGCTGGCCCGCTACCGCAAGGGCAACCAGGGACAGATGGCGGACATGCGCCGCGACTACCTGCGCTATCTGTCGCAGACCCGGCGCGAGGCGCTCGGCACGGCCCGCAAGCAGCGCGACGCGCAGTACTACCTGCACCCTTCGCCCGAGCAACTGTGGGCGCTCGTCGCCGAGGGCAGCCGGGTCTGGGAGCGGCGCAGCGGTGACGAGGACTTCGGGCAGGTCCGGGTGGGCCTCGGCCCGCAGGGGCTCGCCACTCCCCTGGTGCCGCCGCAGACCGCCCCGGTCGACGAGCTGGAGCCGCTGACGGCCGGCGCGATGCAGCGCTTCCTGGCCACGCACAGCACGCTCGAAGAGCTGCCGATGGCGGTCTCGCTGCGCGCCTTCTACCACGTGTCCGTCAGCGGCGAGCCGGACACCGTGCGCGGCTCCGCCCGCGCCCTCGTCGCCTCGCTCGCCTCGATGCACTCCCCCGAGGACCTGGTCATCGCGGTCGCCGCCGGGCGCCAGACCGTGCCGGAGTGGGAGTGGGCGAAGTGGCTCCCCCACAACCAGGTGCCGGGGCTCACCGACGGCGCGGGCTCCCGCCGCCTCATCAGCACCGACCCCGGCGAGCTCGAAGAACTGCTCGGCACGCGCCTTGAGGGGCGGCCGCGCTTCCACCCGGGCGGCGCCCCGGTGCCGGAGAAGCCGCACCTGGTGGTCGTCCTCGACGGCGTCTCGCTGCCGCCCACGTCGATGCTGGCCAGCCCCGAAGGTCTGCAGGGCGTCACGGTCCTGGAGGTCGTGCCCGGCGACCTCGCGGCCGGGCGCGGCGACCTCTCCGTCGTCGTCCACCCGAAGGTGCTGCGCCTGGAGTCCGCGCACGGCATGGTCTACGAGGGCACCCCGGACGTCCTCTCGTACGCCGCCGCCGAGGCGCTCGCGCGCCAGCTCGCGCCGCTGCGCATGGCGACGGGCGGCGACAGCGACGACGAGCCGCTGCTCGCCAACCTCGACTTCACCGACCTGATGAACCTGGGGGACGCCGCGGCCGTCGACACCAAGCGCACCTGGCGCCCGCGCTCGCAGGCCGAGCGGCTGCGCGTGCCGATCGGTGTCGGCGACGACGGCCGTCCCGTCATGCTCGACCTGAAGGAAGCCGCGCAGGAGGGCATGGGCCCGCACGGTCTGTGCGTCGGCGCCACCGGCTCCGGCAAGTCGGAGCTGCTGCGCACCCTGGTGCTCGGTCTCGCGGTGACGCACTCCTCCGAGACGCTGAACTTCGTCCTCGCGGACTTCAAGGGTGGTGCCACCTTCGCGGGCATGGCCCAGATGCCGCACGTCGCGGCCGTGATCACCAACCTCGCCGACGACCTCACGCTCGTCGACCGCATGGGTGACTCGATCCGCGGTGAGCTCAACCGCCGCCAGGAGATGCTCCGCGACGCGGGCAACTACGCGAACATCCACGACTACGAGAAGGCGCGCGCGGCCGGTGCCCCGCTGCAGCCGATCCCGTCACTCGTCCTGGTGATCGACGAGTTCAGCGAGCTGCTGACCGCGAAGCCGGACTTCATCGAGATGTTCGTGCAGATCGGCCGCATCGGCCGCTCCCTCGGCGTGCACCTGCTGCTCGCCTCGCAGCGCCTCGAGGAAGGCCGTCTGCGCGGCCTGGAGACCTACCTGTCCTACCGGATCGGTCTGCGGACCTTCTCCGCCGCCGAATCCCGCGCGGCTCTCGGCGTCCCGGACGCGTACGAGCTGCCGAACGTGCCGGGTTCCGGCTTCCTGAAGTTCGGCACCGACGAGATGGTCCGCTTCAAGGCGGCGTACGTGTCGGGCGTCTACCGCACCGGTTCGGCGCGGGTCACGACGCCCGGCGGGCCCCTTCCGGTGGACCGGCGCCCCGCGCTGTTCACGGCGGCCGAGGTACCCGTGCAGTACATCCCCGTGCCGCAGCAGCGCGAGGAGGAGGCGCCGCGCGACGACAAGGACGACGCGCTCGCCGACACCGTGCTCGACGTCATCGTGCGGCGCCTGGAGGCGCAGGGCCCGGCGGCGCACCAGGTGTGGCTGCCGCCGCTGGACAGCCCGCCGTCGCTCGACTCGCTGCTGCCCGGCCTCGCGCCCGTGCAGGGCCGCGGGCTCACCCAGCCCGGTTACGAGGGCGCCGGGCGCCTCGTCGTCCCCGTCGGCCTCGTCGACAAGCCGTACGAGCAGCGGCGCGACCCGCTGTGGATCGACTTCGGCGGCGCCGCGGGCCACATGCAGATCCTGGGCGGTCCGCAGTCGGGCAAGTCGACGCTGCTGCGCTCGATCATCGCGTCGTTCGCGCTGACCCACACGCCGCAGGAGGTCCAGTTCTACGGGCTCGACTTCGGTGGCGGCGGTATGGCGGCCGTGCAGGGCCTGCCGCACGTGGGCGGCGTGGCCTCGCGCCTCGACCCCGAGAAGGTGCGCCGTACGGCGGCCGAGGTCTACGGCGTCCTGACCCGGCGCGAGGAGTACTTCCGCACGGCGGGCATCGCCTCGATCGCCGACTTCCGCAACCGCCGCGCGCGGGGCGACATCTCGGTCACGGACCAGCCCTGGGGTGACGTGTTCCTGGTCATCGACGGCTGGGGCAACTTCCGCTCGGACTACGAGGCGTTGGAGCCGCTGGTCCTGGACATCGCCGCGCGCGGTCTCGGCTACGGCATCCACGTGATCCTGACGGCGTCGCGGTCCATGGAGGTCCGGGCGAACATGAAGGACCACCTCATGAACCGCCTGGAGCTGCGGCTCGGCGACACGATGGACTCCGAGTTCGACCGCAAGATCGCGGCAAACGTCCCGACCGGCGTGCCCGGCCGTGGCCAGACGCCGCAGAAGCAGCACTTCATGGCGGCGGTCCCGCGCATCGACGGCCTGTCCTCCGACACGGACCTCGCCGAGGCCACGTCGGCGCTCTCCGCCGAGGTCACCCGGCACTGGACGCAGCCCGGCGCCCCGGAGGTCCGGCTGCTGCCGCGCGAGTTCGCGGCGCGTCAGCTCCCGCCGGGCGACCGTTTCCCGGAGCGGGGCATCGCGTTCGCGCTCGACGAGGACAACCTGGAGCCGGTCTTCGTCGACTTCGACCAGGACCCGTTCTTCCTGATCTTCGGCGAGAGCGAGTCCGGCAAGTCGAACCTGCTGAAGCTGCTGATCCGCCAGCTCACCCAGCGCTACAGCGGCGACACCTGCAAGCTGTTCGTCGTCGACAACCGGCGCTCGCTGCTCGACGTCACCCCGGCCTCCCACCTGGCCGAGTACATCCCGATGTCGAACCAGATGGGGCACCACATGGACGCCCTGGTCGACCTCATGCAACGCCGCACGCCGACCGCGGACGTGACGGCCCAGCAGCTGCGCGACCGCAGCTGGTGGCGCGGCCCCACGGTCTACGTGGTCATCGACGACTACGACCTGGTGTCGACGTCCAGCGGCAACCCGCTCTCCGGCCTGACCGAACTCCTGCCCTTCGCGCGCGATGTCGGCGTCCGCTTCATCATCGCCCGCTCCACGGCCGGTTCCGGGCGTGCCGGTTACGAGGCGTTCATGCAGCGCGTCAAGGAGCTCGGCGCGCAGGGCGTCGTCCTCGCCGGTGACCCGAACGAGGGCGACCTGCTCGGCGGCGTGCGCCCGCGCGCGATGCCGCCGGGCCGCGGCACGTTCGTCTCGCGCAAGCGGGGCAAGCCGTTGGTCCAGGTGGGCCTGGAGCAGTAGACCCGCCCGCCCGGGCGCTCTGGTGCTCTGGCGCTCTGGTGCTCTGGCGCTCTGGCGCTCTGGCCGGATCCGCGAAGGGGGCCGCACTCTATGGGGTGCGGCCCCCTTCGTCCTGCGTACGGGGTGATCTGCCGGGACTCACGGGTCGGCGGGGACCGCGCCAAGTAGGGTGACCGCGCAAGTACTTCGCACGTCCGGAAGGGGCCGCTCACCATGGCGGACGCACAGGAGCACACCGCTCAGGAGTCTCGGCAGCCCGAGACCCCCGAGGAGATCACGGCCCGCAAGGAGCGCGAGAAGGACGAGCTGTACGCGCTCGACATCTCCGGCGTGGAGTGGCACAGCGCCCCCGGCACGGAGGACCAGGAGGAGCGCGTCGAGATCGCGTACCTGCCGGACGGCGCGGTCGCGATGCGGTCGTCCCTGGAGCCGGAGACGGTGCTGCGGTACACGGAGGCGGAGTGGACGGCGTTCGTCCTTGGCGCCAGGGACGGGGAGTTCGATCTGGAGCCGACGGTGGCGAACGGCGGGGTGACGGAGGCGGAAGCGGAAGCGCGGGAGCAGCAGGCGGTACCGGAGCAGCAGGCGGTACGTGGCTCTGAGCAGGCCCAGTAACTCGAACTCGGCACGCACTTCGCAGCCACGAGCAACGAGTCACGAGCCAAAAGCCAAGAGCCACGACCATGGATACGCCGCCATGACCATAGATCCGGACACACCGTCCGCCGGTACCCCCGCGCCCTCCGTATGGCGGCTCGGTGGCGGCTGGCTGCGCCGCCACCGGCTGGTGGCGGGTGCGGCGGCCGTGGTGGTTCTCGCGACGGCGGTCGTCGTGCCGGTGACGCTCGCGGACCCGGCCGACGCGACGCCTTGCCGGCACGTTCCGGCCTCGACCCGCGGGACGACACGAGCCGCATGAGCCGCGCCCGGCAGCTCCTGGACCACGACACGTACTGCGGTGACGGCGCGCGGGACGTCGGCCGGGTGATCGTGGCGGCCGCGTCCTCGGCCCCCGGGAAGCCGCACAGCGCGCCGCAGGCCCGTAGCGCGTACGCGGTGCTGTCCGCGCTCTCCGGACGGAGCGGCATCCCGGCGGGGCTCGAGACCGCGGTGGCGCGTGTGATGGCCGAGTACGTCGTCGACGTGGCCCGCGCGCAGTCGGCGGGGATCGATCGCGACGCGACGGGGCCGGTCGAGCCGGGCACCGGTGCCGCCGCCCTGGACGACGCGGGCCGCGCGGAGTACGGCCCGTTCCTCGACCCGCGCGAGACGCACGCGGCGTTCGGCTACGAGGACCGGCCGGCGGGCGCGGAGTACGTCACCTCCGACGTGCTGACGTCGCGCCTGTCCCGGAACCCCGAGGCGTTCGCGATCCTCTACGACGCCGAACGCGCCTACTTCGCGTACTACTTGGAGCGCCTGACGGACCGCGGCGGCGACCCGGCGGCGCGGCTGACCGCCGAGCGGAAGGCGGACGCCGAGAAGTCCGCCTCGGACTGGCGGCGCTACGACCTCACGCAGCCCGACACGGACCTGGGCGGCATCGCCGAGCGCATCGGCACGTTGGCGGGGCTGCGGACGGCTTACGCGACGGACGGCGACATCGAGGACCTGGCCACGTTCGACCGCCTGGTGCGCGAGCACACGCGGGGCGCGTACCGGCCGTCGGCGCGGCGCGTGACGGCGCGCCCGCCGATGAACACGATCGCGGCACGGCGCACGACGGGCGACGTGCGCGGGGATCTCTTCGACGGGCGCGAGCAGTTGAACGCCGCCCTCGAGGGGTGGGTGCGTGAGCGAGGGGTGAGCGCGGAGCGGGCCGCGCAGTTGCGGGATCTGGTGGACGAGCGGTACGTGTCGGGGTTGTGGTCGGCGTCTTTGCGGTGGGGGCAGCGTTGAGGGCCACCCGAACCGGCAACGGGTGTGCGGTTCAGAACGTGAAGTCCGGCTTGCCCGCACAATGGCCCGCGCGGCGCATCTGATCCGCCACGAAGGCGCGGAGCAAGCGCTTGCGCACCGTGTCACTGACGCTTTGCTCGTCCGAGTCGTTCCTGCCCGTTTCGCGCCCGGCGGTGAGGGAGAAGTTGGCGCGGGCGCCGTCGCAGTGGGCGACCGCGGTCATCGGGTCGCGCACCGCGGCGTAGGAGTCGCGGCTGAGGAAACGGGTGCCCCAGTCGCCGTACCAGGCGTGCAGGGTGACCGCCTGGGTGTCCGGGCCCGCGAGCGCGCAGGTCGTCATCATGGACGCGGGCCGGCCGGTGGCGGACACCGTCCACGTGTCGGCGTGCGGCAGCCCGGCGGTCGCCGCCCAGCCGCAGGCGGTCCGCGCGGCGTCGGGCACGGAGACGCTCCGGGCGGGCGCCTTGCCGTCGTCGCGGGCGGCCGGGTCGGCGAGCGCCGAGCGTGCGGCGGCGCCGGTCACCTTCAGCGGGGCGGCGTCGCAGCCCACTTCGCGCGCGGCCGCGTCGGTGAAGGAGGCGGCCGCGCGGTAGGCCGCTCCCGGCACGCCGTGCAGGGCGTCGCGGGCCACGGCGACGCGGGTCAGCAGCGCTTCCGGCCCGCCCTCGCCTCGTCCTCGTCCTCGTCCTCGGCAAGGGACCCGCAGCACGATGTTCTGCAGCCGGTCCACGAACCCGGGCAGCCCGTCCGGCAGCGCCTCCTGGTACTCGGTCCCGTACTGCGGGAGGGACACGCGCATCTCGCGGTCCCGGTCGTCGGCGCGCGTGTACGCCTCCATGCGCAGCAGTGACCAGTCGCGGGCGTCGTGCTCGCCCGCCTTCACGGTGAGGGTGCAGGTGTAACTGCCGAGCCCGGAGATCCGCCGCGCCTTCGACTCCTTCAGATGCACGTCGTCGGGGGTGAGCGAGTCGACGACCGACTTCGGGACGGCTCCGTCGCAGACGTTGCGGGCGACGAGGTGGTCACGGACGGTGGGTTCGGCGACGTAGGTGGCTGTGCCGAGGACGGCGGCAGCCAGGGCGGTCCAGAGGAGGGTGTGTCCGGTGCGTCGCTTCACTTTGCGGGGTCCCCTGTGGAATTCGGCGCCGTCAGCGGGTCGGAGGAGGTCGTACGGGGTCAGAAGACTGTCAGAGCGGTCACGGCGCTGTCGTTCATGACGAAGACGCGGTTGCCGTCGGCGGCGATCCGTTGCTTGTCGGTCAACGGGAGGTCGTAGCTCCACACGCGCCCGCCATCGCCTGACAGCACCGTGTTCACGCTGACGTACTGCTTTTTGCCCTCTTCGTCGTTGGTCTGCAAGGACCAGGCACCCTGGCCCTGCACGAGCACCGGCTGGTAGGTGTCGGCCGCCCAGACGCTTCGCCAGACCTCACTGCCGTCGCGCGCCGCCAGCCGCCGGGGGAGATAGCCCCCATTGGCGTAGACGGCGTCGCCGTGGACCGTCGGTGGCCCCCAGTACTCGCCGACGATCTCGGGCCTTCTGATCGTGGCCTGCCAGATCACCTTGCCGTCCGTGATGCGGCGTGCCTCCAGCGTCCTGCCGTTGACGTACACCCGGTCCCCGTCCACGGCGAAGCCGACATCGGCGTCGGCGGTCTCGGTCCTGGTCCATGCCGGTCGTCCGGTGCGGGTGTCCAGCGCCAGGACCCGGCCTTTGCCCGTGGACAGCAGGAGACGCTGCCGGGCGGCGACAGCCTCGAGCCGCACGCTGTCGCCCCGGAACTCGGCCGGGGCCCTGACCGTCCACCGAACCTTCGCGTCGGCCTGTCCGACACTGCGCAGCCGACCGGTCTTGGTGAAGAGATACACGGCCTCGTCGTCGGCGGCGAACAGGAGTTCCGCCTCGGCGGCGGGACACGTCCACTTGGGCACGCCGGTCGACGCCACGTACGTACGCAGGACGCCCTTCTCATCGGTCACCGCCACGAGCCGGTCCGACAACGACAGGTACCCCGACTCCGGGCGGGCGCCCGGTGCGCTCCAGCGGCGTTCGCCGCTCCTGACGTCGTACGCGGCGACACCTCCGCTGGCCGCACCGAAGACGAGCACGTCCCGCACCGGGAGCAACGTCGGCGAATATACGTTCGCCTCGTCCTCCAGACCCCAGACGATGCCCGGCTCGCCGAGCCCGATCGATGGGCCGCCGACTCTCTCCTCAAGAGCCTGCAGGGGCGTACGCGCCGCCGGCGGGATGTCGAAGGGGTCGTTCTTGGCGGCCGGCCGGGGCGCCTCGCCCTTCGCTCGCCCGGTGAACCACCAGGCACCGGCGGCGCCTCCCGCCGCGACCACGACGCCGCCCGCGGCGAGCCCCGTGAGCAGTCCGCGGCGTCCGACCGACGGTCCGCGCTCCGCCTGGGAACCACCCGTGACCTGCGTGGTCAGCTGGTGCGCCGTACGCTCCCGCTCCTTGATGGCATCGGCGAACGCACCCCGCCGCCACGCCTGTTCGGCCCCTTTCGGCGGCGCCATCGCCGGGGCGATCCGGGCGGGCGCGGGCCGCTGCGCCGGATCCTTGGCGAGGCACGGGGCGATGAGCTCGGCCAGCCGCGGAGGGACACCGGTGAGTCGCGGCTGGTCGTGCACTACGGCGTACTGGACGGCCGCGACGTGCGTACCGTCGAAGGCCCGCTGCCCCGTCGCCGCGTAGACGAGGACGGCCCCGAGCGAGAAGACGTCCGCGGCCGGGGCGACGCGCTGCCCGAGCACCTGCTCGGGCGCGCCGTAGCCCGGGGTGACGGGCACCTGCCCGGTGGTGGTGAGCGTGAGCCCGTGCTCGGGCCGGGCGATGCCGAAGTCGATGACGCGCGGGCCACCCGATGTCAGCACGATGTTCGGCGGCTTGAGGTCACGGTGGACGAAGCCCGCGGCGTGGATGTCGACGAGGGTACGGGCGAGCGACGCGGCCAGCGCGCGCACGGCGGGCTCGGGGAACGGTCCGAAGGTCCCGACGGCCTGGTCGAGCGTGAGCCCGGCGAGGAACTCGGTGGCGATCCACGGCCGCCCGCCCTCGGTCCAGGCCCCGAGCACGGCGGCGACGCCCGGACTGCGCACGGCCTGCGCGGCCTGCGCCTCGCGCACGAAACGCTGGGCGAGGTTGTTGTCGTGCGCGAGTTCGGGCCGCAGCACCTTCACGGCTGCGAGGGCCCCGGACGCGTCCTGACCCACGTAGACCTTGCCCATGCCACCCTCCCCGAGCACGCCCGACAGGCGGTACGGGCCGAGGCGGAGGGGGTCGCCGGCGCCGAGGGGCTTCATGGGCGGGCCTTTCTGGTGAGAGGTGGGTGTACGGGTCCGCCGCTCAACTCAGCGGGTAGGCGCTCATGGTCGTCTCCCCCATGCCGAGGACGAACCGGTCCGGGGTGTCCACGTAGAACCGCGTGGCGCGCGTCTTGTACGTCCGCGCGATCCGGTGCGTCCGCAGATCGATCGCGTGCAACTGGACCCCGTTGCGGTAGTAGCCGTACCGCTTGCCGATGACGGGCCGCCAAGCCAGGGAGACTCTGCTGAGTTCGGTCGACCGCTCGGTCCATGCCACGCTTCCGTCGTCCGCCGACACAGCCGTGAGACCGGCGTCCTGTCCGACCGCGTACACGACGCCCGAGACGACCATGGGCGGGCTGTACGCGCGTCCGGCCTTGGTCGCCCATGTCTCATCCCCGTCGGTGAGACGCAGGGCGCGCAGCCGGTCGCCGCCCAGGTAGAGATGTCCGTCATCGACGGCGAGGTCGCTCAGGAGAGCGATGAGGTCGTCGACCCGCCCGTACGGCCGGTCCCAGAGGACGTCACCGGTCCGGGTGGACCGGACGACGACGCGCACGGTCTTGGGCTCGGTCTCCTGCAAGGTCACCAGACGGTCGCCGACGACCTCGGCGGCGAGGAAGTGCAGCCGGTGGCTCTTGTCGGGACGTGCCGGCAGCGGTTTCGACCACAGTTGCTCACCGGAGTCCGTGTCGACAGCCCGGAGTGTGAACTTCTGCGTGGCGAGGAAACCCTCCGAGGACTCCTTACCGGCACCGACGGCCACGTAGGCGACTGTGCCGGACACCCGGAGGAGTTGATTGCCGTCCAGGCCGCCGTTGGTGCCGCCCAGGACACCCGCGGTCGGGTGCACGTAGTCCTGTGCCTCGTCCCACGTCGCGACACCGGCCGGGGGCGTGCGCGCCCCGGTGTCGAAGTTGCGGTTGAGCCGGTACTCCGTGCCGTTCACCGCCTGTGTCTGCCAGGGGCAGCAGTCCGCTCGGATGTCTTCCTTGCGCAGACCGCTGTCCGGGTTGAAGCGCAAGGTCACCGCGCGGAAGGGGACGTGGATGTCACCCTCGACGGCGAAGGGGACAGCCGGGCCGTAGCCGTAGATGAGGTACGAGGCCTGCTCGTTCTCCCACACCGGATCGAGATTGCGCGTCTGCACGGGACCGTTCGTGCCCTTCCCGTTCCCGCCGCCGCTCTCCGCCTGCGCGGAGCGCCACCACCACGTCCCGCCACCGGCCACCGCGGCGGCGACCGCCACCCCTCCGGCAAGGAAGGCGCGCCGAGAGGATCTGGTCTTCGTGCTGGTGGGGGTCGCGGGCGCCGTCTCCGCGGCGACCTGCGGGGCCGGCAGCCGCTGCGGCCGCAACTGCCACACGTCCGCCGCCCGCCGCCCGAGCTCCGCGAGCAGCCCGGCCGGGAGGTGATCGACGAACTCTCCGCGTCCGTCATGCAGGTGAGCGGCGAGCTGCTCGGTGGTGGGCCGCCGCGCCGGATCCTTGTGCAGGCACTGGGCCAGTACGGGGACGAGCGCGGCGGGCACGCCGGTGAGGTCCGGCTCGCTGTAGCGCACCCGGTACAGCAGGTCGGCGGCCTGCCCGCGCCCGAACGGGCCGCTGCCCCGGGCCGCGTACACCAGCACACCGGCCATCGCGAAGACGTCCCCGGCCGGGCCGTGCTCGAGGCCTGTGGCCTGCTCCGGCGACATGAAGGCGGGGGTGCCGACCGCGGAACCGGTGCGGGTGAGCCGGTCGTCGCCGATGGCGCGGGCGATGCCGAAGTCGATGACCTTCGGGCCGTACGCGGTGACGAGCAGGTTGGACGGTTTCAGGTCACGGTGCACGACCTCGCTGCGGTGCAGCTGGCCGAGGGCCGTGCAGAGCGCGGCGCCCAGCGCGCGAACGGCCTGCTCGGGCAGTGGACCGACCGCCTCCACGGCCTCGTCGAGCGCGGGCCCGAGCACGTACTCGGTGGCGAACCAGGGCGTCGGTACCGCCAGCGGATCGGCGTCGAAGACCTTCGCTCCGAACTGCCCGCCGATGACGCGCGCCGCGTCGACCTCGAGGCGGAACCGGGTCCGCGCCGCCGGGTCCTCGGCGATGCCGGGATGCATGGTCTTCAGCGCGACGGTACGGCCGCCCGCGCTCCGGGCGACGTAGACGGTGCCCATGCCGCCGCTGCCGAGCCGCGCGATGAGGCGGTACGGGCCGAGGGTGGCGGGGTCGTCGTGGGCGAGGGGTCTGGGCATCGGGGCGTCGCGTCCGTCGTATCGGTGAGGTGCGGTGAGGTGCTGCGGTTCGGTGAGATGCGGTGCTATGGGTGCTGGTGGAACGGCCCGGCCGCCGCGACGGCCGTCTCCGCCGCGAGCACGGACGCCGCCTGGTGTGCGAGCGCCGCGACGATACGGGGCGGGAGCCAGCCGGGGCCGAGGAGGGCGGCGGCCCTTTCGGTGGCGCCGAAACCCAGGGGCGGCTCGGCGGGCCCGTCGATGGAGGCCAACTGGTGGACGACGTCCCTGAGCTGAGGGCGATGCGCCGGATCCCGCGCGAGGCACCCCGCGACGACGGACCGCAACCACGTCGGCACCTCGTCCCGCTCGGGCGCCGTGCTGCCGGTGGCGGCGTACGCGAGGGTCGCGCCCAGCGCGTACACGTCCCCGAGCGGCCTCGGCATCCCGCCCGAGGCCTGCTCAGGGGCGAGGGCACCCGCGTCGATCCCCGACAACGCGGGCGCGGCGGCGCGTACGGCGCCGAAACAGCCGAGGCGGGGCCCGTCGTGGGCGACGAGCACGGCGGCGGGTGAGACTCCGGCGTGGACGAGGTTCTGCCCGTGGGTCACGGAGAGCGTCTCGGCGAGGGCGACACCGAGGGCCCGCACGGTCGCCTCCGGCAGCGGCCCGCCGTGCACGGCGAGGACGGTCGGCAACGGCAGCACCGGTACGTACGGACTGGCGTGCCACGCCACCCCCTTCCCCGGCCCGGCACACTCGGCGGCGGGCAGCGCCCACCTCCCCACCAGGTACCGCGAGGCGTCGGCCTCCGTGATGAAACGGGCCGGGTCGACTCCGGGGGGCGGGGTGCTGAGGAGGACGGTGCGCTCACCGTCCGGGGTACGGGCGATGTACCGCGCAGCGGAGACCTTGGCGACAGAACCGGACCGGTCCAGCGCCGTCAGCACCACATACGGCCCGACCGTCCGCGCCCTCCGCCCCGCCGCGACACCGGTGTCGACCCTCTGCACGTACAACAACTCCCCATCTATTGGCGCGGGCGGCGTGAGCTTACTGAAGCCGCTGTAGCGGCTAGCCATCAGCTGCCGTGGCTCAATCCGCCCTGCCGATTCCCACGGCCATCCACTGCGCGTCCGGCATACGCTCCTCGCCACTCCCCGTCACCCCGGAGTTACCGAAGAAGACCCTGCCGTCCTCGATCACGACGGTCGCTCCGCCGGACGCGGAACCGCTGCCGGAGCCCTGGGGGATGGTGAAACTGTAGTAAGGGCGCTCTTTCCCGGTGGCGGGATCCAGTTCGACGAGGCTCATCGGAGCCACCAGATCCGTTCCCTCCTTGACGGCGAGGATCCGGTCGCCGCTCATCCGGACGGGATGCAACTGCTGGTTGGGGCCCGCATCGAACTTGACGCCCGTTTTTCCGGTGGCCAGGTCGAAGCCGACCAGCCAGTTCGTGTTGTTCCCGAGCGTCTCGCTCGTGGCCCCGCTCAGCACGTAGACCTCGGAATCCGTGACGATGGCGCCGGCGCAGCCGTCTCCCCGCTCGGGATCACACTTCACCTGGTAGTGGTCCCCCTCCATGCGGATCGTCGCCCGGTGCTTTCCGTGGTCGTCGAGTGAGAGCAGGTCCGTGATCTCGTCCTCTCCCGCCTCCACCGCCACGACCGTCGGCTCGCTGGACACGACGTAGGCGTGGACATAGCGAGCGGCACGGTACGTCCACACCACTCGGCCGGATCGCGGCTCCAGCTTCTGGACCTGGTACCGGACGTCCCTGTAGTCCGTCCCGGACGAGCAGCCGACGCTGACGGTCAGCGCCTTTCCGCCTTGGACCTGGTCGTCGTGGCACGGCTTCGTCCGGCCCCGCTCCCAGAGGGTCCGCCCGGACTGCATGTCCACGGCGGCCGTGCCTTCCCACCATGTCGCGACGACCACACCTCGCACCATGGTGATCCGGGTGGGCTCGCCGAAGGACTCCTTCCAGGGGATCTTGCTGTCCCACAGCTTCTCTCCGGTGTCGAGCTCGAACATCACCAGGCGGTCGCAGGCGTCGGGGTCCTTGTTCGTACCGCTCTTGTACGCGACAGCGGTACGGCCGTCGACGGTCACATACGGCGTGGCCGCACAGATCGGCCCCGGCAGGTGCTTCGCCCAGGCGTCCTCCTCCGCTGTGCCGATCTTCACGGCGACAAGGGAGGAGCCGTTCCCTTTCACCAGGGTCTTGTCGGTCACCCACGTACCAGGAGTGGACTGCGACTTCCCCGGGGCGACACCGCGGGCCATCATCGTGGCCTCGAGATGCCCTACACCGCCCTTGGGGCGTGCCTCCACGCTTTCCCGGATGTCGTCCGCCGCAGGTGCCGGCGAGGACTTCTTGTTCAACGCGACCGACGGGTCCGACCCCTTGGGCCAGAGCACCCAGCCGCCGACGAGCAGGGCCGCGACAGCCACGAAACACGCGACGAGTACGTAAGAACGGTGCCGGCTCCGGCCTCGCGCTTGCTGCCGCGACTGCGTGAACTCCGAGGGCGGCGGCCCGAACGTCATGGCAGTCTGTACCTTTCTCCATCGTCGGCCGACTCACCGGCGCAAAAAGAAGGTGGGCGCCTCCCGCGCGCGCCCACCTGAATTCTTTTACAGCGGTTCTGCTACTGGAAGTAGCTGGCCGCCTTCTTGTCGCCGTCCATGTACTGGCCGCCGGACGTACCGACCACGTGGCCGATGCTCTGCAGCGCCGCGTGGATGTCGGCGGCTTCCTTGTCCCACTTCGCCAGCTTCTCGCCGAAGGTGCCCCGCGCCTCACCGGCCCAGTACTCCTGGCTCTTGATCACCAGCTGCTTCAATTCCTGCAGGTCGGACTCGAGGGTCTTCGCCTCGTTGCCGATCTGGGTCGCCGCGCTGTCGAGCCCGTCGTACGTTACGAGCAGGCCGTCGCCGTTACTGACCATTGCGTTTACCTCCGCTGAATTCTGTGTGTGGTCCGACTACTGGTGCGTTCTGCCGCGCTGGTGTCTCAGTAGCCGCTCAGCGAAGAGGCACCGTCCGTGGTCGAGATCTTGGCCACCGAGGAACGCACGTCGTCTTCCGTGCTGTCCTTGATGTTGCGCGTCTTGTTCATCGAGTCGATGACATCGGCCAGGATCTTGCCGATGTTCTGCAGAGAGGTGTTGATCTCCATCTGCTTCTTGTCGAACTCGGCGCGACCGATGCCCTGCCACTTGCCCTCGAGGCCGTCGATGACGCCCTGCAGCTTGTGGACACGCTGGCGGATGCCGTCGTACTTCTCCGACATCTGCTTCTCGAGCTTGATTACTTGCTGGTCTTCGAGCTTCTGCTGCCCGGCCATGGCGCTCCTGCCTTTCCTTAGGTGTGCCCCTGGTTCCAACTGTTTCGACCCAGCCCGCTAGGGGCCGAACCGCTCCCCCGTGGCCCGCCCAAGAGGCGAAGGAATTCCCACGGTTGAAAGTCTCACTGGCTACGACGCGCCCGCATCACAGCGAATCCCCCGCCCCCGATGACGATGACCGCGGCGACGGCGCCGAGCGCAATCCACAACGTATTGCTGTCACTTGACGACGACTTCGCCTCTGATCCTGCCGCTTCGGCGGGGACTTCTGAAGCGTTCTGCGTTGGCTGTGACGAGTCTGATGCAGAAGTGGAGGGCTCTGTCTCGTCCTCGGACGCGGGCTGTGCCGCGCCACCGTTCTCCTTGGCCAGCGGGTCCGTCTCCGCCGGGCCGGCGTCGTAGTCCGGGTTCGCGAGTACGGTGCGGGGGCGCACGGTCCCGTAGCCCGCGTACATGCTCGGGTCGTCCTTCTTCCAGGTGCGGCTCGCCGTGTCGATCAATGAGCGCAGTACCTGGTTCGCCGTCCAGTCGGGGTGAACGGACCAGACCAGGGCGGCGGCGCCCGAGGCGAGCGCGGCGGCCGAACTGGTGCCGCCGTCACGCACGCAGTACGACTGGAAGGACGAGTCGCACCAGCTGGGAATGTTGCTGCCGGGGGCGGCGAGGTCCACGTGACTGCCGTACGAGGAGGTCTTCTCAACCGTTCCGCTCTCGTCCAGCGAGCTGATGCCGACGGCGTACGGGTAGGCGGCCGGATATGAGACGTGCCCGGTCCGTGCGCCTTCGTTGCCGACTGCGGCCATCATCAGCTTGCCCTTGGACGCCGCGTACCGCAGTGCGGCCTCCTGGTCCGGGTCGATGGTCTCCGAACCGAACGACATGCTGAGGATCTTGGCGTCCGAGTCCGCCGCCGCCCTGATCGCCTCGGCGGGCTCCGGCGTCCTGCTCAGCTCCGCCTTGTCCTTGAGCTCCTCCATCTGGATCCGGTAGGGGATGATCTTCGCGTCCGGCGCGATCCCCTTGATGCCGCCTCCTGCGCCCGTCCCGGCGATCAGCTCCGCCATGCTCGTGCCGTGACCGGAGTAGTCCTGCGTCACGTGGTACGACATGGATTTGGCCACCTCGCCGGTGAGCACCTGCCCCTTGAGCGCCGGCGTCCGCGGGTTGACCCCGGAGTCGATGACGGCGATCTTGATGCCCTTGCCGGTGCTGACCTTCCACATCTGCTCGGCCCGCATCGCGTCCAGATACCACTGCTTGGACTGGGCGTCGTAGGCCGCGGCGCCGGGCGCGAACCCCACACTCACCGCGGCCAGCGCGCCGACGACCGCCCCGACCGCACGCGCACGTCTGCCGCTGCGGGCCTTGAGCGGCGCCGGACGATCGGCTCGTCGGCTGGTAGCTGACTTCATGGTGCTTTCAGTCCTCGCTCGGGGTCAGTTGACGACCGGCGGTACGTCGCGCCGGTTGGCGGGCAGATGCGTGTTCACGTCCTCGACGACGTAGTCGGGCCGCTCCGCCGCATCCGTTTCTTCCTCACGCGGCTCGCCCTGCTTGCCCGGGCCACGCACCAGACCGCTGCCCCCGCGCGTCATGCCATTGCGCTCGGCCCGCGCCGCGTTCGCGCCTGTCGGCTTCGCGGCGGAACCGGGTCCGCCGAAGACGCCGCGCTGCCCCACGCTCCCTGCGGTCGAGCGACCGCCGCCGGCACCGCCCTCGGCGCCCATCACGGAGCCGCGAGGAATGCGCGAACCGCTCTGCACGGGACGTGCGGCCTGGGGGCGACCGCCCACCACACCGTTGGACCGGCCAGCGCCCGTGCCGCCGCCCGCGCGGGGTGTCTGTCCCCCGGTGGCACGCGGCGAACCACCCGAGATGCCCCCGCCCGCCGCCGGCGACGCCTTCCCACTGGACCCGCCGGGTCCACCGGGTCCACCGGACCGGCCGGTCGAGCCGGACCTGCCCGTCTCGCCCATGCCGCCACGTCCGCCCGGACGCGTCGTGCCCGCTTCGGTCGTACCGCCGGGGCCGCCCCCGGGCCGCCCTTGCGCGGTGAAGGGGGCGCGGGGCCCTGCCGCCGGTCCCGTGCTGCGGTTGGTCGTCCCGCGGCCCATCGGCGGCACGTAGCCGTTGTCGTATGCGTGGACGGAAGGGGCCACGGGGCTCGATCCCGGCACCGGCGAAGGGCCGGTCGGGGGTGCTGTCGTGGTGGGCGGGGGCAGCGTGCCGACGCTGTCGATCTCCGTACCGACAGGTCGCTCCGCGGGCACGACGGTGCCGTTCGAGTCGGTGACCGTGGGCGTGTGTCCGGCGGGCGGCGTACTGACGACATGCCCTCCCGTGCCGTCCGCCTGCGGGCGCGAGCGTTCCGTGACGTGTGCGGTGCCGCCCGAGCCGCCTGCCGCACTGCCACCAGACGTACCGGTGGAGCCACCCTCACCGCCATCGCTCCAGTGCTGTGCGGCCTTGGGCTTCGGCACGCCCACGTCCGGCATCGACCGCAGCTGCGGCGGGTGCGCGTTCAGCGTCTCCAGCTCACTGGCGGAGACGACGTAGTACGAGGACAGGCGGTTCATCTGGTTGATCGCCTCTTGGCGGTTCTTTTCAGCCTTGACTGCCGCCGCGTACTTCGCGTTGCTGTCCACCTGTTCGTGCGACGCGAACTGGGTGGGGCGTTTCTTCTGCTCGTCCAGCGGGCGGGAGTCCCGCTCCGGCATCGCGCTCTTGACGGACGACAGTCCCATGGACGCGGCGGACAGCTGGTCACCGGCGGAGCCCGCGAAGTCGCTCAGTTTCTCGCCGTACGTGACAAGGTCCTTGCCGAAGTCACGGAAACTGTCTCCGGACTCACCGGCCCAGTGGACCCGGGTGACGTGCCCGTCGAGTTCGGAGGCCGCCTTCTTGATCGCGTCGCGCGCGTTCCACAGGGCCGTGCCGGACGATTCGAGCTCCGCCGGGTTCGTATGCGCGACCATGTCGAGCATGTCGTTGAGCAGCAGGTCGTCGGAGTCGAACTTGGACCGTCGGGTATCGAGGGCCTGACCCGTCGGAGTGACTCCCACGGTGACGCGCAGGATGTTGTCCCACAGGCCGCCCTTGTCGCGGTTGTCCTCGACGTCGTGGGCGAAGTCCGTGAACTGGTTCTGGTGCTGGACCCGTTCCCGGTCCGCATCGTGACTGTGTTTGGTCATGATCAGTACCCAGGCTTGTTCGCGTGGTTGGTGGGCTTGGAGCCCGTGTCCTGCAGCTTGGAGATCTCCGTCTGGATCGCCCAGAACCGCTGCCGCTGCTCTTCCTCAAGGTTGCCGAAGCCGCGATGGGCACCCTGCACGGCGATGCTGATCGCCTCGATCTGCAGGGTCAGTGTCTTGGAGAGCGTCACGAGGTTGGTGTGCACCGCGTTGTACTGCGTATACAGCTGCTCCGCCTCGGGAAAGTCTCCCGCGCCCGAGTGCAGCGACGACTTGTTGATGCTCTGAGCGCTCACCTTCGTGGGGCTGCCCGCCGAGGAATCCAGGTCCTTGAGCACCGCGTCGACACGCTTCTGAAATGTGGTCAGCGCCTCGTTGGTGTACTCCAGGTTGGCGGCCCTGGTCGCTGACGGTCCCCCCACCATGTCTGCTGGAAGCACGACACCTTCCTCCCCGTTCCCCGTGATGTAACTCGATCGTGGCGGTCTGGCAGCCACCGCATGATCGCTTGAGCAAGCCCGCGTCCCACAACGTCTCACAACGTACTTACCACTGTAGTCACCCTGCACATCCGCTCCAACCGAGCCTGTGCACTAACTCCGTTACGAGGTGGCGGCAGGAACAGTCACTTCCGGAGCGAAACGGCACAACTCCACCCGGGTGAATGCCGACCAGAGCTCCGACCTCACAGCCTCCACGAAATGTGCACACCAGCAACGCATGGATCCGGGCACCGGCCGATGTGCACAAGTTGGCGAGTTGCTAGCTTGACCGGGAGGTGAGGTGGCCGCCACCGGCCCACACAGAACAGCTACGCGGGGGAAGGATCATCCATGGCTTGGGATGAATGGGAGCAGCTGAAGTCGGACGCCGCCGATCGCCAGTCCGCGCACACGCGGCTGAACCAGCTTGACGGTGGAGGCGGTGGGACCCCGGCGCTGCCCGGGAAGACCGGCGACCTCAAGGTGGGCCACGACGACCTGGCCAAGATCGGCAGCCAGGCGCACACGCTGTACAACAACTTGTGGGACAAGGCCCGCGTGGCCATTCCGAGCAGCGACACGGCCGCCGGTGATCTCAGTGGGCAGGGCTTCGCGTTGGGCGGCGGGCTCAAGCACGTGTCGAACCGGTGGGACGAACAGCTGAAGTCACTCATGGACGCGTGTGCGCACATCTCCAACCACATGCAGGTGACCAAGAAGGTGCACGCCGGTGACGAGCACTACATCCAGCGGCAGATGAGCAGCATCGACACCTTGGACGCGGGGTTCGACGAACGGGCCGGCGAGCCGGGCGCCAAGAACAAGGTCTACGGGCCGCCCAAGAAGAAGTAGCGACGCGCAGCACAGGGCACACGTACGGACAGGAGAAACGGAAACCCATGGATTTCGACGCGCTGCGCTTCGCCAACTTCAAGACGCTGGACGATGCCGTTTCCGACTGGGAACAGCTCGTACGACACCTCGTGGACCTCAAGAAGCAGGCTGAGGACGGCTTGCACAAGGCTGCCAACACAGCCGACTGGAGCGGCATGAACGCCGCGGTCACCAAAGAGTTCATCGGCAAGACGGCCGGTGTGTTCACCGACGCCCACACGCAGGCCAACACCGTCCACAGGATACTCAGCGACACCCGGGACGAGCTGAAGCAGTACAAGACGGATCTTGAGTCCGCCATCGACCGCGGGCTCAAGAAGAATCTGACCGTCACGAGCACCGGCGGTGGCTTCACCGTCACCATGAACATTCACCCGGACCGGGCCGCTCACGGCACCACCGTGCCCGAGCACAGCGAGAAGGACGTCACCGCGCTGCGCGACGAGGTCCAGAAGATTCTCGACAATGCCTCGGAGAGCGACAACTCGGCGAGCAAGGTTCTGACCGCTATCGCCGATCAGACCCGCATGGGTTTCTCCGACGCCAACTACAAGGATCGCGACTCCGCGGCCGAGGCCGTCGAGGCGGCCGAGGACCTCGCCAAGATCGCGGCGAAGAAGCCCGGGGACCTCACTCCGGCCGACTTCGACAAGATCAACTCAGGTCTGGCCAAGTACAAGGAAGATCCGCTGTTCGCGGAGCGGTTCGCCACTCAGCTCGGGCCGAAGAGGACTCTGGAGTTCTGGGAGGGCATCAACGACCCGCACGTGAACCCGAACGTCGCCCGTGAACGTTTCGATCAGCTGGGCGACCTCCAGCGCAACCTCGGCATGACGCTCGCCACCGCCACCCAGAGCGACTCCGCCGACATGGCCAGCTGGAAGGGCAACATGATCAGGCTGGGTGACAAGCCTGTCGGCCCGAACGACCTCGGCCCGACAGGCTTCCAGGTCATGAGCAACCTGATGCGCACGGGTGACTACGACGATGACTTCCTCAAAAGCTACGGCACCAAGCTGATGAAGACCGAGCGCGAGCTCACCAGGGACGGCGAGGTCGAAAACCGCCTCTGGATGCGCGGGATGAACATGCCCTGGCTCAACCACATCGGTGACGACAGCGGTGCCGACCCGCTCACCGGGTATCTCAAGGGCCTGTCCAACAGCCCGGACGCGGCGACGGACTTCTTCAACGAGGAGTACCTGCCCAAGGACGACGACCACAAGAAGGCGGTCAGCAACTTCTCGTACCTCTTCGAGGACCGGAAGTGGCCCGAGGAGACGAACGACCACGGCGACGACCTGTACGTCGGACAGAACAACCTGGCGCTGGCGTTGGAGGCCGCCACGACGGGGCATCCCGCCGGCGAGATCCCCACGCTGGACACGCCCGCGCACAACGCCGATCAGGCCAAGCTGTTCAACGCGATCGTCTCGTCGATCGGCGACGACCCGGAACGGCTCACCGGCAACGGCTACATGTCGGACAGCATGGGTCAGATCGCCTCGGAGTACCTTCCGGACATCAACCGGGCCACGACCGATGTGTCGCGGGACTCGAAGGACTGGCCCGAAATCGAGAATCTGTACCCGGTCGAGGGCGCGGACTCAGGCGTGCACCACAGGGACGTTACCAAGTTCCTGTTCGCCGTCGGGCAGAACCCGGAGGGCTACGCGGCCGTCGAGGTGGGACAAGAGGCGTACATGGGCAAGCTCATGGCACACCACCTCGATCCCGACCTCCCCGCTGACCAGCGTTTCTCCACTGACCAGGAGACCACGGTCAAGTACATCTCCGAGCGTTCAGGAGAGGTGTCGGGCACCCTGGGGCTCGGGCGGCAGGAGGAGTTGGCCAAGCCCGCCGGTGACGAGGACAAGGACTTCGACTACAGCGTCTCCCAGCGCAAGAACATCATCTCGGGCACCGTCGGGACGGCCGTGGGAGTCGGCACCTCCTTCGTCGCCACCCCCTGGGTGGGCGCGGCCGTCGGCGGAGCCGCCGGTACCGCTACGAGCGCTGTCCTGGAGGGCGTGTTCAAGGACGCGGAAGGCCACGCACTCGAAAAGGCGTCCGACGAGATGGGCAGCCGCTGGCAAGCAGGGCTGTCGAAGAACAACGAGTATGTCGCGCTGGGCGCCCAGACGGCGGCGAACGAGTACCACCTGAAGAACGCGGATGACATCGGCACATGGGCCCGCGAAGGCTCCCGCCAGGGCTACATCAACGCCCGTGCCATCCTTGACGGCCAAGCCCCGGGCAGTACCACCAAGTGACCCTCACCATCTGCGAGCATCCCATGCACCCGAAATCCGTCGCGCGCGTCATCGCCGCTGTGCCCGTCCTTCTCCTCGCCCTTGTCTCGTGTTCCGACGACGGGCACGACGAGGAGAAGCAGCGCGACTACGCCACGCCGACATCGTTGTGCGGCACCCCGGTCGACGCGGACGAGCTCTCGAAGTTCCTCCCTCCGGGGAAGAAGGTCACGGTCAAGGAGACCGTCGCCACGTCCAGGGCCAGCCGATGCGCTGTCTCGGTGGACGGAAAGGCGGTCGTCTACACCGCTCAGGAGTGGTGGAACGACATGTCCGTGCTGAACTTCGCCCAGGGGCTGACGGAAGAGACTCCCGAGCACCGGACGGACGACGGGCGATATGCGTACGCGGACAAGCAGGGGTTCGGCAAGACCACGGACTGCCACAACAGCAAACACTCCGATCAGGTGCTCTTCACCGCTGTCCAGGCCACCCGCTCCGACCATGAGGACGCGGAGGCCATGCTGAAACTCATCTCCGGCTACACGAAGGAAGTCGAGGCGTCGAGCAGTTGCACGTGAGGCGGGGCGGACCGCGAAGGCTCGGTTCGCAGTCGCACAAGGCGTCCGCAATAATCTCGGCCCATGGTTGAGATCCTCGTGCCCGTCCTTCTGTTCCTGTTCGTCGCGGGCATGTTCACCCTGGTCATCAGAGCGTTCGTACGCAGCGGCCAGGAGGACAGACGGATCCGCCGGGGCTGGGAGGAACTCGCCGGGGTCGCCGCGGAGCGCGGGTGGACGCACGAGCGGCGGGCGCCCGGGCGGGCCACCGCATTCTGCGGCGTGGGTCCCATGCCGGGCAGCGGGGACAACCTGACCGCCTGGCACCACATCACGGGTGAGTTCCGCGGCCGCGCCTTCACGTGCTTCGAGTACCGGTACTCCAACCCTCTGTCGGGCGGCAGCCAGGTCGGGGAGGGCAAGAAGCTCACGTTCGAGTCGGTCTTCCTCGTCTCTGCGCCCGGGCCGGGACCGTTCCTCCAGGTGGGGCGGGTCAGCAAGTTCGACACGGTGATGGGCCGCGGGCAGCGGACCCTGCTCGGTGTGCCGGAGTTCGACGACACGTTCCGCGTCGTCACCGAGGACGAGACGTTCGCCCGCACCTTCCTCGGCGACGACGTGCGCAGCTTCCTTCTGGCGGACGAACGGGGCCGGGAGAACCCGCTGCGCGTGCGCCACGACGAACTCTTCACCTGGTACACCGGCACACTGTCGCCGCAGGCGCTCGAGGACCGGCTGAACTACCTGTGCGACGTGCTCGACCGGATCCCCGCACAGACCTGGGCCGCCGCCTGACGGGGCGTCTCAGCAGGCCCCGCCCCGCGCCCGCACCGTCAGCCGGTACGCCAACTCCCGGTAGACAGTGGCGCTTTCACCGCCCGTGATGCCCGGTGGCGTGTAGTCCTGCTTCTTCCAGCGGGACTTCTCCACGTGGAGGCAGAAGGCCCGGTCCGTGCCGTCCGCCGACACCGTGAATTCGCCATCGGCATCGGGGTCCCCGGAGAGCGGCGACGCGCTCACGCCGGTCTGCGGGGCGCCGCCGCCCCCGTAGCGCACGACCCGCTCCTCGATGAGTGAGGCGTAGTCGTCGAAGTAGGGGGTGTCGTGTGTGAGGGAGGACTCGCGGTACCAGTAGCCGTCCAGATCGTCGGCGGACTGCCGTACGGCGCTGGTCAGCTCGTCGTCGCTCCACTCGTCGCCGTTCGCCGCCGCCAGGCCCTCCACGCCCTGCCAGACGCAGATCGCGGCCATCACCAGGAGCGCCGTGCGTGCCGCCACGAAGGCCGATGCGGGGAGGTCGCCGCCCGACGGGTGGGTGCGGCGGCGGACCGAGCGGACCCGGTCCGCCCCGACGCAGCACATCGCCACCAGCACGGCCGCCAGGACGAACAGCGTCAGTGCCAGACCTGTCATGCGCCGCGCTCCACCCGCGTACGCCTGCGTCGCGCGTCCCGTACCGCGACCGCCCCGCCCGCGAGCGCCACGACCGTGACGATCGCGCCGACCGCCGCGTAGGTGGCGAGACGGGAGTTGCGTTCGTCGGCGGTCTCGCCGAAGTGGACGGGGGCCTGGTCCGGCGGGTCGACGCTGATGACGGCCCGGTCGGGGCGCGGGGACTCGATCGGGTTCTTCGGGTCGGCGATCTCGGTGACGGCCTTGACCGGGTCGACGACGCCCCAGCCGACGCGGTTGTCATGGCCGGGGATCGAACGCTCGGCCGTCTCCTCGATCTGGGCGACGATCTGCTGGGCCGTCCAGTCCTTGTGGTTCTGCTTGAGGAGCGCGGCGACGCCCGCCACGTAGGGAGCCGAGAAGCTCGTACCGTTGTCCGAGCAGTGGCCGCCCTTGGGGACGGTGGAGATCATGTCGACGCCGGGGGCCGCCACGCCGACGAAGTCGCCGGACTGGGAGAAGGGGGCCCGCTCGTTGTTGCGGTCCGAGGCCGCGACCGCGAGGACGCCCTCGTAGGAGGCGGGGTACGTCTCCTTCTGGTTGCCGCCGAGTCCGTCGTTGCCCGCGGAGGCGACCACGACGACCTTCTTCTGCAGGGCGTGCTGGACGGCGAGCGCCAGGTTGGAGTTGGCGGACAGCGCCTTCTCCGTGTCCTGCGAGATGTTGATGACGTCGGCGTGCGCCGTGTCCACCGCGTAGTTGATCGCGTTGGCCAGGTGGGTCGACGTGCCGTGACCCTCAGCGTCGTTCTGCTTGATGGGGATGATCTCGGCGTCCGGGGCCAGGCCCACGAAACCCGTCGTCTTGTCCGACTTGCGGGCGGCGATGATGCCCGCCACGCGCGTGCCGTGGCCGACCGTGTCCGTGGTGCCGTGCTCATTGCCGCGGTCCGCGATCTTCTCCCCCTTGTCGTCCTTCGGCGGGAGGAAGTTCTTGCCCGCCTTGACGTCGACCGCCGCCTTGAGCTGCGGGTGGCTCGGGTCGACGCCGGTGTCGATCACCGCTACGCGGACGCCCTTGCCGGTCGCGGTCTCCCACAGCTCGTCCAGGTTGACGCGCTGCAGCGACCAGGGCCGCCCCTTGTACTCCTTGCCGCCGAACGTGCATTCGCCGCTGTCCGCCACGGCCGGTGCCGCCGGGAGGGCGAGCACCGACACGGAGGCCGTCAGCGCCGTGGCCGCGAGCAGTGCGGCCGGGCGCCGCAGGATCCGCACCACGTCACCCCTGTACGGCCGTCGCGTCATGAGCTTCCCGTCTTCTGTTCTCACCGTCGGTCGCATCGGTCGCATCGGTCGCATCGGTCATGAACCCTGCGGCTGGCCCGCGTCCGGCTTCGACAGGCGCGGTCCGGTGGGCAGGAACGTGGACCAGGTCATCGGGATCGGCCGTGCCGTCACCTGGTCGTAGCCGAGCAGCTTCTGCGTGACCTTGGTCTCGTTCGCCAGCTCCTTGAGCTCCTTGGCGGTGAGGCCGACGCTGTCGTCCTTGCTGATGCTGTCGCCGTTGGACTGGAGCGCGTAGCGCAGACCGGTGTCGGTGACGAGGAAGATCTGGCCCGCCTTCGTCGCCGTGCCCTGGATCTGCCGGAAGACCTGGCCGGAGCCCGGGGTGACGTACGCGCTGGAGGAGCCGGTCGGCAGGTCGGCGGGGAAGTCGGTGCCGGACCAGGTGGTCAGCGTGGTGCCGTCGGCGCCGCCGACGTCCCGCAGGACGTTGCAGACGGTGTTGCGGCCGCTGGTCGTGCTCGTGCCGTCGTTCACCGTCTGGGGCTGCCGCGTGGGCCACTTCGCGCTCTGGCCCTCGAAGTCCTCGTCGGTCGGGACGGCGGCCGGGTTCACCTGCTGCGCCTCCGCGTCCGGGTTGACGTCGACGAGCTGCGTGCTGTTGAGGAGCAGGCGGGACGTGAACTCGGAGATACGCGCGACCTTGCTCTGAAGCACCACGTAGTACTGCGTCTTCGTGCCGTCCAGCGACTTGAGGACCGTGCCGACCTTGTCGTACTTGGCGTTGCCGCTGCCCACGACGGCGTTGGCGGTCCGACCGGGGCCGTTGATCTGCGGGATGGCGATCGGGTCACCCTGGTGCAGCGTCTTCAGCCACTCGGAGGAGACGCGCTGGGGGGCGCGGCTCTGGGTGTCGAGCGCGGTGAGCACGCCCTCCTGGGCCGGGTCGGCGATCGGGTAGGCGGTGCCCTGGGCGTCGACGACGTACTGCTTCTTCGTGACCGAGTCGGCCACGTACATGAGGTCGCCGCCGTGCAGCTGGCTGCCGGCCTTGCTCCTCGTCGTCTTGCCCCAGTCCTTCTTCGCGAAGACGAACGCCGCCTTCTGTATGGCCCGCCCGCCGTCGCTGGGGCGCTCGCACACCATCCACCGCTTGGCGGCCTCCGCCTCCTCGGCGCTGGGGAGGCGGTCGGGGGCGTACGGGATGCCGAGGGTGGCGCCGTGCGGGATCTTGCCGTTGTCGAGGACGCCCTCGTCGACGGTGACGACCTTGTCCGTGTAGTCCTTGAGGAGGAGCTTGGCCGACGCCATGTTGAGAACGGGGTGGAGCTGGTTCTGGTCGCCCGTCTTGAGGACCACGTAGCGGGTGGTCGAGTCGCTGGCGACGATGACGTTCGTCGCCGCCTTGTCCCAGTCCTTCGGCGCGGTCGGCTTGAAGAGGCCGATGCCGCCGAAGACCGCCAGGATCACCACCCCCATGATGGTGCCGGGCAGTACCGCCCGCAGCGGCCTGGGCGCCCCCTCCTCCGAGCCCGACGGTGAAGGCTGCACGAAGGCCGCGAGAGTGCGGCGCTTCGCGAAGGTGTAGGCGTTGAGTTCGTCCCGCCGTGATGCCATCTGTGTCCGCTCTCTCCCCGTGCGGAGCCGTGGGGGCAGCTTCCCCCGCTTCGATCGGCTGACGGCCGGCTGCGCGTGCGACTGGGATCGCCGGTGCCACCGAGGCTGTCAGACCAGGCCCCTACTATGCCTGTTGCGCCGTTGTGCGTGTGGCACGGGTAGGGTGCTGAGGCCTTCCAGGCAGGCGTGTGGAGCCTTCCGGAAGACCTTGGCGCACGGTATTTCGGGAGAGTTCGGGGGGTTTGCAGTGATGGCTTCCGCAGCGCGGGCTCGATCACGGTCGCAATCGAGGTCACGATCGAGTGAGCGTTCTGCGCAGAGTCCCCCACCGTCTTCACAGATGCCTCACACACCTTCCGCGCGCGGAGGAGTCACACCTCCCGCGCGCGGAGCGGTCACCCCGCATCTGAAGTCGCGCTCGGGCCGCGGTGGATCGTTCCGCGCGCAGCGGCTCGTGATGATCGAGCTGGCCGCCGCGCTCGTCCTGTGCGGCTGGGTCGCCGGGACGGTCGCGCTGAGCGCGTGCGGCGCCGTCGCCGCGACCCTGCTCCTTCTCGCGCTCGTACGACGCCGGGGGCGCTCCCTGCCGGAGTGGCTGGGCACCGTGCTCGCGATGCGGGCCAGGCGGCGCGGCGCGGCGAGCACCCCGGTGCCGCCGGGCACCGAGCCGGGGCTCGCGCCCGCCGTCGAGTGCGACCCGAGCCTGCGCACCTACAGCCACAACCGCGGGGACGACCGTGACCAGCGGCCGGTCGGCATGGTCGGTGACGGCGGCTTCCTGACCGCCGTCCTCCAGGTCGAGTCCGACGCCACCGCGCTGCGCGCCGAGCGCAGCCGCAGACCACTGCCGGTCGGCATCGTGCGGGACGCCCTCGAAGTGGACGGCATCTCCCTGGAGTCGGCGCAGATCGTGCTGCACACGCAGCCCGCGCCCGCGCTGCACCTGCCGCAGCAGTCGGTGGCGGTGAGCAACTACGCGCCGCTGCAGGCGCAGACCGGGTCGCCCGCGGTGCGCATCACCTGGATCGCGCTGAAGCTCGACCCGGAGCTGTGCCCGGAGGCCGTCGCCGCCCGTGGCGGTGGCGTGGTGGGCGCGCAGAAGTGCCTCGCGCGCGTGGCCGAGCATCTGTCGAGCCGACTCACCGGCGCCGGGTTCCGGGCGAGCGTGCTGACCGAGGAGGAGCTGATCTCCGCGGTCGCCACGTCCGCGTGCGCCAACCCGATGGTGACCGCGCAGGCCGGACGGAGCGAGACGCCGCAGCGGCGCACCGAGGAGTCCGGCCGCAGCTGGCGGTGCGACAACCGCCGCCACACCACGTACTGGGTGCGGCGCTGGCCCCAACTCGGCACCGGCGGCGCCACGTTGCCGCAGCTGGTCGCCCAGCTGACGACGGTGCCCGCGCTCGCCACGACGTTCAGCCTGACCCTCGCCAAGGGCGACCAGCAGGACGTGACCCTGGCCGGGCACATGCGGATCACGGGGCGCAGCGACAGCGAGCTGACCACCGCACGGCGTGACCTGGAGCGGGCCGCGCGCCAGGCGCGTACCGGGCTCGTCCGCCTCGACCGTGAGCAACTGCCCGGCGTTCTCGCCACCCTGCCGCTCGGAGGTGCCCGCTGATGGCCGTGACCAGCCAGATCTCCGACATCGGTGAGCGCATGCGGGCCGGGTTCGGCCTGCTCGGACCGCGCCACCAGCGCCACGCGCTCTCCCCCGAACAGCTCGACACGCTCGCCCTGCCGATCGGGGACGACGGTGTGGTCGTCGGCGTCGACGCCGAGGGCCAGCCCGCGGTGATGGGCATCAACCGCCCGACGCCGTACGACATCGTGCTCATCGGCGGCCTGTGGACGGCGCAGGTGCTCGCGCTGCGGGCGGCGGCGACCGGCGCGCGCGTGGCCGTGGAGACGGGCCGCGCGCAGCAGTGGGCGCAGCTCGTGCAGGCGGTCGGCGGCGGGCAGTCGGGGATGACGGTGCACGACGTGGGCCGCGTTCCGCCGCAGGGCGCCTCGGCCGGTGGCCCTGTCCTCGTCATCCGGGACTGCGGCATGCGGCCCCCGCGCGGGCGGGTGGCCTCCGCGCCCTGGCAGTCCGTCCTCACGCTGCTCCCGTACCTGAGTCCGGTCGCGCCGCGCCTGATGCGCCAGGCCCGGCTCGTGGGCGTCCAGCGGGTCTCCCCCGACGAGGCGACGGAGATCGGCCGCGTCATAGGGCTGCCGCGCGCCGAGTACGAGTCGCTGCCGACGCTCGCCGACGGTGTGACCCTGTGGTGCACCGACCGCGACAGGCAGTACGTGATGACGCAGGCGACGGACGCCGAGACCGGATTGTTGGGAACGGCACGACGCATGGACTGACGCGTGCGGGCGCGTCGCCGGTCGTACGGGGACGCGGGCGCACGCCCGGTCAACTTCGGCCGTTTCACGAACGATCCGGACATTTGGCAGTGCTGAGCAGTGCTCGTTCGTCACGTTTTGGTGTACGTCCGACGTGCGCGTGGGCGGCCCGGGGCCGTACGTGACGCAGCGGACATCCGCGCCGGGGCGGACGGGCCTGCCGTGCACGTGGTTTTCGTGATTAGGCTGGGGCAGGACGTGTTGTGAGTACTCGTGTGCGGGTGCCGCGGGCGTCAGGGGGCCAGGGGTCAGCCCGGCGGATCGATCAGGAACGGTCGGCCCCCAGCACGGCACGAGGGTGCGCGACCACACCAGGAGGCATTGTGAACAGCGATCGGGACGGTATCCGCGGGGGCTGGGATTCACCCGTCGATGATCAGTCCGACGCGGAGTCCAGTGTCGAGATGACGGGCGAGTTCACCATCGACTACGCCCCTCCGGCCTGGTACACGCAGAACGCGTCGGCGAGCGCGGCGCCCGAGCCGCCGGCCCCGCCGGTACCGCCCACACCTGCGCCCACCCCCGCTCCCACACCCGCGCCGGTTCCCCCGGCCGCACCGGTCGCACCCGTGGCACCTGTCGCGCCTGTCGCGCCTGTCGCGCCTGTCGCGCCCGAGGCGAACTCCGGCGCCGGTGATCTGGAGTCCGGCGCGACCATGAAGTTCTCCGCGGCCTCGCTCAAGCGGGAGTTCGAGGAGTTGGCGGCTCTCGGCGAACAGCAGGCCGCGGCGGAGACGCCGGATGCGCAGGCGCCGAGCGCGCCCTCGGCCGATTCGGGTGCCGGTGCCGACACTGGTGCCGGTGCCGACACGGGTGCCGCCGCCTCGGCCGCTACCGGCGCCGAGGAGTTGCCGCAGCCCGCCGCGGAGCCCGCCGCCCCCGTCGCCGAACCCGCGCGGACGGACGGCCAGGACGCAGCGCAGGCGCCGGACGAGGCCGCCGCCCCGGAGGCCGCCCCCGCCGCCACTCCGGCCGCTGCCGCTCCGGCCGCTGCCGCTACGAACCCCGACGCCGATGCCCACGCCGACAGCGGCGAGGCCGCCGAAGGCAACGGGGACGACGGCGCCTCCGAGCCCGTCGCAGCCCAGACCCCGGACCCGGCCCCCGCAGCCACCCCCGAGGCGGCGCCCGCCGCCCCCACCGCTCCCGTCGGTATGCCGGACGCGCCGAACCCGCCCGGCACGCCGGGTGAGGCCTGGACTCCCCCGCCCGCCCCGGACGGTGGCGTGCCGCCGCTGCCGCCGGCGTTCCAGCCCGCCGCGCCGCCCGCGGCGCCGCAGTGGACCGACCCGGCGGCCCCGGCCCCGCAGCAGCACCCCGGCTGGCCCGCCCAGCCCGCCGCCGCGGCGCCCGGCCCGACCGTGCCCCCGCAGGCACAGCCGCCCCAGCCGCAGCCCCAGCCCGGTTACGGCTTCCCCCAGCCGCCGGTCCAGGGCCATCCCGCGCCCAACGCCCCGGCCGCACAGCCGGGTTACGGCTTCCCCCAGCCACCCGCCCAGCCGGGAGCGCAGCCCCAGCCGCAACCGCCGGTCCAGGGCCTGCCCCCCGCCCCGGAGCCCGGCTACGGCTTCCCCCAGCCGCAGGCCCAGCCCGGCGCCCAGCCGCAGGCCCAGCCCCAGCCGCCCGCCCAGGGCCAGCCGCACCCGCAGCAGCCCGGCGGCCAGCCCGGTGCCCAGCCCGGCTACGGCTTCCCGCAGCCCCCGGCGCAGCCCCAGCCCCAGCCCCCGTACGGCGCACCCCAGCCCCCGGCCGCCGCTGACCCGCGTACCGGCGCCGCCTGGCCGCAGCCCGTACAGCACGACCAGCGGCAGCCGACGAACGTCGGTGGCGCGCCGCTCGGTTACACGGCGGCCGTGGAGCTGTCGGCCGACCGGCTGCTCAACAACAAGAGGCAGAAGGCGAAGAGCACCCGCCCCGGCGGTGGCAACGCGCGCTTCAAGCTCGGCGGCAAGAAGGAGGAGGCCGAGCGGCAGCGGAAGCTGGAGCTGATCCGTACGCCGGTCCTGTCCTGCTACCGGATCGCCGTGATCAGCCTCAAGGGCGGCGTCGGCAAGACGACGACGACCACGGCGCTCGGCTCGACGCTCGCGACCGAGCGGCAGGACAAGATCCTCGCGATCGACGCCAACCCGGACGCGGGCACGCTCGGCCGCCGTGTGCGCCGTGAGACCGGCGCGACCATCCGTGACCTCGTGCAGTCGATCCCGCATCTGCACTCGTACATGGACATCCGGCGGTTCACCTCGCAGGCGCCGTCCGGTCTGGAGATCATCGCGAACGACGTGGACCCGGCGGTCTCGACGACGTTCAACGACGAGGACTACCGCAGCGCCATCGACGTGCTCGGCAGGCAGTACCCGATCATCCTGACCGACTCCGGTACGGGCCTGCTGTACTCCGCGATGCGCGGCGTGCTCGACCTGGCCGACCAGTTGATCATCATCTCCACGCCGTCGGTGGACGGTGCGAGCAGCGCCAGTACGACGCTCGACTGGCTCTCCGCGCACGGGTACGCCGACCTCGTCTCGCGCTCGATCACGGTCATCTCCGGGGTCCGTGAGACCGGCAAGATGATCAAGGTGGAGGACATCGTCAGCCACTTCGAGACGCGCTGCCGCGGTGTCGTCGTGGTCCCGTTCGACGAGCACCTCGCGGCCGGCGCCGAGGTCGACCTCGACATGATGCGGCCGAAGGTGCGGGAGGCGTACTTCAACCTCTCCGCGATGGTCGCCGAGGACTTCTCGCGCGCCCAGCAGCAGCAGGGCCTGTGGACCTCGGACGGCAACCCGCCGCCCACCATGGCCCCGCCGATGCCGGGCGGCCAGCAGCCGTACCCGGAGCAGCCCTACCCGGGCCAGCAGCAGCCGTACCCGCCGCAGGGTGCGCCCGCCCAGCCGCCGTACCCGGGCCAGCAGCCGCCCGCGCCGTACCCGCCGCAGGGCGCCCCGGGCCAGCCGCCGCAGGGCCACCCGCAGCAGCCGGGTCCGCAGCCGGGCTGGCAGCAGGCTCCGCCGCCCCCGCAGCAGGCGCAGCCAGGACCGCCGCCCGGCTGGCAGCAGCCGCCGCAGCAGCAGTAGACGGCAACTCCTCGTCAGGCCCGCACCGTTGGACGGTGCGGGCCTTTCGCGTGTACCGGCCCGTACCGGCGGGTACGTACGCGTACCGTCCTCTTCTGGGCGCCATCCCCTGGCCTGCAAAGCGTCACAGGTCTCGTCCAATGTGCGTGAATTGCTGGTCAACTCGTTATTTCCGCAGGCCACATGGGGTTCACCGGCCGTTGACGTGCGTCAACCGCCGCTGATAAACCGGCACTTCATTCCACCTGAAGACTCTGAAGACTCCACCCGACACCCGAGTCCAGCCATGCAGTGCGAGCGATGCGTGAGGTCCCCGACCGATGGATACACAGGCTCAGCCAGACACGTACGACAGAACGGCCCGGCCCGTCCGCCGCGGCGTACGGGTGCTCCTCGCGGCCGGCGCCGCCGCCTTCACCCTGACCGCGGGCCTGGCCACGCCGCTCAACCCGGCTCCTCAGCAGGCCGAGGCCAAGGCCGACGGCGGCAAGAAGACCCTCACGGTGGCGGTCGCGCAGAGCGTCGACTCGCTGAGCCCGTTCCTGGCGCAGCGCCTGCTCAGCACGAGCATCCTCCGCCTGACGAACGAGTTCCTGACCAACTACGACCCGAAGGACAACCACGTAGTCCCGGGCTTCGCCACGAAGTGGGAACCCTCGGCCGACAAGTTGACGTGGACGTACACCATCCGGTCGGACTCGAAGTGGTCGGACGGCCAGAAGGCGACGGCCAAGGACGCGGCCTTCACGTTCAACAAGATGATGACCGACGAGGGCGCGGCGACGGCCAACGGCTCGTTCGTCGGCAACTTCGAGAAGGTCACCGCGCCGAGCGACACGCAGCTCGTCATCAAGCTGAAGAAGCCGCAGGCGACCATGACGGCGCTCGACGTCCCGATCGTGCCGGAGCACATCTGGAAGGACGTCAAGGACTACTCGAAGTTCAACAACGACGAGACGTTCCCGATCGTCGGCAACGGGCCGTTCGTGCTGACCGACTACAAGACCGACCAGTACGTGAAACTGAAGGTCAACAAGGACTTCTGGCGGAAGTCGAAGACGCCGCAGTTCGACGAGCTGGTCTTCAAGACCTACAAGGACCAGGACGCGGCCGTCGCGGCGCTGCGCAAGGGCGAGGTCTCCTTCGTCGCCGGCTCCCCCGCCCTGACGCCCGCGCAGGCCGCCTCCCTCAAGGGCGAGAAGAACATCAAGGTCAACGAGGGTCCGGGGCGCCGCTTCTACGCCATCGCGGTCAACCCCGGGTGGCAGACCAAGGACGGCAAGAAGTTCGGCGACGGCAACAAGGCGCTGCTCGACCAGAAGGTGCGCCAGGCGCTGTTCCGCGCGGTCGACACCAAGGCCATCGTCGACAAGGTCTTCCAGGGCCACGCCGTGCAGGGCGAGGGGTACATCCCGCCGCGCTTCAAGGAGTACTTCTGGGAGCCGAACGGCAGCCAGGAGCTGACGTACGACGCGACGGACGCGGGCAAGATGCTCGACGACGCGGGCTACCCGCTCAAGGACGGCAAGCGCGTCGGCAAGGACGGCAAGCCGATCAACCTGCGCATGCTCTGCCACGCCACCGACCCGAACGACAAGGCGGTCGGCAAGTACCTGAAGGAGTGGTGGGGCAAGATCGGCGTCGGCCTCGAGCTGAACTGCGTCGACGACGTCTCCGTGCCCTGGTACGCCGGTGAGTACGACGTCGCCTTCGACGGCTGGTCGGTCAACCCCGACCCGGACTTCGTCCTCGGCATCCACACCTGTGACGCCCTGCCCACCAAGGCGCGCGAGACGGCTGCGACCGACAACGGCATCTGCGACAAGACGTACGACGACCTGTACAACAAGCAGCTCGCCGAGTACGACCCCGCCAAGCGCGCCGGTTATGTCAAGCAGATGGAGTCGTGGCTGTACGACTCCGGGTACATGAATGTCATGGCGTACCCGAACGCCGTCGAGGCGTACCGCACGGACCAGATCAAGTCCATCCAGACGATGCCCACCGCGGCCGGCAACATCTACGGCCAGGACGGCTACTGGAGCTGGTGGTCGGCGGAGCCCGCGTCGGCGTCGAGCAGCGACTCGGACTCGTCCGGTTCCTCGACCGGTGTCGTGATCGGGATCGTGATCGCCGCGCTCGTCGTCATCGGCGGCGGCGTCTTCTTCGCCATGCGGCGGAGGACCACGGCGGACGACCGCGAGTAGGCGCACCCTGCGAACAGACGCGCACCCGCGCGAGCCTGCGACGGTCACCACCCGCACGAGTAACGAGAGTTCGCATGCCCCATGACAGCTGACAGCACCCCCGCGCTCGTGCGGTCCGCGGACGCGCCCGACGGCTCTCCGGCCTCCCCGGCCGGAGCGACGTCGGGCGCCCACGGCCCACGGGCCCGCAACACCAAGGCGTACCTCAGGTACGCGGCGGCGAAGATCGCGGGCGCGATCGTCTCGCTCTTCGCCGTCCTCGTCACCAGCTTCTTCCTCTTCCGTCTCATCCCGAGCGACCCGGTCAAGCAGATGACCGGCGGCAAGCGGGTCTCCGAGCAGCAACTGGAGAACCTGCGCCACCAGTTCGGCCTCGACCAGCCGATGTGGAAGCAGTTCACGTCGTACATCGGGGACGCGCTGACCGGCGACTTCGGCACCTCGTACCAGTTCCACACGCCGGTCATCGACAAGATCATCGACGCGCTCCCCGCGACGCTGCTCCTGACCGGCACGGCGTACGTCCTGTACTCGCTGCTCGGCATCTGGCTGGGCACGCGCACGGCGTGGCGCAACGGCTCGCGCAGCGACCGCTTCAACACGGCGTTCGCGCTGACCCTCTACTCGGTCCCGTCGTTCTGGCTGGGCCTGCTCCTGATCATCGTCTTCTCGGTGGGCATCGGCCCGATCCCCGGCATGTTCCCGACCGGCGGCCTCGAATCGGGCGGCGAGAGCGGATTCGCGTACATCATCGACGTCGCGCACCATCTGGTCCTGCCCGTGATCACGCTCGTGGCCGTCGGGTACGCGCAGACGCTGCTCGTCATGCGCTCCTCACTCCTCGACGAGATGGGCAGCGACTATCTGACGACGGCGCGCGCCAAGGGGCTGCGGGACGACGTGGTGCGCCGTAAGCACGCGGTGCCGAACGCGATGCTGCCGACGTTCACGCTGATGTTCGTGAACCTCGGGCACGTCGTCGCGGGGCAGATCCTCGTCGAGACGGTCTTCTCCTGGCCGGGCCTCGGCGGTCTCTTCTACTCGGCCCTGTCCGTGCCTGATCTTCCGCTCGTCCAGGGCCTGTTCTTCGTCTTCGCGACCGCGGTGATCCTCGCGAACACCCTCGCCGACATCCTCTATCCGCTGCTCGACCCGAGGGTGGGCCGATGACGACCGAGACCGCGCCCGTCACGAAGACGGGCAACCCGCGCGCGCTCGCACGGGCCCGCAAGCGCCAGTCCCTGGCCCGCTTCTGGCGCTCGTACCGCGCCCACCGCAGCGGGCTGTGGGGCCTCGGCCTGCTCATCCTGATCGCGCTCATCGCCGTGTTCGCGCCCGTCCTGGTCGGCGCGGACTCGCAGAACGTGACGGACGCGCCCGGCGGCCCCCTGGAAGGCCCGAGCGGTGAGTTCCCGCTCGGCACCGACCAGTTCGGACGCAGCGTGCTCGCGCTCCTGGTGTACGGGGCCCGCGTCTCGCTCACCGTGGGCCTGCTCGCCGCGTTCCTGTGCGTGGCGATCGGCACGGTCATCGGGATCGTCGCGGGTCACTTCCGCGGCTGGTACTCGACCGTGCTCATGCGGATCACGGACTGGTTCCTGGTGATGCCGACCCTGGTCCTGGCCATCGCCCTCGCCACGGTGATGGACCGCTCCATGTGGACGGTGATCATCGCGATCGGCGTGACGACGTGGCCGACGACGGCCCGCCTTGTGCGCGCGCAGACCCTGGCCGTGGAGTCGCGCCCGTACATCGAGCGCTCCCGCGCGCTCGGCGGGGGCCACGGGCACATCATGACCCGGCACGTGCTGCCGAACGTGATGCCGCTCGTCCTCGCCCAGACCACGATGATCATCTCGTCCGCGATCCTGACGGAGGCGACCCTCGCCTTCCTGGGGCTCTCCGACCCGACGATCACGTCCTGGGGCGGCATGCTCCAGGACGCGCGCGAGGCGGGCGCGGTCAGCGCGGGCGACTGGTGGTACCTGGCGCCGCCCGGTGTCGCGATCGCCGTCGTGGCGCTCGCTTTCACGCTGTGCGGGCGCGCCATCGAGTCCGTCCTGAACCCGAAGCTGGGGGCCCGGTCATGACGCTGCTCCAGGTGAACGACCTGACGGTGACGTACGCGGGCGGGGCGCGGGCCGTGCGCGGCGTGGACCTCACCGTCGAGGCGGGCAGCAAGCTCGGCATCGCGGGCGAGTCCGGCTGCGGCAAATCAACACTGGCGCTGGCCCTCCTGCGGCTGCTGCCCGCCGGGACCGAGGTCACCGGCGAGATCATCCTCAACGGGGAGGACATCCTGACGATGAAGTGGGGGCGGGTCCGCGCGGTGCGCTGGGCCGGTGCCTCCATCGTCTTCCAGGGTGCGATGCACTCCCTCAACGCCGTGCACCGCATCGGCGACCAGATCGCCGAGCCGATCCTGCTGCACAAGAAGGCGACGCAGGCGGGCGCGAGGAAGAAGGTCGCCGAGCTGCTCGAACACGTAGGGCTTCCGGCGGCGCGCGCGGCCGCGTACCCGCACGAGCTGTCCGGCGGTCAGCGCCAGCGCGTGATGATCGCGATGGCGCTCGCCTGCGAGCCGGAGCTGATCATCGCGGACGAGCCGACGACGGCCCTCGACGTGATGATCCAGGCCCAGATCCTGCGCCTCATCGAGCAGTTGGTGACGGAGCAGGAGGTCGGGCTCATCATGATCAGCCACGACCTGGCGGTCCTCTCCGACACCTGCGACCGGCTCGCCGTCATGTACGCGGGCCGCGTCGTCGAGGAGGGCCCGGCCGCCCAGGTCTACGAGAACGCGCTGCACCCGTACGGCAACGCCCTCTCGGCGGCGTTCCCGACCATCGGCGACCCGGCGTCCCGGTTCGCGCCGCGCGGGCTGCCGGGCGATCCGCCCGACCCGTCGGCGCTGCCGTCCGGCTGTACGTTCCATCCGCGCTGCCCGGTGGCGCTCGACGTGTGCGCCGTCGAGGACCAGCCGCTGCGGGACGCGGGCGACGGGCGCCGGGCGGCGTGTGTACACGTAGCGGGCGAAGCCGGTGCGGCGGGCTCGGTCGAGGCAAGGAGCACCACGGCATGACGGCGCAGGTTGTGACACAGACCCGGACCCTGTTGTCCGCGGAGCAGTTGAAGGTGACGTTCCCGGGGCGGCGCGGCGCCGCCGAGGCGCGGGCCGTGGACGGGGTCGACCTGGACATCGCGCCCGGCGAGATCGTCGCCCTCGTCGGCGAGTCCGGCTGCGGCAAGACGAGCCTGGCGCGCACGCTGCTCGGGCTCGAACGGCCGACGGCGGGGCGGGTCACGTTCGCCGGTGAGCCGCTGAACTACGCGTCCCGTGCGCTGAAGGCGTACCGCAAGCGGGTGCAGCTGGTGCTGCAGGACCCGAGCGGGTCGCTCAATCCGCGGCACACCGTGTACGACGCGGTCGCCGAGGGTCTACGGATCCATGGGTACGGCGGTGACGAGCGCGAGGCCGTCGCCGGGGCGCTGTCCCGGGCCGGGCTTCGGCCCCCCGAGCGGTTCTTCCTGCGCTATCCGCACGAGCTGTCCGGCGGGCAGCGCCAGCGGGTCGTCATCGCGGGCGCGCTGGTCCTGGAACCCGAACTCATCGTGGCGGACGAACCGGTGGCGTCGCTCGACGCGTCCGTACGGGGGGAGATCCTGGCGCTCCTGCTGCGGCTCCGCGACGAGTTGGGGCTGTCCGCGCTGGTCGTCACGCATGATCTGGGGCTTGCCTGGAACATCGCGGACCGGGTGGCTGTGATGTATCTGGGGCGCATCGTCGAGACGGGGGCCGTGGAGGAGGTGCTGACCTCGCCTCAGCACCCGTACACGCAGGCCCTGTTGTCGGTGCTGCCGGAGGCGCCGGGTGAGCCCGTCGTGCTCACCGGGGAGCCGCCGGATCCGTCGCGGATTCCGGGGGGCTGCCGGTTCCATGCGCGGTGTCAGGTGCTGGCCGGCGGGGAGGCCGAGCGGGTTGGCGTCGCCGATTCCTGCCGGTCCGTGGATCTGCCGGTGTTGTCGGGTGGGGGTGGGGCGCAGGTGGCGTGTCATTGGGCTCGGGCTCGTCAGGGTGAGGGTGCGGGTGCGCCGTAGCGTCTGCCTCTGACCTTTCGTCGCGGGCCGCGGGCCGTCCGTGGCTGGTCGCGCAGTTCCCCGCGCCCCTGGAGATGCGCACTGCGTGCGCTACCTCCAGGGGGAAGGCTGCGCGGAGCGCATGCCTTCAGGGG
>NZ_JBIRPI010000035.1:0-51715 GCF_044332585.1 Streptomyces sp. NPDC016845 | reverse complement strand
CGCGACCTGCAGACACTCCTCGCGACCTGGACCGGCGCCTGCCCCACCTGCCACCGCGACATACCCACACCACTACGAACATGACCAAGCACTACACGTGCCCCGTCAGGAAACTCATGGCGTGAGTCTCCCGGAGCCCACTTCCCAAGGCGTCAGTGGAACTACGCATGCGCATACGTAGGTTCACCGGCATGCTGCCTGGGGCGGGGCAGCGGCCGGCCGATCCAGGAAGCCGTTGCCGACGGTCTGTCGGCGCTACACCTCTTCCGAGTCGTGAAGCCTCAGTCTCCTCACCGCCTTCGCCGCCTCCGTCTCTGCGCCGCTGTTTCTGCAACGCCAGTGCGTCGGGCGCCAGACTGCTCAACGCGGTTTCCGGAGCCCCGAGTTCGACCGGCGGTTCGATGAGTACGCCCCACGCGAAGGACGGGTCCACGGGCGCAGTGCTCACCGGGAGGTCGAGACGCGTCCGGTCGGTGGATCCGCTGCCTGACCGGGAGGTGCGCGGCCGGACGCATGACTGGCGAAGCGCCCGGGAACCGAGGGTGTCTGCCCGGACGGCACACCGTTCTTCTCGTGTGCGCGAGTGTGTGGGAGTGCTGCCGCGGATCAGGGAGGAGCAGACGGCTCGTTGATGTCCTGGAGGGGATGGCCCACGGTCCGACCGGTCAGGCGCGGGCCATGCGGGCGGCGAGGGCAGTACGGCTGGTGAGCTCCGCCTTGCGGAGCACACGGGACACGTGTGTCTCGACCGTGCGGTGACTGAGGTAGAGCTTGGAGGCGATCGCCTGGTTGGTGAGTCCCTCGGCCACCAGTCCGGCGATCTCCCGTTCGCGCGGGGTCAAGGTGGCCAGCCACGCTGCGGTGCCCGACGCAGCGGGTGCGGGCGGGCGGGTGAGTTCCGCCAGGCCGACAAGCAGGCCGGCATCTCCGGCGGTTGCCAGTCGGTGTCCCTGGTCCCACATGGCGGCGGCCCGACGTCCCGATCCGGCCGCCGCCATGGCCTGCGCCGCGAGCAGCAATGACCGCGCCTCCCAGAAGACCGCCCCGGACCGTGCGCAGAGCGCTGCTGCCTGTGCCAGCAGGTCCGCGGCTCTTGCGGGGTCTCCCTCGTACAGGGAGAGCTGCGCCGCGCTCCGGAGCGCGGCGGCGCGCTGCACAGGCAGGCCGAGCTGCTCAACCTCCTCGTGCGCGCGCCCGGCCCACAGTGCTGCGGACTCGGCGTCACCCGTGAAGAGAGCGGCGGTGACGAGGAGTTCCGAAAGGAGGGGCCGCATGGAGGGTTGCAGGCCACGCAGGTCCTCACCTCCGGCCCTGAGCAGCGCCTCACGGGCACGGTGCGGATCGCCGCCGGTGAGTGCTGCGTAACCGAGCATGCACCACGCCATGGAGGCCCGCCAGTTGGTGCTCGGTCCCATGAGCGTGACCGCCTCCTCGGCGGCAGCCAGTGCCCCCGGGTCTCCGGGGGCACTGGCTGCTATGCGCACCTGGGCCTTGTTGGCGAGGACGAAGGCGAGGAGTTCGCTGCTGCCGATGGCGCGGGCGATGTCCTCGGCCTCGTCCGCCAGGTCCCGGGCCGACCGGAGCCGGCAGACCTGGATCCGTACGTGTGCCTTGCACAGCAGCAGGAGCGGCAAGACATAGACATGCCCAGTCGTCCGGGCGATCCGCAGTCCCCGGTCGGCATGGCGTTCGGCGTCGGCGTAGCGGCCGAGGAAGGCCTCCGCCCACCCCAGCCTGCCCAGCGGTTCGCACAGTGCGGTGAGGTCGCCGTCGGGCAGACCGTCGAGCAGCGCGGCGGCCTGCTCCGCGTACTCGCTCGCCGCTGCCGGCCGGCCCTCGTACGCCTCGCCGAACGCGGCGACCGCGAGCGCCCCCGCCTCGCCCTGCTCATTGCCTGAGGTCCGGGCGTCCGCGAGCGTCCGCGCGACCTCGCTCCGCATCTGGGGATACGGCGCGTTGTGCGGCGCCGAGGAACTGAGTTCGAGCCCGATCGCGACCCTGTCGCCAGGCGCAGGCCGGCTGTTCAACTCGCGGTGCAGCAAGGCCGCCGCCTCCGGGTAATTGCCGAGGTAACGTTCCACTCGGGCACACAGAACAACCGCCGATGTCCGTACTCCGGTTTCATCGGCTCCGGCCGTGCTGATCACCTGGTGCAACAGTGAGCGGGCCTCACGCAGTCTTCCGGAGACCCCGAGAGCGCGTGCCTGCCGCACCATCAGATCGCGGCGTTCCACGTCGTGTTCAGTCGTACCGGGCAGGAGCCGGAGGGCCGCCTGCAGCCAATGGGCAGAGCTCGCCGGGGCCGTGGAAGCGGTCGATTCGGCTGCCTCCTTCAATACTGCGTGGGCCTCCGCGGTCCACGTGGTCACCGACCGCTCGATGTGCCGGGCCCGCTCGGCGGGGGACGCGCCGATACGAGCCAGCTCGAGAGCGGCCGCGTGATGGATCATGGCGCGGCGCCGAGTGGGAACGGACTCGTAGACCACCGTACGAAGGACCGGGTGACGCAACACAGGGCGGCCACCGGGACCCATCCGCACCAGGTCACGGTCCATCAGGGCGCGTAGATCGTGATCATCCTCGTCGTCGTCCTCGTCGTCGTTCCGACCGGTCACAGCCCGTACGACGGACGGGACGGCATGGTCACCGAGCACGGCGATCGCTTCCAGCGTCCGGCGCTGTGACGATGTCAGTGGTGCCAACTCGTCGAGCAGCAGCGTGTCGAGGCCGTTCGCCGCGGTGATCGAGACGGCAGGGCCGACGGGGTGCTGCTCTTGGTGCGCGTGCAGAAGAGAGAGGAAGTAGAGCGGATTGCCTCCTGCTGCGGCGTGGAGTCGCCCGGTGTGTTCGCGCGGCAGTCCGGGGGCGAGCCCCTCGGCACAAGCCTGTTCCGTGAGCGGTCCCAGACCGATCCGTAGCACCGCGTCCGTGCCGAGTTCGCGCATGAGTGCCGCGGAGAGAGCAGTGGGTGTCTGCCGGTCCCGGCGGGCGACGACCAGGGCGACCGGGCCGGGCACGGGGTGCCGGACGAGATGGTCCACGAGCTCCAGGGAGGCCGGGTCCGCCCAGTGCAGGTCGTCGAGTGCGACCACCAGACCGCCGCACCGGCCGAGAAGTGCCAACGCGCGTGCGACCGAGCGGTGCAGCCGGAAGCGGTCGGTGACGGTCGCGTGCGGTCCCGCCCCGGAGTCGGTGAGGACTCGGGAAACGACCTTCAGCAGGTCGGGGTCTCGCGTCGGGCCGTCGTCCAGTTCGGCGAACGCGTCGGTGAAGGGGTGGAAGGGCAGGTGCCGCTCGTACTCCGCCGCCCGGCCGCGCAGTACAGTCACCCCGCGACGCCTCGTACGAAGGCAGAACTCGGCCAGCAGCCGGCTCTTGCCGATTCCCGCCTCGCCCGTGATGTCGACGAAGAACGGGGCCCCGTGGCCCAGCCGGTCGACCACTGTCTCGAGCATGTCCAGTTCGGCCATGCGGCCGACGAAACGGTTCTCGCCGACGTATGACTGGGGAGCGCCCGGCGATCCCAGGTGTCTGCTCTCTCTGCCCGACTGCATGGCAATGTCTACCACGTTGAGCCAGGGACAGTCCGGCAGTCTTTCGAGTACGTATGTCCCGCCACGGATGCGGGGCACACGTGCCCGGATCAGTCGAACAGGGCCATGGCGACCGAGACGGGTACTCCCACGACGAACCCCAGGACAAGCGAAGCGAGCTCGGCCGCGATGAAGACCAGGACGTAATGTCCGTCGTGGCTCCACGTGTCCTCTCGCGCGGAGGCCCGGAAGGACAGCGCCAGGGCGAGAAACGGTCCGAGAAGGAGTCCGCCGACCGTGACCCATGTGCCGAGGGCGTCTCCGGAGAGCTCATGTGCTCTGCCCCGAGCCAGCCGTACCTCCACGGTGCTTCCGGGCCGGTGTGACGTGGCTGCCTTGTCCAGCGTGATCCGGCGACGGGCCTCGCCGTCGGCACGGGGCCTGTACATGCCGGTACAGTCGGTGCCGTCGTCGTACCCCTCCGCATCGGTGGCCGCGTAGCACGACGAGATGGTCAAGGTGCCGTCGACAGGGCCGATCCCCAGCACGGCCGCCAGATGAGGGCCGGGCAGCACCCAGATCAGCCATCCTGCGACAGCCAGGCTGACCACCATCCCGGCGAAACCGACCCGTCGAGGCCACCGCCCGTGCTTCCCTCCCACCTCTGCGCCTCCCTCCGCACGTGACGGCCACGCAGATCCCCCGTGCCGCAGCTCACCGGACCGATCACGAATCTCTCACCGGCCGGACCTGAAGCGAATCCGTGGTTTCACTGACGTGCCGCACGTACAGCGGGGTGCGGCCGGCCCGTCCGACGGCGGGGCGACACGACCCATCCGGAGGCATCCTCGGGCCCCGTCGTCACAGCAACCCCAAGCTGTACTGGGCCCGTGCCCAGTCCCCCGTTGTCGCCCCCGGCATATCCCAATGACAAGTGGCGACACCTTCCGGTCCTGATCAGTCATTTCGCGGCACCTGCGACCAATGCCCGCGGCAACGAGGGTAAGCAGGGCTACTCTCCCGCTCACAGCACATGCGGGGGCAAGGAGGCGGACGCTATCGCGGCTCGGCGGAAAGGGCTCGGGAGCCGATGGGCTCCGCGCATTCGGGTAACCGTCGTCGGCGGGGCCCTGACGGCCGGCGGAGCCCTGACGGCTCACGTCTCCGTCAACGAGTGGCGGCTGACGCCCGGTGTGCTGCTCATCGGCCCCGTTCTGGTCAGTGCCCGCAAGGGGCCGAAGGCCACCGCGGGTGCCGTGATCTGGTCCGTCGCGCTGACCGTCACATGGTCGGTGGCCCTGTCCGTCGCCGACAGGCACAGCGGCGAATTCTCCCCGGCCGCTGTCGCCCTCGACTGCCTCGTCCTCATCATGGGTGGAGGCACGGCCGTCTACGGTGCGCGCCGCCGCACCGAACGGGAAGCCGAGTTGCGCCATGTCGCACAACGCTCGCGGGACGCGGTACTGCGCCCGCTGGCAGCGGAGGTCGACGGGGTCGTCTTCTCCTCCCTCTACCGCTCCGTCTCGGAATTCGGCCTCGGCGGTGATCTGTACGACCTGGCCCACACCCCTCACGGGCCACGCCTGTTGATCGGAGACGTACGAGGTCACGGGCCGGAGGCCGCCATGCTGTGCGCGGCGACGGTGGGCGCGTTCCGTGAGGGCGCCTGCGGCTCACCCGCCCTGGCGGACCTGGCCGCCCATCTCGACGCCCGGATCAGCGGGGATCTCGGACCCGAGGATTTCGTCACCGTGTTGCTCGCCGAGTTCGCGCCGGGCGAGGTGAGGCTGGTGAACTGCGGGCACCCGGCCCCACTGCGCATCGGCCTGCGAGCCGAGCCGCTGGCGCCGAGCCGGCCTTCGGCTCCGCTGGGGCTCGACCCCCGCCCCCAGTTGCAGCGGGCCCGCCTGGGCGCCGGCGAACGGCTGCTGCTCTTCACCGACGGGCTGAGCGAGGCACGTGACGCACAAGGGACGATGCTGCCCCTGGACGACCGGGTCAGGGAGGCCGCGTGCCTGCCCCTTCTGCCGGAGTGCCTCGAAGCCCTGCTCTCCCTGGCGACCACCCACGCGGGCGGCTCGCTCCAGGACGACCTCGCCCTGATCATGTGTGAACCGCGCTGCGCGACGCCCACGGGACACGGGACGGGACGCACCATTGCGTTGTCGTCCGGTGCCGGTGCCGATGCCCGTCATCCTTGAACAGGCCACGTCCACGCGGCCGGAAAGGCACATCGATGGAGGCTAGTGAGCGGCGGCCGGGAAACCTGTCGCCGGAGACCACCAGCATGGTCGGCCGCAGCCTCGAACTCCGGCAGCTGGAACGGCTGTGCGGCCGGTCCCGACTGGTCACGGTGGTGGGGGTGGGCGGCGTGGGCAAGAGCCGACTCGCCCGGCGGGCGGCCGCCTGTCTGCGGCACCGGTTCGCGGACGGTGTGTGGTGGGTGGAGCTGACCGGTCTGAGCGAGGGCGCACTGCTGGCCCACTCGATCGCGGAGGCTCTGCCCCTGGCCGATCAGTCCACCCGGCCCATGCTCGACGTGGTCGCCGACTATCTGGCCGACCGGGAACTGCTGCTGGTGCTCGACACCTGCGAGCACCTGACCGACGCGTGCGCGATGGCCGCCGAGGCACTGCTGCGGGCTGCGCCGGGACTGCAGATCATGACTACCAGCCGCCGACGCCTCGGACTCATGGCGGAGGAGGTACTCACCCTGGAGCCGCTGCCGGTGCCGCGGGGCCGGGAGGACATGGACGACTCGGAGGCCGTGGCGCTGCTCGTCGAACGAGCCTCCGAGACGGTGCCCGGCTTCACCGTGTCCGCTGCCGGCACAGCCGATGTCGTACGCCTTTCCCAGCTCCTCGAAGGGCTGCCCCTGGCCATCGAACTCGCTGCGGCCCGGCTGCGCGAGATCCCCGTCGGTGAACTGGTCAAACGGCTGCCGGACCGCTTCGACGTCCTGCACGACACCGAAGCGGCGCCGGACGACGGCTCACCCCCGGCCTCCCGGTCGCGCCCGGACAGGGAGGCACCGCCCTGGCACCGGGCGCTGCGCACCACGATCGGCTGGAGTCACGAACTGTGCACACCGACTGAGCGGCTGCTGTGGGCACGGCTCTCGGTCTTCGCGGGATCCTTCGACACCGAGGCGGCCGTGGCCGTCTGCGCCGACGAGCACCTGCCCGAGGAGGACATCCCCCGGCTGCTCGGTGCGCTCGTGGACAACTCCATCGTCAACTGGCTGCCCGATTACGGGGGTTCGGAGCGCTTCCGGATGCTGGACACCCTTCGGGAGTACGGCGCGTACTGGCTGCGCGCACTGGGTGAGGAGGAGCGCCTCGGCCGCCGGCATCTGTCCTACTACCGCGTGTTCGCCCACCGGGCGGACGCCGGCTGGTTCGGCCCGGAGCAGCTTGCCTGGTACACGCGTACGGCCGCGGAGTACACCAACCTGCGCGCTGCCCTGGGTCTCAGCCTGCGGCAGCCCGAGGGACACGCCGCACTGGAACTTGTCGGGAACCTCTGGTTCTTCTGGCACGCCTGCGGGTTCCCGAGGGAGGGCCAGTACTACCTGGCCCAGGCCCTCGCCGCGGACCAAGTGCTGTGCCCGGAGCGGGGCAAGGCGCTGTGGGCCGAGGGCATGGTGCTGGTGACGCTGGGAGAACCGGAGGCGATCGGGGCACGCGTCACCGAGATCGCTTCGACGGCCGCCCGGTTCGGCTGCGACGCGGCGGCCGACCGTGCCGACTCCCTCGCGTCGATCGAGGCGGTGATGCTCGGCGACCACGCACGCGCCGCCACCCTGTCTCAAGCGGTCCTGGACCGGCACCGGTGCAGCCCGATGGCTCAACCCGAGCAGTCCGCCGGGTTCGTACGCAGCCTGGTGTACATCGGCGAGGGCCGCATCGACGAGGCCGTCGCCGTACTGGACCACGTCATGGCCGACTGTGACCGGCACGGCGAGCAGTGGTCGCGGGCCTTCGCCGACTACATGTGTGCGCGCGCGGAGTTGGCCCGCGGCCGGGTCGAGGCCGCGTTCGAACACGGCCGGGCCTCGTGGCTCACCAAGCGCCGCTTCGACGACTCGCTCGGGATGGCCGTCGCCCTGGACGTCCTCGCCGCGTCCGCGTCCGCGGATGCGGACGCCCGTCGGACCGCGCATCTACTCGGCCTCGCCCAGCAGATGTGGGACAGCCTCGGCGTACGACAGCTCGGCGTCTCGGAGTGGATCGCCATCCGACGGAGCTGCGAGGAGCAGGCCCGTCAGGCTCTGGGCGACGACGTCTACACGACCGCCTTCCACAACGGCTACCGCACACATCAGGACAGCCCCGACGCACTGACCCCCGCAGGGGAGGCGTCCGGACCTCGGCCGGGCCAGTGAAGGTTGGGCGGGAGTACCGTACGCGGCCGCTCACGTCCGGGCGAGCCGCCGGAGGGGAGGCGCCACCGGCGCCCAGGCGGTACTGGAGACCGCCGATCAGCCGGGACTGGCCAGTCACGACCGCCACCGCTCCCGCAGGGTCTCAGGCTGTCCAGATGATGCCCTCGTCGCGGACGCTGCGGGTATGCGCGTGCGTGCCGGTGAAGTTCTGCATGAACCACGAGGGTCGCAGTACCACCCATTGTTCGAACAGAGCGGGCAGGGCCTGGTGCGCCGTTCCCACCGCCGGGCCACCCTCGGGAATGGACGAGGAGCCCAGCAGCACCGCACGGTGCACGCGGCCCCCATCTGAACGAGGCGGGTCGGAAACTTTCCCCGGCGAGCACCCCGGAGCTCTGGCTCTCGAAGGCAACCTCGTTGCGGTACCGACAACTTGGACGCGGGCCCTCTCAAGCGACGGACTGCAGCCGCCCGATCGAAGCGAGGTCCGTGGCGCGGAGGGGCGGGACAGGGTCGGCGGGGAGGTGCGGGGCCAGGGCGCCTGAAAACCGGAGTCGGCGGCGTCAGTGTCACTCGCGACCCGAAACGGCGCTACTCAGCCCTGGTTTGAGTACGTGTGCTGATACCCGGTGCTCACAGCGCGGCCAGTATGGGCGCAACGGCGCAGCCGAGAGCGCGCCGGTCCGATCCAGCTGAGCCTATGGGGGAATCTCTCATGTCGCGACGTGTCGTTCTGTCCGTTACCGCCGGTGTCGTCGTCCTCGCAGGTACTGGAGCGTTCGCCGTCGCCTACGCCGGGGATCAGGCTCCCTCTGTGGCGCACAGCGCTGCCCGCTACGCTGCCCCCGACGGCGACCGCGGCGGCTCGTTGACCTTCACCACCGACGTCACCGCGTCCTCCGGCGTCAAGGACGTGAAGGTCCTGGCCTGGCCCGCGAACTCGGCCTTCGCCAAGAAGAGGCTGACCGCTAACGATATGGCCACCACGGAGTCGGCCCTCTGCAAGCCGGCCGGTGAAGACACCGTGCGCTGCACCTATACCGCCACCGTCAGCCGCGTCGAAGCCGACGCGTCCCCGCGCGGTCTGTGGCACGTCGCCGTCCTGGCCACCGCCGAAGACGGCGGCACGACGTTGGACACCAAGGCGGCCGGCTTCACCGTTGTGTAACCCAGACACACGTGTGCCTGCAGGAGCACAGTTGGGGCCCGCCTGGGAGTTCGGCTCCGCGCGGAGCCACCGCAGCCCGCTGAAGCATCTCGGGCCGACGGTCCGTCGCCTGGGTGAAAGCAGGCTGTCGGTCCTGGATCTGTCGCGGTCAGCCGGCCTTGGTCGACTCCTCGGCCCGGTCTCACCGCAACCGCAACCTCTTCCGCCGCCGACCCACACCTCCGCGTCCGGGCGGGCGGTCGCGCAGTCGGTGCGGAGGCGCCGGCGGGATTGCGCACAGGATGCAGGCCGTCAGACCCGCGTGCTACTCAGCAGTCGCTGTTGTCGGGGACTTCGTGAAGTGCCGGACGAAGTAGTCGTTCAGGGCGTGGTGGAAGCTCACCGCGAGTTGGGACTGTGGGGCGAACAGGTCGAAGGCATGGTAGGCGCCGGGGTAGAGGTGCAGCTCGACGGGGACGCCGTGGGCGCGCAGGCGTGCGGCGTAGTCGAGGTTCTCGTCGCGGAAGACGTCGAGTTCACCGACGCCGATGAAGGTCGGGGGCAGGCCGGCGAGGTCGGTGGCCCGGGAGGGGGCGCAGTAGGGCGTGACGTCCTCGCCGCCGGCGCGGTCACCGAGGATGGCCTGCCAGGCCAGGATGTTGGTCGCGCGGTCCCAGATGCCGATGTCGGTGATCTCGTGGCTCGAGTCGGTCGTGTTGCGGTCATCGAGCATCGGGTACATCAGCAGTTGGAACAGAGGGGTCGCCGCACCGTGGTCGCGGATCAGGAGGGCGCTGGCGGCGGCGATGCCTGCGCCTCCGCTCTGGCCGGCCAGGCCGACCCGGGTGGGGTCGAGGCCGAGCTCGGTGGCGTTGTCGCTGATCCACCGGTAGGCGGTGTATCCGTCTTCGGCGGCGCGGGGCGCGGGGGTTTCCGGGGCCAGCCGGTAGTCGACACTGGCGACGGCGCAGCCGAGCGCGGCAGACAGGGGCTTGAGCCAGGCCGCGTCCTGGGCGGCGTAACCAATCACCTGCCCGCCGCCGTGGAACCAGAGGAGGACCGGCAGTGGTCCGGGCGCGTTCTGGGGGCGCAGCAGGAGGAGCGGGACGTCGGGGCCTTCCGCGCGCGGTGCACGGATCTCGTGGGCGGTGACGGTGGGCTCGTCGGGGAGAGTGGCGGCGATGGATTCGGCCATGGCGCGGACGCCGGCTCGCGTGCCTTCCAGGTCGCTGAGGTCGAACGCCCCTGTCTCCCCCGTCGGTACGGCCTTGAGGACCTCGGCGAGTTCGGGGTCCATCCGCGCGGATATGTCTTTCAACTTCATGTCACTCTCTCCGCCGGCTGCGATGTGGCGCGGGTCGCGCGGCAGCCGGTCTTCTTGGGCGTGAGGGGTTGGGCGGGGTCGTCGATGAAGCCGGGCTGGACGGGCTTCCAGTCGAGGAAGTCCTGGGTCAGCGTGGTCGAGGACGGGTTGTCGGCCTGGGCGAGGGCGCCGAGGAAGCCGAAGTGGGCGTCGGCCCGCGTCGGCGGGATGCCGACCACGGGCAGGTGCAGCCCGCGGCCGATGGCCTCGGCGATCTGCCGGAAGGGGATCCACTCGTCGTCGACGGCGTGCAGCCGTGAGCCCGCCGGCGCGGCTTCCAGCGCCAGCCGGTACAGGCGTGCCGCGTCGAGCGTGTGCACGGCGGGCCAGCGGTTGGCCCCGTCGCCGACGTAGGCGGCGACGCCCTTCGACCGGGCGATGGAGATCAGGGTCGGGATGAAGCCGTTGTGGTCGAGCGTGCTGTGCACGGTCGGAGTCAGCCGGACGACGGACGAGCGGATGCCGCGCTCCGCGAGTGCGACGACCGCGTTCTCGGCGTCGATCCGCGGACCTGCGTCGAGCGCGTCGACTTCGGTGAGCGTGCCTTCCAGGCCCGCGAAGGCGACGGTTCCCGTCGTGCCCACCAGAGCCCTGCCGGTACCGGCCAAGGTGTCCCCGAGCGCCTCGATGACTCGCAGATCCGCCGCTGCCGCGCCCTCGAAGTCGCCGGCGAACATGGCCTCGTGCTTGAAAGCCAGGTGGATGACGCCGTCGGCCGCGGCGGCGGCCGCGGTGAGGCCGGCGAGACCATCCAGGTCGCCTCGGTGCACCTGGGCACCGGCAGCCGTCAAAGCGGCGGCGGACTTGTCCGAGCGGGCCAGACCGACGACCTGGTGCCCCGCTTCGAGCAGTTCGGGGACGACGGCGGAGCCGACGTGTCCGGAGGCTCCGGTGATGAAAACGCGCATGGTGCGCCCTCCTGCTGAAGGCTCCCCCGCCAGGGGCGGAGGTCGTGATGTCAGGTGATGACATCACCGCAACACTGACGTCAGTCACTGCCATCACCTTCATGACAGTGGCTGACGTACCCCTGATGACAGGCGCCGCCAAGGTCGCCATGCCCGATGGCACTTGAGTTGCGGACGAATCGTGCGGGTGATCCGCGCCGGGCGCGCCTGCAACGGCCCTGCAACGAGTCCTGCAACGAGTCCTGCAACAGGTGCTGCAACGCGGGCTCGCACGATGCATTCCACGTCCCCTCAGCGGACGCATTGCCCGGCGGCACGGTTCGGCTATCGCACGCCGAAGTGAAGCCCGGAGAGCCAAGAGCGACGCAGAGAAACAAGGGAGAGAAAAGGAATGCACATCCTCACCGGAGTGAACATGTTGTCCAAGGATCTCGTCCTGGTCCATTCCGGGCGGGACAAGTTGGTCAGGGTGCCACTCGCGGAGATCGACGGCTGGCTGCCGGCGACTCCCCAGCACACGTGGATCGCCTCGGACGAGGTCACCGTCTACGTGGCCACCGACGCCATCCCGCCCTTCAACGCCTCCATCGTCACGCTGCACCTGAACGACGTGAACTGGGACGCCGGAACCGCCGACGTAGAGCTCCGGCAGATCCTTCCGCTGGACGTATCCGGCACGCCGTCCGACATGCCGAACCTCAAGCAGACATCGTCCAACCAGCCGATCATGCCGTGGACGAGGCCCTTTTACACGCAGACGCACGGCCCGACCTTCCTGCCGCGCTCGAAGTTCACCTACGTCACGCACTACACGGACGACCGCGTGCGCGGATTCAAGATCAAGCCGGACGGCACGCTTGAGCAGCGCGTCCTTTACTCCCAGCGCGGCCTCACCCGGCAGACCCACGGCGTCAACTTCAATGCCGTAGGCACCGTCGGGCTCGGTGTCGGCTACGACTACGACATAGGTGAGGTGCGCGTCTACCGTCCGGACCGCCACACCGGCAAGGTCGGGGCGACCCACACCATCACGCTGGGAACGGAGACCGAGTACGGGGCGTTCGCGCACTACGCCTCATGGCTGGACAACCGCTACGCCTACGTCGGGGCCATGCAGATCGGGCCCACGTCGAGGACGCCCGTGGGCGCCACGGTCGTCGGGCAGAGCGTCTGGCTGATCGACACCGAGCTCGACACCGCCGAACGAGTCATCGGCCCCACCACCAAGCCGGGCGGCGCGGGCATGTACAGGTCGCCGTCGGACCTGACCATCGCCAAGGGCAAGTTGTACGTGGCGGAGGAGGACTCGTGGGCCGGCCAGACGGACAACCCCGCCGACTACGGGCGCGACGGCTACATCTCGATCTGGAACCTGTACGACCGTGACCGCCCCAGCTTCATCAAGCGGCTGCGACCCGGCCGTGAACTGCCCGCCGGCTTCCGCAACGCCCACACGGCCACGGCCATGTTCAACGAGGAGTCGGTGTTCGTCTCCAGCTTCGTCAGTGATCACCTCATCCGGATCGACACCTCCACCGACCAGGTGGCGAAGGTCTACGACGCCGACGACGGGCTGAGCATGTTCCACGGGGAGTTCGCGACCGGAAGGAACCGGTGACCGAACGGAACGGTGACCGACGGAACCGGTGACCGAAACGCACAACCAGAGCCGCATCCACATCGGAGTTGACCCCTTGAGCAAGGACAACCCAGGCCCGGTTCTCCGGGCCGAGCAGAACGACGACCTGTCGCACACCAAGATCATGCTGGGCCGGCTCGCCGCCAACTGGCCCCAGCGCGCGTACGTGAAGAAGGGCGAGCTGGACCCGTTCTTCGAGGCGGGCGAGCCGGGTGAGCCGGGCAAGGAGGACTTCCTCGAAAAGCTGCTGCCCTTCAGGGATCTGCCGCAGTACCGGTCCAGTTCACCCGAGATGAAATCCCGCGTCCTGAGCTGCGGCTGGCTGATGTACAACGCCAAGACCACGCAGATCGAGACAGAGATCGTCAATCCGTCCTGTCTCGACATCATCGCGGGGGTGATGCCGGGGCTGCGCACGGGCGACGCGCAGAAGGCTGTCTGTGAGACCTTGGTCGACGAGGCCTACCACGTGCACCTCGTGGAGCAGGCGAGCCGCCTGACGCGCCGCCGCCGTGGCCTCGAGGACCTGCGCATCCCGCGGTTCAACCTGGTCCGGCACATGCGCGAGCGCCAGCGGACGGGCACGGAGCCCTGGCACGGCCAGACGATCCAGTTCGCCACGGCGGTGGTCTCGGAAATCTTCATCAGCGACTACCTGCACCTGCTCAGCGAGAGCGAGGAGATCCAGCCCTTCAACCGCATGACGGTGGCGGCCCACCGTCACGACGAGATGGTGCACAGCCCTCTGTTCCGGTCCATGGCCCAGCTCTTCTCCCATGACCTGACGGTGGAACAGCGCGCCGCGTTCGCCGACGTGCTGGCCGAGCCCGTCGTCTGGTTCGCCGACCGCGAGCTGGACGTCTGGCTGTCCATGCTGCGGCAGATCGGCTTCCCGAAGGCCGAGGAGATGATCCGTGAGTGCCGGTCACTGGGGACCGCCGACCTGACGTCCCTGGACCACTCGGCCATCGTCACGCTGGCCGAGGAGATCGGCCTGCTCGACTCCGCCGCGGCCCGCGACAGCTTCACCAGGCAGGGACTGATCGCCTGAATCCGCCGAGTGGTGGGCCGGACACGTCACCGCGCCCGCCCCACCACTGCCCGTAAACCCTTTCCGTACCGAGGAAGTGCAGGAGCCAAGCACGTCATGACAGTCGACATCGCGGCACCGATGCCGCGCGGGGTACCCGTACCCCCTGACGAAACCACCACGGTCCTGCGCGTGAGCGGACGGACCACGGGAACCGACGGAGTGCTCACCCTCACCCTGGTCGACCCCTCGGGCCGGAAACTGCCCGAGTGGTCGCCGGGGGCCCACATCGATCTGATGCTGAGCGAGATCGATCTGGTACGGCAGTACTCGCTGTGCGGCGACCCGACAGACCGGCACAAATGGCGTGTCGCCGTCCTGCTCGAACCGAACGGCCGCGGCGGCTCGCGCCATGTGCACCAGGCGCTCGGCACTGGCAAGGCGGTCCGGGTCAGGGGCCCGCGCAACAACTTTCCGCTGGAACCCGCGGCCCGCTACCTCTTCATCGCGGGCGGCATAGGCATCACTCCGATCCTGCCGATGGTGGCCGCAGCCGAGGCCGAGGGCCGGGACTGGCAGCTGGTCTACGGCGGACGGTCGCGCGCGTCGATGGCCTTCCTCGACGAGTTGAAGGCCTACGGAGACCGGGTACGGGTCCACCCCCAGGAGGAGAGGGGCCTGCTCCCGCTCGCCGAACTCCTCGACACCCCACGCCAGGACTGTCTGGTGTACTGCTGCGGGCCCGAGCCCCTGCTCGGCGCCGTCGAGGAACGCTGCACCGGATGGCCGTCCGGCGCGCTGCGCACGGAGCGCTTCGGGGCCCGGCCGGTACCGGTACCGGCCGACGAGGGCGGCACCGCCTTCGAGGTGGAGTGCCGGCGCTCCGGTCTGACCCTGGCGGTCGCGCCGCACGAGTCGATCCTCGACGTGGCCGACCGGGCGGGCGTGTTGACGTTCGCCGCCTGCCGCGAGGGCGTCTGCGGCACGTGTGAGACCAGCGTCGTCGAAGGCGCTCCCGAGCACCGCGACTCCTTGCTCACCGAGGAGCAGAGGGCCGCGGGGAAGTCCATGATGATCTGCGTCTCGCGCACCCGCGGCTCCCGGATCGTCCTCGACCTCTGAGCGACCGCTCGGCCTCCGGGCGGCCGCACCAACTCTGGGCGGCCGCACCATTTCCGAGTGACCGCTCGAGCTGTGAGCGACCGCCCCTACCACCAACGTGAGCGAGGCTGATCGAGATGACAGAGGCGCTGGCCATCCGGCACGTCGCCTTCGAGGACCTGGGCACCTTCGAGGACGTGCTCAAGGAGCGCGACATCCGGGTGACCTACATGGACGCCGGACGCGGCCGGCTCAGGGAAAAGGTCGAGCGGCGCTCTCCCGAGCTGCTCGTCGTCCTCGGCGGCCCCGTCGGGGCGGGCGAGACCACCGCCTACCCCTTCCTCACGGAGGAGATCGAGCTGGTCAGAGCCCGGCTGTCCCGCGAGGAACCCTTGCTGGGCGTCTGCCTGGGCGCGCAACTGATCGCTGCCGCGGCCGGCGCCAAGGTCTACCCGGCTGCGGTGCAGGAGATCGGCTGGCAGGGCGTCGACCTGACCGCGGCAGGGGCCGATTCTCCTCTGGCCGAGCTGACCGCGCCTGTACTGCACTGGCACGGTGACACCTTCGACCTGCCGACGGAAGCCGTGCACCTCGCTTCCACACCGCACTGCGCCAACCAGGCCTTCGCCCTCGGGCGGCATGCCCTGGGGGTGCAGTTCCACGCTGAGGTCCGCGGCGCGGCCATCGAGTCGTGGCTGGTCGGCCACGCCCATGAGATAGCGCACGCCCCCGGGGTGTCCGCCCCCGGCATCCGGGAGGACACCCGCCGGTACGCGGACCTGCTGGAGAGCCAGTCCTCGAGGTTCTTCGGCCGCTGGCTCGACGGCGTGGGCCTGTAGAGGAGGTCATGTGCCCATGGCCGGCACGAGTTCGCGGTCGGCGTGGGCATGTTACGAAAGACGACACCGCCTACGCACCCCGTACGCGGCGAAGCAGCCACCGCTTACCGGCCACACCTGGTCCAAAGCCATACACCCGCCTCTTGCCGGAAGACCGCCATGTCCCGTACCGCGGCCGCGCCGGGTGGGGCGGCGGCTTTGCCGCGCGGGGCAGTGGGGCAGAACGGGCACCCGCACCGGCCACCGCGGCGCGGGCCCGCTTACCGGCCGATGACCGGCGCGACGGCGCGCCGGTTAGGTTGGGGGCGACTGCTTCACGGGGGAGGCGGTGATGGGCGATGCCATGACGTCCGCCACGCTGCGATTCGAAGTGCTCGGCCCGCTGCGGGTCCGGCGGGGCGGCCTGGAACTCGACGCCGGGCCGGTGCAACAGCGGGTCATGCTCGCCGTGCTGCTGCTGTCCGCCAACCGACCGGTTTCACGGGAGAGGCTCATCGACGCGATCTGGGGAGAAGCGGTCCCCGGGCGGGCGGTGAACCTCCTGCAGCGCCATGCCGCGGGCCTGCGCCGCGTCCTCGAACCCGAGCGCCGGGCCCGAACGCCGTCACAGCTGCTGACCTGGACCGAGGCGGGCTACCTGTTGAAGGTGGCGCCCGGCGGACTCGACCTGGACACGCTCACCGCACAGATGGACAGGGGCCGCTCGGCGCGGGCCGCGGGGGACCTGCCCGCGGCCGCCGAGGCCCTGCACGCCGCCCTGCGGCTGTGGCGGGGCAGGCTGTGCGAAGGACTTGCCGGCCCCCTGCTGAGCGCAGAGCGCGACCGTCTGGAGGAAGACCGCCTCGGCGTCGTCGAGGAGCGCATCGAGACCGACCTGGCGCTCGGCGCCGACGCCGGCCCCGTCGCCGAACTGCGCCGCCTGATCGACGCCCATCCCTTGCGCGAGCGGCCGTACGGCCTGCTCATGCGCGCCCTGCACCGCTCGGGGCGGCAGGCCGAGGCCCTCCAGGTGTACCAGGAGGCCCGCCGCCTGCTGGCCGATGAGCTCGGCATCGAACCCGGTGCGGAACTGCGCCTGGTACAAGAGCAGATCCTGACCGCCGACGCCGCCCTGAGCCCGCCCGCCCCGGCCCGCGCGGGGACGGCCGAACCGGCGCGGAACGACGACGGCCGCTCCGTCGGCGTCACCGCCGGCGCGGAACCGCTCCCCGCGGCGGGCAACCTGCCCGCCGAGCTGACCAGCTTCGTCGACCGGCAGCGGGAACTGTCCGAGATCGGCAAGCTGGTGCCCGCCACGCGCCTGGTCACGCTCACCGGGGTCGGCGGCGTGGGCAAGACCAGGCTCGCGCTACGCGCCGCACTGAACCTGCGACCGGGCTTCTCAGACGGCGTGTGGCTGGTGGAACTCGCGGGCCTCTCGGACCCCGAACTCGTCGAGCACACCGTCGCCACGGCGCTCGGCATCCAGGACCAGTCGGGCCGAATACCCTTGTCCGCCCTGGTCAGACACCTGCGAAACCGGAAAGTCCTGCTGGTGCTCGACAACTGCGAGCACCTGCTCAGCACCTGCTCCCCGTTCGTCGACAGTCTGCTGCGCGCGGTGGAAGGCCTGCGGATCATCGCCACCAGCAGGCAGCCCCTGGCCATCGACGGCGAGCGCATCTTCGCGGTGCGGCCGCTAGGGGTGCCGCCGGAAGCCGCGCGCCCGCGCGCACCGGCCGCGGGGCGTGCGCCCGAGGAGCACGGGGCCGCCGTCACCCTGTTCACCCACCGGGCGCGCGCCGCGGTGCCCGGTGGGTTCTCCCTCTCCCCCGAGAACCAGGCGATCGTGGTCCGGATCTGCCGGCGGCTCGACGGTATCCCGCTGGCCATCGAGCTGGCGGCCGGACGCCTGCGCGCCCTGTCACCCGCACAGCTCCTCGCGCGCCTCGACGATCGGTTCCGGGTCCTCACGACGGCGCGGCCCACCGCGTTGCCGCGCCACCAGACGCTCCAGGCGACGGTGGACTGGAGCTTCCAGTTGTGCACGGACAAGGAGCGGCTGCTCTGGGCCCGCCTCTCGACCTTCACCGACACCTTCGACCTGGAAACGGCCGAGGCCGTCTGTGACCTGGACGATCTGCCTGCGGAGGAGGTCCTCGACCTCGTCGACGGTCTCGTCGTCAAGTCGGTGCTCATCCGCGAGGACTCCACGGGCGGTGTCCGCTTCCGGCTCCTCGAGACGCTCCGCGATCACGGGCGGAAGCGGCTCTCGGACAGCGGCCTCCAGGCAGCACTCCGTCGCCGCCACCGGGACTGGTATCTGGCCCTGGCCGAACAGGGCGAGGCGGAGTGGTTTGGTCCCAAGCAGGCGGACTGGGCCGCCCGGATGCGCCTGGAGCACGCCAACCTCCGTGAGGCCCTCACCTTTTGCCTGACCACACCGGGGGAAGGCCGGGCCGGTGTCCGCATTGCGGCCGCGCTGTACTTCTTCTGGGTCGGCTGCGGTCACGTCGAGGAGGCGCAGCACTGGCTCGGCCGGGCGCTGGCCCTGGACCGCGAACCGTCCCACGAGCGCGCCAAGGCCCTGTGGGTGCTGAGCCGGATCGCCTATCTGCGCGGCGACATGCCCGGCAGCGCCGCCAGGTCCCAGGAGTGCCGCCAACTGGCCAGGACGCTCGGCGACGACACCGCCCTGGCCTACGGCACACATATGGCGGGGGCCGCCGCCCTGCTCGGCGACGACGCGCAGCGCGCGAAGGACCTCCTCGAGGACGCCCTGCGGCGCTATGTCGCGCTCGGCGAGCTGAACAGCGTGGTCATCATGGCGCAGGTGCAACTCGCCATGACCTGCGTCTCCATCGGCACGCCGGACCGCGCGGTCAGGCTCTGCTGCCGGGCGCGGGCCATCTGCGACGTCCACGACGAGACCTGGACACTCGCCTACGTCCTCTACGTGCAGGCCTTTGCCGAGTGGGCCAGGGGTGACCGCGGGGCGGCGACCCTCCACGCCCGCGAGAGCCTGCGCCTGAAGCGGGACTTCCGCGACCGCCTCGGCATCGCCATGGCCGTGGACCTCCTCGGCTGGATCGCCGCCGCCGAGGGCAGGAGCCACCGGGCGGCGGTGCTGCTCGGCGCGGCCGAGGAGGAGTGGAACACCATCGGCCTGCCGTGGTTCGGCTCGGCGCACTGGCGGGCCCCGCACGAGGAGGGAGAGCGGCTGGCACGGCAGGCCCTCGGCCACGAGGCATGCGAGGACGCCTTCCGCACGGGCGCCCGCCTCGCCCCGGACGAGGTCGTCGCGCTGGCCCTGGAGACGGCGGCAACGCCGAGTACGGAACGCCGCGCCCCGGAACACGCCACGGGAACAGGCCGGTTCGGTTGAGCCGCGGGGCCGGGGGCGTGGGGGTCTCCCGGTCCCGCGTCTTCCCGTGGTGTGCCCGCGGTGGTCCGTCGCGAAATGGCGGAAAAGACAAACCACCTGGATCGGTGGCGCCGGGGTGAGAGGTCGCAGAGCGCGAACGACCTTCGAGCCCCGCCCGGCGCCGTCCCGACCTGCCCCCACGGCAGAGGCTGCACGCGGCCGGATTGCGGCTCCTCCAGCCGCAGCGCTTCCGTACCGGCGCACGCATCTGCCGCGCCTCGGTGTGCGTCAGCAAGGAGTCCGGCCCCGGCCACGCCCAAGTGGTCGCACAGGGCGTGACACCGCCCGTTGGGCAGCCCCGCTTCACCCCAAGTCCGGCTGTGGTTGGCGGAGCGCCTGCGCGGCGGTGTCTCGGGATGACCCCGTACCGGTTGCCCATCACCGCCGGGCGGCGTCCGGATCGGGACGTACAGCAGCCGGGTGGCCGACCGCCACACATCCTGGACCTCGTCGGACTCGGCGGCCGGCCGGCCGAGCGGGGTGGACGGACGGCCGAGGCCGGCGATGCCGGGCAGAGCTCGAGCGCGCCCGCCGTTCCTTGCACCGGTCACGAGCGGCTCCACAACACTCCCCACTCCCCCGTTGCCCGCCACCGCACCGCTCTGCCCGCGAGACGGGCGAGTACGGTTCCGATCGGCTCCCACCGTTCGTCACACAGATTGCCGGGTACGGGGCGGTTTCAACCAGTTGTCGCAACACTGGCTCGTGCTGAGCGTAGATGATCGCTGAGGGATTCCGCGGGCGCCTTCCAGCCGAGAACCCTGCGGGAGCGGGAGTTGCGGACCGTAGCCCACGGCGATCGTTTCGATCCGGCCAGGTCACAGAACGCCCTCTGTGACAGATCCGGTTCGGCGACAGAATTCGTCCGCGTATGCCAACTCCTGTGTGACAGCGGTCCGTTCGGAGGCGCTGTCCCGCTCGTGTCCGGTCGACGCAGTACACAAACCACCCGCCAGTGGACTTGCCGCCGCATATGCACTTGTGACTTTCTGGAATCAGTAAGAACCGTGTGTAGCGGTCGATCGGGGACCGTGAAGGGATGACCGATGAGTACTGCTCAAGCACCAACCGCGGACGACGAGTCCTCCGCCCCTCCCATCAGCACGGTCGCCGGAACCGGGGTGGCCGGGTTCAAGGGAGAGAACGAGCCTGGCGCGGCGGCGCAGTTGAACCGTCCGTACGGGATCGCGGTGGACGGCAACGGCACTCTCTACCTCTGCGACTTCAGTAATCACCGGGTCCGCAAGATCACCACAGACGGGAAGGTCAGCACGGTCGCAGGGACCGGCACCGCGGGCTTCAGCGGTGACGGCGGACCGGCCCGCTCGGCCCAACTGCACAATCCGCGTGAGGTGGCGGTGGACGGCGGCACGCTGTACGTCACCGATTCCAGCAACCATCGAGTTCGCAGGATCACCCCGGACGGGGTGATCAGTACGGTCGCCGGCACCGGTGCCGCGGGCTTCAGCGGTGACGGTGGCCCCGCTGCCTCGGCCCGGCTGAACCTGCCGTTGGGGATCGCGCTGGACGCCACCGGTGTCCTGTACATCTGCGACTACAGCAATCACCGGATCCGAAAGATCGCTACGGACGGGACGATCAGCACGGTCGCGGGAAGCGGGGTCGCAGGGTTCAAGGGAGACGGAGGTCCAGCGGTCTCGGCCCAGCTGAAGAACGTGCACGGGGTGGCGGTGGGCCAAGAGGGCGACCTCTACATCGCCGATTCCAGCAACAACCGGGTCCGTAGGGTGACGGCCGACGGGACGATCAGCACGGTCGCCGGGACCGGCACCGCGGGCTTCAGCGGTGACGGTGCTCCCGCTGCCTCCGCTCAGTTGAACTTCCCTCTGGCCTTGGTGGCGGACAGCGGCGGCGCCCTCTACATCTCCGACTACAGCAATCAACGGGTCCGCAGGATCAGCGCGGACGGGGTGATCAGTACGGTCGCCGGCACCGGTGCCGCGGGCTTCAGCGGCGACAGCGGCCCGGCCACGGCGGCCCAGTTGAACAACCCGCGCGGGCTCGCTGTGGACTGTGTCGACACCCTCTACATCGCCGATTTCGACAATCACCGGATCCGGAAGATCAGATCAGCGAGGCTGGCCGGGCTGCCCGACGCGGGCATCGTGGTCTGCTGGGCCAATGTGCGCAGCCGGCTGCGCATGGGGGTCTCGCGCGAGTCCGTGGAGGACGGGGCCGAGGTCCGTCAGTCGCTCGCCGTCCGCCGAGACCACCAGCGGTGGCGGCTGCTCGCGGCGGGCCAGGACGACGGAGACATCCTGTACCGGATCGAGAACGTGCGCAGTGGCAAGGTCCTGGAAGTCGTAGGCGCGGGGACTGCGCAAGGAGCGGCGGTCGCGCAGCGCGCCTATGAAGGTGGTGACGCACGCCATCAGCAGTGGAGGCTGATCCCGGTGGGTGCGGTGGCCGACAGCCCGCGCGTGTACGAGATCGCCAACGGGCACAGTGGCCTGCTGCTGCGTGTGGAGTCCAACGCTCCAGCGGCGCTCACGCAGTTCGGGGCTGAGGGCGACCACCGCGGACGGCAGTGGCAGTTGCTCCCTGTATGAGATACGAGCGAGGGGTCCAGGGACGAGGACGCCCCTGAACCCCTCGTTACCCGGAAGCTACTCGGAGCGGCCCGGCTTCTCGGCGGAGGCCTTGGGCGCCTCGGGCTTCTTGGCCTCGGGCGCGGCCGGCTTGGGCTGCATGCACTCACTCTTCTTCGGCATGTCATCCAGGTCCGCGGGCTTCTTGAGGCCGCTGTGGCCCGTCACCGTCGCACTCGACTCCTGCATGCCGCCGGCGGCCGCCGTGGACACTGAGCTGGGCTGCTGGGCGTACTGCGCCTGCGCATCGGCCGACGCCTGCGTGCTGTGGATGAAGGAGCCGAGAAATCCCAGGATCACCCGTGCTTCGGGGGACTGCTCCTGCACGATCTTCGCCCGGGAGGTGGCCCCATGGACTCCATGGGTGTAGAGGCTTGTGGTGGTGTCGTCGTAGGTGCCGTCGTCGGCGTCCTCGAAGTCGATGCCCGTACCCGGCCGTGGCTTGTCCCGGTCGGGGGTGACCGAGAACAGGCCTGCGCCCTGGCCTGCGAAGCGGAAGATGTTGTCGAACACCATGATCGTCACCTTTGGTCGTGGCGGAGCCGTGGCGGAGTGGCACGCGCGGTCAGGGCCCCTTGTGCAGATCGCGCTCGCTGTCGGTCAGGTTCTCGCCGTCGAACATCGTGTGGTGGACCTCCAGGGCGGAGACGACCTCGGCCAGTCCCTTCATGCGGAAGCCGCCGTCCGCCAGGCCGATCTCGTTGATGTCCCGGGCGACCATCCGCTCGAGGCCGGGGTAGTCACCGGGCTGCGGCGGCGACAGCACCTTCACCGGCACCGCGTACTCCACCGCGAGCAGACCGGAGAAGGTCACCGGGATCTCGTACGTGTACTGCTTGCGGGTCCGGCGCTGGGTCACGAGGGTCTCCACGCGAGAGCCCGGCGGGACTTTTCCGGAGATCTGTGATTTGGAGGCCCAGCTGGTGTTCAGAGAACCGCCCACGGAGGCCGCGACCCCCTGCGCCAGCGCGGCGTTGAGCCCGGCGGTGCCCGATGCACTGCCCGTGGTCGTGAACGCCGTCGATCCCGTCACCGAGCCCGACGCGGTATTCGTCATCCCGTTGGTCATACCCATGTCCACGGCGTTCGCGTTGTCCACGCCCACGCTGTCCTTGCTGTTCTTGTTGGTCATCGTGTTCGAGTTCTTGTTCGTCATCTCGTTCTTGAGCTGAGCCTGGAGCTGCGCCTGGAGATTCAGCCCCAGCTGTAGCTGGAGTTGCAGTTGCAGCTGCGCGCTGACATTGCCGCCGAAAGTGAGTTTGGTGTCTCCCGAGAGTGACCAGGTGGCCCCGTTCGACACGGTGAAATCGACCGAGTCGGTGAAGGTCATCTCGGACTTTCCGCGATTGACGTAGGTACGCGAGGAGAATGTGTCGGGCGGGGGCTGGGCAATGTCGCGCCGCTCCTCGATCAGCGGTTCCCCGAGGTTCATGTAGGCCAGCCACCCCAGATCGAACGCCGGCCTCCCGGTGAAGTCGCCGAAACGCAACTTGTTCACGGAAAATCCGACGGGCCTGTGATGCACGCCGTAGTCGTCGACGAAAACCAGACTGGGGTGGCCCAGAATGGTCTCTGGAGCCTGCGCGATGCCAAGTTCGCGCAAGTTCTTCTTGGTCAGTGGCTGACGCTTGGCCCGTTCCAGGTTGTACGCGTTGGAAGGCAATGTCTGTCCTCGGCTTATCCGGTCGAAATCCCGCACGGCGATGCGGGAACAGGCGGACTGCGCACACGTTCCGAAACGAAGCTAGCACGGGCTCTATTTGCCGAGAAGACCCATTCACGGTCAACGCTCAATCGAGTGACGAAGAATTACCGCCAGCCCCAGGAAGCACGCGTCACCTCTGCGCAATTCACGCCAAAGGGTGGTGTACCTCGAACCTCGCCGGTTTTGATGGCATTTGCCTCGGTCGCGCATTCGTTTTTAGGGGCGCTTTCGGCCGAGAGCTATTGACCGCGCATTTATGCCACGTGCTTAATCAGTGCTTGAGCGCCGCGACGCGCAGTTCTCCCGCATTGTTTCCCACACCAGGAACAGGTGAGGTTTCCGCGATGTACACGCAAGAGCGCACGACGATGTCGAATCTGGTGGTCGGCGGCCCGGTAGCGGTGAACAGCTACGACAACGCGATCGTGGCGGCACTGGTCGAGAACAAGCCTGTCATGCTCGTCCACGCCTTCAACGGCGGCTACCTGCGGCCCGTAGAGCTCAAGCAGGAGAGCCACGACAAGGGTGTGAAACTGGCGACCGCACTCGACCCGGCCACCAAGGAGGCCCAGGGCCACCTCTGGTACCTCTCCCCCGCCGGCTTCTTCGGACAGCGGCCGCTGTACTGCATCGAAAGCGCCGCAGGCCAGGTGCCACCGCCCGCCGCCACGGGCGCGGGTCAGCCCGACGCGGGGCGCGGTGACGACGGCACGCCCAAGCCCCAGCGCAGGCGCATCACCGTCCACCAGGACGCCCCCAAGAGCACGGCCGACACCGTGCAGGTCGGCCTGCCGGACAAGGTCGGCGACAAGTGGCGCGGAAAGAACGGTGCGTTGGAGGACACCCAACTGTGGGTCGTCACCGTGACGCCGTGGGGCGGGATCACCTTCGTGCCGATCACCCACCCCGATGCCATCCTCGGGTTCAAGGACCATGCGGTGACGGCCGACGGCGAAGTGCGGCTCACCTACAACTGGGGCGGGGACTTCACCGGGACCGTCATCAACACCTTCTACCCGCGGCTGCCCAGCGAGTGGAACGTGCCCTACCACCACGTCTTCACGTGATCCGCGGCCACCGCCGCTCCGCCCCCTCCCGAGCCCACGCCCGCGCCGCCTGGAAGAGGCATCACGATGCCCGTGCCCACACACGAACTGAAGCTGGCGATCGTCAACGCCGCCACGGGACAGCCCCTCGGCACCAAAGCCGCGCCGAGCACGGACGGCACACTCGTCGTCCGCGACTTCCCCGACGAGGGACCGAGCCCCGCACAGTGGCGACTCACCCCCGTCCCCACCCCGCAGGACGACAAAACCTACGTGATCCTTAACGCGGCCAACGGCAAGGTGCTCGACAACCCCGCCACCGCGGACCGCGGCATCCGCCAGCAGGACGCCGCCACGGGCAGGAAGAGCCAGCAGTGGCACGTCGTCCCGGTCGAGGCCGAAGTCGGCCTCTACTTCATCGAGGACATCTCCGGTGACGTCGTTCTCGACCTCGCCGACCCCGGTGAGGTCGACACCCGCATCATCCTGAGTCCCTATGACGACAGCGTCCTGAGTCAGCGCTGGCGATTCCTGACCGCCGAACCCGAGCGCACCAGCGACCCGGTGCTGCGCTGGACGCCCCTGAGCCATTGGAACGGCCGCCGATCCTGGCGCCTTGACCGCTCCCCCGCCCTGCGTCCGGCACCCGACGCCTCCCCCTCCTTCAGCGAGGTGCTGCTGGTCCTCGACCGGTTCGGCAGCGACCCGGACGCCGGCGGATGGAACACCGTGGGGGCCTGTCACTTCCCCGGCGGACAACCGGGCGGGTGGGCGGGTGTCGGTGCACGATTCCTCGCCGACACCACGGGCAAGGGACGGCAGGACATCATCGGCCTCAAGCCCGCGAAGGGAGCCGTGACGTCGTCCGGCCGGGGCGATGGCATGTTCGACGGTGACGAGCGCGTCCTGCACCCACCCGCGCCCTCCGCCAAGCCCGCGGACCTGTGGACCTTCGCGGACACGACGGGCGACGGCCGACCCGACGTCGTCGTGCTTTCCGCGGAGGGGGTACGGGTCTCCTCCCAGGCCGAGGACGGGACGTTCGCGCCCGCGGGCGGCGGCCTTGTCCTCAAGGCGTTCGGGCACGGCCCCCAGGCCGGCACGTGGTCGGCCGACAAGCACCCCCGCTTCCTCGTCGACACCACCGGCGACGGCAGGCTCGACCTCATCGGCTGCCATGACGACGGCGTCTGGATCTCCCTCCAGGACGAGGAAGGAAAGTACGCACCGCTCGGCGACGAGCCCGCCCTGAAGGCGTTCGGCCACCACGAGGAGGCGGGTGGCTGGCTGGTCGACGAACATCCCCGCTTCCTCGCCGACACCACCGGCGACGGCAGGCTCGACCTCATCGGCTGCCATGACGACGGCGTCTGGATCTCCCTCCAGGACGAGGAAGGCACCTTCGCCGAACCCCTCTACGTACTCGACGACTTCGGGGTCACCCAGGGCTGGAGCTCGGCCACCGAACACCCTCGCTTCCTGCTCGGCACCGTCAGCGGAGAGGCAGTGGACATCGTCGGGTTCGGCCCGCAGGGGGTCGTGGTGGCCCGGGGGCGCGGGGACGGCACGTTCGAGTCCGCGCACGTCGTCCTCAACGACTTCGGGGACGCCCAGGGCTGGTCGAGCAGCAGACACCCACGCCTCCTCGCCGACGTCACCGGCGACGGCCACCCTGACATCGTCGGCTTCGGCGACGAGGGCGTCTGGGTAGCGCACAACCGCGGCGACGGCCGGTTCGAACAAGCGCAACTGGTATGCCGCGGATTCGGATACAGCGACGACGCGGGCGCCTGGCGGGTCGACCGCCACCCCCGCTTCCTCACCGACATCACCGGCGACGGCCGCGTCGACATCGTCGGCTTCGGCGGTCCCGGCGTACACGTGGCCCGCAACCTCCACCGCCGCTTCCGGACCCGCTAGCCAGCGAGGCACCTCCGCGGCGCCCGCCGCAGCGCACCGTCGGACGGGCCCGCGCGGGGTGAGTCGGGGCCGGTCGGCCGCAGTCGGCGACAAGGTCGGCAGCGCCGTGCCGGTCCTCCGCCTGGCCGGACTGATCGGTGCGGCCGTCGCAGGGATCGGCGCGGGCCGCCCGTGAGCCATGAGGACGGTGGCGTTCCCGGCTGCCACAGCCCTCGCGGGCGCCGGACCTGGTGCTGACCGGAGCAGCCGAAGAACTGTTCTCACGCACACCACAAGGCAATGCGCTGTGGCTGCGCGTCGAGGGCTTCGCCGATACCTCGCCACAGCCGGAGCAGCGCAGGCCGAGGCGGCCACCGACAAGGGCGTCCTCGACCTCTGCACCGCCTGGGCGGTCGCTTCGGAGGAGGCGGAACGCTGGTCGGTGACGGCGCGGACGGCGGGGCTGGTGGCTCCTGGTGACCACCACCGGCGCAGTCGGCGACCAGTAGTCCGGCACGGAGGTTGGCCAGAACGCGGCCGAGCAGGCGGAAAACGTGCATCTGCGAGCAGCCCCAAGGGTCGGCGCCTTGTAGCCGGGGCTGCTCCTCGACGAAGCGAAGCTGGAAGATCTGCCGGTCACGGTCGTCCAGGGCGGCGATCAGCGGCGCGCGGCAGTGATCAGCGTGTCCACTACTGAGGGCCCGCAGGTTCGTTTCGTTGCTCTACGGCAGCCGCCGCGTGGCCTACGGTCCCGTCATGCTGCCTCCGGTGGAGACGGATGAGGACGGGGCCGCGGTCGTCCCCGACGAGGCGGTGCCGCGTGCCGCGTGCCGCGTGCCGCGTGCATGATCTGCGGATTTGCGTGTCCGCCCAAGGCCAAATGCCGTTGTCTTACGCTTCCGCGGGTTGCGTGCCTTGGATGTGGACGGCTTGGACGGCGCGGTGCGGGCAAGCTGGGGCCAGTTGTGGCGGCATCGCGCTGGCATCACCCAGTACAGGGAGTCCTCCGCAGCGCCAAGGAGCACGCCCCTTCCCGCCGAGTTGATCTGTCGGTATGTTCCGTTCCAACAAGTCCGACCAGTCGGTATGTGTAGGCAGAGCCGGGTATTTCGACGTCGGGCACTCGTTCCGAGAAGCCGGAGGTTCCATGGCGGAGCAGGCAACACCGCAGATCGACGGGCACTGCGACACACGTTTCGAAGGCGTCCGCGCCGCTTTCGCGGACAACTTCCGCGAGCGCGGTGAGCTGGGGGCCGCCGTATCCGTCCTGCTCGACGGGGAGCCCGTCGTCGACCTGTGGGGCGGCTGGGCCGACGCCGCGCGCAGCCGCCCATGGGAGCGGGAGACCCTCGTCAACGTGTGGTCGACGACCAAGGCTGCCACGGCGCTGTGCGCGCATCTGCTGGCCGACCGGGGTCTGCTCGACCTGGACGCGCCGGTCGCCACCTACTGGCCCGAATTCGCCGCAGCAGGCAAGGAGAACATACGCGTACACCATCTGCTCTCGCACCGCGCGGGCCTGGCCGGCCTGCGCGAACCGCATACGTTGAGCGAGCTGTACGACTGGGAGTTGACCACCGCACGCCTCGCGGCCACCGAACCCTGGTGGGAGCCGGGCACCCGCTCCGGCTATCACGCACTGACCTACGGTTTCCTGGTGGGCGAGGTCGTCCGGCGCATCACCGGACAGCTTCCGTCCACGTATCTGCATCAGGAGGTCACCGGACCACTCGGCATCGACTTCTTCATCCGACTTCCGGAGAACGCAGCCCGGCACGTCGCCGAGCTGGTCCACTCGCCGGCCGCGGCCGGCAGTGAACAAGAGGCCGTCTTCGACCAGTTGCGGCCGGTTGCGCGCGCTGCCCTGGGCAACCCGCTCGCCGGGGCCGCCGACGCGAACACTCCTGAGTGGCGTGCTGCCGAGATTCCCGCCGCGGGTGGCCATGGGACGGCCCGAGGAGTCGCCGCGCTGTACGGGCTCTTCACCGGCCAGGGACGCTCAGACGGCCGGCAGGTGTTGTCGCCGCAGGCCGCGGAACGCGTACGCGAAGGCCAGGGCAGCTGCCAGGACCTGGTCCTGGGCGCCGCTTTCGAGCACGACACCGAAATCGGTCTCGGTCTCTGGCTCAGCGGCCGAAGCAACTCCTACGGCCCCAACCCGCGGGCCGTCGGCCACGACGGCTTCGGCGGCTCCTTCGGGCTGGCCGACCCCGAAGCAGGCATCAGCATCGGCTACGTCATGAACCGCATGGGCACACACATGGCGGATGACCCTCGCAAGATGGCGCTGATCGACGCTGTCTACAAGGCAGGCGTGCCTTCCGCGTGAGGGCTGACCCTCTGCGGCGTGAGCTATCCGGTCAGGGCGAGATTGTGCAGACGGGCGACGCCGGGCAGCCCTTGCTGGGCACCGTCACTCGAGTGGGCGGGCGGTGTTCGCCCGCGCGCGTGATCGCGGAGGGGACATGTGCACCGCCGGGGCGGCCTGTGAGGGCGGTGCGGACCATGCGCGACCTGCTTCTCGGCCGGGCGTTGAAGGGAGGCGAGCGCGCCACCCCTTGGGGAGACAGCGCAGGTGAGCCCGGCACGGCTCCTCCAACCGGCAGTCCGAGCCGGGCTCTCACCGATACCGGCGGGGCAGAGGCGGGCCCGGGGAACCGGGCCGGCTCCTGCCACCGGGGGACTTTGAACGAGCCGCTTTGTCGGTGTGGCAGCGGAGAGGGGCCTGGCGATACCCGGTCCGGAACTACCGCTTGCCGCCGGGCCCGGCGACGCCGCCACAGCGGTCGCCGAGCGGATCGCCGGTACCCGAGCCCGGGCCAGAGAGGGGGACCAGTTCCGTCCCACCGGCCCTGGTGAAACGCCTGGTCGACAGCGCCCCCACCCGCTGAACTGCAAGAACTCATCACCGCCGTCACCGCAGGTCAGGGCATTCATCTCTCTACCCCACCTTGATTCAACGGACTACCGTCAAAAATCGCACCTTGATTTCTCACGCCTCGTCAAAGGCCTCGAGCAGGCGCTCGTACGCCAGCTTCGGCCGCAGGGCCACGTCCCATGGCAGGGAATCGGCCGTGCGCGGAGGATAGATCTTGATGTCGGCGGTGGAACCGTACCGGTCGGTGACTCCCCATGTGGAGAACGATGTGCAGTCCGGCTCCTCCAGGCAGACCCGCAGCTTGCCCGCCATCTCATCAGCCTGGATCTGCCGCCCGTCCTCCTCGTCCTCACCTATGGGGACGTCCATCTCCGACACCCGCGCCTGCACCCCGAGCTCCGCCAGGTCCCGCACATGGCTGCGGAAGGTCTCCGGGTCGATGCGGCCGCCGGAGGAGTCCTGCTCCACGATGCGCCGATCCAATGCGCTGACCCGCAAGATGTCGTTCCGCTCGGTGGTGCCCGGCATCTGCGTCCAGTCGTGGTTCCGCATCAGGTCTTCGTCGTTTCCGCTGCCCGCGCCTTCGCCCTGCCCCGTGCACCCGGCCGCCACCGCCATGACGAGCATCACGGCGGTCAGTCGCTGCCACGTCTCCCCACCGAGGCCCACGGCCCCTCCCACTCTCTTGTTCGAGACAAGATCAACGTCTCGAAGCCGGGGCACAGTTCATCGGCCAGGAGAGCCCTTGCCGCCATCACGCCGCTCCTCGCTTCGCCAGGAGTGGGACTGTCGAAGGAGTGGCTCTTCCAGTCTCCCGCAGAGAGGGCTGGGACATGGTCTTGGACCCGCAGCGCGGACTCGAACTCCGGTGCTTTCGCGGCTTGGTGAGGTCCGGGGCGAGGAGCCTGTCGGAGGCCGCCAAGGAGACTGGGCTGAACTGGCGAATGGTCAGCAAGTACCTGTCTGCTGACTCGTCGGCGCATCCGCGCCGGATGGCGAGTGGTAAGCCGCGCAAGCGGGTGGTCGACGAGGGCGCTCCGCTGATCGACGCGATGCTACGGGCAGAGATGATGAAGACCGAGGTGCTGCACGAGCGACTGGCCATGGAGTACGGAGGCACCAGGAGCTACCAGCGGGTCAGACATGCTGGTGCTGGTCTGCTGAGCAACGGCGATGACCGAGTCCACCGGAAGCTGCCTCCTGTTTCGATCGCAGCCGGTACTGCTGCGGGCACTCGGGCCACGCCGCAGGAATGCGGCTGGGCAGGCCCGAGGAGCGCAGACCGCATTGCGGGCTCTGGCCAGCTGCCCGGCCTGTGCAGCGGTATGCAGAGCTCTGGCGGTGGCGTCGGCATCGTGGGCTCGGGGGGGCAAGCCCGCCGGCGTCCGCGACGCAGAGCACGGCTCAGCCGTAGCGCGCTGCTTGGGCGAGCCGGCCCTCGGGGAGGTCGACGGTTCCGGTGCAGAACTGTCCGCCGTCGGGGTCGAGGACCAAGAGCCCGTCCTCACCGGCCGGGCCGTGCCAGGGCAGCAGCACACCGATCCACTCCGCGACCTGTGGCGGAACCCGCTACAGATGCTTGACCACGGGCTGAACAGGCCAAGGGGCTCCCGGGGTGTTCCGGGAGCCCCTTGGCGGTGCGGCCGACGATGCGTGAGCGCCGGTCGTCGGCCGTGTGGGATCAGCGCGCGGCGTGGCCGAAGGCCGTTCCGGCCGCAGGCAGGCCGCCGGTGCCGGGCTGGTAGGTGGTCACCGTTCCGCTGGTGCCGCCGGAGACGACGTTGCCGATCGGCAGGGCGTGCAGGGCGCCGTAGGAGCTGGGCCCGTACGGCATGCCTGCGTACAGGCGGGTGCCGGTGAAGTGGATGCTCTCGCCCAGGCGCTGGCCGGCCTTGGGGGTGCCGGGGATGCCGTCGCCGTCACCGGCCTCGATCCACAGGTCGTTGTCACCGGCCGCGCCGATCATCGAGAAGGTGTGGATCGCGCCGGCCGCGGCCTCGGTGCCGATGGCCTCGCCGGGCGTGCCGACGGCGACGAGCAGGGTGGCCGCGGTGGCCACCTTGCGCGGGGCGGTGTTGATCGCGGTCAGGCTCTCGCCCATCCGGTCGTCGGCCTCGGAGGTGCCGACGACGGTGTCGTCCGCCTCGCCCTGGCGCAGCTCACGCAGGTAGCTCCAGGTCTTGTCGGGATCGATGCGCACGAGGACGACGCGACCTGCCTCGGCCCGGTCCTTGCCGCCGGCGGTGGTGGTCTCGCCGGGCGAGCCGATCGCCAGCATCGAGGTGTTGGCGGCGGCGGTGGCGGAGGTGCGGTAGGAGGTCATGGCGAGGGCGGCGCCGAACTCGTCGCCCTTCTCCGCGGCACCGGTCACGGCGCTGTTGTCCTGGTCCATGCCGCCGATGCTGGTGGGCCGGCCGTCCGCGTCCAGGGTGTGGCTGAACAGGGCCACGGTGCCGGAGTCGGTCTCGGTGCCGACGGCCTCGCCCGGCGCGCCGATGGCGAAGAAGTTCTCGTCGCCGGCCACGGCGGCGCCGAACCTGTCACCGGCCTCGACCTCGCCGGGCACGTTGGTGGGCAGGTCCTGGTGCAGGGAGCGGCTGGTGTCGTCGTAGACGTAGAAGGCCATGCCGCCCTCGGCCTCGGTGCCGACGGATTCGCCGGGGACGCCGATCACGATCCAGGGACGGCCCTTGGCCGTGGTGCCCGCGGCGAGGGACTGACCCATGTGGTCACCGGCCTCGGACGCCGAGGAGAGGATGGCGCCGGTGCCCGCGCCCTGCTCCAGGTGCTTGGCCTTCACGGCGCCGGTGCCGAGGCCGGCGGGCGCGCCGAAGAGGATGTCGACCATGCCGGCGTCCTTGGCGCCGTCGAGGTCCTCACCGGGGGTGGACACCACGAGGTCGGTGTAGCCGTCCTGGTCGTAGTCGACGGTGGCCAGGGCCGAGCCGAAGCCGTCGCTCGCCTCTGCTCCGCCGGACACCCAGTCCAGGTCCTGGTCTATCTGCCCGGTGCCCTTGCCGCCGCCGTACACGGTCCGCACCAGGCCGGCCCCGGCGTCGCCGCCGACGTTCGCCTTGGCGTCGGCGATCGCGACGTCCTCGACGCCGTCGCCGTTGAAGTCGGTGACGGCGGGGGCGGCGGCGGTGGCCTCGATCCACGCCTTCAGGTCGTCGATGCGCACGTCGAGGGCGTCCGTACGGGTCTCCGCCGTGTCGGCGCCCCAGCAGCCGCCCTGCCAGGAACGGGAGTTGACGCCCACGAGCCGGGTCGCGCCGCCGACGGTCGTGACGGCCGGGGCACCGGCATCACCCGCGCAGACAGCCGCGCCGTCCTTGCCCACGAGCGGCAGATCGCTGCTGCCGGTGGTGGTGCCCACGGTGAAGGAGCCGGTGTGCATCTTCATGGGCGACCACTCGTCCTTGGTGCGCCCGTACCCGGTCACCGTCACCGTGCTGCCCGCGGCCGGCACCTGATCGGCGACCTGGACCGGCGTGACGTCGACGGGGGCGGCCAGACGCGCGAGCGTGAGGTCGCGGTCGGTGCGGGGCACAAGCTGAGTGATCTTGCGGACCTCACCGGCGGTCGAGGTCAGGTCGGTGCGCCCGATGGTGGCGGTGGCGGCCGTGGTCGGCGCTCCGGCGACGGGGGCGGCGTCGGCGAAGAAGCAGCTGGCCGAGGTGAGCAGCCACTGCGCGTCGACGAGGGCACCGGAGCAGGTGCGCCCGGCCGCGCCGATGTCGATGCGCGCGGTGAACGCGGCGGCCTCAGTGGAGGCGGCGGGACCGGTGAGCGCCTGGGCGGGGGTGCCGGCCAGGACGAGGGACGTCATGCCGAGGGCGAAAAGGCCGCCGGTCAGGGTGGTGCGGGGGCGTATCTGGGACACGTTGACGGTTCCTGGTGGTTCAGTCGTGCACGGTGGCAGGCGTACGAGGGGTCGAGCGCGGCCGGTTCAGCCGGTGACGCGGATCTCGACGAGGACGGAACGGATCCCGGTGTCGCCGGTCTCGCCGACGGGGGTCAGGTCGTTGGCGGGCGCGTTGACGACGGTGTCCTTGCCCTCGGCCGTGAGGGTGGCCTTCACCGGGTGGGCCTGCGTCCAGATGCTGAAGGTGTCCGGCAGTTCGAGCGTCAGGTAGCCGGACTTGGCGTTGGTCTTGAAGCAGAAGATTCCCTTGCGGGACTCGATCGCGATGTTGGACGCGTCGGAGCAGTCGGCGATGGACGTGGGGCTCGTCAGCCAGATGTGGCCGTCGCCGCGCTTGAGGGTGATGCCACGGTCCTGCTGCAGCTCGGCGGCGCCGGGGTAGGTGAAGTCCTCCACCGTCCGCGGCATGTCGCCGGCCGTCGTCGTCGCGGAGGTCGACGCGGAGCGGGGAAGAGCGAAGGCGGTGACGCCGAGGCCGAGGACGAGCGCGGCGGTCGTGGCGCCCAGCAGTGTCTTCCGGGCAGGGGGTATGGCCATGAGGTTCTCTCTGGAGTAAGCGTGCGAAGCGCGCGTGAAGGCGAAGTGTGCGCTGTGAATAGCTTAAGTAAAGCACATGTAAGCTACAGGCCAAGTACCCCGCATGCCGCGCCACTTGGTGCTGCGAGCTTCTCTGACGGGTCAGCAAGTGTGCACGGCCCGTTCAGACTTGCTTTCGCGCACATCACCGCGTTTCGATCGCGAACGGGTGTGTATGAGCCGGCAGGTCTGGATGGGGTGCTTGTGTCGCTTTTTACTCCTCGGTGAAGGACCGTTAGGTGAAACACGCATCGCGCTCCATACGTGTGGGGTGGCCGTACAGGGGCGCAAGACCGCCCGTTCCGCGTCGTGTCGGCCTCCGCGCCGCCTGCGCAACCGTGCTGTCGGTGACGCTGTCGGCCGGGCTCCTGGGACTGCCGAGCGCCGCCGCGCTGGAGCTCGACCCCGAAGAGCAGGACCGAAGCCTGGTCGTCGACTACTGGGAGACCGGTGGCGTCGGTGTGAAGGAAGCCGCCGAGCAGGCGCTTCTCGGCACGGACGCCGACGTCCAGCAGTTCTTCGCCGACCAGCCGGTCCTCCAGCAGATGGACGACCGGGTCGACGTCTCGCGCCTCCTGAACCGGGGCGGCCCGGCCGTGCGCCAGGCCGCCAAGACGGCCCTGGCGGGCACCCCCGCCGACGTCGAGGCCTTCCTGGAGGACGGCTGGAAGGCACCGCTGGAGCAGGACCAGCGGGTGGAGGCCACCCGCGCCGTCAACTTCGGCGGCCCAAGCGTGCAGGAAGCGGGCAAGGCGGCGCTGCAGGGCACCGCCGTCGACGTCACGCAGTTCCTGGAAGTGGGCCAGTACAAGGAGCAGGAGACCGACGACAGGGTCGAGGTCACCAAGCTCTACAACAGCGGCGGCACCAACATGAAGGCCGCCGCCAAACTCGCTCTGACGGGCACGCCGGACGACATCAGGGAGTTCCTGGAGGTCGGCCAGTTCGTCGCGCGCAACCGCGACCAGGAGCACGCGACCGTCGCGCAGCTCACCGCCCAGGCGCAGCGGGCGGGCAAGCAGGCCGAGGACGCAACCGAGGCGGCGCAAGAAGCCTCGGACAAGGCGATCGCGGCCTCCGCCCTGGCCAAGGAGGCCGCCGAGAAGGCGGCACGGGAGACCGCCGCCGCCAAGAACGACGCCGGCCGCGCCGCTGTGAAGGCCAAGCAGGCCGCCAACGCGTCCCGCGCCGCCGCCGCGGCGGCCCAGCAGGCCATCGGGGCCGCGAACGCCGCCACCCGTTCCGCACGCCGCGCCTCGCTCGCGGCGGCGCAGACCGCGAACGCCGCGGCAGCCGCGGCCGAGGCGGCCACCCGTGCCTCCAACGCGGCGATCGCCGCCAGCAAGGACAAGGACCAGGCGCAGAACGCCCGCGACCGCGCTGCGGACGCCAACGCCGCCGCCGCTCTCGCCAGGACCTCGGCGAAGGCGGCCGAGCAGGCTGGCAAGGCCTCGCTCGCCGCGGCGGGTGCGGCCGCCGCGTCCCGCAGCGCCAAGGGCAACGCCGACGCGGCAGCCGCCGCGGCCGACCAGGCGGCCGACTACGCGGAGGCCGCCGGCGGATCCGCCGCAGACGCCCGCGCCGCCGCGGCGGAGACCCGCCGCCACGCCGCCGAGGCCGACCGGGCCGCCAACGCCGCCGAGGCGCTGGCCCGCAAGGCGGCCAACGCCGCCACCGACGCGCGCGACGCGGCGAACTCCGCCGCCACGCACGCCGAGAACGCCGCGAAGGCAGCCAACGAGGCAGCCGACCACGCAGGGGAAGCGGCCAGTGCCGCGGCCGAGGCGACCAAGCAGGCGGGCATCGCCAAGGACTCCGCCGCCGCGGCCACGGAGGCGGCCGAGACCGCGGAGAAGACCTTCGCCCTCGCCCGTGAGGCCGAGAGCGAGGACCTCACCACCCGCACCAACGCCGCGGTGGAAGCCGCTCTGTCCCGCAAGACCATGGCGGACACCTTCACCTCCGAACTGTCCGCGACGGTGGTCGACGGTCAGGCGATCGTGGACGACATCAAGGACCTGGCCGACGAGGCGGGGCAGGACGGCGCGAGCGAGTCCGCGATCGCCGTCAAGGCACGGCCCGTCCTCCTGCGCGTGATGGAGCACTTCGGCGCCTGGCGGCAGGACGCCGCGGCCATGGCCATGGCCGGCACCGACGCCGACATCGTCGAGTTCCTGCGGACCGGCTGGGACCAGGCCGTCAGCGACGAGATGCGCCAGCAGGTCACCGACCTGTCGACCGCGAGCAGCTACGAGTCGGTGCGCACCGCCGCCTCCGGCGTCCTCGACGGCACCGACCAGCAGATCCGCGACTTCTACCTGACCGGGCAACATCAGGTCGCGGAAGCCGACTACCGGGTGGAGGCCACCAGCCTCGTCAACGACGGAGGCCCCAGCGTCAAGGAGGCCGGGAAGCAGGCCCTCGAGAACGGCAGCGCCCAGGCGCTGGTCGGATTCCTCAACACCGGCCAGTACGAGGCGCAGCAGACCGACGAGCGGGTCATCGCCACCCAGCTGTACAACAGCGGCGGGCCCGAGGTACGGTCCGCGGCCAAGATCGCCCTGGCCGGCTCGGCGGACGAGGTCCACGACTTCGTCGTCAGCGGCCAGTTCACGGCCGACCGCAAGGACCAACTGGCCGCGACACACGTGGCCCAGGTCGAACGACTGCTCGCCGAAGGCCAGAACGTGGCCGCGACCGCGCGCTACAACGCGGCGATCGCCGCCAAGGCGGCCGCGGACGCCAACGACGCCGCCGAAGCCGCAGAGCTGGCGGCCAAGGACGCGAAGACCAGCGCGGAACAGGCCAAGGGCTATGCCGACGCTGCGAACAAGGCCGCCAACAGCGCGGAGACGAGCGCGGCGAAGGCCAGGACATCGGCCGTCACGGCCCGCAACGCCTCCAACCGCGCCCAGCAGAGCGCGGATCAGGCCGAGGAATCAGCCGCCCAAGCCGAGTTCTCCGCGCAGTACGCGCGCGACTCGGCCTACTCGGCGCAGGTCGCCGCGGACGAGGCACGTGCTTCGGCCCAGGACGCCGGAAAGAGCGCGGCCGAAGCGGACGCACTCGCGTCGGCGGCCTGGAAAGAGGTCATCAGGAAGCGCGAGGCGGAACAGGCCGAGGCGCGCCGTGTCGCAGCGGAGAAGAGGGCACAGCAGAAGGCCGCGGAGAACAGCAAGCCGAAGTGCTACATCCCGATCAACCGTGACAGCCTTCCGCCCTGTGCCTACGCCGCGGTGAACGGTGACGCCGAACTCGTCTTTCCCGAGATCGACCCCGTCATGAAGGAAGCGGTCTGGGAAGTCCTCGGCATCAACGACGCTGTCGACTGCGCCAAGAATCCGAGCCTCGGCAAATGCGCCATGGCCGCGCTGTCCTTCCTTCCCGCCGGCAAGCTCAAGCTCGTCGCGAAGGGGATCAAGGGCGTCTCCGACGCGGCCGCGGCCTCACGCGTAGCGAAGATCGCGTCGCACTGCGTCCTGTGCTTCGCGGCTGGCACCCAGGTGCTGATGGGCGACCACTCGGCCAAGCAGATCGAGAAGGTGACCGTCGGGGACACGGTCATGGCCACCGACCCCAGGACTGGGGTCACCGCGAGGCGCGAGGTTTCCCGCCTCATCGTCACTGAGCACGACAAGCACTTCAGCGAGCTCACCGTCGTCGCGGACGGCAGGACGGGGCGGATCACCGCCACGCAGGAGCATCCGTTCTGGTCGCCGAAGGACCGCACGTGGGTGGAGGCGGGTGACCTCCGGCCGGGCTCGACGCTGCGTAAGCCCGACGGCAGCACCGCGGTCGTGCGGGCCAACCGTCACTACGACGACTACGCCCGTACCTACAACCTCACCGTCAAGGGCCTGCACACCTACTATGTACTCGCAGGTCAGACGCCCGTACTGGTGCACAACGCCACCTGCAAGGTGCCGATCTCCAAGGGACGGTGGCAGCACATCTGGAAGGGGCATGTGAACAGGAAGCTCAACCCCGAGAAAAGCAAGTTCTTCACCACGAACAAGGGCAAGATCGAGAGCATGATCGGCCGCGCGCTCGACGGCAGCACCAAGGACGGCGTCTACTTCTACAAGTTCCCCGAGCCCATCGGGAAGGTCGTCAAGAACGGCGTCGAGAAAACGCAGGACTACATCCGAGTGGTGGTTCGTGACGGCAAACTCATCACGGCCTACCCCTCCGACGCCCCCTAAGTAGCATGGTGCGGCGCAGCGCGCAGAGAGGATTCCGGAATGGGTGTTGATGTGACCTTGGTGCAGGTGTCGCAGAAAGGGACCAGTTCGAAAGGTCGCCGGCTGACACGGCTGGACTCCGTATGGGACAGCGATGATCTGTTCGCCGACATGTGTTCTCACAGCGGCTTGCCGATGCTGAACCGGGTGGATCCGTACCGCACACAGATTCTGACTGCGGACGAAATGGCCCAGTTCATCGCCGAGTTGGACGCCACCTGGGAAACCCTGGATCAACGCAAGGACCGGAAAGGACGAGATCTCCTACAGAGCATGCGTGTCCTTGCCGAGCGCTGCGCTTCGGCTTCCGACCTGGAGCTGCATCTCGTAGGCGACTGAGAATGACCGCCACTGTGGAAGCCGGTCCAAGGAGCGGCTTCCACAGTGACATTCTGGAAAAGCCGTTGCCCGGGCGGCGGTCTCGCCACGCTCGTAGTTGCGCGGCAGCTCCAACCAATCCGGATCATCAGGTCCACGCAACAGCGCCAGCAGATCCGCTTCGCTCTCGGGCATCCGCTCATCCTGGCGCACCGACTCAGGGACCCGCCCTGCCCGGCCGTGCGGTCCTCCTCACGCACACGTGGGAACTGGTTGTTCGCCGGCTGCGCAAGGCGCCACGGGGGTCGCCGTCCGTCGCCTCCGTCGCTTCATACCGGGCGCCACCTCGCCGGCTGACAGAACGCACCCTGGGGTAGGTGATGAACTCGACACATGTCTGGGGCGATGAAAGACTCCCGCAGGTCAGCGAGGTTCACGCGACCTGGCAGTGGTCACTTTGCTGCCCCGGCGCACGACCCGGCAATGCCTACGCACCAGTCAGCGGATCAGGAAGTCATCAGCGGCCACAGAGCTGTGATTCGCCAGAGCTGCGATTCGTCTCGCTCCACGGGTGCAGCATCCGGTCACCGCCCGGACGAGGCCAACTTGCGAGGCTCGACGCGTTCCTCCACCGCCTTGGATCCGTCGCGGCTGACTATGTAGGCGCCCTTACCGCTGATCTCCGTCACCGCCTCCACCAGTTCCGTTCCCCGGTACACCAGGCCGACTCCGTCATCCGTGCAGTGAGCGGTGGGGATGCTGCCGTCCTTGACCAGCCGGTGGATCAGCGGGCGTCGCCCCTCATCCGAGTCGTAGTGCACGCCGTTGCCGTACGGCAGGAAGCCGAGGGCGTTCGTGACCGGGCGCAGTTGCGGCCCGAACGAGTCGGTCGCGCCTCCCTCGAACCAGCAGATCGAGCCTGCGCTGACTCCGCTGAGTACGACACCGGCCTGCCAGGCTCGGTGCAGGATCCTGTCCAGACCATGCGCTCTCCACACCGCCAGCAGATTGACCACCGAGCCCCCCATCACCCAGACGACATCGTGGTCGAGAACCGATTCCTCGACATCCTCGACGTTGGGCATGGGGAACAGTTGCAGAGGCGTCAGCTCGAACCCCGCCACCCGCGCGGCCTCGTTCATACGGGCCGTGAAGTGCTCGGCGTCCCCGATGGCGGTGCCTACGTACATGACGCGAGGCCGCCGGCCGTGCACACCGGACAGGTCAACCGCGTGATGCACCAGAGCGTCGAATACCACTCTGGTTCGTCCTCCGAGGCTGTGCCCGCCGGAAGTTGCGAGGATGGTCGGTTCCGTTGCCTTCATGACCATGAGCGTATCGGTGCCATGTCGGCCAAGTTGAGCTGGCGCGGCGTACCGGTCCTCGCCCGCTTCACGGAACGTGGCCGAAGGCGCTTGAGCCCTGCCGGGCGATGGACCTCGTTCGCAGCCGTCGTCACCGACGCGTACGCAGGCAGCCTCACCGCCGCCTGCACGGACACCACGCACCACCCGGCCGGAGCGCGAAGCGCGTTCCTTCGCCCCCTCGGGAACACGGGGGCTGCCGGCAGGCGACAGACACCGATGAGCGGGGAGCCGCGACCCCCACCGGGTGCCGATACCGGAGGCCACCCCCTCCACCTGCGCACTGAGCACTGAGCACTGCCCGCGACGCTTCCAGCCGACCGCTGACGGCCTTCTCCAGGTCGGCAACTCCGATCCATCCCCGGGGAGTTGCGCTCCGACTCGCCAAGCACATTTCGCACACACTTCTTTGCACGCACTTCTATGCACAGACTTCTGTGTGGTCTATCTTGATGGTCATGGAACACCCGCAGCAGCAGCCTCAGCAGCCGTCCCAGGTGCATCTGACCCCCCGAAACCTCCGCGGCATCGCGCACCCGCTGAGGGTGCAGATCCTCACCAGCCTGCGGACGGAGGGGCCCGCCACGGCCACGACGGTGGCTCGCCGGCTCGATCTGAACACCGGGGCGACCAGCTACCACCTGCGGCAGCTCGCGGAGTACGGCTTCATCACCGAGGAGCCGTCCCGGGGCGGACGGCGTGAGCGGTGGTGGCGGGCGGCGCACGCCAACACCGTCGTGCCCGACGACGAGGTGCTCGACGGCAGCGAGGGGCTCGGCAGCGCCTATCTCCAGGCTCTCGGCCAGGTCTGGTCCGGCGCCCTGATGGCGGCGATCGAGGCGACCCCGTCGCTCACGCCCGAGTGGCGCGACGCGCAGGACTTCGGCGACTACGCCCTGACGCTCACCCCGGCCGAGGCCAAGGAGTTGGCGGCGGAGATCCACACCCTGCTCCGGCGGCGCACCTCCGCCGCCGCGGCCTCCGAAGCACAGCCGCCGGACGGCGCGGCGCGGATCTCCTTCCAGTTCCAGTTGTTCCCGACCAGCGAGGACCGGCACGCCACCCAGCCCGACGACATGGAGTAGACCGATGCCCACTCAGCACACAGTCACCAAGGAAGCGCCGGACACACACCCCAGGGTCCTGCGCGGTCTGGTCGGCATGCTGGCGGCCTACGCGGCCGCTCTGTCCGCCAACCGGGTGTTGTCCATCGCCCTGCCCTGGTTCGTCCTGACGACCACGGGCAGCGTCGGCAAAACGGGCCTGGTGGCCTTCTGCCAGATAGTCCCGTACGTGATCTCGCAGGCACTGGCGGGCCCGATCATCGACCGTGTCGGACCCAAGCGGATCAGCGTGGCGGGTGACCTCTTGTCCACCGCCGCGATGGTCACCGCCCCACTGCTGTATCTGACCGGCAGTCTGCCCTTCGGTGTGCTGTTGGCCCTGCTGGCGGTCGTCGGGGCGGCCGACGGGCCTGCCAACGGCGCCAAGGGGCTCTTCGTACCGTCGGCCACCCGCGCCGCCCGCGTCCCCATCGAGCGGGGTACCGGTCTTTCCGCCGCTGTCGAGCGGACGGCCACCACGGTCGGTCCTGCCATGGCGGGCGTCGTCGTCACCGCGTTCGGCAGCCTGTACGCGCTGTGGGTCACCGCCGCGCTGTTCGCGGTGTCGGCGCTGATCGTCTCGTCCACCCTGACCGACCCCGTGCCCGAGCCGCACGAGGTCCCGGTCGAGGACGGCAGCGGCTACTTCTCCCAGCTCCGCCAGGGCGCGGTCTTCCTCCGGGACGCGAAGCTGCTCCGGTCGATCGTCGGCATGCTCGCGGTGACCAACCTTCTGGACCAGGCGTTCATGTCCGTGCTGCTGCCGGTGTGGGCGAAGGAGTCGGGGAACGGCGCGCAGGCCGTCGGCCTGGTGGTGAGCGTCTTCGCCGCGACGTCGATCATCGCGGCTCTGGTGGCCGCCGGGGTGGCCGAGCGGCTGCCGCGGCGCACCGTCTACCTGATCGGCTTCTCCCTGGGCGGCCTGCCCCGGTTCGCGGCGATGGCGACGGGGGCACCGCTGTGGCTGGTGCTGACCGTGCTCGCGGTGGGCGGTCTTGGGTCCGGCTTCGTCAACCCGATCGTGGGCGCGGTGACGTACGAGCTGATCCCGACACCGCTGCTGGGCCGGGTCAAGACACTGGCGCAGGCGGTCACCTGGGCGGGCATCCCGTTCGGCGGGCTGCTGGGGGCCGGCCTGGTGACCCTGACCGGCACGTCGACGGCGCTGTGGATCGTGGGCGGGCTGTACCTGGTGGCCATCGTCGTGCCAGGAATGAGCCGGGAGTGGTCCGGGATGCGCAAGCGGACGGCGCCCGAAACCGCCACCGTGGACTCCGCGGGCACCACGGACAGCACGGCCTCCGCGGCCAGCAGCCTGCCGCAGCAGAAACCGCGGGAAGAGTCCTCGGTTCAGACCGCGGCCTGAACGGGCGCGGCAGCGGCAGGGCCCGCGTGCGGTGGCCCAGGCATCCACCCCGACCACCGCACGTACGGGCAGAAGTGCCCACGCCCCGCGGGCAGAAGTAACCAGTTATCTCGTCAAGATCGCTCTGCCAGCATCAAGTCGGCTGAGTTTCCGAGGGCCTTCCGTTACGGGCCGTTACGGGTCGACGACGAGGAACTGGTGGACGCATGACTACGAATCCGATGGCGCCCCCGACACCGGCACCCGGCCGGGATGCGGGGCGTGATCCGTTCTCACCGGCGGAAAGCCGAATAGCCGCCATATGGGGGTCGGTTCTCGGCACCGAGGTGACGTCGGCGGATTCCGACTTCTTCGAACTGGGCGGCACCGTCGAGCAGGCCGCGGAAATGGCCCGACGGGTCGCGGAGGACTTCGGCTCGGAATTCCGAGCCCCCTTCGCACCGGGGCCGTCGACCATTCGGACTGTGGCGTCCTTTCTCGCCGAGGAGGCGATGGAACGAGCCCGCCGCATGTTCGAGGACGGCACGGACGACGGCTCCGACGGCCTCACGGCCCCGTCCATCTCCGACGACACCACCGCGATCCCCCGCGCTGTCCGGGACGGACGGCCGCTGCCGCTGTCGTTCGCGCAGCGTCGTCTGTGGTTCCTGGACCAGTTGGATCCGGGCCGCGCCGAATACCTGATCCCGATGGGGCTGCGCATCAGCGGCCCGCTGGACGTCGCGGCACTCGACGCGGCGCTGACGGAGCTGGTGGCGCGGCACGAGGTGCTGCGGACCCGTTTCGTCACCGACGAGGACGGCACCCCAGGCCAGCTGGTCGACGCACCGAGCCCGCTGCCGCTGGCCGTACACGACCTGCGGTACGTGACGGACGACGCCGCCCGTGAGGAGGCGGCCACCGCGCTCGTGGACACCGAGGGTTTCCGCCCGATGGATCTCACCACCGCTCCGATGGCCCGCGCCCTGCTGCTCCGGCTGGCGGACGAGGAACACCTGCTGTCACTGACCGTGCATCACATCGCGTTCGACGGCTGGTCGGTGGGTGTCCTTTCGCGTGAGCTCACCACGCTGTACACGGCCCAGGTGACGGGGCTCGCCGCCGGACTGCCCGAACCGCCGCTCCAGTACGCCGACTTCGCACTCTGGCAGCGCTCGTGGTTCACCGGCGACGTGCTGTCGGGCCAACTGGACTACTGGCGGGGCCGGCTGGCGGGCTCCGAGGTGCTGGAGCTGCCCACCGACCGCAGGCGTCCGGCGCGGCGCAGCGGCAACGGGGCGATGCTCACCTTCGGCATCCCCGCGGCGACCGCGGACGGTGCCCGCAGACTGGCGCACGACACGGGCGCCAGCCTCTTCATGACGCTGCTCGCGGTGTTCCAGGCGGTGCTGTCCCGGTACAGCGGCCAGGAGGACATCGCGGTCGGCACCCCGATCGCGGGCCGCAACCGGGCCGAGATCGAGGACATGGTCGGCTTCTTCGTGAACACGCTCGTGATGCGCACCGACCTGTCCGGTGATCCTACGTTCACCGAGCTCATCGACCGGGTCAAGGACACGGCCCTTGGCGCCTACGACCACCAGGACATGCCGTTCGAGCGGCTGGTGGAGGAGCTGGCACCGCAGCGGGACCTCTCCCGCAATCCGCTGTTCCAGACCATGTTCGTCCTGCAGAACACTCCCGACAGCCGTTCATGGGAGCTCCCCGGCCTCAGCGTGCGGCAGGTGGACGTGGCCGCGCAGGAGTCCAAGTTCGACTTCACGTTCTACGCGACGGAGGCCGCGGACGGCGGTCTGGACTGCACCATCGTCTACTCCACCGATCTCTTCGACGAGACGACGATGGTTCGGCTCGGCGGGCACTTCGAGACCCTGCTCGGTGCCGCGGCGGACTCCCCCACCGCCCCGCTGTCCGCCCTGGAGATGCTGACGGCTCCGGAGCGGCGGGAGATCCTCACCACGTGGAACGGCGCGGACACCGACTCCCCCGACTCCGTCACCGTCCACCGGCTGTTCGAGGAGCGCGCCGCCGAGCGGCCGCACTCCCCCGCCGTCACGTGCGGCTCGGACCATCTGACGTACCAGGAGCTGAACGCGCGGGCCGAGTGGATCGCCGCCCGGCTGCGCGAGCGGGGCGCCGGCCCCGGCACGCTGGTGGCCATCTGCCTGGACCGGGGCACCGACATGGTGAGCGCCCTGCTCGGCATCCTCAAGTCGGGCGCCGCGTACGTGCCGTTGGACCCGGCCTATCCGACGGACCGGCTCGCGTACATGATCGAGGACAGTGGGGCGCCGCTGATCGTCACCCGGCCCGCGCACGTCGACCGGCTGCCCGCCGCGACGCCGCGCCTCCTGCTGGAGGACTGGCCCGAGGAGCTTTCCCCTCCGAGCGGCAATGACTCCGCGCCCGGGGCGGGGCCCGACGATCTGGCGTACGTGATCTACACGAGTGGATCGACGGGTCGTCCGAAGGGCGTGCAGATCACCCACGGCGCTCTGCGCGCACGGATGCGGGAGACACGGCGGCAGCTCGACCTCACCTGCGAGGACCGGGTGCTGCAGTTCGCGTCGATCTCCTTCGACTCCTCGGTGGGACAACTGTTCGCCCCGCTCGTCTCGGGCGCGTCCCTCGTCCTGCGCGACGACGCCTGGGACCCGGGGATGCTGGCGGAGGCGCTGCGTGCCAACGCGGTGACGGTGGCCTGGCTGACCCCTTCGGCGTTCGGCGCGCTCGCCGCACAGCTCGAAGGACCGGACGACCTCGGCCCAGAACTGCGCCTGGTGCGGCTCGGCGGTGAGGCGCTCCAGCGGGAGCAGGTGCGCCAGTGGTTCCGCCACACCTCCGTGCCGCTGGTCAACGGCTACGGTCCGACGGAGGCGGCGCAGGAGGCGGCGACAGCGCTGATCACCGGCCCCGGCGACCACGTACCGATCGGACGCCCGGTCGCCAACGCGAAGGTGTTCCTGGTGGACCGGCACGGCCGGCCGGCCCCTGTGGGTGTCCCGGGCGAGATGTGGATCAGCTGCCCCGGCCTCGCGCGCGGCTACCTGGACAGGCCCGAGCTGACCGCCGAGAAGTTCACCGTCGTCACCGTGGACGGCACTCCCCGGCGCGTCTACCGCACCGGCGACCTCGCCAAATGGCACCCGGACGGGCACCTGGAGTTCGTGGGCCGGGGCGACAACCAGGTCAAGCTGCGCGGCTACCGCATCGAGCCGGGCGAGATCGAGGCGGCCCTGCTGACCCACCCCTCGGTGACCGGCGCCACCGTCCTCCTCCGTGAGGACGTGCCGGGCGACCCGCGCCTTGTGGCATACGTCGTCGCGGATTCGCCCGTCGAGGCGGGTGTTCTGCGCGCCCACCTCCAGCGCGACCTGCCGGACTACATGGTGCCCGCGGCATTCGTGCCCCTGGACGGCATCCCGCTCACCCCGAACGGCAAGACGGACCGGCGCGCGCTGCCCGCGCCCGCCTCGGACCGGCCCGACCTCGGCGCCGCGTACACGGCTCCGCGCACGGAGACCGAGCGGACGGTGGCGGCCGTCTGGGCCGAGGTCCTCGGCATCGACACGGTCGGCGCGGACGACGACTTCTTCGGCCTGGGCGGCCACTCGCTCCTCGCGACGCGGGTCGTGTCGCGGCTGCGCCGCAGGCTTGGCGTCGACGTTCCCGTACGGGCCCTGTTCGGCGCGCCGACCCCGGCGCTGCTGGCCGCGGCCGTGGAGGATCTCGACGAGGCGGGCGTCTCGCGCATTCCCGCCCTACCGCGAGACGGGAGCCCGCTGCCGCTGAGCTTCGCCCAGCAACGCCTCTGGTTTCTCGACCAGTTGGAGCCGGGCCGGGCCGAGTACCTGCTGCCGTTCGCCTTCCGCGTGCACGGCGCCGTCGACGTGGACGCGCTGAACAACGCCTTCACCGCGCTGGTGGAGCGCCACGAGATCCTGCGCACCCGGTTCGGCACAGACGAAGCGGGCTCGGCGGTCCAGTCGATCACCCCCGCGGCCCCGGTGACGGTGCTGGTGCGCGACCTGCGGGGCGTCGCGGACACTCCGGCCCGCGAGGACGCCCTCGCGGCGGTACTGGCCGGCGACGCCCTGCGCCCGGTGGACATCGCCACCGGACCGATGCTGCGCGCCGTGCTGGTGCGCCTGGCCGACGAGGAGGCGGTCCTGGCGGTCACCGTGCACCACATCGCCTTCGACGGCTGGTCGATCGGGGTGCTGCTGCGCGAGCTGTCCGCCCTGTACGCGGTGGCTCTGGGCGCGGGGTCCGACGCGGCCCCGGCACCGCTGCCGGTGCAGTACGCCGACTACGCGCTGTGGCAGCGCTCCTGGCTGACCGGCGAGGCGCTGGAGCGCCAGCTCGGCTACTGGCGGGACCGCCTGGCGGGTCTAGAACCCCTGGAGCTGCCGACGGACCACGCACGGCCGGCTGAGCGCACCGGCAAGGGCGAAGTGGTCCGCTTCTCGGTGCCCGCCGACGTCGCCGCACGCGCCAGGACGCTCTCCGCCGAGGGCGGTGCGAGCCTGTTCATGACGCTCCTTTCGGTGTTCCAGCTGCTGCTCGCCCGCTACAGCGGTCAGCGGGACGTCGCGGTCGGCACCCCCATCGCCGGCCGCAACCGGGCCGAGACGGAGGAGCTGATCGGCTTCTTCGTCAACACGCTCGTCCTGCGCACCGACCTCTCCGGCGACCCGGCCTTCAGCGAGCTGCTGGCCCGCGTCAAGGACACGGCCCTGGGCGCGTACGACCACCAGGATCTGCCCTTCGAGCGCCTCGTCGAGGAGCTGTCTCCCGACCGCGACCTGTCCCGCAACCCGCTGTTCCAGACCCTGTTCGCGCTGCAGAACACGCCCGGCGCCGATGCCTGGAGCCTGCCAGGTCTGACGGCGGAGCCCGTCGAGTCCCCGGTCCGCGAGGCCAAGTTCGACCTGTCGATGTATCTGGCGGAGGCGTCCGACGGCACGCTGGACGGCGCCGTCGTCTACGCGGCCGACCTGTTCACGGAGGCCACCGCGCGCCGCCTCGTGGACCACTTCACGATCCTCCTCGACGCGGCCACGGCCCGCCCGCAGGCCGCACTGTCCGAGCTGGAGATGCTGGGCGCGGACGAACGGCACCGCATCGTGACCGAGTGGAACGCCACCTCGGCGCCCGTCCCGGCCGAGGCGACCCTGCACCGGCTGTTCGAGGAGCGAGCGGCTCTCACGCCGGACGCGATCGCCGTCGTGTGCGACGCGGACGAGCTGACCTACCGCGAACTCGACGAGCGCGCGAACCAGTTGGCACACCGCCTGCGCGCCGTGCCGGGGATCGGCTCTGACGTACCGGTGGGCGTCTGCCTGGAGCGCTCCCCCGCCCTGGTGTGGACGCTGCTCGGCATCCTCAAGGCGGGCGCCGCGTACGTCCCGCTCGACCCTGAGCATCCGGCGGAGCGGCTTGCGTATCTGGTGGAGGACTCCGGTGCGCCGCTCGTCGTCACCGACATCGCGCACGCCGCTCTGCTGCCCGAGGGCCTCGGCCTGCTGGCCGTCGACAGCGCGACCGACCTGCCGGACACCCTTCCGGTCACCGCTCCGGACCCCGTCGCGACACCCGGCGACCTCTCCTACCTGATCTATACGAGCGGCTCCACGGGGCGGCCCAAGGGCGTCCGCATCGAGCACCGGGGGGTGGTGAACTACCTGGCCGGCATGGAGCACGCCTTCCCGCTGACCCCGGGCGAGGGCTTCCTCCAGGCCACGCCGCTCTCCTTCGACGTGTCCGCGTACGAGATCTTCTGGCCGCTCTGGCAGGGCGCGACGGTCGTACTGGTGCCCGGCTCCGACCGCCTTGACATGACCGAGGTGTCACGGCTGATGCGGGACCACCGCGTGGTCGGTCTGCACTTCGTCCCCAGCCTCCTCGACCTGTTCGTCTCGCAGGCACGGCCCGAGGACTGCGCACACCTGCGCTACGCCTTCGCCAGCGGTGAGCCCCTCCAGCCGACCCTGGTGGCCCGCTTCCTCGACCGCTTCCCCGGCGACTTGATCAACCTGTACGGCGCGACGGAGGTCTCGGTCGACACCACGTACTGGCGGGCGTCACGCACCGACCCCAACGGTCCGGTGCTCGCGGGACGGCCCATGGCGAACCAGACAGTGTACGTCCTCGACCCGGACCGCCGCCCCGTACCGGCGGGGGTCCTTGGCGAGGTGTACCTCGGCGGCGACAGCGTGGGGCGCGGATACCACGAGCGCCCCGAGCTCACCGCGGAACGCTTCGTTCCCGACCCGTTCATCGGTGGCCGCATGTACCGCACAGGCGATGTCGGCCGCTTCACCGCCGACGGCGAGCTCGACCTCCTTGGCCGCATCGACCGGCAGGTGAAGCTGCGTGGCGTACGCGTCGAACTCGGTGAGATCGAGGCGGTGCTGCTCACCCATGACGCGGTGGGTGTGTGCGCGGTGGCCGTCCGCGAGGACGTCCCCGGCGACAAGCGGCTCGTCGCCTACTACGTACCCGCGCCCGGCGGCATCGCCGACACCGCGGGGCTGCGCGAGTGGGCGGCCGAGCGCCTGCCCCGGGCCATGATGCCGTCCGCGTTCATGGACCTGCCGGAACTCCCGCTCAACCGGAACGGCAAGGTCGACCACGCGGCGCTTCCGGCGCCCGGGGAAAGCGACATCACGGCTGGGTTCGTGGCGCCCCGGGACGAGATCGAGGAGGAGGTGGCCGGAATCATGGCCGAGGTTCTCGGACTCGAAAAGGTCGGGGTCGGGATCCACGACGATTTCTTCGGTATCGGCGGCCATTCCCTTCTCGCCATTCAGCTCGTCAACCGCGTCGAGGCGGTGACGGGAGTCCGTATCGGCCTGCGCCGGTTCTTCCTGACTCCGACGGTCATCGGCGTCAAGGAGCAGATCATCGAACTGTTCGCGACGCAGGAATTCGACACGCAGGAAAACGATCAGGAACAGGCCTCCTGAATTCAGCGGCCCGCTGCCCACACGCACACACCCCGCTGCCCACACGAAGAGAATGAGGACGGACATCATCATGGGCGAGAACTCGATCGAGGCGCGGCTGCTGTCCCGTATGCGACGGCGCGCGGACGCGGACCGGATCATGCGCGGCGCCGAGGAGGCCGCCGACCCGCTGTCGCTGTCGTTCGCACAGCAGCGGCTGTGGTTCCTGGACCGCCTGTCCCCCGGGAGCGCCGACTACCTGGTGCCGACGACGCTGCGTGTCCGGGGTCCGCTGAACGTCGCGGCGCTGGAGCAGGCGCTTGCCGGCCTGGTGGCCCGGCACGAAGTACTGCGAACGGCGTTCTCCGCGGACGATGACGGTACGCCGCAGCAGGTGATCACCGCGCCCTGGCCGGTGGAGGTCACGGTGCACGACCTGCGGGGCGACGCACACGCCGATGATCGCGGCCGCGAGGTGCTGCGCACCGAGGCGACGCGCCCCTTCGACCTCACGTCGGGCCGGCCGCTGCGGGCGGACCTCGTCCGCCTGGCGGAGGACGACGCCTACCTGTCGCTCACGGTGCACCACATCGTGTCGGACGGCTGGTCCTCGGGCATCCTGGCGCGCGAGCTGCGTGAGCTGTACGCGGCGGCCCTGGCCGGCAGCGAGACCTCGCTCCCGCGACTGCCAGTCCGTTACGCGGACTTCGCCGCCTGGCAGCGCGGCCGGCTCACGGGACCGGCCCTGGAGCAACAGCTCGGGTACTGGCGCGAGCGCCTCGCCCACGCGGCGCCCCTGGAGCTCCCGACCGACCACCAGCGTCCGGCGCACACGAGTGGCACCGGCGACGTGGTGACCTTCACGGTGCCGAGCGAGGTCACGGAGAGGCTGCGAGAGGCGGCGGGCCGGCAGGGTGCGAGCCTGTTCATGGCGCTCCTGTCGCTGTTCCAGATCGTGCTGGCCCGCTACTCCCGCCAGGACGACATCGCCGTGGGCACCCCGATCGCGGGCCGCAACCGGGCCGAGATCGAGGACGTGGTCGGCTTCTTCGTGAACACCCTGGTGATGCGGACCGACCTGTCCGGAGACCCGACGTTCACCGAACTGCTCGACCGGGTCAAGGACACGGCGCTGGGCGCCTACGATCACCAGGACCTGCCCTTCGAGCGGCTGGTGGAGGAAGTGGCGCCGGAGCGCGACCTCTCCCGCAACCCGCTGTTCCAGACCATGTTCGTCCTCCAAGCCCCGGGAAGCGCGGACGGCGAGGCCTGGGAACTGGCCGGCGCGGACGTCGAGCCGGTCGAGATCGAGCGGGGTGTGGCCAAGTTCGACCTGACGCTGACGGCGGTCGAGTCGTCGGACGGACTGCGCGCTGTTCTGGAGTACCGGACGGACCTGTTCGAGCGGGCGAGGATCGAGCGGATGGCCGGCCACCTGGCCACCCTCGCCGCTTCCGTCGCGGCCACCCCCGACGCCCGCCTCTCCGAGCTGAACATGCTCACGCAGCGGGAGCGGCAGGAGATCCTGGTCGACTGGAACGGGGTCACCGGCCCCTACCCCGACACCGCCACGATCCATTCTCTGATCGAGGACCGTGTGGCGACGGATCCGGATGCCATCGCCATTACGCATGGTGCCGAGCAGTGGACGTACGAGCAGGTCAACGCCCGCGCCAACCAGCTCGCGCACCACCTGCGGGAAACCGGCATCACCCCGGACACCCTCATCGCAGTCTGCCTCGACCGGTCGCCTGAACTGATCGCGGCCCTGCTCGGCATCATGAAGGCCGGCGCCGCGTTCGTGCCCCTGGACCCGGAGTACCCGACCGACCGCATCACGTACATGGTCGACGACGCCCAGGCCCCGCTCATCATCACCAGCAGCCACCACACCGACCGACTGCCCGCCGACACGCCCCACCTCCTGGTCGACACCCAGTGGCCCCAGGGACCGACAACCAACCCGGCCCCCCTGGCCACCCCCGACGACCTCGCCTACATCATCTACACCTCAGGCTCCACCGGCCGCCCCAAGGGCGTCGCCCTCGAACACCGCGGCGTCGTCAACTACCTCCACTGGTGCGACCAGAACTACCCCGTCACCGAACCCGACGGGATCGGGACGATCCTGTATTCCTCCGTGACGTTCGACCTCACCATCACCGCTCTTTTCCTGCCCCTCATCCAGGGGACTCGCCTGGCCATCCCCGAAACCCAGCCGAAGAAGAGCGCGTTCGACGCCGCCATCGACCTCATCCTCACCGACGTCCCGATCAGCTTCCTCAAGGCCACCCCCTCCCACCTGGAGATCCTGGCCGCACACCTCACCACCCGCCAGGCCACCCACCACATCACCACCATCGTCGCCGGCGGCGAGAACCTCACCCCCAC
>NZ_JBIRPI010000034.1:0-59720 GCF_044332585.1 Streptomyces sp. NPDC016845 | reverse complement strand
TGAACACCACCATTGGCCCCAGCCCACCCGCGGCGGCGTCCAAGCCGTCCGTATCCAACGACCCCAACCCGCGAATCCGTAAAACAACGGCATTGGGCCTAGTCCTGCTGGCCTATTTCTCCCGCCCGGGCGAGACCTACTGCGGCGGCCGCACCGACCTGAACGTCGGCAACACCGAAGTGCTCGCCGAGAAGATCGCCGACCGCATCGCCTGCGACACCTACCGCATCCAGGCCGCCGACCCCACCCGCACGACTACGACGCGACGGTGAAGCGCAACGTCCGTGAGCAGGACAGCGACGCCCGCCCGGCCATCGAAGGCCGCCCGCCCTCCCTCGACGGCTACGACACCATCCTTTTGGCCAAGACCCATCTGGAACGTCCGAGCACCCATGATCATGACGACGTTCACCGAAGCCCTCGACTTCCGCGACAAGACCGTCCACCCGGTCACCACCTGCGCGCGGGTCCCGTCGGCGCGACCGCCGCCCTGCTGCTCGCCAACTTCGCGATTCCCGTGACTCTGCTCGGACGCCATCGCCGCTCGAGCCAGTCGCCGCGGGCGGTGCACCTCGACGACGAGGTGGCCCGCACACTGTTTCGGGCCGGTGTCGGCGAGGAATTCTTGGCACGGTCCCGGCCGGGCAGCGGCTGCGCCTGCTTGATGCCCGGCATCGGGTCATGGCCGAGTTCCGCCGCGCTCTGCGGCCCTGCGTCAACGGTTTCCCGCAGGCCAACATGTTCCACCAGCCCGGCCTCGACGAATCCCTCCTCCTACGGGTCCGAGAGCACCCGCTGATCAGCTTTTACGCGGGAGCCGAGGTGCACGGCCTCGGGCCGGGGCCGTCGACCTCTGCCCGCGTTCAGGTGAGCGCAGATCTGCTGCCACACGAGCGGACACACACCTTCACGGGGTCTGTGGTCCTCGGCTGTGACGGCGCGGACAGCACGGTCCGGAAACCGGCACGGATCCCGATGGAGGACATGCGGTTCGCCGAACGCTGGCTGGTCGTAGACGTCCGGGCTCGTGCGGGCCTCGACAGCTCGGGCGGCGCCGAACAGGTCTGTGGCCCTTCGTGGTCTGTGACGTTCATGCACGTCGCAGGCGAGCTCTACCGCTGGGAATTCCAGCTGCACGACGGCGAAGCCGAAGCCGACCTGACCACCCCGCGTGCCCTCGGCGCGCTGCTGCGTCCGTGGACCGGGCGCCACGACCTGGCGGGGTTGGAGATCATCCGCGGTACCGGTTACACCTTCCGTGCCGCCGTGGCCGCTCCAGTCGTCGTACGACGTGCTTGACACGTACGGCAACTGCTCGTCCCCCACCGTCCTCCTGGTCCTCGAGCGCCTCCATGCCCTTCAGCAGACACGCGGCCCGATCGTCGCCATGTCCTTCGGCCCGGGCCTCACGCTCTACGCGAGCCTTCTGCACCACCAGTGACGACAGGAGCCAGAGCCCACCACGATCGGAACTGGGTGCTCCTGGCTCAGACAAGACTTTCGTAGCGGTTGATCGACTCGGCCGGGCCGTGACATCCCTACACCGGCTGCGGTCGGACCTCTGACTGGGAACACAGCCGGCACCTGCGCCACGTTGCCGACGAGGCGGTCGGTGGCCATCCGGTGTGCGCGCTGTCGATCCGCCGCCTCTACTGCGAGAACCCCGCAGGCTGCCCCGGTGCGGCTACGCGGGCGTGGCAAGGAAATCACCTTGGACAGAATGAGAGTGAATGTATCTCCCGTTCTCTCTTCCCTCGCCCGCTCCACCCCCCTACGGTATTTCGAGAAGCACTGCCGAAAAAGTCGAGGGGTGGCAGTCGAGGAAATTTGAGGAATTCGTAATTCCTGTCGGCCGTATCAGCGGCGTGCATCGGCATGGATTCGATCACATCGGCAGCACGGGGAAGCAGGAAAAGAAATGGCTGACTTCAAGAACCTTGTTGTCCTTGGCGACAGCATGTCGGACATCGGTAACAAGTGGACGTGGCCCACCGGGGAAATGGGCCGCCTTCTCAACGCGCTGGGTCTCGGCGGGATGCGCGTCAACGAGACCGGCCGCTTCAGCGACGGCAGGAACTGGACCGACTTCCTGGTGGAGTGGGCCACCGGCGAGTCGATCATGTGGGGCAACAAGGACGTCACCCTCGCCGCGTCGTCCCAGCACCGCGCCCTGACGGGCGGCGCGGAGATGTGGGTGAGCGACTGGGAGGCGCCACCGAAGGAGAAAATGGACGCCAAGGCCTACATCAAGGAGCTGGAGGAGCGCGGCACATCCGGGCTCTCCGGCTCCGCCGCGGCGGCCTCGGCCAAGGGGAAGCCCGCCAAGATCTTCCGCTACGTCAACTACGCCATGGGCGGAGCCATCGCCACGCGCGACTGGACGCCCAAGGCCGGGGCCCTGACCACGCTGGACGAGCAGGTCGAGAGCTACCTCTCGCAGCGCAGGAAATACACCGGCCGCTTCGACGGACCCACCCTGCACGTCATCTGGATCGGCCTCAACGACTTCATCACCGCCAAGCGCCCGGACTACCCTCCCAGCCCGACCCTGCCCGCCACCGGCCTCTACGCGGACTGGCTGGCGTGGCGGCAGAACCACCCGGGCGAGGTCAAGGGGCTGAGCGGCAAGGGCGCCTTCCCTGCCGTGGCGGAGATCCAGGCGAGTGTCGAGAAGATCAACGCCGCTTTCCCGGACCGGGCGCAGGACCACCACTTCATGGTGATCGACCTGCCGAGTGTCTACAACGCCTGCCGCTTCATGGAGAACATGCGGAAGGACACGGCGGCGAAGGTCGAGGAGGCGAGGATCATCGAGCCCGTCGTGGTCTCCTACAACACGCTGCTGGCGGACCTGCTGGCCAACTGGCCGGCCGGGCCGCACGCACCGCAGCCGGACCACGCGCGCTACGTGCGGATGAACCGCTGGATGAAGGAGATCAGCACCGACCTGGCGGGCTGGGGACTGGAGAAGGACTTCCAGGACCCCGGAGTCCCCGTGTTCTACACACCTCCTCTACCGGGTGAACCGCAAAAGGACCCTGCGCGCGCTTCCCGCAACCGGATCACCACCAGTGACCTCGGGCATCCCAGCGAGATGGTGTACCGGCTGATCGCCCGCTACTTCACGACCCAGGTCGTCAAAGCGGGGCACACCCTCGGTCGCATCGACGCGAATTCCTGGCGGACCCACGCCCCCGACCAGGAACGGCCATTCGGACTCGTGGGCGACTGACGTACTTCGATGTGCCGCCGAACCATCCGCAACTCCGGACCCTTCGGCGGCACACTCGCGTGTTCGCGTCCTGGGGAACCGAGGGCCGACGCCCAGGATCAATTTTCCGTCGAGCCGTCCAAAGCGTCGAATTCCCGATCTGAGATTCATTTGAGATTCCGTGCTCGTTTTCTGTGCCCGGTAACCGGGCCCTCTCTCATCGGGCGGTAATAATCGTGCCCGCAACGGGTGGGCTCATCTATGCGTCTACGAGCGCCAACTGCGAGCCCTCGACCTGGGCTCCGGCGAGTCCGTGGTGTTGGCGACCGCCGACGACGCCGGCCACGACGCCGCGCTGCTTCCCCCAAGCTTCCACACCTCGTTGCCCTGCGTGATCAGCGAAGTTCGCCGTGCGGCCCAGACGGCCACTACAGCCGCGAGCGAGGAGGGCCGCGTTTTCGCCCCGCGGATCCACGGCAGCGTGTCAGAGCAGCAGGACCGCAGACCGCACGCCACACGAACGATCAACGTAGGGGTACATGACGACTGTTGACGCCATGCATCGTGGTCACCGGCGGTACCGGAACGCTCGCCGCCACGTGCTGCCCCTGCTGCGCGAGGCAGCGCCGACCCGCCCTCTGCGGGTGCTCAGCCGGAGCGCACACCAGGACACCGAGGGGATCACCTACGTCACCGGGGACCTGATGAGCAGCGAGGGTGGACACGGTGCTGCACCTGGTCGGCGGCGCCAAGGGCGACGACGTGGTGGCCGCACATCTGGCCGCGACGCCCCGGGACGTGGGGCCACGGCACCTCGTGCACATCTCGGTGATCGGCGCGGACCGGATGCCGACGGCCTGGTTCGCGATGGCGGCGCGGGGTGACAACCCCTTCACCCCGGGCTAGGAAACCGCGGTCACAGCAACCACTGCCAGCGGGCCACCAGCACCGCCGCGATCAGCAGCAGGACCACGAGTTCCCGCCACAACAGGTGCCGGTCGCTGCGCCGGTCCTGGCGGGTGAGGTCCTGGGCGTGGCGGGCCAGCGCCTGTGGCTCCGGGGCGTCCGGTGCGGAAGCGGTCTTCGTATCGTCGTCGTCGCGCGTCACTGTCCGGCCGCCACCCTTCCCGTCTTCTCGGTCTTGTGCCACTTCAGCTCCGCGTTCCGCATCTCCTGGATGAACGAGGCGACCAGGCACGCGGCGAGCAGCGAGCCGTAGCCGGCAAGGTGCAGGAGTGGTGGGGTCAGCCATCGCAGCCGGGTACCGGTCAGCAGCTTTGCGAACCAGGCGATGGGTGACCTGGAGGTTGCCGCGCGCCCAGCGCAGCCGCTGCTTCCACAGTCCGGCCGGGCTCCCGGGTTCCTCGGCGAGCACCGTGGCACAGCCGTCGAAGACCACCCGGCGCCCTGCCAGTTGGGTCTCGAAGGTGGTGACGGTGTCCTCGGCGAGGGTGGTCGTGTCGATCTGCCCGCCGAGGGCCTCCAGATTGGCGCGGCTGTGCAGTTGGGCGCCGCCGGCCAGGCAGGCGAGGACGCCGAGCACGTTCTGGGCGCGTCGGGCGGCGGCCTGGGCGGTGATGTACTCGTAGGCGATGTAGCGGGTGAGGTAGTTGCCCTCCTTGCCGCTGCCTTCCTTGATGTAGGCGGTCACGGCGCCCACGTCCGGGGTGGCGAGGTGGCGGGTCATGCGCCACAGCGCGTCGCGGTCGAAGACGACGTCGGCAGGCGATGGCGCGCGTCGTCGCGAGGATGAGCGTCTCCAGCGCGACGGCGCGGGTCATGGTGCCCGCGTCGAGCCGTTCGCGCACCGCTTCGGGGTGCGCGGGGCCGTCCGGCAGCGGAAAGCGGTGGTCGGCCACCGCGATGTGAGTGCTGCCGTCGAGGTCGTCGGGCAGGTCGAGGTGGCCCCGCGTGTTCATGATCTTCGCTTCGACCCCGCAGACCAGCCGGACGGGGGTGGTGGCTCGGGCGGCGCGCACGGCGGCCACGTAGTGCGGCAGGTAGGTGCTGTCGGCGCGTACGTGGTCGGTGAGGACCAGGGTGCGCAGGCCGGCGGATTGCGCGGCGGCGACGACGCTTTCGAGCGGGTCGCGGCCGTCGGAGAAGTCGGTGTGGGTGTGCAGGTCGGTGCGGAGCACCGGGTGTGCGAGAGGAACGTGTGCCTGAGGAGAATGTGCTTGAGGAGCATGTGCGTGAGGAGCATGTGCGTGAGGAGCCTGGGGCTGGGGAGCGTTCATGCCGGGCCCTCCGGCACGTTCCGCCGGGGCCCCGGCCCACGGCAGGCTCGCGATGGCAATGGCAATGGCGATGACCAGGACGTGACGCGGGCGGCCGTCCGGGGCGGCAGCCCGCAGAGCGGGGACGACCACGGCGGGCGGCAGCAGGCCGATCATGCCAAGCCTGACCGGGGCTGCACCTTTACAGGCCATCAGGGCCGTGCCAGTCAGGCCGAGTGCCACGACCTGGCGGCTCCAGCCTCCTCGTCGGCGGCGGTCCGGGCGGCACTGCGCGGGCGAGGACGTGGCGGCGCCGTCCCGCGTACTGGCCTCCGCCAGGAGTCGTCCCAGCAGCAGGCCCCCGCCGTGAGCACGGTGGTGGTTGCGGCAAGATGCGTGGCGAGCGAGACACCCGTTTAGGGCGTTTTAGGGCCGTTTAGGGCAGGAGACGTCAAACCTTCCCGATGCCGAGCGTGGTCTCGCGGGGCAGCATGCCTGAGCCGAGGACCTCCAACCAGAGCGGGCCAAGGAGGTCGGCGAGCCGTGTGGTGCCTTCGGCGCCGAGCGCCTGCCAGGGGGAAGCGGCCAGCTCATCGGTGCGGCGCTCGACCTCGGCGCGCAGGGCGTGGCCCGCGTCGGTCGCCGCGCCGTCGGCGTCCAGCAGGCCCCGTGCGGCGAGCCGTTCGCGGGCGGCCGTCCACTCGGGCTCGCTCCAGCCGCGGCTGGCGAAGACCTCGGCCGGTGCCGCGCCGACCGCGGCGAACGACACCAGCGCTTCCACGGAGTCGAGCCCCACGGTCAGGAGGGTGGCGAGATGGCCGTCACCGCGGTGCTCGCGCAGGATCGTCGCGGCCTGCCACAGCACGAGGTGCGGCTCCCGGGGCCAGGGCAGCGCGGCATTGGCGGCGGCGAGCGGGCGGCCCTCGCTGTGCGCGGCCTCCGCCGCCCGGCGGGCGAGCGCGGCAGCCTCGGCGAGATCGGGACTGTCCGTCCGTTCGCCGATGAGTGCGCGGTACGCCCGGTCGACGCCGCGCGTCCTGGCCGCAACCACCTTGTCCGGTGCGGCGACGTCCCAGGCGGCGGGGATGTGCTCGGCGACCATGCGCGGGCTGAAGCTGTAGAACGCCGAGGCCACCTGACGGGCCCCGGGCGCCCCGAGCGGCGCCGCTCGCAAGGCGAAATAGCTCGGCCAGCGCTCGCTGGTGTCGTAACCGAGCGCCTTGACCTCCTCGAAGACCTCGGGAGCGTAGTAGAGGACGGCGTGCAGGGGCTCCAGGAGATGCCACATCTGCCGTACGCGTCCGTTGTCGTTCCCCATGACGATCCCTCTTCCCACGACCCGGCCATCTTGGCATCGACTAGATTGCAGTCGACCGCCAAACTTGTCAACGCCTAGATTCTGCGTAACCTGCTGACCATGACCTCCGAACGCGCCTACCACCACGGAGACCTGCGCCGGGCCGTGCTCACCGCAGCCCTCGACGTCATCGCCACCGAAGGACCGGCGGCCCTGTCCCTGCGCGACCTGGCCCGCCGCGCGGGCGTCTCTCACGCCGCGCCCGCACACCACTTCAAGGACCGCGCGGGCCTTCTCACCGCCATCGCGGCCGAGGGCTACGGCCTGCTGTCCGCCACCCTCGGCGAAGCGGACGGCCTGCGTGACCTGGGCGTCCGGTATGTACGCTTCGCCACCGCGCACCCGGCGCACTTTCAGATCATGTTCCGCCCGGAACTTCTGCGGCCGGACGCCCCGGAGCTCCTCACGGCGCGCGAGCGGACGAGGAGTCAGCTCCGCACGGCGGTGGAGGGCTACGGCGACGACCCGGCCATCGGGTTCATGGCGGCCTGGTCGATGGCCCACGGCTTCGCGACACTGCTGCTCTCCCACAACATGGACGGCCCGCTGGACGGGCGGGACCCCGAAGAGACCTTCCGGGCGCTGGCGGACGAGATGTTCCAGCCTGCCGAGAACACCGCAGCAGACTGACCCGTGACCGCGGGGCGGTTCATGGAGACGTTCATGCAGCAGCCGGGACGGCTACTGCAACTGGCGTGAATCGACAGCGCCTACCAGGGGCCGACACTGCCGAAGGCGTTCGCCCGTCAGGTGACGGCGAAGGCATCACGGGTGGCGCCTGGCGCACTCACGACGGTGACCGCCGATCGCGATGGAGGCGCCCGTGGACAGGCGGCGGTAAGGGGCCCCGATGCCGGGGCCGTTGTCGCCCAGGAAGCCGCCGGCCATGGCAGTGCCGATGTCGTTGAGGGCGCCGTCGTGGATGGCGTAAGTCTGTCGCGGCGACACCTCCCGCACGTAGTCGATGAGCTGTCCGGTCGTGGACCAGGGCCCGTGCACAGGGAGCAGAAGGGTGTCGACGGCGGCGTCCGGGACGGTCAGGGCGTCTCCTGGGTGGAACAGGGCGTCGTCGACGAGGAAGCCGATGTTCGCGACGCGCGGGATGTCGGGGTGAAGGGGAGCGTGCCAAGTCCCGTGGACCTTGACGTCGAAGCCGGCTGCGTTGAAGGCCTCCCCGTCACCGAGGGCGGTGACCCGAGTGCCGAGACCGTCAAGGAGCCTGGCGACGGAGGTGTTGGTCCAGATCCTGAGCGCCGGGTTGCTTCGAGCGGCTTCGCGGAGCGTCTCCTCGGAGAAGTGGTCGAAGTGTTCGTGGGTGATCAGGACGTCATCGACGTCGTCCAGTGCGTGCGGCTCGGTCAGTCCGCCGGGGTCGATGACCAGGCGGCGGCCTTCCTTCTCGATACGAACGCAGGCATGGCCGAACTTCGTGAGGTGTATGGACATCTCTCGCCTTTCCAAAACTCTACAACTTGGTTGTGCAACTAGGTTACACACCTCACGTAGGATGGAGACATGGACGACGACGCGCTGGCTGAAGATCTTCGACAGGTGATCGGTGAACTGGTCCGTGCCGTGCGGGCCGCGGACGCGATGCCCGCCGGGGAGGCCGCTCTCCTCGGCCACCTCGACCGGGACGGCCCGCACACCACCGCCGACCTCGCCCACCTGCGCAGCGTGAGCCACCAGGCGGCCGCCAAAACCGTGAAAGAAGTCCTCGGCAAAGGCCTGGTCCGCACCGAACCTCATCCGACCGACGGCCGCAAGCTCCTGTTGCACATCACCGACGCCGGCCGCGTCCGCCTCCGGCGGGAACGCGCACGGCGCGCCGACTGGCTCAACACCGCCATGCGCGACGCGCTCACCTCCGACGAGCAGCGGCAACTTCGGCAGTGCGTCCCGCTGCTGGCCCGCCTGACCACCCGCATCACCGGACAGTGACAGGACGGCGGCAGACAGCGTCAGCCAGTGGCGCAGCGGCTCATGAACGGCCCCGCGGCGCCCGTACCGTGATCATCCGACTCCATGGCGGCTCAGCGGGCGGGGCCCGCAGCGTCCACGGCCGTCCCCGCCCTCTTCGCGGCGATCACCGCGGCCGTATGCCGGCCTTCGACCGTGAGGCTGTACGTACGGGCGTACTCACCGGTCGCGACCGCCTCGTTCGCGGATGCTCCACGGCATGACGCATACGGCGGTCGGGGCACGGACAGACTTCGGGCCCCGGCCACCGTATCGTTCACCGGCTCGCCTACGGCATCCCATGTGCGCCGACCGGTCCGCAGGGCGCGTTCGCCCGCCCCGGACACACGTAACTGCCGGTCGAAACCCCGGGCGCCTCTCAGCGCAGTTGACCTCCCCCATCCGGGACCCCGGCTCAGCCGAGCTGAGCGTCAGCCCTGGTGTCGTACGCCCGCTGGCACTTCTGGATCTCTCCGCTGTGCTCGACAGTCCAGTCGTAGAGCCGGCCGAACGGCTCGCGCAGGGACTCGCCCAGGGGTGTGAGCGAGTACTCGACACCGACCGGTGAGGTCGGCAGAACCGTGCGCTTAATCATGCCGTTGCGCTCAAGACGGCGCAGTGTCTGGGTGAGGACACGTTGTGTGATGCCCTCCAGATTTCGCTTCAGTTCATTGAACCGGGTGGGCCGCTCCAGCAGCGCCATCACCATCATCGACCACTTGTCCGCTATCTGGTCAAGGATCGGTCGGCTGGGGCAGTCCGCCCGGAAACCCGTCCGTGTTTCGGCGCCAACGCCGCGCACATCGGTGTCCTTCATGATCCTAGGTGCTCCCCAAGTGCCTTCTTGACCATCGGAGTTACGCGCCCGACGGTAGGTATGCATAGCAAACCTACATGCCCACCGGTAACCAACGGAGCGCCTCATGACGAACGATGTCTATTCGACCCTGCGTGTGAGCGGCGAGAACGGCGTCACCCGGATCGTCCTCGACAATCCCCCGGTGAACGCGCTCGGAACGACGATGATGCGTGAGCTGCGTTCTGTGCTGACGAACCTCAAGGAGGACTCTTCCGCCCGCGTGGTCGTCTTCTCGAGCGCCGATCCGGAATTCTTCATCGCTCACGTGGACATGCGCGTCGGCGAGGAGAGGGACACCCTCCAGGAACTCGCCGTATCCGCGCCGGCGGACGTCAACGTGTTCCAGGCGATCGGTGAACTGATCCGCCATCAGCCACAGGTGACCATCGTGAAGCTCGCCGGCAAGGCGCGCGGGGGCGGGGCGGAATTCGTGGCCGCGGCGGACATGGCGTTCGCCGCCGTAGAGACCGCTGGACTAGGTCAGATCGAAGCGCTCATGGGCATCGTCCCCGGCGGAGGCGGAACCCAGTACCTCCGAGACCGTGTGGGTCGCAACCGCGCACTGGAGGTGATCCTGACCGCCGACTTGTTCGACGCCGAGACCGCTGCGTCCTATGGCTGGATCAACCGAGCCCTGCCGGCCGACGAGCTCGACGAATACGTCGACCGTGTCGCCCGTAACATCGCCGCGCTGCCCGACGGTATCATCGAAGCAGCCAAGCACTCACTGCCCGCCGACGACTTCACGGAAGGGCTTCAGCGTGAGAACGACGCCTGGGCTTCTACCCTCAGTCTGCCGGCCGCCCAGCGCCTGATGCGCGAAGGCCTGCAAGAGGGGGCCCAGACACCGGCCGGCGAACGCGACCTCGAGGGACTGATGCGCAGCGTCGCGCGCTGAATGCCGGACGCTCACATGACATCCCGTTGAACGGCTCGACGCGACTGGAGAACAGAGAACGAGGCGATCGTGACAGGGGACGGCGAAGCGCCATGTGTGTATGTCGAGCCCCTCACCGACACCTCACTGGTCGAGGCCGCGTGGATCGCCACCCCGCCGTTGCGCTCCGCGCCGATGTAGGCCTTTTGGTTGGCGGCCCGGGGCATGCTGGACGTGGATCTTTGCCTCGCCGTCGACCAGCGGTCTCTCGACAACCAGTGTGACGGCGTCGGCCTCCGGCACGCCCCGGGAGCTTCGTGACTACTTCAACCGTGGGCGGATGCGTTGCCGTGCCCGGAGCGCCGGGACCGTGGGCCCGATCGCGGGGCTTTCATCACGGCCGGAGGCTCAGGAACCAGCCACGTCTGTGGGCGCGGTCCAGCCGGTAGTTCGGATCCACTCGACCAGGTCCAGGGTGGCCGGCTCGATCGAGCGCACCACCGCGAGGTCCGAAGGGGTTGCCACCGCCTTCGCGAACTCGCGGAACATCGCTTTGTCGAGGTCGGTGGGAAGCACGCTCAACGGGAGGACCTCGTACCGGGCCGGCAGCCCGGCGCGCGCGCCGAACGCCGCGGCGATCTGGGGACCCGTCAGCTCGTCGCCGACGAGCTCGACGGCTCCGCCGGGCGCCTCCGCGGTGTCGAGCAGGAGCGCGGCCGCGACCCGGCCGATGTCCTTGACCGAGATCATCTTCAGGGCGACATCCTGCGGGAGCGGCAGCCTCAGCACGATCTCTCCATGCTCCAGGCTCGGTGCCATCACACTCGCGAAGTTCTCCATGAAGGCGGTCGCGCGAACCATCGTGGCCCTGAGGCCCGACTTCCTCAGGTACTCCTCGATCGAGTGCTTCGAATCGTGGTGCGGCACACCCGACTCCCGGTCCGCTCCGAAGACCGAGTTGAACACGACGTGCGGGACGCCCGCCTCGACCGCCGCGTCGACGAGCGCGGTACCGATGTGGATCTCCGCCTCGACCTCTTCGAGGCTGTTCGCCTCCGGGGTCATGAAGTAGAACCCCTCGACCGTCGCCAGCGCGGCGGCCAGCGACGCCGGGTCGTCGGCCCGGATGGCCACCAGCTCGACGCCGCGGGCGGCCAGCGCCTGAGCCCGGCCGGACTGCGGGTCGCGGACCAGAGCCCGCACCCGCGCCTTGTGGTCCAGCAGTGCGTCGACCACCGCCCCGCCCTGTTGCCCCGTCGCGCCGAAGACTGCGATCGTGCCGGTCGTCTGTGTGCGCATCTCTGCCACCCCTTCGTTAGTTCATGGCGTGAACGAAATTAGTTCACGGCATGAACTTCGTCAAGGGGCGGCTGTAGTGGCACCTCACGGTGTGACGGGTTGGTTCGAAGTGGGCGAAGAGAGGTCCGAGGTGTCCACGATGGCGGTGGCCACGCGCTCGAAGTCGCGCTGGTCGTCGACGTCGAGGTTCCTCGCGATCTCGGGCAGGCGCTTGGCGACCTCGGCGTAAATGGCCTCGGCGAGCACCTTCCCCGTGGGCGTCGCACTGAGCATGACGACCCGTCGGTCCTGCGCCGAGCTTGCCCGGCCGACCAACTCGCGCCGCGCGGTGCGATCGACCAGCTGGCTCAGTGCGTTCTTGGTCATACCCAACGACGCGGCGAGGTCAGCCATCCGCCGCGGCTCGTTCCTGACTGCGCAGAGCAGCGTGGCCTGCGAGGGGGTCAGGTCGAACCCGGCGGCAATCTGCGCGTACTTGCGTTGAATCACAACCGACAGCCAAAACAGCTTGTCGCCATAGTCCACGCCGACCTCCCCGGTCCGATCACGAACGATCAGCCTACTCGTCGCGGGCCGGCAGACCACGCCACTCACCAGGAGATGCACACTTCTGCGAGACCGGCCTGGCACTCCTGTCCCAACCACGTTGATCGACTGACCTTGTCCCTTCACCCTCAGTATCCGGCAAAGGTCATCGACATCCTCCACTGGCCCCCGCAGCGGACGGACCGGAACCAATGAGACGGATCACGTACGGATCAGATCCGGTGAGAAGAGACCAGCTCAGCCAAGAACCCACACACGGAGGTTGGCCACGACACCTCACGGTGTCAGCCCGCCGACCTCAGGCCCTCGCCCGCACCCCCGACACCGACGACCCTCACCGCACCCCCGACACCGCCCCCCACCGCACCCTCGAAGCCGCCGGTCACCTCCGCGCCCCGCGACGGCAGCGACGAGGACGCGCCCCGGAGACCACCCGCGGCGGAACCGTCGTCGCCGCAGCTCTGTCTGCTGGTGGTGTGCCTGGTGGTGTGCCTGGTGGTGTGCCTCGGCTGACCCGGGCGTCCCTGCCGTGAGCGGTGGCGGCAACGGCCCCGCACAGCTATGTGGCATCCGTTTCACGAGCAGCCGTCGCGGCGTAGTCGGTCGGGGTCCGGCCGTAGTGCTTGCGGAAGGCGCGGGCGAAGTGGCCGCTGTCGGCGAACTGCCAGCGGGCGGCTATCTCCGTGACGGTCATGCGCCGGTGCGGTGCGACGAGCTCGCGGCATGCCTCCTCAAGGCGGCGGCGCCGGATGTAAGTGCTCAGCGGCCGGCCCTCCCTGGCGAAGGCCCGTTGGAGGGTACGCGGGGACACGTTCAGCTCCCGGGCGAGAGCCGAGGGGGACAGAGCGGGGTCGGTGAGCCGGCGGTCGGCCAGGTCCCGCGCGGCTTGGGCCAGGGCCGGCGACAACAGGGGCTCCACGTCGTCCAGGCCACCCCCGGCGGCGGCCCGGGCCAGCTCGGCCAGGGTGCCGCGGGCGGCGTCGACCCCTGCCGGCCCGAGACGGTCCAGCATCCGGCCCACCATGGCGGCGTGCGCCGTCAGCAGCCGCACCTCGGCGGTGTCGGCCGGACCGGAGGCCGGCCCGCCCCGTCCGGGCCGCACCTCGGCGGCGGGCAGGACGAGTACCTGCACGACGGTGTGGGGCGCCGCGGAGAAGTGGGACAGCCTTCCCGTCTGTACCAGCAGGCGACCGGCCGGTGCCGTGTGCTCGGCTCCTCCCGGTTCCTCGAACCGCCAACTCCCCCGGTGGACGATCCACAGGCGTACGTGATCGTCGGCCCCGACCCGTCGGCCCGCCGTCCGCAGGGCGGTCGCGGTCTCGAAGCGGTTGAACATCATGTCCCGCACCCGGAACCCGCGGGACCGCGCCGAGAAGCCGGACACGGTCGTCCGGCGGAAGGGCGCCAGCGCGAAGGTCTCGCCCATCCGGCTCCGCCACTCGTGCGCGAAGTCGCTGAAGGCGTTCGCGCCGCTCACGTCTGCCGAGAAAGTGCCGCTCATCGTTGTCGCGAATCTCCTGTTCGGGCTGACGCGCCGGTCCGAGACGCCGAAACCACACGCGTCCTACCGTTGTTCCGGAATGGATCGAAGACCCGACATCTGCAGTCCGGAATGTCGATACAAGGGTAACGAGGTGGCGAATTGAGCACGCTCGCGATCGTGGGCGCAGGCCCGCAACTGGGGCGCGAGATCGGCCGGCGGTTCGCCGCCGAGGGGGTCGACGTGGCGCTGATCGCCCGCAACCGTACGACGCTGCAGGCGGTGGCCGCCGAACTGTCCGCCACGGGCGTGCGGGCCGAGGCGTTCCCCGCCGACGTGACCGACCGTCCCGCTCTGCACGCGGCGCTCACCGCCGCAGAGGAGCGGCTGGGACCGATCGACATACTCGAGTACTCACCCGCGCCCTCCCCGGCAGACCTGCGCCGGGCTCCACTGGTCGAGGCCACGAAGGTCACCGTCGACTCGGTTCTGGCCCAGCTGGACCTCTATCTGCTCGGGGGCGTGGCAGCGGTGCAGCACGTCCTGCCCGGCATGCTGGAGCGCGGCACGGGGACGATCCTGGTCAGCAGCGGGGCGGGGTCGGGGCCGGTGATCGCCCCGCACGTGGCGAACGTCCAGATCGCCACCGGCGGGATGCGCAACTGGATCCTCAACCTGCACGCGGCGCTTGCCGGCACCGGCGTCTACGCCGCGCACGTGGCCATCGCCGCCTTCATCGGCCAAGGAGGCCACGACTCCCAGCCGCAGACGATCGCCGACGCCTACTGGCGGCTGCACACCGAACGCACCGAAGCCGAGCTGGTCATCCAGGACCTGCCGGACGACTACCTGGAACGGGGTTTGGCGGACAAGTTCGTCGAGCTCTGAGCCGTCGGCGGGGAGCGTTCGCACCGCCGTGTCCTGGCGTTCTCCCCTGTGGCCGTCGACCCGCTCGACACGATGGCGCCAGCCACCGTCGGCGCCATGATCCGTGACGGCTACGGCGGCCCCGACACCTGCCACGCCCTGTAGTGCGCTGCCGCGTGCCGAGCTCACCGGCATGTCGGTCCTGCTCACCGAAGACGAGGACCGCTACCCGCCGGGCGTGGTCACCGTCGACGTCAACTCCCCCGGCATGCTCGGCTGCCACTGAGGCGCCGCTCGTCTCAGCTGAACGCGGGGCCGTTCTCCGGTCCGGTCCGGTCCGGTCCGGCCGGCCCCGTTGCCACCCGCCGCGAGGCGGAAGCGGGGGTCGGCCCTTTCTCTGCCTGTGTCCTGGCGCTGGTCTGCGTCTGCGCGTTCGCATGCTGGGCAAGCAGACGGCTCCAAGACGCCGCGTGGTGCCCGTGGCGCCACGCCGGGGCCCTGCCCTGCGGGAAGGGGTGCCGCTGCGCCCTGCTGCCCGGCTGTCGGCCCCTGCCGCCGGCGTGCGGCCAGAGCCAAAGACGCTCGCGCGGTTCCTGGCCCTCACTGCCTCAGTTCCGGAGGCGACCGATGCTCACGTAAGCGAAACTTTCGCCCGCGCGGGGTGCCCGGGTCCAGGACCGGGTCACGAGCATGGGAAGGCTGCCCTGGGACAGGGCGAAACAGGGCAGCGAAAGGCCCAGTTCGCTGTGGAGGGCCCGCAGCATACGAGTCTCTTTGTCGAGTGGTGAATCCAGCGGGTCGAGAATCTGCGCCGGGTCCAAAGCCGCGGGTATCGCGCCGGACCTCTCGATCTCACCGCCTCGCACCGTGAACGCATAGAGTTCCGCGCCCCGTTCGGCCACCGAGACATGAAACGCGGCCGGCCGGTCGCCGTGGTGCCACTGCCGCTCGCGCCACACCACCACGGCGCGGCCCGATGCGGAAGCGGCCGCGGCGGGCGACCGGAACAGGGTGCTGATCTCCCTGGAGGAGTGGCCGTCGAAGGCGAAGGCCCACCCCTGGGTACAGCGGCCGACCATGACCGAGGCCCGGTCCTCCCACAATTCGCCGCCCTCGCGCTCGTGATCCTGCGGCAGTTGCCGGTGCGCCCTCGTCGCGTGGACGGGCGCGCTCAAGGCGGCGCCCTCCTCGCCGATCAGGTCAGGCAACGTGGCAGGGTCGGTGCCCTCGACCCAGATACAACGGTAGGCATCGAACGGCCGTCCGTAGACCCCGGTCGTCGTCAGCCATGTCAGGCCCGGCGGATCCAGGTCTGGTACCGGCTCGGGAGCGGGACCGGGCTCACCGGCGCGGGGCGTCGCGAGGATCTCCCGCCCGCGCTCCGGGGTGATCAGCGGTCCGAGGACCGGATCGGCGAGCAGCCCGAGCGGGGCGAGCAGCAGGGGTCCGGACGGCTCCCACAGCGCAAGGCTCTCCCTCAGCAGCCGCCATGCGGCGTCGGTCGCTCCCCAGTGAGCCGCCTCCCGGGCCTCGGCCACGGCTTGGCCCCACGTACCGGGCGGCGCGTAGTGGTACGTGCCGTCACGCATGGTGCGCAGCAGGTTCTCGGCGACTTCCCGGTCGACCCCACGGGCGGCCATCATCCCCAGCCAGTGGTCGTCCCCGCCCAGGCGCCATGCGCCAGAGGCCGGTTCGCTCGCCATGACCGGCAAGAGTTCGGGCAGATAGAGCGGGTCGGCCACCAGAAGGCCGTAGTCCCGGTAGGTGTGAGGGGCCGCGAGCTGCTCCAACTGGTTCAGCAGCAGTGCGGCGTGCGGCCGCCCGAAGGACCGTGCCTCTTCGAGCAGGGGTGCGGCCTCCTCGTGCCGTCCGCTCAGGGCGAGAAGACGGGCTTTCTCGACCTGGGCGTCCTGGGTGCGCGTGGTCGCGTTCTCGAAGTCGGCGCGCTCCGTACGGTCGGCGTGGAAGCCGCGGTACATGGCTTCCATGTATGCCCGGAACGACGGGTAGCGGTCGGGGTACTCACCGCTCCAGCCCTTGTAGACGTAGAACGCCCACTCGCCGTTCTCGTCGCGGTCGCCCGGGTCCAGCAGGGCGAGCGTCATGTCGGAATCCGTCTCCAGGCGCAGGGACCGCCGCCACATGCCGGCGAGCAGAACCTCCCGCTCGGTCGGGTCGTCGCCCAGACTCTCCTCGTACACCTCGCTCAGCCCGAACGGGTCCCCGGACCAGTCGATGTCCGCGACGCCGCCGAGCTGATACACACCGGCGGTCTGCTCCACGCGCCATCCGTCGCTCACGGCGAGGAACTCCCGGTACGAGGGCGGCAACCGCTGACCGAGGCGCTGCTCCAGCGCGGTGATCGCCGCCTCGTCCGCCCCCGGGCTGCCCAGCGAAACGACGCGCGGGCCGCCGCCCTCCTCGCCATCCTGGTCCTCATACTCGTCATCGGCGGACGGAACCCACTCCTCCTGCCAACGGCCGAGAAACAGGTGCCAATCGAAAACCCCATCGCTCATAACCGTGATCATGTCAGCCGCCACTGACAACAGAACAAGGCCACCGCCTGGCCCCGGAAAGCCTCTCTTTCCACGGCGCCGACGCCACCCGGGAAGAGGTGTCGCCGACGCAGGACGAAGGTGCGCCGGGCCGGGCGCTTGCTGGAGTGAGAGACTCATGACAGCAATCGAGCCTGATCACAAGAGCGGCGGCCAGTGGCGCGTGGACGACCGCGACGTACGCAAGGCCGTGCAGGCGCTGCAGCACGCGACCTGGGACACGGACAATCTGATCGACGCGGAACTGCTGACTGCCCAGGATTTCGCTGTTCGCCCGCGACCTGGAAAACGGCACCGCCAAGCTGGTGGCCACCCAGTCCGTGAGCCGTAGTCGCTGGCTGGCCACGAAACCGGCCCTGACCGCGCTGGTGGTCACGGTGAGCACGGTCGCGCTGTCGGCCGCGTTCGGCTGGTGGTGGAACCTCTACAAGTCCGAGGTCACGGCCACGGAGTGGATCCCCGAAGGCACCTTGAGGCACCTTCGACAACACGGGCCCCGTGCCCGTGGCCCTCACCCTCTTCTCCGTCTTCGGCGGCGCGGCGATCGGCGTGATGCTGCGCCGCACGCTGACGGCCATGGTGATCACCCTTGTGGAAGTCATCGGGCATCTCAACGACACAGGAGAGTCTGCGGGGGCGTTGCGGGTGCGAGTCTCGCCTTCTCGCTGACGGCGTACGTGAGAAGGCGGTTCCGGCAGATCTCACGGGGCTTGCCTGCGGCGGCGGGAACATCACGGGAGGGGGCTTACACGTCCTCGTCGGTTTCGGTGCCGTGCGGGTGCAGCCCGTTCCTCTTCCACCACCGGGACAGACTTTGTCCCCCGTGCGAGCTACAGCCAGGTGTCCACCGTCGGGTGACGATCTTCGGCCGCCGGATCTCTAGCGTTCGGTGCAGCCCGCGACACGACGGTCGCGGCCCCGGCTGAGAGGTTCCCGTGAGGTTTTTCTGGCAGTTCCTGACCGTCATGGTGATGTACGCCCTGAGCGGCAGCGTGATCAACGCGGTCAAGGACGACGACTGGTTGACGCTCGTTCTCGGCGTCACGCTCGCGGCACTGACCGTCCTCGTCTACGGGTGGGTGGTACGGCGAACCGAGCACCGGCCCGCCCTGGACGTGGCCCGGGAAGGCGCCGCGGCCAAGGCGGGCCGGGGCATCCTGATCGGCACCGCGATGTTCGCGGCCGTCATCGTGAACCTCTACACCTCCGGGCACTACGACGTCGACGGCCTGAACTCGGTGACCGGCGCGCTGGGACTGCTCGGTTTCATGGCCGGCGCCGCGGCGACCGAGGAAGTGGTGTACCGCGGCGTGCTCTTCCGGATCATCGAGGAGCGCGCCGGCACCTATCTGGCCCTGGCGTTGACGGGGCTGGTGTTCGGCCTCTCGCACCTGCTCAATGAGCACGCGACGCTGTGGGGTGCCATCGCCATCGCGATCGAGGCTGGTTTCATGCTCGCCGCCGCGTACGCTGCCACGCGCAGCCTGTGGCTGACGATCGGCGTGCACTTCGGCTGGAACTTCGCCGCCGCCGGCATCTTCAGTACCGAGGTTTCCGGTAACGGCACCAGCCAGGGGCTCCTGGATACCTCGACGTCGGGCCCCGAGCTGCTCACCGGCGGTAGCTTCGGGCCGGAAGGCAGTGTGTACGCGGTGGGCTTCGGGGCGTTGCTGACTCTTGTGTTCCTGTGGCTGGCCCACCGGCGCCGCACCATCGTGCCCCTGGGTGGCCGGCGAGCCACGCGGGCCGCCGCCGCTACACTGCCCAGGTGATTGATCGTCGAGGTGTGACGCGGCTGTGGCACCGACTCGATGTCACCATGCGGGATCTCCCGCTCGGGATACTGCTCCTGGTGGTGTCGTCCGTGCCGGCGCTGCACGGCAGCGGCAACGGCACACAGATCGGTGATCTGCCGACCCGTCCCGCCGATGCCCTGGCCGGTGTGGCGGTTGTCCTGCAGTGCCTTCCGCTCGCCGTGCGCCGCCGGTGGCCGCTCGTCTGTCTCACTCTGGTGTCGTGCGGCTTCGCCCTCGACCAGGTGCGCGGTTACCACCTCGTCGCGGGGACCGCGCTGCCCCTCGCGCTGCTGAGCGCCGGGGCGTATCTGAAGCGCTACCGCCGCCCCACGGCGGTCTCCTTGTCCGTGGCGTTCGCGGTTCTGGCGGTCGTGCTGCACCAGCGCGGGCCCGGCGAACCGGCGTCCGAGTTCGTGACGTTCTATCTGGTGCTGGCTCTCGCATGGGGCGTCGGCGCGTGGTTGCGCTCCGTCCGTGCGGCGGAGGTCGAACGTCGCAGCCGCGTCGCCGAGGACGCACGGACCGCCGAACGCACCCGGATCGCGGCCGAGTTGCACGATGTGGTGACCCATCATGTGACGGCGATGGTCGTGCAGTGTGAGGCGGCCCGGTATCTGACCGACGCGCCCGACCGTCTTGATGAGACCCTCATCGCCGTCAGCGACACCGGCCGGCGGGCCATCACTGATCTACGGCACCTGCTCGACCTGCTCAACCCCGATCACGGCACCCGCAATGGCGGTGAGGACAGGACGCCTCCGGTCGGCCGGGTGCTCACGCTCGTCGAACGGACGCGACTGGCCGGACAGCCGGTGGAGTTCACCGAGGAGGGCACGCCGGCGGCCTCGACCGGCAGCGCCGACCTGGTGGCCTACCGGGTGGTGCAGGAGACCCTGACGAACGCGCTGAAGCACGACCACGGCAGCCGGACCACGGTCCTGGTGCGCCATCACGAAACGGAGATCACCGTGGAGGTCGCTACCGACGGCTCCGGATCGCAAGCCGGATCCGCCGGCGGCGGGCGCGGGCTCGAGGGCCTGCGCGAACGGGTCGACGTCCTGGGAGGCGACTTCAGCGCGGGCCCCGGAGCCGACGGGGGCTTCCTCGTCAGGGCGCGGATACCGGCGGGAAATGCGGCATGAGCACGCCCGTCCGGGTCCTGGTCTGCGACGACCAGATACTGATCCGTACCGGATTGGCGACCATCATCGACGCGCAGCCGGATCTGGCCGTGGCGGGCGAGTGCGGAGACGGCCACGCCGCGGTGGAACTGGCCGGCCAACTGCGCCCGGACGTCGTGGTGATGGACGTGCGCATGCCGGTCCTCGACGGCATCGAGGCCACCCGTCTGCTGGCCGGCGCCGGCGTCGAGCATCCCGTGAAAGTGCTCGTGGTCACCACCTTCAACCTGGACGAGTACGTCTACGAGGCGTTGCGGGCCGGAGCCAGCGGCTTCCTGCTCAAGGACGCACCGCCGGACCGGCTGCTGAACGGGATCAGGACCGTGGCCGCCGGCTCGGCGCTGTTGGACCCCGAGGTGACGCGGCGACTCGTGGGCCGCTACGCCGCCCGTATCCGCCCCACCCAGGACAGCACAGCAGACCTCCCGCTCACCCCCCGTGAGCTCCAGGTATTGCGCCTCATCGCGGACGGGCTGTCCAACAGCGAAATCGCCGCGACGCTCGTCATCAGCCACGAGACCGTCAAGACCTTCGTGTCCCGCATCCTCACCAAGCTGAACCTGCGCGACCGCGTGCAAGCCGTCGTCTATGCCTACCGGCACGGCCTGGTGACCTGAGCCGCAGCCCAGATGCCCGGTGCGACCACCCGTCCAGCGCTTCCGGGGCCGTCTGCGGCCGGGGGCCAACTCCGATGCTCTACACGGCCGCCGTGCCGGTCAGCCCAGCAGCAATCCGGGAACCGGCCGAACTCACCACAACGTCTACGGACAGACTCAAGCCGGATATAGCGCCGACCTGGCCGGACAGTACTACCCGTGATCTGCCGGCCCCGTTCTCAGCTTGCGCGGAGCGTCCGGATCCGCCCGCAGGATCTCGTCGATCACCGGTTTGTAAGGAGCTTCGGCTTCGGCCGTCCAGCGGGAGGTGATCACGTACACATCCGTAGCGGAGAACAGTTCATTGAGGATGATGTTGTAGCGCTCCAGGACGACGGCGTGCTCACGCTCGCTCTCCCGCGTACCGCTTCGACCTCGGCAGGCTGTGAGGGGGAGCGATCGTGCGCGGCGTCGGCGGCGGTTCAGGCGGTCGAAGTGATCGCTCGGGTGACGGCCGTGATCGCCGGGGAGGGGTCGCCGGGGAGGCGTGCCACGAGCACCCGGCGGATCTCGGGGGGTGCACCGTCGACGCGCAGCAGGCTCACCCCGGGCGGCAGCACCGGTGAGAGCGGGGACGGCACCGTCGTCACACCGAAGCCGCCGGCGACCAGCTGGAGCTTGGTCAGCCAGTCGCGCGCGGAGTGGCTGACGCGAGGCCGTCCGGGCAGACCGGGCCAGACGCCGAGCAGCGGCTCGGAGTTCGATGACGGGGTCGCGATCCACGCGGCGTCGACCAGCTCGTCGACGTGCACCGTGGTGCGTCCTGCGAACTCGCCGGTCGACGGCACCGCCACGACCAGTTCGGTGTCCGCGACGGTCTCGACGTGCAGGCGCGGTGATTCGCCGTCGAAGGGCCGGTGAGGTGGGCGGGACGTGAGCACGGCGAGGTCGAGCGAGCCCGCGCGCAGCGCCCGGATCAGGGCGGGCGTGGTGCCCTCGCGGGTGGTGACCGTGATCTGCGGGCCGGCCGCCGCGAGGTGGGCGAGTGCGGCGGGCAGGATCGCCGCGCCCGCGCTCGCGACTGCCCCGAGCCGTACCAGTTCGGTCCGCGGGACGCTGCCGGTGAGCTCACGCTCGGCCGCTGCGAGCGAGGCCAGGACCGTGTGGGCGTGCCGCAGCAGGGTCAGGCCGGAAGGGGTGAGCCGTACCCCGTCCGGGCGGCGTTCGAACAGGGTGGTGCCCACGCTGCGTTCGAGGGCGGCGGCCTGGCGTGAGACGGCCGACTGCGTGTAGCCGAGTCGGGCAGCTGCCGCGGTGAAGCTGCCGGACTCGGCGATCTGCCGCAGGACCCGCAGTCCCGCACTGGAGATGTCCATGCGGCCTACGCATACCACGGATGCCAGATCTTCGCTTCCCGCATGCTTGCCCAGCTCCTAGTGTCGATTCCGCAGGCTCCCACAGCCACGGACAAACATGGAGGTCATCACATGCGAGCAGCAGTTCTGACGCAGTTCGGCGCCCCGCTCACGGTGCGGGAGGTACCCGACCCCGAGGCCGGGGGCGGTGAGGTGGTGGTCGAGGTCCTCGCCGCCAGCGTGGCGCCCTATGCGGCCGAGGTCTTCAGCGGCAAGCGGAAGTACCCCCTCGTCCCTCCTGTCGTGCCCGGTGTCGGCGCGGTGGGGCGGATCGTCCACGTCGGCCCGGACGCCACCCGGCTGCGCGTCGGCGACCTGGTGTGGTGCGACTCGACGGTGCGCTCGCGGGACGATGCCCTGACGCCCGACATCACGCTCCAGGGCTGGAGCTCGCGCGGCGAGGGCGGCGCACGGCTCGCCGAGTACCTGCACGACGGTGCGTTCGCCGAGCTCATGCGGGTTCCGACGGAGAACGTCTTCCCGCTGCCCACCGAGGCAGGGGACGATCCGGCCCGCTGGGCCGCACTCACCGTGCACACCATCTCCTACGGCGGGCTGCTGGCAGGCGGGCTCGCGGCCGGCGAGACCCTGCTCGTCAGCGGGGCCACGGGCAACCTGGGCAGCAGCGCGGTCGCGGTCGCGCTCGCGATGGGAGCGGGCCGCGTCATCGCCCCGGGCCGCAACCAGGCCGCGCTCGACCTCCTCGCCGACCGGTTCGGTCCGCGGCTGCGCCCGGTGCGGCTGACCGGGGACGAGGCCGCCGACCGAGCGGCGATGTCCGCGGCGGCCGACGGCCCGATCGACATGGTGATCGACATGCTGCCGCCGAGCGCACCCAGTTCGGCGTCGCGCGCGGCGGCCATGACCGTGCGCGAGTACGGCCGCGTCGTCCTCATGGGCGGCGTCGGCATGCTCGGCGGCGACGACCTCGCACTCCCGTACCCATGGATCATGCGCAACTCGGTCACCGTGCGCGGGCAGTGGATGTACCCGCGTACAGCCAATGTCGGCATCATCCGGCTCCTCGCCTCGGGCACTCTGGATCTCGTCCCCGAACGAGTCCGCTCGTTCGGCCTCGATGCCGTCAACGACGCCATCGCGTACGCCGCCGCGCACGGTGGCCCGTTCGACCGCAGCAGCCTCACCCCATCGGCCAGCTGACAAGGGCCCGCCGATATCCCCAGGGGTGCCGGGTGTGTGGCAAGACGCTCTGCCGCTTGTGGCTTTCAGTGATCGGCCGTCCGTCGCCGCACCTCTCCCCGACCTCTGCCCGTGCCGTCGTCGGTCTTGTCGAACAGGACGGTGCCGTCCCGGTCGAAGAGCCCGGTCGAAGAACCCGGTCGAAGAACCCGGTCGAAGAACCCGGTCGAAGAGCCGGGTCGCTCGGCGGCGCTCCAGGACGGTTCCGCGGAACTCGTCCATCAGGCCGGCCGCTGTGGGGCAGGTCGGTCATTGTGGCCGACTACGAGCGCAAGGCGTCGACCGGTTCCATGCGGGAGGCCCGCAGTGACGGGTAGAGGCCGGCCAAGAGTCCTACCAGGGCTCCTGCGACCGGCGCTCCGAGCGCCAGGCGGACGTCCAGGACCGGGGTCCAGTCCTTGACAGCGGAGACGGTCACCACCACGACCATGCCCAGGGCGGCGCCCACGACGCCGCCGAGAAGTCCGATCGTCGTCGATTCCACCAGGAACTGGCCGGCGACCTGGCGCCGCGAGGCGCCGAGGGCGCGGCGCAGTCCGATCTCCCCGACCCGCTCCATGACCGTCACCAGCGTCACATTGGCGATACCGATGGCTCCGACCACCAGCGAGACCAGGCCGAGAACCAGGAACAGGCCGTTGACGTCACCCTGCACACCCTTGCGGGCCCTGGTCGGGTCGGTCGGTGCCGTCACGGTCAGAGAGGCCTCGGCTCCGGGGGCCAGCGCGATCGGTGCCTGGCGGGCGACCTGGTTGGCCGCGCCGAGCGAGGTGTTGATCAGTACCCGGGTCACGGTTCCAAGGCCCATCCGGTCCGCGGCCGTGGTGGGCGGCAGGATCATCGCGGTGGCGAGCTGCTGTTCCCGCTCCACTCCGCCGAGTATCCCGATCACCGTGTACGCCTGCCCCTTCAGGAAGACCGCGGGAGAGTCCTCGACCGAGCTGATACCCAGCAGTCGTGCCGCCTGGTCGCCGAGGACCGCCACCCGGTCGTGCCGGGCGATGTCCCCGTCGTCGAAGAAGCGCCCGGCGGTCAGTTCGCCGCGTACCGCGGCCGGCAGCGCGGGGGAAGCGGCGACGACCGCCATGGTCTGGCCACTGACCTCGCCGGGGGCGACCACATCGTTGGAGCGCACCTCGACACTCGCGGTCTCCTTCGAGTCGGCGAGCGCCGCCACCGACTCGACCCCGGCCAGCCGGCGTACGGCGTCGACACCCGGCCAGTCCACGAGCGGGCCGGAGTCGGCCGACGCCGCGGAGGGCACCCCCACCGTGACCGAGGTGGCGGTGAGGGCGTCGAACCGGCCCACGATCTGGTTGCCCGCCGTGGACGATATCCCGATGGTGATGACCAGGGTGGTGATGCCCAGAACGGTGCCCAGCGTGGTCAACGCGGAGCGCATCGGGCGCGCGAGCACCCCCGCCAGCGCCTCGGACCACAGGTCCCTGAAGTCCATCCAAGGGCGCTCGACGATCGCTTCGGCCCGTGCCGCGTCCACAGGTGCCGCAGCTTGTGGGTCGTGAACTTGTGGGACGTGAGCTTGCGGAACGTGCGTCCGGGTCCTCATCGGTGCTCCTCGGCAAGCTGTCCGTCGCTGATCCGCACTCGCTTGTCGGCCCGTCTGCTGACCGCCTCCTCGTGCGTGATCACCACCAGAGTCATTCCCTGAGAGCCGAGTTGACCGAAGAGGTCCAGCACCGACTCGGTGTTCTCGCTGTCGAGGTTGCCGGTGGGCTCGTCGCAGAGCAGCAGGGCCGGCTCGCTCATCAGCGCCCGGGCGATCGCCACACGCTGTCTCTCACCGCCGGAGAGCCGGTCCGGCCGGAAGCCGGACCGGTGTTCCAGACCCACCCGTTCCAGCGCCTGCTCCGCCCTGGCACGGCGGTTCGCACGGCCGCGCCCGGGGCGCGGCCGACGGTAGGTCTCAGCCAGCATGACGTTCTCGTCCACGGTCCGGTACGGCAGCAGGTGGAAGGACTGGAAGACGAAGCCGATCCGGCTGCCGCGCAACGAGGTGCGCTCCAGGTCGCCGAGCGCGTTGGTCTCCACCCCGTCGAGCCAGTAGGCGCCCGAGGTGGGCCGGTCGAGCAGCCCCAGGGTGTTGAGCAGCGTCGACTTACCGGAACCGGACGGGCCGACGATCGACAGGTGCTCGCCGCGCCGCACGGTCAGATGCACGTCGCGCAGGGCGTGCACCGGCGGTTCGGAGTCGAAAGTCCGGCATACGGAGTTCAGTTGGATGACGATGTCGGCATCGGGCGGACCGGAGAAAGACGGACCAGAGAACGGCGGACCGGAGAAAGACGGACCGGAGAAGGACGGGTCGGAGAAGGACGGGTCGGAGAAGGACGGATCGGAGAAGGACGGATCGGAGAACGGCGCACCGGTCATCGCCCGACCACCACATGGTCGCCGGCCTTCAAGGCGGCACCGGAGGAGGGGGTGACCTCCACCTGACCGTCCGCGGAGAGCCCGGCCTCGACGGATACGTTCACCACCTTGCCGCCGCGCACGACCTGCACCCGGGCTTTGTCGTCGGCGGAGGTGCGCAGCGCGGCGACAGGCACGGTCAGCACCCTGCCGTTTGACGAGCCCACCTCTATGGTGACCTTCGCGGACTCGGTGGCGTTCTTGGTCAGCTTCCCCGCAGGCACGGAGACCAGCACCGGCACGGGGGCCGAGGCGTCGTCGCTCCCGCCGTCCGAGCTCTTCTCCTGTGTGCCGGCGTCGGCCGGAACGTCCTTCGGCACGTCGTCGCCGAGCGCCAGCACTTTTCCGTCCACCTTCGTGCCGTCGCTGGTCTCCACCCGCGCCCGCATGCTGTTGTGGAGCAGCTTGGCGTCCTCGGCCGGGACCACGGCCTTGACCACGACTGTGGAGCTGGTCACCGTGGCGACCGGCCCGGTGGGGGTGTCTCCGGTCTTCACGGACACCTTGTCCAGCCGGGCCGGGAGTTCTGGCAGGAAGACCACCTCGCCGGCGGGGACCTTGGTTCCGTAACCGGCCTGGAAGACGGAGAGCGCGGCATTGGCCGCGTCCAACTGCTGCTGCGCCGACTTGAGTTGCAGCTTCGTGGAGCCCACCTCGGTGCCCGAGGCGTCTTTGGAGCCGCTGCCGGTTTCCTCGGAGTCGCCGCCCGGGTTCTGTGCCGCGAGGAGAGCCTGCTGCGCGGTGGTCACCGCCGCTTCGAGCGTCCCCAGCTGCTGCTTGTCGGCGACGGTGGGTTCCATGGCGCCGTATCCCCTGCTCTTGTACCAGCGGCTCACCGCAGCGGCGTCCGTCTGCCCGTACGTCCCGTTGGCCGAACCGGGGGCGAAACCCAACCGGACCAGCGCCTGCTGAAGCTGCCTGACATCGTCCCCGGAGGCGCCGGGGCCCAGTGTGCGGTACATCGGCACGGTGCCCCGCAGCACCAGCACCGGCCGCCCGCTCACCTGCATCAGCACGGAACCCTCCCGCACCTCGGCCCCGGCGACCGGTGCCTTGGTGACCCGCTGGGCGACGCCGTCGCCGGCTCCCGAATCGCCGGAACCGGACCCGGAGTCCGGAGAGCCGACGAGCCCGGCCAGGGTGACGCTCTGCGGCGATGAGAACTCCACCGAGCCCTGGGCCACCACGCTCGCAGTCAGCGAGCGCCGCTCGACCGTGACGGTGACCGGTCCGGCCTTCGGTGGCTGGTGCGCGGCGGCGGCATCGGCGGGCGACTGCATCTGCGATCCGGCGAACCAACCGCCCGCTCCGACCAGCGCCACCACCACGATGACGACTGTCAGTTGTCCGGGACGGGTGCCGATCAGCTTGCGGAGTTGTTCGGGTCGGCTGCCGACCGGCGTGGAGTGCTGAGCGGCATGGGTGCCGACCGGCTTGGGTCGCTGCCTCACCCGGCACCGCCACCGCTGGCCGGGGCCTTCAGGAACTTCGGGAAATAGGCGGCCCGGAACTCCTTGCCGCATTCCAGGTCCCGCATCGCCAGCTCGATGTCCTTGGTGAGCAGCGGGAGCGCCTCCTCCTTGCTCAGGGACTTCTGGGTGCTCCCGTCCTCCTGGACCGCGGCGACGCCACCGGCGCCGGCCGGAGCGGACTTGAGCGCCTGGAGTTTGACCATCTCCCCGATGCCGGTGGGCTGCGTGGTCGTGACGGAGATGCCTTCCTTCTTCAGACACGAGGCGTACGACTGCGCCAGCGCGACCAGCTTCGTATCCCCGTTGAGCGCCTGCGCGTTGGCCTGATTCTGGCTCTCGGTCGTAGTGCTCCGCTCCTGGACCGGCTCGGAGCCGTAGACGGACTTGTCGGCCTCTCCCTGACAGCCGGTCGATTTCTTCTCTCCGGACTTCGGGTCGGGAGGAGAGCCCAACGCCTTGTTGTACGCGGTCTTCTGCGCCGGAGTGAGTGTGTTCACGTAGTCCGCGTTGGGCGTGTCGTCCGCGTCCTGCCGGGCGGCCGTACTGGCGTCGTTGGGGTAGACGATGCCCGCATAGAGGCCGAATCCGTACTTCTGCCGGTACTTCTTCGTCAGCGTGTAGTCCGCGCCGTCGGTGGCCCAGGAGGCGGTGAGACTCTCGGGGGCCACGGGGGTGTAGGTGAATCCCTGCTTCTTCATGCAAGCCGCGATCGCGTTCTCCAAGAGGTACTGCTTTTTGAGATCGGCGTTCGCGTCGGCGGGGATGTCGAGTTGTCCCGACTTCCCGGCCGTGGTCTTCTCTGCGTCCGCCGAGGGGGGCTTCGAGCCGGTGCCGCAAGCCGCCAGCAGCGGCAGGAGGCTCACCGCAATGGCCAGTCTCAGGACAGTGCGGGATCGAGTCATGTACTTCCATCCGATCGAGAGAGGGTTGTCGCCCGAGGGCGCGGGAGAACGCGGAGTTCACAGTGGCGTCGGCAGTTCATGGCCATGGGTTCAGCACATGACCGAGCTGTAACGGTTCTCGCCGTGGAGACCGGCACTGGCTCCGGTACCGGCTCCGGCATGAACACCGGCACCGGTCATACGGGTGGTCCGGTGACGAAGTCACCGTTCTTGTCGTAGGGCCAGGCGTTGGCGACGCATCCCTGAAGGCCCTTGATCTGCTGCATCATCACGGGTGCCAGTTGTCCGGCGCCCGCGCAGGTCACGTGCGAGTAGCCGAGGAAGTGCCCCATCTCATGGTTGATGATCAGCGCCCGGTAGTCATGGATCGGCCCGTCGAAGGTGGGCGAACCCTTGACCCAGCGCTTGAGGTTCACCACCACCCCTCCGGGAACCTCGCAGTTGTACTCGCCTCCGGTGTCCTGCTGGATGCCCGCCCAGCACAGGGCGTCCGCCGTTCCCGGTGTCGCTATCCGCACCGTGAGGTCGTGCGGCGCTCCCGCGCTCACCAGCTGGAACGCGTGGTCCGGGTCGCGGGTCCATCCCCGCGGAGCGGCAAGGATCCCGGCGATCTCCTTCGCCGCCTGGGACGCCGAGACATCGAGGCCGGTCTCGACCTCCACGACGTAGCGCAACGGGCGGGAACCGCTGCCCACCGTCGCGCCACTGGCCTTCGCGGTGACGAACGTCCCGCTGCCCGTCGCGGGGACGTCGATCTCGGTCCGGCTCGGGGTGGGTGTGGGTGTGGGTGTAGGTGTAGGTGTGGGTGTGGGTGTAGGAGCCGGGCCGGGAGTGCGGGTGACGTGCGTGCTTCGCGGACGCGGTGCGCTCGACGCATCGCTCCGCCCTCCGGACAGGAAATACGTCGCTGAACCCAGTAGGCCGACGGTCACCAGTGTGCCGACCAGCAGGCTCCGCCCTCGTCGGCGCGAACGTCCCCGGCGATGGGAGGACCGGCGCCGACGGCCTCCATGGTGAACGTCCGCGGTTCTGCCCACAGGGGGTGCGGATTGTCGCTGTCGTGCCGAGTGCATGGCAGCTCAAACTGGTCGATTCAGATGATCGCCATGAGCCCGGATCATCTCGAAAAGGTAACGGTGCACGGCCTCTCCGGCATCCGCCGCGCCGATCGGACCGGACCGCCCGGACCTCCCCGGCCCGTTGTGATCGTTACGTAACGGCCTGCGGAGAGGGGCCCCTCTCACGACAGTCACGTCATCGGATCTGCTTACACTTTCGAAATGTCACGGGTCCTGATTGTCGAAGATGACCAAGATGTCCGCACGGCCGTCCAACTGGGACTGCAGCATCAGGGACACGAGGTCCGCGCCGTGGGAACAGGCGAAGAGGGACTGGAACAGCTACACCCCTTCCGGCCGGAGGTCGTCATACTCGACCTCATGCTGCCCCGGATCTCCGGCCTGGACGTGTGCCGCCGCATCAGGGACAGCGACCAGGTACCGATCATCATGGTGACCGCCCGGGGTGACGACATCGATGTCGTCGTGGGGCTGGAAGCCGGTGCGGACGACTACGTGGTCAAGCCCGTGCGGGCCCGGGTGCTCGACGCACGGATACGGGCCGTACTGCGCAGACAGGACGCGTCGGTACCGGACGGCACCCGGCCGCGGGCGGAGACACACGGCGAACTGGTCCTCGACCGGGCCGGGCTCGTGGTGACGCACCGCGGCGAACCCGTCGCCCTCGCCCCCTCCGAACTACGGCTGCTGCTGACCCTGTCGGCCTCTCCCGGCCAGGTGTTCAGCCGCCAGCAACTGCTGGAAGTGGTCTGGGAACACAGCTACCACGGCGACATACGGCTCGTGGACGCCTGCGTGAAGCGACTGCGCAACAAGCTCGGCGAGGGCAGGAAACCTCGCTATGTGCAGACCGTACGCGGATTCGGTTACCGCTTCGGCACCTCATGAGCGGCCGGCCTTCCGCGCGGACGCAGACATCCGCGCGAACGCAAGCATCCGCGCGAACGCGGACCTCCGGGCCCGCACAGACCTCCGCGCGTGCGCGAAGAACCGAGCGGGCACGGAAGGCGGAACGCCTGCACGAGTCCGGCACGGCCGAAGAAGCCCCCGCCGCCATACGGGGAGCCGGCTCCCCGCGATCGCTCCGGGCGGCCCTGACGCGCATGGCGCTCCCCCTGCGCGGCCTGCGCCCCCGCCTGCTGGCGGCCTTCGTCCTGGTGGCCATGGCCAGCGCACTGGGCACCGGGGCCCTCGCCTTCCGCGAGGCGCGCACGGGGGTGCTCCAGCAGAGCCAGGACTCCGTCATCCGCCAGTTCCGTACGAGCGTCGACGCCATCGCTCCCTACCTCCCCTTCGACCCGGACCGATCGGAACTCCAGTCCGCGGTGAACCAGGTGCTGTACGCCAACCGGTCGTCGGGATGGCGGGTCATGGCCACGTACCGCGGCGTGAGCGCCGCTACGCCGCACGCCGACTTCGACGTACTGAGCACCGAACTGCGCCGGTCCGTACGAGACCGACGTGCCACGGTGTTCCAGCGGGTGAACGTCGACGGGCACCCCCAGCTCATCGTCGGCATGCCCATCACGGACACCTCGGGCGAGGGCACGGAACCCAGGCTCTCCGGGATCGTGATGTACCTGGAGGTTCCACAGAACAGCGAAGAGGCGTACATCGAGGCCATGGTGAGCGGCATCGAGCGGGGCACCCTGGTGGCCCTGGGCCTCGCCGTCATCCTGGCGCTGCTCGCCGCGAGCGGCGTACTGCGCCCCGTACGGGCGCTGCGCCGGGCGACGCGCCGAATGGCCGCGGGGTACCTGGACGTCCGGCTGACCGTGAGAGGTTCCGACGAACTGGCCGACCTCTCCCGGACCTTCAACGACACGGCTGCCGAACTGGAGCGGACCGTCGGGGAGTTGCGCCGTCTGGAGGCCCAGGCACGACGCTTCGTGGCGGACGTCTCCCATGAACTGCGCACGCCGGTGGCGGCGATGTCAGCGGTCACCGACGTGCTGGACGAAAGCGCGCTGCGTCAGGAGGGGGAAACCGGTGACGCGCTGCGCCTCGTCAGCGAAGGAACGGCCCGGCTGAGTGAACTGGTGAACGCCTTGATGGAGATCTCCCGCTTCGACGCGGGGGCGGCCGAACTCAACCAGGACGAGATCGACCTGGCGGAGTCCGTACAGCGCACCCTCGCCTCGCGGGGGTGGCAGGGGCAGGTGGAGACCCGGCTGCCCGGGCCGGGTGTGCTCCGCACGCGCGTCGATCCGCGCAGACTTGACGTGGTGACGGCCAATCTGGTCGGCAACGCGCTGCGGCACGGGGCGCCGCCCGTGCGGCTGACCATGGAAGTGCGAGAGGAGGCGGCGGACGTGGCGTGGGCCGTCATCAAGGTGATCGACAACGGACCAGGAATCGCCGAGGAGGCCCTGCCGCACATCTTCGAGCGGTTCTACAAGGCGAGTACCTCACGGACGAGGAGCGAGAGCAGCGGGCTCGGCCTGGCCATCACGGCGGAGAACGTGCGCCTGCACGAGGGGCGCATCCGGGCGGCGAACCTGCCCCGGGGAGGCGCGGTTTTCACGGTCGAACTCCCCCTGCGTCACGACGACACCGACACCCACGCCGATGCCGATGCCGATGCCGATGCCGACGGGGGTGCTCTGTGAGGGGCTCGCGGGTGGCAGCTCTGTTGTCGGGACTCACGGCCGCGGTCACGCTCACCGCATGCGGAGTGCCCCCGTCCGGAGTCATCGAGGCCGGCGAACCGGCGAGCGGCCTGTTCTCCCCCACCTCGGAACCCTCGGCACCCGCCACCGTCTCCCTCTTCTTCCTGCGTGACGGGGAGCTGACCGCCTACCCTCGCCGGATCGGCGACGCCGGGGACGTCGAGGCTGTCGTACGTCTGCTGTTCGAGGGACCGACCGCGAGCGAGACCGCGACGGCCACCACGGAGCTGCCCCGCCTGACAGGTGCGCCGCAGGTGGCTACCGGCGGCGCAGGCGCTCTCTCCGTGCAGCTCCCCGGTGTCGCGGCTCCGCTGAAGCGCCAGGCCATGCTCCAGCTCGCGTGCACGGTGGCGCGTGTGGCTCCGGCGCTCGCCGTCGCTGTCCCCCGCGCGACCGGGGAAGCCGACAGGGAGGCCATGCCCAGTTCCTCCGCGCACCCCGACATCCATGTGCTCGGGGACGGATGGACGATGACGCAGTCGGACTACGCGTGTCCCGTCGCATCCCCGGCGCGGGAGCAGCCGGAACACTACTGAGCAGCATCGGGCCGCAGCCGTCCGGAGACATTCGACCGGCAGGACCAGGCGCCCGTCGGCCGCCTCGGGTTGCGGCAGCACAGCGCCTTGCGCAGTCTGGCCGCGTCGATGCGGCCCTGGTTGAGCGCTGTCCATCAGCCGTCAAGTGGTGCTCAGGACCATCGGTATTTTGTGCTGCCTCTCACTGACACAGCCATGTGTCCGACTCACAACCTGCACACCTATGCCGGCGGCAGTGTTCTGGTCACCTGCGTGCGTCCGCATGCGCACGTCGCCCACGATCACCTCACCGGCAGTCTCGACCCGCACGACAACGCCCCAAAGCCCTGGCGTATCGGGGTGCCGCGTGATGAACGCCCCTTCGATCAGCTGGACTCGCGGACCACGAGTTCGTTCGGCATGATCACCGGCTTCCTGGGGCCGCCCTCGATGAGCGCAAGCAGCAGGCGCACCGTCGCGGTGGCCTGGTCTGCCATGGAACTGCGCACCGAGGTGAGCGCGGGAGTGGTGTATGCGGCGGCCTCGATGTCGTCGAACCCGACCACGGCCACGTCGTCAGGGACCCGGCGGCCCGCCTGATGCAGGGTGCGCAGCGCCCCGATGGCCATGAGGTCGTTGGCCGCGAACACCGCGTCGACGTCCGGGTCGTCCTCCAGGAGTTGCCGCATGGCCTCCGCGCCCGACACCCGCGTGAAGTCGCCCAGCCCGACGATCGAGCGGCGGCCGGTGCCCCGCAGGGTCGCGCGGTACCCCTCGAGCCGTTCGCGGGACTCGTACAGGTCCAGCGGCCCGGTGATCGTGGCGATCCGGCGTCTGCCCCGCTCAAGGAGGTGCCGTACGGCCAGTTCCGCACCGCCCGCGTTGTCCAGCGCCACGTACGGGACGTCCGTCGCGGCGGTGCGGTTGAAGGACGCGACGGGCAGGCCCATGCGGGCGAGCGCGGCCGGCAGGGGATCGGCGCCGTGCAGGGCGACGAGCATCACGCCGTCCACGTGGCCCCCTGCCACGTAGCGCTCCACCCGGGTCCGGCTCTCGTCGGACTCGGCGAGGATCAGCACCACGCGTCTGCCGACGGCCTCCAACTCCCGGCTGACGGTGCGCACCACGGTGGAGAACAGCGGGTCGTCGGAGACCACGCCCTTGGGCGGGTCGGAGACGACCACGGCCACGGCGTCCGTGCGGCGGGTGACCAGGTTGCGGGCGGCGGCGTTCGGCACGTAGCCGAGCTCCCGCACCGCCTGCATGACAACGTCCCGGATCTCCGGCGCGACGGTGGTCTCTCCGTTGACGACCCGGGAGACGCTCGACTTGGACACGCCGGCCCGGGCGGCGACCACCGCGAGCGTGGGTCGTTTCATCGCCTTCCGATCACCGGTGCCCGGTCGTCGAGTCCAGGGAGCGTTCTCCTCCCAGGATGACCTTGGCCCGAACCGCCTGTCAACGACTCCTCCCCTGCATCTGGTTGTTGGTTCCGCGCCTCAACCGGCCCATCCCCGGCGGCGGTCGGCGGTGCCGAGCGCGCCACCGCAGTGGATCTCAGGAACCGTTCCCTGGGACGCGGCACCTACGTCGGGGGTATTACGGGCCTGTTGCCGAAAGCCTTGACAGGTCACTGACAGCGGCCCATTCTCACCCCCCAGGGAGCGCTCCCTCACCCTTCCCCCATTGAGGAGTCGCCCGTGCATCCCCTGCTCCGCCGGTTCTGCCTACCCGCCCTGGTCGCGGCCGTCCTGCTCACCCTCGTCAGCCTGCCCGCGCCCCGCGCCCACGCCGCCGAGACCCTGCTGTCGCAGGGCCGGCCCGTCGTCGCGTCGAGCACCGAGGACCCGTTCACCGCGCCGGGAGCCGTCGACGGCAACCCGGCGACACGCTGGTCCAGCGCCTTCTCCGACCCGCAGTGGATCAGGGTCGACCTCGGGGCCCCGGCCCAGATCAGCCGTGTCACCCTCCAGTGGGAGGCCGCGTACGGCAAAGCCTTCCGCATCCAGGTGTCGGACGACGCCGCGACCTGGTCCACCGTCCACGAGACGGCCGCCGGCACCGGCGGCACCCAGAACCTGACCCTCACGGCCACCGGCCGCTACGTCCGCATGTACGGCACCCAGCGCGGCACCCAATACGGCTTCTCCCTCTGGGAGTTCCAGGTGTACGGCACAGCCGGCACCGGCGGGGACACCCTGCTGTCGTACGGGAAGACCGGCGCGGCCTCCTCGTCGCAGACCGACGGCAACTGCTGGGAGTGCACACCGGCCCGGGCCTTCGACCGCGACCCGGCCTCCCGATGGGCGACCAGCCCCACCACCGGCTGGACCGACCCCGGCTGGATCTCCGTCGACCTGGGCGCGACCGCGCAGATCAACAGGGTCGTCCTGCAGTGGGACCCCGCCTACGCCAAGTCCTTCCAGATCCAGGTCTCGCCCAACGGCACCGAATGGACGCCGGTCTACTCGACCACGTCCGGCACCGGCTTCAAACAGACCCTGGCCGTCTCCGGCACGGGGCGCTACGTCCGCATGTACGGCACCGAACGCGCCACCCCGTACGGCTACTCCCTCTGGGAGTTCCAGGTGTACGGCACCGGAGGCGCCCCTGTCCCGGCGCCGCCACTTCCGCCGGACCCGGCGCAGCCGCCGCGGCTGGTGTGGAGCGACGACTTCGACGGAGCCGCCGGCAACAAGCCCGACCCGGCGAAGTGGCGCGCCGACCCCGGCACCGGCCAGAACGGCGAGCTGCAGTACTACACCGACCACCAGAACGCGGCGCTCGACGGCGGCGGCCACCTCGTCATGGAGGCACGCAAGGAAGCCAGCCCCGGCCGCGCCTGCCCGCCCGACCCGCTGACCGGCAGCACCACCTGCCAGTACACCTCGGCCCGCATGAACACCGGCGCCACCTTCCAGTTCACCTACGGACGCGTCGAGGCCCGCATCAAGGTGCCCAAGGGCAACGGGCTGTGGCCCGCCTTCTGGATGATGGGCGGCGACTTCCTCACCGGCCGTCCGTGGCCGTACAACGGCGAGGTCGACATCATGGAGATCCTCGGCAAGGACGTGAAGACCGCCTACTCGACCGTGCACGCCCCCGCCTACAACGGTGGCGGCGGGATCGGCTCGCCGTACCGGCTGCCCTCGGGCGCCGACTACTCAGACGACTTCCACACCTGGGCCGCCGACTGGAACAGCAAGGGCATCGTCTTCAGCCTCGACGGGCGCACGGTGTTCACCCTGGACAAGGACGAGGTCGAGCGCACGCGCGGCCCCTGGATCTTCGACCACCCGCACTACATGATCCTCAACCTCGCGGTCGGCGGCGACTGGCCCGGCCCGACCGACGCGTCGACGCCGTTCCCGTCCCGGCTGCTCGTCGACTACGTGCGCGTCTACCAGTAGGGCCGACCAGCACCGGCCCCCTTGCCGGATCCGGCCCGGACACCTCGGTTCCGGGCCGGACCGCAGCCGCACCACGTCCCATCCCTCCGATGAGGAAGTGACATGCACAGACACCCCTTACGCCTCCGACCCTTACGCCTCCATCCCTTGTTGATCGGTGCCCTGGCGATCGCCCTGGCCGCCGCCCTCGGCATCACCCTCGGCGCCCCCGCAGCGCGGGCCGCCGCCGTCACCGTCCAGGCCGAGTCCTACGCGGCGCAGTCCGGCGTCACCCTGGAGACGACCGCCGACATGGGCGGCGGGCAGAACGCCGCCTACCTCGCCGACGGCGACTGGATGCGCTTCGACCAGGTCGACCTCGGGCCCGCCGGCCGTCTGACGGTGTCGGCGCGCATCGCCGCCGCCACGGGCAGCGGGTCCGTCGAACTGCGCACCGGATCCCTGACCGGCCCCCTGCTCGCCGTGGTCCAGACCGGCCCCACCGGGGGCTGGCAGACCTGGGCGACGCGCAGCGCCGACGTCACCACCCACCCGACCGGCGCCCAGAGCGTGTTCGCGGTGCTGCGCAGCACCACACCCGGCGACTTCGTCAACATCAACTGGTTCTCGTTCGTCAGCGGCGGCGACGAGCCCGCGCCGGGCTGGGTCGACGTCGACCAGACCAAGTGGCAGGCCCAGCTGACCCAGTTCCGGGCGATGACTCCGGCGCCGGTGCCCGCCAACTCCGTGCGCGTCCCCGAGTTCAACGCCACCTGCACCTACAGCCACTCCAAGCCGGACGACCCGATCGTCGCCCCGGGCCTGCCCGGCGCCTCCCACATGCACAGCTTCTTCGGCAACAAGAGCACCGACGCGTTCACCACCACCCAGAGCCTGCTGGGCAACACGGGCACGACCTGCACACCCGCCAAGGACCTCTCGGCGTACTGGATCCCCACGCTCTACGAGCGCGGCAAGGCGGTCGAACCCGACGGGATGATCGTCTATTACGGGTCGCGGCTGCCCGACCCCACAGCGACCGTGCCCTTCCCGCAAGGCTTCCGCATGATCGCGGGCAACGCCAAGTTGCAGGCGGCCACCCCGGCCGGCTCACCCAACCAGTTCTGGTGCGCCGGAGCCGGCGGCGAGACCGGCCGCAGCGCCGACGGCAACTGGCCGCTGTGCGCACCCACCGCCAAGCTGGTGTACCAGCTGGTCTTCCCGGACTGCTGGGACGGCAAGCACCTCGACAGCCCGGACCACAAGTCGCACGTCGCCTTCACCTATGACGGCAAGTGCAGCGGCGCCTACCCGGTCGCCATCCCCTCGGTGTCGTTCGTCATCGGCTACCCGACCAGCGGCAGCGCCGACGGGTTCAGCCTCGCGTCCGGCATGGCCTCGTCCATCCACGGCGACTTCTTCAACGCCTGGGACAACGCGGCCCTCGGGCAACGCGTGAAGGACTGCATCGTGCAGAGCGCCAAGTGCAACTCCGCCGGAACGTTCTGACCCGGCGGACGGCGGCCGCCCTGCTCCTGGGCCTGACGGTCGCCGGCTGCGCCTCGCAGCCGGCGGCCGACAGGCCCGCGCCCGCCGCCTTCAACGCCACCGACACGGCATGGATCCAGTTGATGATCCCCATGGACGAACGGGCCTCGCTGCTCATCGACCTGACGCCCACCCGCGCCGGTCGCCCGGCCCTGGCCGGCTGGGCCGAGGAGGCGGGAAGGAGATTGAAGAACGAACTCGTCGATCTGCGTGAGCTGTTGGAGGCCTCGGGTGTTCCCGACAGCCGCCCCCACGAGGGGCACAACATGCCGGACATGGTCACGCTCGACACGGTGCGCAGGGCGAAAACGGTGACGGGGGAAAGCTTCGACCGCCTCTTCACGGAGAGTCTGCGGGCCCACCTGGTCCAGGTCCGCATGCTGTGCGCGAGTGAACGCACGTCAGGAAGCGCCCAGCGGGCGAAGGACCTCGCCACCGTCATCGAAAGGAGCGTGGCTCAGCAGATCACCCGGCTCGACGCCCTGCCGATGACGGCCGCCGGTGCCGGCCACCACCGGCTGGGAGGAAGCGGTCCCGTCCCGCGCCGTCCCGCACGAATATGAAGAACCCGGTCATCCGCGCCAGCCCCTTGTCGCCGAACATCGTCTTCAGGCCGGCGGCGGACTGGGCGGCGGACGCCTCACTGCTGGGGACGGCCATCTGCCGCAGTGCCTGCTCGCGCTGGGGGCCGTCACCGTAGTGGCCGGGGGTCAACAAGAGGGCGGGGGGCCGGCATCGCCCGTCGACGGTGAGGTGGTTCTGGGTGGTGAGGCCGCCGCGAGAGCACCCCAGGCTCTCGCCGATGCCGCCACCTCCTCCACCCGGGCGGCCAGTTTCCGCAGGACCGGATCGAGATGGTTCGTCCCGGCGCGGGGCCCCCTTTGAGCAACCGCGGCGGGCGCCGCCTTCCTCGCGCCGGCGACATGCTGATGCGCACGCACTGAGTGGACGTCAAGTCCGATTTTCCTCTGTTCGTGATCGCTCCTCGATCGTGTGACTGATCGCTGCGCGGGCTCCACGTTCGGCATGGACATGCTGTGGTTCGGGTCATGGGCAGAGAGCCGTACCCCAGCGACTTATCGGACGAGCGGTGGGCGTTGATCGAGCCGATGATCACGGCCTGGAAGCAGGACCGGGTGGCACGGTCGGCGACCGGAGATCCCGGATCCTGTGACCTTCGGGAGGTCGTGAGCGCGATCTTCTATCAGAACCGGACGAGCTGTCAGTGGCGCAAACTGCCGCATGATCTGCAGTCCTGGTCGGCGGTGTTCTACTACTTCGGCCTGTGGCGCGAGGACGGGCTCGACCCGCGGATCCAGGAACTCCTGCGCTGCCAGGTGCGGGAGAACGCCCGCCGATTAGAGGACCCGTCCCTCGTGATCACCGATACCCAGCAGGTCAACGGGGCTCTGCTGCCGCACCGGCGACTGGCCCGCCAGTGCGACCACCGGCCCGACACCTCCGTCTCGCGCGTCTACCAGGCCTCCACCACGAACATGGCCCGCCGTCTGACCGCGCCGGGCGCGGCCTGGCGCGACGACCTCGGGCCGGCCGCGTGAACGTCACCGAACTCCTCGTCGGCCTCCGGGCCCAACACACGGCGGCCACCATCCGGGCCCAGGGAGATCCAGGAGCAGAGCGACCATCTCACCACCGCCTTGGCCGAGGCCGAGACCCCCGACTCACGGAGCTGGACATCGCCCGGAAAGTCATCGCGGAAACCGCCCCGGCAGCAACCGAACCCGACCCGCCCCAGACCGAGACAAGCACCGCCTACCAGGCCATCGTGAACGCCTTCAACCAGCACCCGGGCCAGGCATTCCGGGCCCGTGATCTGCACGAACTCCTCGACATGCCCACCGACGAGGCATTCGTCGACATCACTCGAAGCCGCCTCGCACGCCTTCTCCGGCAAGGCTTCCTCACCCAACCCGGACGAGGCCGCTACCAGAACGGACTTAACGTCGCACTTCACGGGCTGCAATCGGCACAGCCGACGGCCGCCACTCCCGCCTGAGCAATCCGAACACCCACGAGTCGGATACCTCGCCGTTCACCACGCAGTCTTCCCGCAACGTCCCTTCCCGCACGAAACCGATCTTCTCCAGGACCCGGGCAGATGCCACGTTGCGCGTGTCGGCCTCGGCCTGAACTCGATTCAGGTCCAGTGCGTCGAACGCCCACTCCAGCACGGCGTGCGCGGCCTCCGTCGCAAAGCCCTGGCCCCACATCGCGTCATCGAGGACGTAGCCCAAAGACGCACTGCGGTAGTCCGGGTCCCATCCGGTCAGACCGCACCAGCCGACGAAGGCCCCGTCAGAAGCACGGTCGATGGCCACCCGCGCCCCGGTGCCCTCGTCCGCCATCTTCCGGCACACTGCGATGAAACGCTCGGCATGGGCATGTTCGGTCCAGGGCGGGGTGTCCCAGTAGCGCATCACGTAGGTGCTGCTATGCAGCGCGAAGAGAAGGTCCGCGTCAGTGTCGGCGAAGGGCCGCAGTCGCAGGCGCGCGGTGTGCAGTACGGGGGTGGGCAAAGTCATGCGCCCCATCTTGTGTCCTCATGGGGCGGGCAGAACACCGAATATCCGACCCGGGCCCAGCTCCCAAGCAACTGGAAACGGGCTTAACGCCCGCACCCCCGGGGAGTCCCGGGCGACCGGCACACCCGAATGGGACACGGCCTTGATGAGACACCCCTGGGAGGTCACAGAACGCCAGCCAGGGCGCGCTCAACCACTTCCACGGCTGAGAAACCGTACAGGCGTCCTGCACTCAGGGGGAGTCACCCGGTGACGACGTGCGAAGTGTGTCGCTGATTCCCAGATCGGCACGCATAGCCCCCCGCATCGCATTCCAACGCTCCCAGAGCCAGCTCAGGTAGGCCTCGATCTCTTCGAAGGATCCGTCCGGTTCCGGGTGGCCCTCTTCAAGATTCTTCGTCCTGCGGTAGCTCTGTCCGAGAGCGATAGCCAGCTCATCCAGATAGCTCAGGACCGATGCGGAAGCGATCATCTGGGCCTCGGCGAAAGCCGCGTGATGCGCTTGCCGCGCTGCTTCAAGTTCCTGGCTGGCCGCCTCGTCCACCTGGCCACGGTGAACGAAGTACAGGAAGTTCATCAACTGAACTCGGTACCTGCGAAACGCGGCGTTCGTGTCCACGTAGCAAGTGCGCCGTTGCTCCAGCCCCACACGCTCCTGCTCGCGCCGCCATTGCGTTCGGTCCGCTTGCTGCTGCCTCTCGAAGTCCGCCTCCAGGGATCGCGCTTGAGAACGCTGGGAGAGAACCGGAGCCAACAGCGTGCCCATCACACCGCACACCGCAACAACTAAAGCAATCATCGCACTACTCATGTTTCCCCCTGATCTCCCCCGGCGTGGCAACCGCCCTCTCGCCGAAGCCGCCCAGGGCTGCCCGCCCTGCCCCGACTCACGGACTGGAGAACCCAAGAATGGCCCACGGCATGGACAACCCGCGAGGCTGAGCGTTTCCCAACCTCAAATCGAGCAGGTAAGAGCAGGCAAATCGCAGTGTGATCCAGCACCGCGCAGGTTGGTAGAGGCTTTACTGGGTCGGTGCCTCGGCCGTACGGCGACATGTGGGGGTCCTATAAAGGAATGACCCATCCGGATCCGATGTCGCGCGCGGTCGCGGCTCGCAGACATGCCGCCGGGATGGACTACGCGGTTCTGCTGTCCGCGCGGGAGCGACCGCTGGCCCTCGTCGAAAGATGGCCGCGCGGGATGTGGTGTGCGTATCTGTTCGACGACAGGTCTTGGCGCATGCGGATGATCGACCTCAAGCCGCACAGCACGGGGACGTTGTCGGCTCACCGGAACACCCGATGCCGATCGCTTGCCAGTGAACCTTGACCGACGACGGTTGGCGTCACGAAAGCGTGAAAGCGCTGGTCAGCGGTCCGCCCCGGTGCCGGTGATGTGATCAGGAGTAGAAACCTCGGCCGTACTGTTCCCGGTCCAGGTGGAAGTCGTCCGGGCGGTCGCGGCGAAGTTCCTCGTACCGCTGCGCGAAGACATCGAGCGCCTGGTGAAGCGTGCAGCCCAACGCTTCGCGGATCGTCATGAGCGCGAAGATGATCCGGTGCTCGAAGATGTCGCGGTCCACGCTCTCGGGCAGCTGTTCCATGAAGCCGTGAGCCTACCGGAGCTGGACGATGCACCTTCGGCTGGCAACGGTCAAGGTTCAGGGCCCTGGGACATCAGGGCCGTGCCAGGATGCGAACTCGCAAGAGCGCGAAGGACGCGAGACCCCACATGCTCCTCTTGAGCTGTCGGTGAGCGTCACGCCGGAGGGTGACGGCGTCGAGGTCCTGACGGAGGAAGCCGGCGAAAACCTTCCCCAGGGGGACCCCAAGGTCTACGTCGCTGTCGCACTGACCTGGTCGCGGCCGGGCAAGGGACCGGTTCCGTGCAGTCCTCGCTCAGGTCCTCGCCTACGGACGTGTGTCCTGAGCAATGAGCACGACGGGTGTCCTTCCTGACGCAGGGCGCGCAACGCCGCGTTGCGCGCCCTGGCAATCAGGGAGTGTGTCCGATCAGAGGAGCGGGTCCAGTCAGCGCTTTCTTCGGACCAAGCCGACGATCATGATGACAGCGAGAACTCCAGCCACGACTGCGAATGCGATACCGAACCACGGAGGGCCGTCCGGTCCCCCGCCCGGTGCCGCCCACTGCGTTGCGCTCATCTGTCGCTCCTTCAGAAAGTGTGCCGGATCTTGGCTGAGCAGCCGGGCTTGGAGCTGTAGCTCGTACTGGCTCCGGCAGCGGTCTCACCCTGCGTGCTCACCGACGCCCGGTAGTTGCCGGCCTCGCACCCGATCTCTCCTGTCGTGCCCGAGGAAGCATCTGACGCGCTTGCCTCGTAGCCGCCGCTCACCCCCGGGGTACCGGCCCCGATGGCCACGCTCGGATGCAGCGCGCCGTCGTCGTTCTGGCTGATCCCCAGTTCCACGCAGCCACCGAACATGCACACTTCACCCGTGAGGCTCTGCGAGGCGAGGCCCGAAGGGTCGATGCGGTTGACGGGGTCGCCTGCGGCGTAGAGGTAGGGATTCTGTTCCTGGCCGGAGGGGTCGGGCTGGGTGAAGCGGCCGATGTTGGGGTCGTAGTAGCGGGCTTCGTAGTGGTAGAGGCCGGTGGTGTCGTGATAGCCGCCCGCGAACTGGTAGGGCTGGGCGACTTTCTCGCTGGTCAGGGTGGTGCGGGTGACACCGCGGGGGCTGTAGGCGTATGCGTTGACCTTCTCGCCGGACTCGTCGGTCACGCCGATGACGGAGCCGATGGCGTCGGTGAGGTAGTAGTACGCCTTGCCGCTGCGGGTCATGGAGTTCAACGTGCCCCCGGGCTCGCGAACGAATCCCGTGTCCACGCCCCCGGTTGAGGCTCCGGCCAGACCGATGGGCCCATTGTGGAAGTAGGTGTCACCGAGGCGTATGCGTTCGCTCTGGTCGGTGGAACCGTACTGGCCGGTGTAGCTCTTGCCGCCGACCGTCACCGCCGTGAGCTGGCTGTGGTCCGTCCAGGACTCGTTGGTGCGGGTGCCCTCGGGAGTTGAGGCGCCGGCGGCCTCGTTGCCCACCTTGTCGTAGGACCAGTTCGTCGACGAGCCGTCCTTGGAGGTGATCTGCTGTGCGTCGTTGACGGTGTAGGTGGTGCCGCGCGGGCAGCCGGAGGTGACGCCCTGGCTGGTGAGGTTGCCGGCAAGGTCGTAGCAGTACTGCCAGGCCTCGTTCAGCGTCGAGCCCTTGTTCTCCGCCGCGTAGGAGAAACGGCCGGCTCCGTCGTAGGTGTAGGTCGTCTTCGTACCTGCGGTGTTGTCGGTCTTCGTACGGATCTTCTCGCCGTCCGTCTTGGCGTCCGTACCGTAGCCGTAGGTGTAGGCGAGGTCGACCAGGGTGCCCTTGGAGCTGGTGGTCTTCACCGTCTTCGGGCGCATCGAGTTGTCCAGCGTGAACGTCTGCGTGGTGCCGCCCGGGTACTTGGTCACCGTCCGCTTGTCATTGCGGTTGTACTCGAACGTCGTCACCCGCCCCTGCGGGTCCTTGAGTTCGGAGAGGGTGTTGACCTCGTTCCAGGTGTAGTCGGTCTTGCCGGCCGGGTCCTGGTAGAAGTCCACGTTCCCGGCCGGGGTGTAGGCCAGGAGGGTCTGCGAGCCGTCCTGGAGCGTGCGGACCGTCTCACGCTGCAGCGGGTCGAAGGCGTACTGCACGGTGCCGGTGGAGTCGTCGCGCTGGCGCAGGTTGCCGTCGCCGTCGTACCAGTAGCGGATTGTGTCGTTGGTGGTGGAGACGGTCTTGATGCGGTCCAGGTTGTCGTAGACGAACACTTTCTTGATGCCGCGGCCGTCGGTGACGGTCTCCGTGCGGCCCAGGCTGTCGTAGGTGTACGTCGTCGCCCCCAGCGGGGACGGCGGCGTCGCCTTGATGAGGTTGCCCTCGCCGTCGTAGGTGAAGGACGTCTTCACCGTCTTCGACGACGTCATACTCGTTTCCTGAGCGCAGCGCTGGCCTTCGAAGCCGCCGCAGGTGGGGGTGGCGGGGTTGTAGGTGTAGGAGACGTTGCCGCCGCCGGTGCCGGTCTGCGCGACCGACTTGGTGTTGCCGGCGGTGTCGTAGGTGAACTGGGTCTTCTCGCCGTCGGCGTTGGTGGAGTCCTTGGGCACGTCGCCGCCGGCGATGGTCTGCCAGCTGTTGCGGGCTATTCCGCCGGTCGGCTTGGTCGCGGTCTCCGGATTGTTGCGGGTGTTGAAGTGGTACGTGGTGACGTTCCCGGCGGTGGAGCCGGAGCCCATGGCGTCGGTGGCGGTCTCGATGTTGTGGTTAGCGTCGAACTTCGAGGACCGGTTGCGGCCGAGCGCGTCGGTGACGTCGGTGACCTGGCCGTCCCCGTCGTGCTTGTAGGTCGTCGCGTGCTGCTCGGGGTCGGTGACCTTCGTCGTCCCGGCGGCCGTCGGGCTGGAGGCGGTGTAGCTGTAGGTCCAGGTCGGGCCGGTGTGGCCGGAACCGTTGAAGTCGGTGGCGCGCAGCATGGAGGTGACGCGGTTGGCGTCGTCGTAGGTGAAGACGGTGACGCGGCCCTCGGCTGTGGTGATTTTGGTGATGCGGCCGGAGGTGTCGTGGCCGAAGGTGGTGGTCTTGCCCTCGGCGTCGGTGGTGCTGGCCAGGTTGCCGTCCGCGTCGAGGTCGAAGACGGCGGTGCGGCCGGAGTTGTCCTTGGCCTGCCACTGCGAGTCGTCTGTCTTTACCAGGTCGATCCAGCGCCCCGAGCGGGTCTCGGTGAGCTTGAAGCCCTCGTGCTCGCTGCCCTCGTCGTGCTGGGTGACGGTGATGGTGCCCTTGTTGCGGTCGGTGACCCTGGTCAGGGTGCCGTTCGCGTCGTAGGTGTCCTTGGAACCCGACTTCCAGTTGGTGACGGTGTAGGTGCCGTCCGCGTTCTTCTTCAGGTCTTTGGATTACCCGGCCGGGGTCTTGAACGTGCCGTCGCTGTTCTTGGTGAAGCGCACCGTGTCGCCGGAAGCGTCGTACAGTTCGACCTCGTTGTCGAAGAACTGCAGGTAGCGCTCGTACTGCTGCCACCAGCGCTGGGAGACCTTGCCCCACGGCGCGTCGAGGCTGTTGTAGGTGCGGGCCAGGGTCAGGTCCTGGCCGACGCCCGCGATGGAGAAGTCGGTGGCCGCGAGCATCAGGTTGCCGGTCGAGAAGTCGATCCGGGCGGTCAGCGCGTCCGTGATCGCGAAGTCGCTGATCCGGTGCCACGGCACCGCGCCCTGCCCCTCGGGCACATACGTCAACAGCTCTGGCGCTGCGGTGCGGGCCGCGGCCGGACTACCGGTCTGTGCCCGCCGCTTCTGCGCCGCGCGCCAGGCCGCGACCTCCGCCGACGGAGCACGCTCGGCCTGCGACGGGGCCGGCCGGTTCGAGCCGACCTGCACGTCCGGCATGGCGAACGACGGGGCGTCCTTGCCCCATGCCGAGGTCGGCTTGTCCGCGGCGGCCGCGCCGGTGGCCGCGGGCAGCAGCGACACGGTCAGCGCGCCGGACGCGAGCACCGCCAGGGCGGCCGTCCGGGATCTGTTCCGGGCGCGCGAAAACCGCGCACCTTTGGTGCGTTGCATCAAGACTTCCCCCCACAGGAAGACACCTCTCGTTGACCCCAGTGGCCACGAGGAGCACACACGTTCACACAAAAACCTCACAGAACAGCGCGTGCTGCCCCCGAAGTCCTTCTTCATACGGGCCGGAACTAGCCCCTCCGCCGCACCCGGACATAAATGGACGAACAGAGCGCTTTCCGGACTTCGTTCGGTGCTTTTCCGTGCGTCACGCGCACACGGCGGGCAGGAGGATGACGGAAATCCGACGAGGAGGTCCACCAGCGGGCAGGTACCGGACCGCGATGCTCTTGTTCACGTCGCCCCAGAAGACGATGGTTTCGCGCGAACGGCTGTAATACACAGGCATCACTCCGAGTTTCACCGCACCACCGCGGCGAACGTCAACGACGTCACTCCGACCCTCGCCCTGGTCGACGGCGTCCCGCCGGTGGCCGGGCCTCCCGGCCGACCATGACGCCGCCCCGGTTCGCTGCTCCGGGACAAGGGATACGACTTCAACCCCCACCGCGAGAAGGTCTCTCACGCAAGGCGCGGGGCGCGGGGCACGGGGCACGGGGCGCGGGGCATGCCTCAGGCCGACCGACCTGCGCTTGGGGATGACCCATGAGGATTCGTTCCGCCCTTGCCGTGCTGCCCCTGCTCGCGGTGGCAGGACTGCCCGCTGCCGCACCGGCCACGGCCCAGACGGCCAAGGAGACCGTTCTCGCCCGGATCGGCAAGGGGACCTTCCGCAACCTCGGCACCGGCACGTTCATGACCACCAGCCCAGGAGTCACGGCTGGAAGTCCGCAGCCGGTGGCACATCACCACCAGCCGCTACCCACTGACCTATGTGCCGGACACCTGGGATCTCTCCGGTGGCACTGTCTTCTTTCTTTCCTTCTCTCGCCCGTGCTGGCGGTGCGGTGTCACTGCGGGTCGACGGCGACGTGGAGACCGCGGATCGCGTAGCCCCCTATCTCGTCCTGGAACGTGACGCGGGGCGGGGTGAGCATCCGGATACCCTTGAGGGCGAAGAGGCGGCCGAGGAAGACGTTGGTCTCCATCATCGCGATGTCGGCGCCGGGGCAGCGGTGCGGTCCGTCGCCGAACGACAGGGCCGCCGCGTAGCGGCCCGTGGTCGGCCGCCCGGGGCGGACCGTTGCCGGGGCGGCTCCCACGGCGTCCGGGTCGGTGTTGGCCTCGTCGACGAAGAGGTCGAGGCGTGTGCCCGCGGGCACGGTGACCGGGCCGTCGGCGCCGGGCACGTCGAGGGCGCCGGTGGTGCGCCGGGCCAGCCGGGCGACCACGGGTTCCAGGCGCAGTATCTCGTGGATCACCGCGAGGCGTTCGGTCTCGTTCCCGGCCATGTAGCGCTCGCGCAGGGCCGCGTCCGTGAACAGGTGCCATGCGGCGACGCAGAGGAACTCGCGGGTGGTGACCATGCCGGCAGCGGCGTAGGTGAGGCACTCGCCGAGGATCTCGGCGTCCGAGCAGCCCTCGGCAATGAGGTGGGAGATCAGGTTGTCGGCAGGCTGTGCGCGGTGGGCGCGGACGGCAGGGCGGACGTCGGCAAGGTAGACCCGCAGCCAGTTGGTGTTCTGGCGGACCAGCCAGTAGATCCCCTGCGGGCTGGTCAGCCCGGGCCGGCCGAACTTCTCGGGGAAGAAGCGTTCCAGGCGACGCTGGATACCGGGTCTGCTGCGGGTCAGTCCGATCACCGCGCACGCCACATCGATGGCGACGCCGAAGGTGAGGTCCTCCAGCCGGGCCTCGCCGTCGGTCCGCAGGATGTCCAGATGCTTGCGCGTGACGCGTTCGGTGAGTTCGCGATAGTGCTCCTCGACGCGGCGGGGGGTGAAGTAGCGGGCGGTCTGGCGGCGGTGCTCCCGGTGTCCGGGCCCGTCGCGGTAGAGCACGGGCCGCCGGATCCGGGCCGGCATCTTCTCGACGGTCTCGATCCCCAGGCCCGCCTGGACGGTGTCGGTGCTGCGCAGCACGGCGCGCGCCGCCGCGTAACCGCGCACCTGCCAGGTGCCTTCCTCGCAGCGGCCGACCGGGCAGCCGGGACCGGACGGATCCCTGCGGATCTTCCGCACATCGTCGCTCCGGTCGTCCATCGGACGCGGCCCCCCGTCCTTGATACGCCGCCCCGAAAGAGGCCGCTGTCAGGTGTGTGCCGCCAGCGTTCAGCATGTACGCGCCCACCGCCAGTCCCCCGGCCGCCCAAAACCCAGGGCCGGCCATCCTCAACGACCGGGATACGCGGCCGAGTTGCGGCGGACGTGAGGTCGGAAGCCGCTATCCGCCATGTGTCCGCCCTTGCGACCGTGGTGAACGGCAGGACGAGACGGGACAGGGGTACGCCGTCCCGGTAGGTCTTGCGAGTGACGGGGCTCGTCGAGTTCGCGGTGCGACGCCTTGAGGTGGCGGTGGTGATGAGCTGCCGTGTGCCGCCCGGCGCCGCGTCCCACAGGCACAGGATGAAGACGGTGTCGGGCTGGTGACGCACGGCGCGTGCCTGCGCGGTGGCCTGGTATCGGTAGCAGCCGGAACGGGGAGGGCCCGGGACCCGGCAGATCCGCCGCACGCCGAAGACGGCGCGACTATCGGAGATGCAGTCTTAGCGGCGGGGCTCACTTCACCTCCCGAGCGAGATAGGCGGCTGCACGGCGCGGGATCTCCCGTTTCGGTTGCGACCCCTTCTCCGCCTTCAGCAGCCGCTGGTACTCGGCCCGCAACCGGGCCAACTCCAGAGGGGCAGCCTCAGTCGCCTACCTGCCCCCCTCCGACGAGCTGTGCCGCCGCCTCGAACAGAACCAGCTGGACCTGGACGGGGGCCCGTGTCCGGACAGCGCCCGCACCCACGATCCGCTGCCGCTGATGCCGCTGGACGGCGCGGAGGCCGCCGCGCGCTGGCCCCGGTTCGTCCCGCGTGCGCTGGCCGCCTCCGTCACGGCGGTGGCGGCCGTGCCGCTGCACACCTCCGACCTCAAGCTGGGCGCGCTCAACCTGATCAGCACCGGTCCGCCCCTGCCCGGCCAGCGGGACCTCGCCCCCCTTCTCCCCGGCCGGGCCCCTGTGCGACGAGGGGCGGCTCTACGGCCGGCTCGCGGGCGAGTGGCGGACGGGTGAACAGAAGGCGGTCAGTGCGGCGGCGACGGCTTCGGGCTGTTCGTCGGGGATGAAGTGTCCCGCGTCCGGCACGACGATCCCGGTGACGTGGTCGGCCCACGGCCTGACGGAGGCCGCCATGTCGGGGACGGAACCGTGACTGCCAGAGATCCCGAACACGGGGACTGTCAGGCGCTGCTGGTCCAGCGCCTCATGGTTCCTCCGCGCCGACTCGGCGGCGTCCCGGTAGTAGGCCAGGGAGGCGCGCAGACCGCCGTCGGCGGCCACGGACGCGGCGTACCGCTCGGTCTCGGCGTCGTCGAAGGTGCCCGGGGAGTGCGTCTTGGCCTTCAGGAACCAGCCGACGTACTCGCGTTCGCGGCCGGTGAGGAGCGTCTCGGGCAGGTCGGGTACGAGGTGGAAGGCGAAGTGCCAGGTCTTCCACGCCTGTTCGGGGTCGGTGGGGACGGCGTCGGGGAGGGTGATGCCGGGGATACCGGCGTCGAGGAGCGCCAGGCCGTGCAGCTGGTTCTGGTACTTCAGCGCGAGGGAGAAGGCGACCCACGCACCGACGTCGTGCGCGGCGAGCCAGTAGGCCGGGACGCCGAGCGCCTCCACCGCGGCATGGACGTGCGCGGCGACCGTATGGGTGTCGTAACTGATGTGCGGGCGTTCGGAGTGGCCCTGGCCCGGCAGGTCGAGCGCGATGACGTGAAAACGGTCGGCCAGGTTCGGCATCACCTTGCGCCAGGCCCACCAGGTCTGCGGGAACCCGGCGAGCAGCACGACGGCCGGACCGTCCGGCCGGCCGCCCTCGACGGCGTGCAGCCGGACACCGCCCCCGTCGACCCAACGGTGGGTGAATCCGGCCAGGTCAGCGAGCGGCACGCCGGGGACCGGGTTGCCGGAGACGCGCGGGGCGTCCGTGGGGTCGTTCATGGTTCTCCTCCAGAGGCGCGCGATGTGTTCGCGGTCTGTCGGACCCTAACCCATCACGAACCGAACGTTTCAAGATGGGAGGTGTCATGGGAGAATGGTTCCGGCAAGAAGGCGAAGCAGGAGAAGGGCGCGGCATGGCGGGCAAGAAGCAGTTCGATGTCGCCACGGCGCTCGATGCCGCGATGATCCAGTTCTGGAGGGCCGGCTACGGGGACACATCGGTGGACGACCTGTCGCGGGCGACCGGACTCAACCGCAGCTCCCTCTACTCCTCCTTCGGCGACAAGGACGCGCTCTTCTCGCGCTGCCTGGAGCGCTACACCACGCGGTACGGAGCCAAGTACGACGCAGCATTGTCAGACGCCGCCGACGGGCCTCTCGCGGCAGCGCGCGCGTTCTTCGACGTCACCCTGGAACGTATCGCGGACCCGGCCCTGCCGGACGGATGTCTGGTGGCCCAGACCGTCATGGCGACCCCGGTGCTGAGCGCGAGCGTCGCGGCGCGTGCCCGGGAGGCGATCGGCTTCCAGCACACCCGGCTGCGCGCCGCACTGGAAGCCGGCCGGCTGCACGACGAGACGGCCGACTCCTTCGCGACCCACCTCGCGGCCGTGAATCAGTCCCTCGCCGTCATGAGCAGAGCCGGAATCGGCGAGGATCAGCTGCGCGCCATCGTCGAGGTGACGCTGGACGCGCTCGCGCGGACTCTCGGAGCGAGCGACTGAGGCCTGACCGGCAGCGAGGACTGCACACGGTCGCGAGTCGCTGCCCGGACGGCTGCTTCCTTCTCTTCTTCCAACTGCTGCTGAGGGCGGTCGGGGTGCGTATACGGAGTTGATGAAGTCCGAACCGGCGGCCCTGAAAATGGGATCTGAACCGGTGGCGCGCGCATTGCGGATACGGTCCTCGGCCCGCGCGCGCTGGCGGTGCCGCAGTTCCAGGGCGGCGATCGGGACGTCGGTGACGTTGGTGGCGTTGGTGGCGTTGGTGGCAAACGCGGTGAGCCGCAGTCCGTCGGCGTCGGTGAACCGCAACTAGGCGCCGGAGTGCGGACGTTCCTTGCGGACTAGGGGGCGTATCGAGTCGCGATCAATCTTCGGGTGTTGCCCTCGCGTCGAGGCGTGGTCCGGTAGATCGTCTTGCGTGACGCGAGTGCAACTGACCGACGTGGGGTGGGAGTTCATTGGGCCGTATCTGCCGATCGGCGAGTACGGCCCGTACCCTGAGCGGCTGCGGCAGCAGTTCGAGGGCGTGATCTGGCGGTTCAAGACGGGTGGGCAGTGGTGGGAGATGCCGGCGGAGTTCGGCGCCTGGTCGACCGTCTCCAACCGGTTCCGGCAGTGGCGTGACGCAGGCGTGTTCGAGGCCCTGCTGGAGGGCCTGCTGGAGGGCCTGCTCGCAGAGACCGCGAAGCGGGGTGAGGCGGACCTGTCCCTGGTCAGTGTGGACTCGACTACTGCCCGGGCCCACCATGACGCTGCCGGTATGCACTTGCCGCACGCCGCGCTGCGGAAGGCACGGAAGGCTGGGGCGGGCAGACCCGAGACCGCGAACTGACCGGCGTTGTCCGCAGTCGGGGTGGCGGGCCGTCGTCGTTCCGTTGCGAGCGCGGACCGGGAGAGAGCTAACCATGCATGTCGACGGAGATCATCACCCGGTCGAAGCGCAGGTCGGCGAGGTCCTGGCGGCGGATCAACCAGTGCATGCGGGGAAGGGGAAGCGCGACGACGTCGTCGCAGTACCAGTTGGCGAGCAGACACCAGTCGTTACCGCCCCCGTACTCGTACTCGTTCGCCAGTTCGACTGGATCGTCGTTCCAGAAGTCTGCATGGCCGCCGAGGTACAGGTCGGATCCGAAATAGTTGCCGCCGGCCTCCCCCCAGATGTCGCTTAGCTGGTCCATGAGTTCGTAGTCTTCGACGGTCATCTCGGACTCGTCGTCGGAAGGGTCTGCGAACCCGTCGGGACCGGACGAGGGCCATGACGGCCCCACGCGGACCGAGCGGTAGTCCCGCTCCTCGTACGAGCCGCGAACGGGCTCCGGGGCGGGGACCTCCGTCGTGGGCGTCCCGGCGGGTACGTACACCACGTAGCCGGGCCCCGGGCCCTGACCGAGCTTCTCGGCGTCGCCGAAGAGCAGCAGGTGCCCGTCGGCCGGAAGGGGGAGGCCGGTCGAGTTCGGCGGTATCTGCGCGCAGTCGATGCTGCAGAGGAATGGCTCGCTCGGCTTGCCCGCGCCGACCGGCAGCATGGGGTTGTCGCCACCGAGGTGGACGACGACCGGTCCGTCGCCCCCTATCTGCGGATAGACCGCCGGCAGGAAGGAGCTGATCAACAGCTCCACATTGCGCGATGACACGCCCGCTTCCGCCGCCTTGGCCCGAAACCGGCTCAGCGTTTCCGCCACGAGTTGATCAGTCATGCGCACAGCCTAAAGGCGGGCACTGACACGTAATCAGTAGCGGGCGACGAAGGTGCGATTACGTCGCGCACGGCGTCCACTTCTTGCACCGCCCCGGACAACCGGTGCTGAAGACGGGGGGGATCGTGTCCGACAGCCCGAGTCAGGGTCCGGCAGTTCCCGGACGCCCCCGGAACTGGCAGCGCACGGACAAGGAGGAGGCAGACGCGAGAAGCCCGGTGGGCATCACGAGGGGCGCGCGTCGAACCTTCTGCTTGAGAGGCCGGGCAGGCCGCTCTCGGGTCAGGCTGGGCCATATCACGATGATCCCCGGCCGGTCCGCATTCGTTCGAGCCCGGAATCTCTGCAGTTCGAATGACTCCGGCTGCCGCGTGGCCGGTCAGGATGGCTTGGGCGGCCAGCCGTAGACTCCCGATCATTCGGGTTCGGGTCGCTCGCGCGGCTGACCAGGACGACGCGGCTGGGCGGAGCGCCCTCGAGTGGCATTGTGACGAGGTCGGTCGCAGTGTGCTGCGCCGATCGCCGACCGGCAGCACCGCGATCGCCCGGCCGCTCGCAACGAGTTCGAGTTTGTCCTCGTAGCTCTGGATCGGTGGCGCGGCGGCGGCGAGGATGCGGTAGGAAGCCCAGTCTTCGGTTTCGAACTCGCACGGCGCCGTCTCTTGGCCAGCTCTCCAGGACGTCGCCATCGAGCTCGGCGGTCCAGGCGCCGTCGCGGATCTCGCCGCCAGGCTCGATGGCGGGCGTCCAGGCGAAGGCGGGGACCCGCAGGACGGCCTGGTGAATGGCGTCGGTGATGGTTATCCCGACCGAGTACGACAGCCACCGGCCCCGCTTGAAGAGCCAGGCGACGAGCTCGTGGGTGCCGCCCGCGGAGTCCGTACGAATCAGTGTGGACCGGCCCCGTCGGTGACGTTTCGGAAGTTGGGCCAGGGCGAACTGGGTGGCGGTGATGTGGTCGGCAGCGGTGCTGCTGCCCGCGTTCCTGGGAGGTAGCAGCGCGGCCACCGGCACTTCTCCTTCTGGGAGACTCCGGACGGCGCCCCCGTATCGATGGCAGCTTCGACCTCGGTCATCGGTGGCATGGTCCGGATCGACCCCGTCTACACCCCGGCCCATGTGCGGGGCCGCGGCTACGCGGGCGCCGTGACGGTCGAGGCGAGCCGGGCGGCGCTGGCCGCGGGTGCGACGGACGTCGTCCTGTTCACCGACCCGGACAACCCCACCAGCAATGCCCTATACCAGCGCATCGGGTACGTCCACCTCGCCGACTTCGCCGGATACAGATTCTCCCAGGGCGCACCGCAAGCCAATTGAGGGCATGATCGGCGCACACGCATCTGCCAGGCAGCCGTACGCGGCGTACGAGGCGTACGAGGCGTACGAGGCGGCGTAACGGCGCACCAGGCCGGCCAAGCGCCGACCGCGAGCCGCAACGCGGGAGCGGACGCGCCGAAGTCGGTTTTCCGTCGCGCCAGATGACCAGCTCTCCACCAGGGACGGTATCGGGCGGGGCTCCATGGCGGCCGTGGCGATGTCGAGCCACTGCTGAGTGGCGTCCCGGCCTGAGCGGGGCTGGATACGCACGGGCTCGCGCCGCCAGATCACGCCCCTGTAGCCGTCAGCTTCGGTTATGCGCTGTTGAGCTGTCCATGGATCCGCCCGGCCGCTGTCCGCCCAGAGGGCAGCAGCGCTTGATGGTCGGCACACGGTGAGCCCGACCCTGGGAGCAGACATCGGGGCTGTTGCGAAAGATTCCCTTGTTACAGGCGGGGTCTGCCCCCGCCGCCAGCGCTGCGTGCAGAATGCCGTGCGTACGCCGGGCGGGGACGCCTGGATCCGCATGGTGGCGAAGGGACGGACGGATGGGCTGGGGCGGAGGGCGGGTCTTACGTGACCGCAATGTGGTGATCTACCTCAGCGGGGTGATCATCTCGGTCTTCGGCACTTCTGCCATGAGCCTGGCAGCCGGTGTCTGGACCAAGTCGCTGACCGAATCGGACAGTCTGGCCGCCCTGACGACCTTCTGTGTCTGGGCGCCCATTCTGTTCGGCCCGCTGATCGGCACTCTGGCCGATCGTGTGCACCGGCGGCCATTGCTGATCTGGAGCAATGTCGGCATGGCCGTAGTGCTGCTGCCTCTCCTCACCGTCCACTCCAGCGAGCAAATCTGGATTCTGTTCGCGGTGCTGACGGTGTACGGCATCAGCTCCGTGCTGATGGACGCGGCGGAGTCCGCACTGGTAGCCGCCGCGGTACCGACGTCGTTACGCGGTGACTTCAACGGCCTGCGGATGACGGTGAACGAGAGCATGAAACTGGTCGCCCCGCTTTTGGGGGCACTGCTGTTCGTGCACTTGGGCGGCAGAGCAGTGGCGCTGCTGGACGCGGCCACCTTCGTCCTGGCCGCCGCAGCGTTCGCCTTCATCCGCGTGTCCGAGCCCGCGCCCCACCCGACCAAAGACCAGAGGTTCAGCGTCCAGGTCGCCGAGGGCACGCGCTATCTGCGCCGTCACCCGGCCCTGCGGCGCCTGGTGCTGGCCGGGGCCGCAACCATGGGCGTGGCCGGGTTGAACGCGGCGTCGGTGTACGCCGTCGTCGACTCCGGCCTGCAGCGTCCGCCGGCGTTCGCCGGGGTGCTCTACGCCGTGCAGGGCGCCGGCTCCGTACTCATCGGGCTGTTCGCCGGTGCTCTGCTGCGGCGGATGCCCGAAAGCGTCTTCGCCGCAGCCGGAATCATGCTGTTCGCGCTGGGCGTCGCCCTGCGCGTGACCCCTTCAATGCCAGTCGTTCTGCTGGCCAGCGCGATGATCGGCGCTGGCTTGCCCTGTGTGCTGATCGCGGCCTTGACCGCCGTCCAGCGCGAGTCCCCCGACCATCTGCTGGGCCGAGTGGCCGCCACCGCCAACACCCTCCTCTACGCCCCGAACGCGATCGCACTCGCTGCGGGAGCGGGCCTGCTCGCACTCGTGGACCACCGCGTTCTGCTCATCATCGCCGCAATCGCCGCTGCCATCGCGGCGGTCACCAGCCTTCCTGGCAAACGCGCCCGCATCCGTACGACAGTCCCCGCGCCAGCAGAAGCAGCGCGTACCGAGGACCAGGGTGCGGAAGGGACAGAGGCTCGCTAAATCAGCTGGGTACAAATTTTGAACCGAGTCTCCAGGAGCCCTAGATGTATTGCCCTGCGAGGTTGGGGACGCGGCTGGCGGGTGGCTGGCCTTTCACCGCGGTGTGTCCGCCGTGGTGATTGTAGGTATGCAGCCATCCGAAGAAGGCCTCGCGTCGTTCAGTCTCCGACCGGTAGGGGCGGGCGTAGGCCCATTCGGCCAGCAGGGTGCGGTTGAAGCGTTCGACCTTGCCGTTGGTCTGCGTCCGGTAGGGCCGGGTCCGTTTGTGGGTGATCCCGGCCGCGGTGAGCAGGTCGCGCCAGCCGCGTGAGCGGTAGCAGGGGCCGTTGTCGGTCAGCACAACTGGCCGCCGTCATCACGCTGTTCACCGGCCTTCCGAGCGCCTTCCCGGTCGTGCCGCTGCTGGCGGTCGCGGCCCTGGGCGCGCTCGGCACGGGTGTCGCCGTCCTCATCCAGTACGGCCTGGTCGCCGAGGTCGGCCCGACGGCCTCCCAGATGTTCACCTGGTCACCTATTTCATCCCGGTCATCGCCACCGCCGCCGGCGTCGCCCTCCTCGACGAGGCCCTGGCCTGGTCGACCCCGGTCGGCGCGGCGATCGTCCTGGCGGGCGTGGCGCTGACCCGGGTCCGGCCACGGTGACGGGCGGCGTGGCGGGCGGCCGGGTTCACCAGCCGTCGCCGATGTCGAAGTTGGCGGCGATCGGCATCCCATTGGCCTCGAACACCACCACGAGGTAGGCGTCGTCGGACGTGGTCAGCCCGGCGTAGAGCCGTTCCGCCAGCTCCGAATTCGCGACGTCCACGGACCGCGAGATCACGGTGAGCATCGCGGGCACCTGGTCCAGCACTCCGGAGCCTTCCAGTGGACCCGAGTAGACAGAGGCGCTCAGGTCCTCGTTCTCGAACCAGTAGTTGTATCCGTCGTTGGCGACGGGTGTGATCGTCGCGCCGTCGAACGGTATTCCCAGCAGGCGTGAGACGTCCGCCCACAGGCGGTCGCCGAACGCTCTGCTCCGGAATCCGTCCGGCCGCGCGGGCCCGACACAGAAGTCGAAGTCCCTCTTGTAACCGTCGTACTGCGCGAAACCTGTCATCAGAATCTTTCTACAGGCCGCCATGAAAGGCAGGGAGCCGCCGCTCGCCGAAGCGGGCGGCGGCTCCCCGTTGTGAACCGGAGGACTGAGCGTTGTAGTGGGCCACTGTGGCCGACTACAACGCTCATCGTCTCGGCGGCGCTTATCCGTGCACACCGATGCCCGGCGTCAGGCGTTTGTCGACGGTTGGTGTGCGGTGAGCTCCGCCTTCTGCAGCCAGTCGATGTACCAGTGCGTGAATGTGACCGGCTTCCCAGCCTGGTCGAGGAGCGGGACGAGGTCGGCGTCGTCTGCCCGACAGTCGGACCAGACGCTGCCGCGGTAGGTGCCGCTGATGATCAGCCACTCCCTCTGTGCGCATCCGAGGTGGGAGATCACGATGGCGCCGGCGGTGCGCTCAGGGGCGAACATCAAGGCTTCCCAGCGTTCGTCCCACGCTTCGATGGCGTCGTCGAAGTCCTCTATCTCGTCGAAGTTCTCTTCTTCGGGACGAACAGCGAGAAGTGCGTCGAGGTCTTCGGGATCCGGGCCGTGGTCAGGAAAGGGCCGAACGAGCATGGACAGATCGGCCAGGTCTGCACCGTCTCCCTCCCAACGCCAGCGACCTTGCACGCGGTGAACGGGGAAGAGGCCGTACGCAGGACCCGCGCCACCGGCGCCCACGACGGTGAGGAAGTTGCGGTAATCATCAGGCAACCGCACGCCTACCTGCGCTTCGAGTTCGGCAAGCCCGTCATCCGTCAGGGGTTCTTCCAGAACCCACCCGTGCCTGATCGAGCCGAACACCATGCTGCTCGACGGCTGAGAGCCCAACGCGACCACACGCTGACGGACCCCGCCCCACTGCTGATCAACCATGCGCAGACCGTACGCGGAGCCACTGACAGCGAAACCAGCCAGGGCCACGCACGCGCTACGGCCTCGCCTCGGTACAGGGCGACGAGCGAGTCCTTGCCACGCCACCAGCTGTCGGTCACGCCCTGCACTTCGGGCACCAGCTCGTAGTCACTCACCGAGGTCCAATGCCGCGGCGGCCTTGCCCCTGAGCCGCGTGACCGTCTTGGCCCAGCAGCGGGCTGCCCGGCAAGTGCCAGGGACTCCACCCGTCCGTCGGTGCTCGCATGCAGGGGCATCCAGTGGCAGGCGTGAATCCCGAACGCCCCATCGGGGCCGATCATGAATGCGTAGGCCATGGAACCCGATAGTCTCCCGCTGGGAAGGACCAGCTCTTGGCGGCCGGCCCTTCGGGGCAGTCGGCGCCCATGATGCGCGGCCGCCCTCGTAGACCGGGGCCGGTGGGGGCGAGGCCGCCCCAACGGTCCTGGAAGTCGGCGGCCCGTTCGATCTCCGCGGCGGGGATCTGGTGCCCGATCCACGCGTCACGGTGGTGCCGGATGTTCGTCGAGGCAGACGGATGCCGTCCACCCCGACGAAACGTCGGGTCCGACGGCTCAGGCCGTCGAGCAGCTGCCCGCAGCCGTGTAACCGACACCATGGCTTGTCAGAGCCTTCTGATACGAATTCCGCCATGAACGATGAGGAGATCCTGCAGCGGATACGTGGCGAGGCGGAGCCTGGCGAGCTGCCCGAACCGGCCCCTGCCGAAGCAGTCGCCGAAGTGGAGGCAGCCGTGGGTTATCCCATGCCGGCCCTTCTGAAGCGGACCTATCTCGAGGTAGCCGACGGGGGGTTCGGCCGGTGGAGCCAGGCGCTGTCGCTGACCGACACGGAATACCAGTTCAGTGACGCCCCGCGGCTGGTAGAGGCCTACCTCACGGAGTGGTTGCCCCGGCCCGGCCACCCGGCTGCGGTGGTGCCGCTTCTGGAGTGGGGCGGTGCCATATGGTCCTTCGTCGACTTCAGCACCTCCGAAGGGCGGATGTGGGCCTGGGACCCCAACCAGCGGTGTCTCCAGCATGCGCTCTTCCCGGAAGACCTGACTCTTGCCGAGCGCCTGACGGGCTGGCTCGACGGACAGGATGAGGCATTTCCTCAGCCACCACCCATGCCGAACTGCCCCGCGTGTTCGGAAACCGCGACGGATTCCGGTTCCGGTTCCGGTGTGGAACGCCTGAACTAGATCGTTGACGCTGTGTGATGCGATCACAGATCCGTTGAGTGACCCGCGCTCTGCACTCTCCAGGCGGCGCTGACTTCAGCGAGCATCTGCCGGGCTGCCTCGTGACCGTTGGGACGTGGTGCCGGCAACCTCGGGCCAGCCAGATCGCGGCCGGTGAGCGACCGGGCCGGGACGCTAGCCCAGTCGTCCCGGTGCACCACCACGACGTGCCCCTCCAGACGGGCCCGTTTGTCCTGCCAGTCGTCGGGCGGGGCCATCAGGATCCGCAGGGCGTGTTCGTCGACCCACTCCAGCTCCAGGACCTGCCGGCCGATCTCGTGCTCGATGAGTGATCGGTTTTCGCTGGACTGCAGGTTCAGGAGCAGTAGTTCCCCCTCGAAGAAGTAGCCGCCGTCGTAACGGCCAGTGCCTAATGCGAGCAGCGGGAGCGCAGGATGGAAGGCCATCGCGTGCACAGGGAAACGCGAGTGAACGAGAAGGCGGCAGCTCAGATCGGACGTCTCATAGACCGCTACCGGGGCCGGGACGCCATATCCGCGGCTACCCGCCACGGCCAGCAGCCCACGCCGCTCGTCTCGCACAGCCACGGCAGGTTCTTCCACCGCGGAGAAGGCATGCGGGTCTGCTTCGGTCACACTCATGATCTTCGCAGACATCGAAGCAGTCAGGAAGCCGATTTGGCTGACGGGCCTGAAGGGGAGGTTCCCGGACGACGTCGACGCCTCGGAAGCGGCCGAGGCGTTGAGCGCGCGGGCGCGGGAGCTGCTGCAGTTCTCCAGTCCCCGGGATCCCGCTCAGCTCGCCCGCTTCCCGGGGCCGCGGGTGTGAAGCCGGAAGGCGCGTACTGGCGGCGCGGGATCGAGGCCGCGGCCCGCTACACGCCAAGGAGCGCGGGGACGGACAGCTCGTTCTCCTGCAATCGCGGTGCGCGCCTCCACGATGGGCTGCCATCCTCGATCACCAGAAGCGTGAGGCACGGGGAGCATTCGCGTTGATCATCTTGGACACGTGCATCGTCGAGAAGTTCGCCCTGCACAGCACGAGCAGCGATCTGCTCAAGACCATCCGCACGTCGGCGCCAGCGCCGACGTCGTCGCCGTCGCCGTCCCCTCGGTCGTGACGGACGAACTCGTCGCTCGGTCTCGTCCTCGTGCTGGCGGACGTACTCGACCGACGTCAGCCAGATCGCCGCGTCACGGCTGCCCGTCTTGATGGCTTTGCCGTCACGCGTGTTACCTGGCAGTCGCTGTTGTCTGGGACTTCGTGAAGTGTCGGACGAGGTAGTCGTTCAGGGCGTGGTGGAAGCTCGTCGCGAGTTGGGACTGTGGGGCGAACAGGTCGAAGGCATGGTAGGCGCCGGGGTAGAGGTGCAGCTCGACGGGGACGCCGTGGGCGCGCAGGCGTG
>NZ_JBIRPI010000033.1:0-61944 GCF_044332585.1 Streptomyces sp. NPDC016845 | reverse complement strand
GGGCAGCGCCGCGCCCGTCAGATTCTCTTCTCCCCGCACCCGCGGGGATGGTCCTGCCGGGGATCTCGACGTCGCACCACCGCGTGTCTGCTCCCCGCGCGGGGATGGTCCCATCGGGACCTCGCTCGATGGTGAGGCCCGGCCGCGGGGATGGGCCCCGGGGGCACGGCGACGGACGGCCGCTCGGCTGCTCCCCGCACCCGCGGGGATGGTCCCGGCTCAGCGGGCTCGCCGAACTCGTCGTTGGCCTGCTCCCCGCACGCGCGGGGGATGGTCCCACCGGCCAGTAGGTCACCGCGAACGAGGTCTCCTGCTCCCCGCACGCGCGGGGATAGTCCCATAGTCCCACCCTGACTCTCACCGTGACCGGGCGAAACGCCTGTTCCCCGCACGCGCGGGGATGGTCCCCGCGGATCGGGTCCAGAGTTGAAGCCCGTTCTCTGCTCCACGACCAACGCCTGTGCCGGGTCGGCTACGTAGGCGTGCACAGACCGCGCCATGCTGGCCTGCACCACCACCCGGCGGTGGCCTAGACAATACGGGTTGAACAAGCGTCCGACGTCTACGCCGACGGCACAGGGCAGCGTGTGCGCGGCCACGGCCGCCAGCCGGCCGGCGAATTCCGTCATCTGCGCGGCCACGGCCCGGGCCTTGCCCAGCGGACAGGCATCGAGCCGGGCGACCACCGCATACTGGCTCGCCGTGGCACTCACGAGGGCCGACCCAGGACGACGAGTTGAGGCGTCGGGCGATCGGGACGAACTGATCGCCGCCCATGAACGTCTTTGGAATTGGAGGGGAAGCCCATGACCCAGATGCAAGGATCCAACGGCGCCCAAGACTGTTCGTCCGACAACTTGAATGACGCGCTCAGGACGCTGACCAGTGAACTTGCACGGGCGGACACCAAAGCCAGTATGGTGCTGGCGATGACTGGAGTGAGCCTTGGTTTCGTGGTGTCACGAAGCTTCCAGCATCAGAGTGCGATCGCCCTGTCTGTCGGTACGTTCGGCGCGCTGTGCCTCATAGCCGCCATCGTGGTTCTGCTGAGCGCGGGCAAGGACGGCGATGGCGCGGCCGAGGTCGGAGTCATTGGGCAGCGGTCGATGAGCGTGCATGTCCGTGCGCAGGATGTTTGCCAGGACGAGGGCGTCGCCGGGGTCGGACTTCTTGCGCGAGACCGCGTGGCGATCCCGGTAGCGGGCGGCGGCCATGGGATTGATCGCGAACACCTGCCGGGCACCGGTCCGGAGCACCGCGACCAGCAGGCCCCGGGAAGTCTCGATGGCGACCGGGATCGGATTTTCCTCACTGTCCCCGTACTCGGCGAGCAGTTCCAGCAGGATTTTGTAACCGGGTGCATCGTCGGTGATGTGCCGCTTGGCCACCAGCATGCCGACGTCGTCGACCAGGCGACGTCGTGTGTGCGTTCCGCCCAGTCGATGCCGCAGTACATCAAGGGAATCCCCTCCCAATGTGCAGATGTTTGCGCTGGTCACGAGCGCATGCGGGCCACGCGAGCTACCTAATCCCAGGCATCAACCGCATCGCGGATGTGCCGACACCTCACTAGCCGTTCGTGGCACCAGCGCACCCCGCGGGCCCCGGTCTACGCAGGAGCTCGAACGGCTCGGGCGTAACGAGGGGTCACCGTACGGCGGGCTCGCACCACCAACACCAACGAGTGATCAAGGCGGTGGGTATTGACGCTTGACGATCCTGGGCGGCATCGCTCTTGATGTAGACGTCCCGCGCCCGGTCCATCGGAGATGTCCGTCCAGCACCGATGCACGCCAACACCCACCTGCTGAGTGGTGGCGGCCACGAAGCACTGGACGCTGCCGATCTCCGACTAGGGTTTGATGCCCGCTCGGCGCCATGCCTCCGTCCGGCGCCGACGTGGCCGCCACCACCAGGACCGCGCACCCGGTCTACGTTGGCGAAGATCGCCCGACTGCCCTTGGGTGTCACGATCCGGCACTCGAACATCCCGAGAAGATCCCGCTCCATCGGAACGCCCTTAACTACGGATTAGGCTCGGCGCGCTCGCGCGCCCCCCGGGAACTGGCCCGGAATCCGGAAGCCTGGCCCGACACGGTCGTCGACGACATCGCCGCAGCAGTCGTTTAGGCCATCGCCCGCCACTTCGCCATCGCGTTGGCCGAGCGAGGCTGGAGCCGGCGCAGGGCGACTGATCGCCTGGGCGTCAACCGGCAGACCATCGCCGACGTCCTCGACGGCCGCAGCTGGCCCGACGTCGCCACCATCGCCCGCCTCGAGGCGGGCCTGAACACCCCGCTGTGGCCGCCGCTTGCGCGCCGGTAACACTGCAGCCATCGTGCGCCAAGCCCTCCCGGCACCAGCTCACGGTCTGCAATAACCGCAGGCCAGAACACAGTTACGGCCCGGCGAACCCAACGCACTGCAACAGTCGTATCGTCGAAGACGCGCGAGCCTCTTCTTCACTGTTCAGGGCGCTCACGCAACCCCAGGCGCCGCCGGGATCGCACTCCCGGCGGCGTCACCTCCCCCGTCCTGGGCGACGGTGCCGCCCTCGACCGCAGCCGAGTCCGGCGGATTACCGACCCCAGGCGCGATCGCGAACAGGCCGACCTCGCCCTCGGTCAGCCACCCCTGCTTGACCAGCCGCTTCAGCTTGATCCGCATCCGCTCCACCGGCCGATGGTCCGCCTGCCAGCCGACCGCCTCGCAGACCGCCCGGGCCCGCAGCGGCCGCCCGGCCGAGGCCAGGGCCAGCACCACATTCTCGTAGGACTCCTCCAGCACCCGGCCATCCGCCCGCGTCACCGGCGCCGACACCACCCGGGAGCGGGCCGCCACCGCCGCAGCAACCGCAGGCGACCCATCCATCCCCGGCGCGGCCTGCCCGGTGGCTGCCTCGTCCTCCTCCATCAGTTGCAGCACCGCCTCCTCCGCCACCCCCCAACGGGCCAGCTCCGCCTCCTGGGCGGCCAGCTCCTTTTCCAGTGCAGCGATCTCCATGCGCAGCTTCTCCACGCGCGCCCGCGCTTCGGATGCCCGGGTCTGCAACTTCTCCAGCAAGGACATGGCGAACCGCCCCTCCAGTGCGAGGCTTCGGACGGCCAACCCGTCTGCTTCGCTGCGAAGTTGGCCGACACTTCATTCCATACTGTAGGAGATGACCACGAAACGCCGCCAATGCATCGCAACAAGTGCAACCAGTCGTATTGGGATCATGTGGACAACGGGAACGACAACCGTCACCTCAGCCACAGCCGAATGTCAGAGCCCCATGGCAAGCTCTGCCGCTATGGACATGCGGCAGTTCTGGGACCTGATCGAGCAAGCACGCCAACACATACCCGCCCCGGCGGACACCGACGCCATCGCCCAGGAGGCCACCGCCCTGCTGGCAAGCCGCCCTCTTCAAGCGATCATCGGCACCCACCAAGCCGTGTACCAACTCCTCGCCGACTCCTACCGGGCCCCACTCTGGGCGGCCGCATACATGATCAACGGCGGATGTTCCGACGACGGCTTCGACTACTTCCGCGGCTGGCTGATCATGCAGGGTCGCACAGTATTCGAGCAGGTTCTGGCCGACCCCGACACGCTGGCCGACAATCCCGCCGTCCGTGAGGCCGCGCCCGAGGGCTACGAACTCGAGTGCGAGGACGCCCTCGGCATTGCCTGGCATGCCCATCTGGCCGCCACCGGGGGCGAAATCCCCGATACCGTATCCACCGCGCGCTACCCCGACCTCGATCCGGCCTGGGACTTCGACTTCGACGACAGCGACGAACTCGCCCGCCGACTGCCCCGCCTGGCGGCGCTGTACGAGTAGTGACCACGGGCAACGATCATCCGTGCGACGGGCGATCAATACAAGGGCCAATTCGCCGCAGCTCAGCACTACTCACGAACAGCCCTCGGCGTGGTTGCGGGCACCCGGGCGGCCGTGCGTCCTCCGAGGTGGCGCGGTGCGGTGGTGTGTGGCGCGGGGTCGGGCAGGCAGCCACGGTGGGCCGCGACCACTTCGTAGACCTTGCGGCCGAGCCCCTGCCACAGGTGGAAGCGGTCGCTGACGTGGACAATCGCCGGAGAGGCGGCGGTGATCGCGCCGCGGTAGACCGCCGAGCCGTCCCGGCACACAGTGTGGACCTGCGGGTGGGCGCGCAGCCAGTCGGTCACCTGTGCGCCCTCGCGGGTGTCCCAGGCATCCAGGGGCAGCCGGCTCTCCACATCGATCATCAACGTGCCGTAGCGGCGGGATCGGCGCAGGGCGAAATCGTCCACGGCCGCCACGCGCACGGTCGGCGCCGGCGGATCGGGCCATCTCATCAGGCAGCCGAGCAGGGCCGCCCAGCTCAGCTGCTGGTGCAGGCAGTGCAGGAGCCGGGCGCCGGCTGTGCCGGCCAGGGCCGTGACCACGGCGACGACGATCGCCTGCAGTCCCGGAGTGCGGCGCTGGTAGCGCACGGTGAGTCCGTCGACCTGCTCGACGAACGTGGTCTTCACGCACTGCGGGTTCTCGCAGTACAGCCGACGCACCGACAGATCGATGCGCACCGGGCGCCCGCCGACCGCCTCGTCGGCGACGTGCCGCACGTACCGGCTGTGCTCCCAGTCCGCCACCGTCCCGCGCCCCGGACAGGCCACCGGGCCGTCCCGCGTCTGGGCGGTGACGATCAGCACTTCGTCGGTCACCTCGACCGACTCGACCACTACCGACTCCAGATGAGGCAGCAGCAGTAACAGCGTCTCGTCACACAGCCCCAGCGTCTCGCCGGACACGCACGATGTCACGCCCCGTTATCGACAGTTCAGCGATCAACGCCCACGAAAATCTTGTATGAGCCGAGAGCCGCACCCAACGGAGACATGCCCCAGTACTGGGACTTCCACCTGCACGCCGAACAGCACCGACTCCACCCCGCCGCTGACCAGCCCAGCTACAAACTCACGGCCTGATCGACAACCTCACTCACGGAGAACCACACCCATGCGCTTTCGCAGCAAGCCCCGGCAGAACAACTGGATGGCGGCCCTGTACCGCGCGCTCGCCGACAACCCCTGGTACTGCGAGGGCGGGTTCCGGGACATCGCTGCGGGGTGAAGACCGGTGCGGCACGGGCGCTCCGCGATGAACGATCCTGTTCCAACCTGCTGGACTGGCGCACTCGTTGGGCTGACGGCGCCAAGAAGCCCTCCACGGACGCCGGCGGCCACGGAAGCCGCTGTTCCATCCCACTCACGGGGCACAGCGGTGCCGCGTCAAAACAGGAGACGGTCCGCCGCGATGGCGAGCAGTGCGCCGAGCAGGAGAGGCGGACCGAAGGGAAGGGCCGTGCGGGCAGTTGCCTCGCGTCGGGCGATGAGAAGCAGGCCGTGGGCGGCGGCGAGAAGGCAGCCGATGAAGAGGCCGAGCAGGAGCAGCGGCCAGCCGTACCAGCCCAGCACGGTGCCGAGCGCGGGGGCGAGTTTGACGTCGCCGAAGCCCAGGGTGCGCGGGCTGGCCAGGAACACGATTAGGAACAGGGTGGTCAGGGTGAGGGCGCCGAGCAGCGCGCCCGTCCATGCTCCGGCGGCCCCTGGCAGCAGACTCGCGGCGCCGAGCAGCGCCAGGGCCACGGCGGCCAGCGGCAGGGTCAGGACATCGGGCAGCCGGTGGGTGCGGGCATCCACCAATGCCAGCAGCGTGCCGGCCGGGGTCAGTAGCAGCCACACCACAAGTTCGGGGTGTGGCCCGGTGGTGAATGCCAGCAGGCCACAGACGCTTATCACGGCGGCCGGGATCGACCCTGCGCGGGCTGTCGAGGGGTAGCGGTGGCCGCCTGCCGCACACCAGGGGGCCAGCCAGCCCCAGAGGTGGTTCGGAAGAGGGTGGCCGTGGGGACAGGTGGTGCGCCACGGGTCACCGGCGGGCACGGCCAAACGGTGCAGCGCGGCCAGGATGCACCAGCCGGATGCCCCACCCCATAGCGCGGTCGCCACGATGAGTATCGGCACCGGCCCCTGCCTCCGCTCCCCGGCCCCCGAATCTGCGGGGCTGTCACCCTTCTCCTTGGGACAAACGAGCGCACGTGGGACACAGTTCGCCCGGGGCGCCGACGGGAAGACCGCACAGGCCGTCGCGGCCCTCGCACTCGTGCTTGCGCACCACCACGTCCACGACAGTCCTTCCCCACCGTGCGGCTACAGCCGGCCCCGACGGGTTCTGCCGGGGCCGGTCAGGGGCGCGTTCGCCGGCCGCTGCCAGGAGAGCGAGTTGCCGCAGCCGGGCGGCCACCAGAGCGGCCAGCGAGTGGGTGCGCTCGGACGGCGGCGGATACGGGCGGCCCACCAGCGCCTCGCGGATGTGCTCACGGGGGACGCCGCCGGCCAGGAGACGGCCCACCAGCGGGGCCTGGTCGGCGAGGGTGCTGCCGGTGGCCAGCGCGGCGTGCAGTTCGGGGTGGTGGCGGGCGATCGACAACAGCGTGGCTTCGCCCCGAGCGGTCGTGGTGGCATCCGTCCCGTCCGTTTTGCGCGTGCTGGGCGCGGAGGGAGGGAGGGGATTGGTGTTCTGCTGGTTGGTCTTCTTGAGGTTGTTCTTCTTAGGGGGCGGATTTTCCAGCGCTGGGTTACCCAGCGCTGGAAAATCGGACTCTGGTTCTGACCTGCGGGGTTGCGCTTCGGTGTCCAGAGATCGATTTTCGGACTCTGGTTCTGGCCTGCGCAGATGCGCTTCGGGGGTGCCAGAGGCAGGTGCGGGGCTGTCGCGGTCGTCGTGGCGGGGTGGTGGAGCGGGTGCGGTGAGGGTCAGCCCGTGGGGCATGTCAGTGATGTGGAAGAGGGTGTCGCCGAGCCTGCCCCGCTCATCGCGGGCCCGGTAGCGCCTCAGATACTCGTAGCTCTCAAGCTCCCGCAGTGCCGTCGTCAGCGCCGCCTTCCCCTCCGGGCCGGCCCTGAGCAGCGCCGCCAGGGAGATGCCGTAGCCGTCCTGGTGGCTGAGCAGCTCGACCAGCAGGCCACGGGCCCGCCGCGAGAGCCGGCGATCACGCACCGCGTGGTTGAACACGGTCGTGTAGTAGGCGCCGACCACGTCGACGGCCATCGGCCCGCGCTGGATCAGCCCGCCAAAACCCCGGCTTGCTCCGCTCACGGTCTGCTCCGTCCGTCCGGGACCCGCAGGCGAGAAACGCGTGCTGCGGATCGTGGGTGTCATGCCGGAGTTGACCCGTCAGGGTGCACCACAAGGCGCACCGGTTCGGGGCTGAGCGATCACGTTTGCGCCACGATCCGAGGTACGGCGAGTGGTGCGCCCAGCGGTGCACCTTCGGTGGCTCGAGCAGGCGCAGGCTCCAGTGGACGGCTCACGCCACTCCTCTCGCGCTCGCGAACGCCGGCACGGACACGAGGACAGCGGGATGCGCAGTGGACCGGCCGGCCTTGGCGCAGAGGGCGGAGAGGATGCAGTGGCAAGTTGTGCAGTGCGTGTGCCCGACTGCGCAGTCACGGGCCCGAGAACGGGTGCGCAGTGCACCGGTGAAGGTGGTGCGCAGTGGCCCGGGTGACGTGGTGCGCACCGTGCTTGTGCGGGGGACAGGTGTCCCGCGGCAGCAGCGGACCTGAGGGCCCGTGCAAACTCTGGTGCGCACCCGGATCCCTCGGTGCGCACCGAGAGCGATGGTCGGACAGCGTCGTCGGCACGGGGGCGCAGACGGTGCACGGGATGCGTGCCCCTGCCACTGGTACGCCTTTCGGCCGGACTTCAAAGGCGCACCGAAACGCGCACCGCCGCAGTTCACCGGCGTGCGCACACGGGAGCGCAGGTGGTGCCCACCGGATGGATGCCCTCTGCACTGGTGCGCGTTCGGGAGTACCCGTGCCAGTGGTTCTGCCTCGCCCGCGAAGTTCGCAGCGGGCAGTGCGCACCAGTTCGGTGAGGTAACCGCCCGGCCGCCGTCATAGGTGCTGCACACTGCGCAGCACGCGCTCCGGGTGCGCAGTGTGCCGCGGTTTGGTTGCTGCACAGCCGCCACGCAGTTCACTCCCGACTGCACACGATGCGAGATGCGCACTGCGCATCTCACATCCGGTCCGTGCGCAGTAGAAGGCGCGCAAGAATGCGTCGCCCAAGAAGCACTGCGCAGCTCGGGCGCCATGAGCGGGCGCAACGCCTCCCCGCACCGAACTGGCGCTCGTGAACGATGCGGGGCCTACCGCCGAGTGCGGGAGACTGCCCGTCCCAGCCGAAGACTCCCCGAAAACGTGGGCGCGGCCCGATCCCCCTCGCGTCCTTGGCCGGTGCGGGTGCCTGGAGAACGCGCACCGCTGCGCGCACCACTTCGCGCACCAGTCAGCGCACCACTGCGATCGTGACTCACCCGAGACCTACGCCCCCGGAACTGGTGCGCCTTGTGGTGCGGCTTGCTGGGTTTGGTCATGGCATCAACTCATCGCTCCCCCAGGAGATCGCTGATGCCAGCACCCCTTCGCGAGGCGCCGCCGACGGCAGCCGGTGTCGAGCTCGCCCACACCTTCCGCGCCGTGCGGCTCGGGCGCGCCGGTGTGTGGGCCTGCCTGATGGCCGGGCCCGCCGCACTTGCGCTCGTCCTCACCCAGCCCGCACCGACGGTCGCCCAGAGCGCCCCGGCGCCCGCCCGCACCGCTGCGGCCGCAAGGCCCATGGACCCGTCCGGTTACGCCGCCGTATTCCTCGACGCGTGGCTGCGCGCCGACGCCGACACTCCCGACAGCAGCGACGCGGTACGTGCCTTGCAGCTGGCACCGGACGTGGCGCTGCCCGAGTCGGCGGACACCGCTACAGCGCCCCGAACGGTCGCTGCGGTGCGCAGCGTGCGAAGCGCGGGAGGGCAGTGGTCGGTCACGGTCGCGGCTCAGTACGCCGACGGTGTCCGTTACTTCGCCGTCCCGGTGACCTCATCGATGTCGGGCGGCGCGGTCACGGTGACCGGCACGCCCGCCCTGGTGGCCCCGCCCGGCCCCGCGAGGACGGCTCCGTCGCCCTACCGGGTGGACGTACCGGACGGTCCGCTGTCGGACACGGTCAGCGGCTTCCTGTCGGCCTACCTCACCGGTAGCAAAGAAGTCGACCGTTACCTCTCCCCCACGACCGTTCTGGCGGCGGTCCGCCCCGGTGTGGCCGAGCGGGTGGACCTCGAGGTCGTGAGCGCCCGCGAGCAGGCCGCGGCCGAACAGAAGGTACCGGGGGACGGCACTCGCGTACATCTCCAGGCCAGTGTGCGGGCCCGCACCAAGGCTGGCAGGTGGCCGCTGTCCTACGAGCTCACCCTCGCCGCGCGTGGCGGGCGCTGGGAGATCGCCGCCCTGACCTCGGGCGGAGGCGGGGCGAAGTGAACAGTCTGCGTCCGATGGTTCTGGCCGGCCAGCTCGATGATCTCGGCAACGGGTGGATCGACATGTTCAAGGGCTGGGCCAACAACGGCCTCAAGGCCGCCTTGGTCCTGATCGTGCTCTACGTCCTGATCACCCGCTTCAGCCTGAAAGCCGGGGTGGGAGCCCTGTTGCTGATGGTGCTGGCGCTGGGCATCTACAACGCCCGCGAGGATCTGGCGGACAAGGTCGAGGACGAGGTCAAGAACCCCGCCCACGGCGCCGCCCAGCAGCACACGCCTTTGGGACCAGAGCCGGCTCACGGGGTGCGGGGGATGGCCTTGAGCGGGTGGTCGGCATGAGCGCGGCCGCCGGTCCGGTGCGCGCGGCCCGCTACTACACCAGCGCGCGTCGTCTGCCGTGGGTGATCGGGAAGTTCGCGGACTGGAAGATCCCGTTCGGGCCGTTCAACGCGGTGCAGATCGCCCTCCTCTCGCTGGGTGGCCTGCTGCTGGTCAGAACCGCCCCTTTGTGGTGGGCGTATCTCGGTCCGGTGCCGGTGGTGGCGTGGGCCACCGCACTCTTCGTGTGCCGCCGTCATAAAGTCGCCGGCCGCACTCCGGCCGGTTGTGCGCTCGGTGTTCTGGCCCGGATCGTGCAGCCCGTCGGGGGCCGCATCGGCGGGCGGGCCGCCCGCGATCGGCGACCGCAGCCTCTCACAGGATCCTTCACGTTGCAGCCTCTGGCCTGCCCGGAGGTTTCCGCCACGACGGTTTGGCCCCACATCCTGCCGCGCCAGGCATCTCGCCGAGCGGCTCTTGCACCGCGGTCCTGGCTCGCCCCGAAGCCTCCCGCTACCGCATTGGCGACCGCGCCGGCGGTGGCACGGCGCTCGCTGTCGCCCATCCAGGTGGCCCTTCTCGCTGCACAGGAGCAGAACTGATGCGCATTCCGATTCGTCACATTGCCGGCCACTTGGTGTGGTCGAGCCAGGGGCACAGCTGGGCGCTGTACCGGCTGCACCCCGAGCCCAGCGAGGACGGGCACAGCACCGACGCCGTGCACGGCGCCTACCAGGCCGCCACGGTCCGCGAGGAGCAGCTGCAGCGCATCACCCAGCTGGTGCGCTCGCTGTCCGGTCAGCCGCGCCTGTTCGGGGTGTGCGCGCAGGTCGATCCGTCCGAGGTCGCCTGGCGGATGCTCGAGGGCCTCAGCGACGAAGGTGAGCTTCGGCCGGCGGCGGGTGCGTGGGTGGAGCATGTCGAGGCGGCGCTCGATGTGCTGGAGGGCGCGGAGATGCACCGGCGGACCCTGTGGCTGGCTGTCCCCCTGTCGCTGCAGAGCACGGGCCGGCGCGGGCTGGTGGCCGGCGGCCTAGGAGTGGGGGCGTTCGGGGAGCTGGCCGACTCCCTGGGTCTGGTGCCCGCCCCCGTGAGCGCGGACGAGCTGGCGCGGACGCGGGAGAAGGCGGCACAGGTGGAGGCGCAGATCGCCGGCGCGGTGCCGTTCCGCCGGGCCACCCCGGCCGAGATCGTGTGGCTGGTGCAGCATGCGCTGCACCGCGGGGTGCGGGAGCCGCTGCTGAGCGAGGCGTCCGCCAGTGCGCTGTACGCGGGCGGCACGCGTGCGGGAGTGCTGGCCTCCCCCAGCTACGCCGACCTCGGGCAGGTGCGCCTGCACGAGGGCGGCCACCCCTCCCCCGCCACCGAGCAGGAGCGGACGGGCGGCTGGCGGCAGGCGCTGCGCAGTCTGCCCTGTCTCTCTGGGGGAAACCTGACGGCCCGGCAGTGGTGGAAGGAGAGCATCTCCCCGCTGCAGCGACGCTGGCTGCAGGTGGAGACCCCGGACGGCATCGGCTATCAGGCGCAGCTGGTGCTGGCCGAGGCGCCGCCTGCCATCGCGGTGCAGGCCGCGGATCTGTTTGCGCAGCTGGAGGCGCTCGACTTCCCCGTCGACTTCACCGTCAGCCTCAACCTCATCGAGGCGGAGGAGGCCCGGCGCAAGATCCAGCGCAAGCGCACCGAGCTGGTCGATCAGGTCGACCAATACGATGCCCGGCCCACCGGTCTGCCCTGCGACCTTCCCGAGGCCGCGCGCGACCTGGGGGAGATGGACGGCCGCCTGGCCCGCAACGCAGCTGAGGTGGAAGTGCAGTCGGTGACGGTGCTGACCGTGTGGGCGCCGACCGCCCAGCTGTGCGATGCCCGGGCCCGGGCGCTGGAGAAGCTGTTGTCCGGGGCGAACTACCGGCTGGTGCGCCCGGTCGGGCGGCAGCAGGACCTGTTCCTGCTCGGCCTGCCGGGCAGTGCCCAGCCCTACAGCGTGCGGGAGTTCACCCAGCATCAGCTCGCCGAGGACTGGGCGATGTGCGGGGCGTTCGCCCGCACCGAGGCTGGTGATCCCGACGGGATGCTGCTGGGTCAGGACCTGGACTGCGGCACCACCCGCCCGGTCATGGTCAACGTCTCCGACGCGCCGCAGCACGATGCGTCCGCGTCGCTGGCGGTTGTCGGTGATCTCGGCGGCGGCAAGAGCGTGCTGGAGAAGCTGGTCCAGTCCGCGACGATCGACCGGGGCGGGCGTGCGATCTGCATCGACCGCACACCGGGCCGGGAGTGGGCCCGCTTCGCCCGCGGCTCCGCGACGGGCCGCTGCCAGATCATCGACGCCGCGCGTGCCGCCGTGTCCATCGACCCGCTGCGCGTCTTTCCCGGACCCGCGGGCCGCCAGTACGCCCTCAACTACCTGACCCTGCAGCTGGGAATCGGCGCGATGAGCCTGCAGGGCGAAGTGCTTCATCACGCGGTCGAGGAGACCGCGGGGCAGCAGGATGCGTCGATGGCCAAGGTCATCGAACACCTGGGCCGGATCGCAGCCACCGACCCGGGCGAGCGCGCGGATGCGGCGGCATCGACGGCTGGCATGCTGCGCCTGGTCACCACCAACCCCCTCGCCGCGATGGTGTTCGACCCCGCCCTGCCCGTCGCGCGGCTGGACGGAGATGCCACCGCGGACCTGCTCGTGGTCACCACCACCGGACTCACCCTGCCGCCGAAGGATGCCTTCGAGAAGCCGGAGATCCTGGCCCACCAGCCGCTGGAGGCCTTGATCGGACGGGCGGTGCTCTATCTGATCGCCGCGATGGCCCGCCAGGCCGCCTTCAGTGACCCCTCCCGGTTCTGCGCGGTGGTCACCGACGAGCTGTACTGGCTGACCAGCTCCGCCGAGGGCACCGCGCTGGTCCACGAGATCCTGCACGACGGCCGCAAGCACAACGCCGGCCTCATCGCCGGCGCCCACGACGCCAAGGAACTGGGCCCCGACCGCAACCTGTTCGCCTACAAGGCCCTCTCGCGCACCACCGACCGGGACTCGGTCCGCCGCGGACTGCACTTCATCGGCCTGGACAGCCAAGACGACAACCTCGTGCGCACCGTCCAGGACCTCTCCCCCGTCGGGGTGCCCGAACGGGCCGGCGAAATCTTCCTGACCGGGCCGCGCAACAACACCGGCCGCATCAAGGTCCGCATCCCCGCGGTGGCGCGTATCGACGCCCACATCCGCACCACCCCCGGCGACAAGCAACAAGCCGACACCCGTGGGCCGATCAGCAGTCAGGAGGCGACCTCGTGACGATCCGTCTGTGGGAGCGGCGCCGCCGGGTTGCCGCCTGTGCCGTGATCGGCACCGTTGTGGCCCTGCTTACCAGCGCGCTGATTGTTGTCCTCGTCGGCCCGAGGCTGCCTGCCGCCTGGTGGCCGCAGACCGGAGACGCCTTCCGGGCCTCCAGCCCCTCCCCCGTCCGGGACGCCGCCGCGGTCCACGAGCAGGCGCCGCCTGACGGGGCGTCCGCCACATCGTCGGTGTGTGACGCGGTCGTCGGCCCGGCCCACGGCTTCTGCCTGGGTGCTCCGCCCCCCGCCGCCGCCCCCGACCATCCGCTGGCGCTCGCCGAGTCCTGGCCGCTCGGGGTACTCGCCATCGGCATCACCACCCTGTACGTCCTCCACCGTCGTCGTCAGGGACTGTGATGAGGCGCCCGGACCGCGGCACGCTGCGCGCCGCCGGCTTCACCGTCCTGCTGGCGGTGGTCTTCCTCACCGTGAACACCGCGGTCACGCAGGCCGCCGACACTGCGGCGGCGGGCGGGGGCGGGCTGCTGTCCCCGCTGGAGCTGGACACCTCCGAGGGCGCCTCGCTCAAGGGCTACGAGGTCGGCACGCAGGGCGGCAGTGTGTTCGCGCTGACCTCCAACACCCAGGCGATGGTGCTCGGCGGGCTGTTCACGGTGGTCCGGGTCCTGGTCGGGCTGGCGTGCTGGGGCATCGAAGTCGCCTACCGCTTCCCGCTGCTGAAACTGCTGGCCGCCCCCGCGCAGCACCTGTCGAAGGTCTACACCGACACGGTCGTCGACGACCTCGGGCTCAAAGCGATGCTGCTGGCGTGGGCGTTCGTGTTCGGCCTGGTGCTGCTGGTGCGCGGCAAACACGCCCAGGGGGTGGGTGAGATCGCGCTGACGCTGGTGATCGGGGCGCTGGCCGCCTCGGTGTTCGTCACGCCGAACTTCCTGCTCGGCAAGGACGGCCCGATCCTGCAGACCCAGGCCGCGGCCGGCGAGATCGCGCAGAAGACCGTCGACGCCCACGCCTGGGGCAGCAAGGTCTCGAACGCGGATCCGTGCGCCAGCGTGACCGGTCCCGCCCAGAACGCCTGTCACAACACCCGCGGCGGCGGTACGGCGGGCGCTAAGAAGGTGGCCCGGCCGATCCAGGACGCGGTCACCAACGCGCTGGTGGTCAAGCCGTACATGCTGGTGCAGTACGGGCGGATCCTGGACCCGGGCAAGGCCGGTGACCGCAAGGCCTACCGGGTGCACCTGAAGTGGGTCTCCGGCGGCTACCGCCCCAGCACCAAGAAGAAGGACAAGGGTGCGGACGCCGACGATCCCTGCCGGCTGATCAAGGGTGAGGGCCGCAAGTGGTGCGAGCGCGAGCCCGGTGACAAGGGCCCGGAAACGCTGCCCGAGCTCACCCCCGGCGGCCAACTCCTGGAGGAGGTAGCCCCAGTTCTGACGGAGGATGACCAGCAGTTCGCGGCGTTCCTGAAGGACCTGCGGGCGGCCGGGCCGGTCGGCCGGGCGTGCGCCGCCTATGCGGAGCAGCCGTCCTGGTGGCGGGTGGCCGCGGTCGTCATGGTGTTCATCGCCGCGCTGCTGATCTGTGCGCTGCTGCTGTCCGCCGCGGTGGTGCTGCTGGGCATCTCGGCTGTGTGTGCGGGGGCGGCCGCGGCGGGCGGGGTCACGTTCGTGTGGGGGATGCTGCCCGGCCCGAGCCGGTCGGTGGTGTGGAAGTGGCTCGGCCTGTTCGGCATCGCGATGGCCGCGATCCTCGCCGTTGCCGCGTTCATCCCCGCGGTCGGTATCACCCTCGACGTCATCCTCACCGACGGCCCCGATCTGATGGCCGAACGACTCCTGCTCATCGACGTCCTCGCCCTGGTCGGCCTCGCCTTCCACCGCCGCCTCCTGGCGATGATCGTCGCCTTCAACCAGCGGCTCACCCTGCGCATGCGCTACGCGAAGATCGGCGGCAGCCACCTGGCCGGCGACTCCCAGCTCGGCGCGGCGCTGGCCATGTCCATCGGTCGCGGAGCCGGCGGCGGCCTGTTCACCGGGGCCTCGTTGCGCGGTCGCGGCGTGACCGGGCTGGGATATGGCACCGGCGGCCTGCTGCACGGCGCCGTAGCGGGTCTGGCCGACGGCACCGGCACCCCGGGCGATCCGGCCCGGCTGCTGGCCGACGCCAACGCCGAGGCCTCCCGCGGTCTCGCCCCCATCGGCCTGGCCGTCGCCGGCACCCGGCTCGCGGCGGGCGCCGCGTGGGCTGCCGTGGTCGGTGGGCACCCCGGGGCCGACCAGCTCACCAAGCTGCGCAAACCGATCGCGGGCGGCAGCGAATCCACCGCGCCGCACAATGCAGCATCCCCGTCCGCGGCCGCGGGGCCACCGCACCGCTATCGCAATAGGGACGGCCGGATCATCGACCCGGACACCGGTGAGGTGCTGCACGACCAGCACAGCGACCGCACCCTGCCCTCCACCCGCGCCCACAACCACCTCGTCCGCCTACGTGGCTACCGCCTCGCCCACCAGGGCGGACGGCTGCTGTACGGCGCGACCATGGGACTGCCCGCCACTGCCCGCACCACCAGGGCCAGCGCCTCCAAGGCCACCACGGACACCCGCCAGCAGCTGCGGGTGTGGAGCAACACCCTGCGCCGTGACGGCCAGGCCTGGGCCAGCATGCTGCAACAACCCACCGGCCGCCCCGCCCCCAGTGGCCACCGCCTCACCCCCGCCATCCCCCGGCACATCGCCCCGGCCTCGGCAACCGCCCCCTCGATCCCGCCGGGCAGTGCCCTCGCGCCGGCAAGCGCCTGGCCTGCGCCCAGCCCGCGGCCCGCACGACGTGCGGTGCCCGCGCCGTCGTGGAGCGATGTCACCGCCGCCTCGGGACCAGCCGCTCCCGGCCCCCGGCCCGGTCCTGTCCCACCAGCGCCGTCCGCGCCTCCGCCTGCGGCGAACACGCGGCGGATGCCACCGCCAGTCTCCCGGCCCACCGGATCCCTCGGCGCCTCCGAGGCCTCCCGCCGGCGCGCACAGGAAATGTTCCGCCGCATCCAGGACAGCAAGCTGCCCCAAGAGCCCGACGGCGGCAGCGACACCGGGTCGGGCGGTGACCCAGAATGAACATCCCGGTCACGCGGGTGCGGCCCGCGCGCCGCGCGCTGTACTGGACCCTCACGATCGGGGCAGTGCTTGCCCTGGCGGCGTGCTGCCTGGCGCCGCTGTCCGGAGCCTCTGCCAAGCTCGCCGTCCTGTCGCAGCAGCGATACGCGGATACGGGCCTGGCCGGAGCGGGCACCAGCGCCGACATCCCGCCGCGCATGCTGCACGCCTACCGGCAGGCCGCACAGCGCGTAGGCAGCGTGGTGCCGCGGTGTCAAGGGATGGGCTGGCCGATCCTGGCCGGCATCGCCAAGGTGGAGTCCAACCACGCGGCCGGACGCACCATCGCGGCGAACGGCGACATCCGGCCCAGGATCTTCGGGGTGCTGCTCAACGGCTCCGGCGCCGGCGGCAATACGAGCGTGTTCGCCGATACCGACGGTGGGCGGTGGGACGGCACCGCAGTGGGCGAACGTGCCGTCGGCCCCTTCCAGTTCATGCCCGCCACCTGGGCATCAACCGGACAGGACGGCAACGCTGACGGCATCCGGGACCCGCACAACGCCGACGATGCCGCACTCGGCGCCGCCGCCTACCTGTGCGGCCGCGGCCGCGACCTCACCCGGGCCGACCAGCTGCGGGCGGCGATCTTCCAGTACAACCACAGCACCGCCTACGTCACAGACGTCCTGCAGTGGATCCACCAGTACCGTGCCGCGGCCGCGGGCGGTGTCGGCCTGCACGGTGTGACCGGCACCGCCCGCACCGTCCTGGCCGCGGCGCTCGCCCAGCGCGGCGTCCCCTACTCCTGGGGCGGCGGCACCCCGACCGGGCCCTCCACCGGCACCTGCTGCTCCCCCAACGGCGCCTCCGGCACCTTGATCACCGGCTTCGACTGCTCCGGGCTGACCGCCTTCGCCTTCGCCCGCGCCGGGATCCGGCTGCCGCACTCCGCGGCCGCCCAGGCCAAGCACGGCCGGCGGATCCCCGCCTCGAAGGGCCCAGAAGCTCTGCACCCCGGGGACTTGGTGTTCTTCGGCTACGCCGCCGGGCGGGACGCCACGATCTACCACGCCGGGATCTACCTCGGCGCCGGGCAGATGATCAACGCGGCCCGGCCGGGCACGACCGTCCGCCAGGACCCGGTGGATGCCCTGCCCGGCTACGCGGGAGGGGCGCGGCTACTGTGAGCACTGCATGCGACAGGCAGGCCGGGCATCAAGGACCGCGGTTTCCCTGGCTCCTGCTCGTCTCGACGGTCATCTGCACGGTCCTCGCCTGGCCGCTCATTTCCGCGCCCTCGGACGATCCCCGCTCGGGTTCGGCGGCCCGTCCTCTCACGCCCGTACGGCCGAGCATCCACGCGCACTTTTCCGCAGGCGGTGCGCCCTCGTCCTTGGCCACGACCGCCCCGGCCGGTGAGCCTTCGACGCCGGATCCCGATCCCACGCCCTCTAACTTGCCGGTCTCGCCAGCGGGTGAGCTGCCCCCGCGCGGCGAGGGACCGGCAGGAGACGCAGTGATCCAGCGGCTGCTGGAGACAGCGTGGCCCGCCGACCTGCCCGCCGTGCAGGCCCGCCGGCTCGCGGAACAAGGGCGCAGAGTCCTGCTCGCCGACCTCACCGGCCTGGGCCGAAGCGCCTTCCCCACGGCGTTCGTGGACGCGGAACCGTCCGCGTCCACGGTCGTCCCCGCCTTCTCCCGCATCCGCATCCAGGCCGTCATCGCCCGCATGGGCCCGCGTCCCGGCTGGACGGTGGTGCATCTGGTGTGGGCCGGCGCCGACCGCGGCGGCACCTACACCGACGGCCGCCTCACCGACATCACTTTCCGCCACCACCTCGGAGATGACACGTGGATTCCCCTGCCCCCGGCCACGGCCTGACCGCACTCGCGCTGCCGGGTCTGGCCGACGCCTGCTTCGCCCTCGGCCACGCGGCGTGGTGGCTGACCGTGCACTGGTACGTACCGCTCACCTTCGCGCTGGCCGGCTGGACACTGTGCGAGGCAATCCTGCACAAGCTGGCGGCCCGGGCCTCGGCGAAGCGGTGCGTACTGCGGATGACGCCGGCCCCATACTTCGACCCGGACCAGGAGCGGGTGCTGCGCCAGGGCCTGCTCCTGCTGCAGGCCGCGAACGCGCTGCCATGGTGGGCACCCAAGCGCAGCCGCACCGTCCGTATCCGCATGCGCTCCGATGAACACCATCCCCTGGCCTACCAGCTGCAAGGGCCGGCCGGGGCGCACAAGTTCCTGGCCATCAGCGGCTTCGGCGACGCCGTCACCATCACCGACCCGAACCTGGAGCGGGCAGGCGAACCGCCGGAGAAGCAGCGGGAGTTCGAGGTGTGCGGTGAGATGGTGCTGCGCGGCAATCCGGCCGCCCCGCTGCGCGAGGTGCCGCTCGAGCCGGATCCGCTGCAGCCGATCGTCGACGCCGTCAGCGCCCTGAAGACCCACCTCGGCGACCTGGTCGAAATCTGCATCGATCTGCAGCCCGCCTCCCGGCCGGCGCTGCACATGCAGCGCCAGCGGCTGCTGCAGCAGGCCCGCGGCCGCGAGCAGCGCGAGAGCGCCGAGGCCTCCCGCTGGATGCGCCGGGAGGTAGCAGCGGCCGCCGACTCGCTGCGCACCCTCGCCCAGCACCGCTCCCCGCAGGCCGCCCCGCTGGTGGTGCCGCAGGTGCGGCGCATCGACAAAGAGAAGGTGCTGGGCAAGCTGGCCGACGACAGCCCGCTGGCCCGGGTACAGATCCTGATCCGCTGCGCCTCCAACCAGCAGGGCCGGGCCCAGGCCCTGCTCTCCCAAGTCCAGTGCGGCTTCCAGGTGTTCACCCACGAGGCCCGGCTCGCCCCGCGGGGCGTGCGGCTGCTGGCCTGGCGATGGGGACCGGATCAGTGGCCGTACCACCGCGCGTGGCGGCGGCGGTGGGAGAGCGGCCAGTGCCGCCCGCCGCGCGCCAACCTGGCCCGGCTGCCCGAGCTGACCGGGCTGCTCAAGCCGCCCACCCGCCACTGCGTGCTCCCCCTGCTCCCCGCCCAGCTGCCCACCTTCCAACACGGCGAGGCCGGCCTGCTGCTGCAGGGCGCCCTCACCGCCGCCGACGGCACCCGCCGCCTTGTCGCCACCTACGAAGCAGAAACCCTTTTCGAGACTGCCGTGGGCAAGGCCGGCTGCGGCAAGACCGAACGCGCCCTGGCCCAGGCCATCGCCCGCGCCCACGCCGGCGGCGGACTGCTCTACCTCGACCCGCACCGCGACTCCTTCGACCGCGCCGCCCCCTACCTCGCCCACCCCCCACTCATCGACCGCACCCAGCTCATCGACCTCACCCCCGGCGACGACCACAGCCCGGTCGGAGCCTGGAACCTGCTCGACATGAGCTCCGGGCGCCCGCGCCACGAAGTAACCGCTGCTGTGGTCGACGGACTGGCCGCCGGCATGCACTGGGACGACGCCACCGCCCCACGCGGCCTGGCCATCCTCACCGCCAGTGTCCAGGCCCTGACCACCCTCAACCAACACCTGTGCCACACCGGCCAACCCCAGGCCCAAGCAACCGTCTTCCACATCCAGAACCTGCTCACCGACGCGCACTTCCGCACCCAGGTCCTGGCCGCCCTGCGCACCACCCTCACCACAGACACCGACGACACAGCCGCCGGCTGGTGGTCGACCGTCTTCCCGACACTGACACCCGACGCCTTCGGCATCCTCCTCAACCCCCTGGCCCGCCTCGCCGACAACCCCGTCTACCACGCCTTCCTCGGCCAGCCCGTCAGCCATTTCGACCTGCGCACCGCCATGGACACCCATCGCATCGTGTGGATCTGCACCGCCGGCAACGGGCCCACCGACCGGCTGCTGTCCTCCCTGATCGCCCACGAACTGCTGCGCGCCGGCCGCTCCCGCCGCACCACCCCACCCGATCAACGCGTGCCATTCCGCGCCTACCTCGACGAAATGATCACCATCGCCGGATCCGCGCCCGAATCCCTGGCCGCCATGGTCGAAGACTTGCGCAAGTTCCAGGTCCGCATCCACGGCATGACCCAGGCCCTGTCCCGTCTGCCCCAGCCGGTCCGCGACGCCCTGCTGCAGAACTCCTCCACGCTCGCCACCACTACCGGGTCCCGCAAAACCATCTCCCCCCTCACCGCCGAATGGGGCGATGACCCGAGCCCCGAGCAGGTCGCCGCGCTCCCCCGCTACCAGCACTACGCCTCCTTCACCATCCACGGCCGGCGCCTTCACCCCGTGCGCCTGAGCGGCCCGCACCTCGACGACGACTTCCGCCACCTCAAACGCGACCGCAACGTCCCCACCCTGCTCAAGCAAGCCCACCAGGCCGCCGGCAGCCGCCCGCTCCACGAACAAGCACACCACGCCGCCACCCAGTTCACCCGGCTCACCGCCGTACTCACGAACCAACCGCCCCCCAACCTGGCGAAAGGCAGCTACCGCTGATGACCACCCCCCACTTCGTACCCCCCACCACCGAGGACTTCACCAGCCAGGTCCTCGGCATGATCGCCCAGCACCGCATGGTCACCCTGCAGCAGCTGCACACCGTGCTGCTCCCCGACCGGCGCCGCGAAAACCTCTCCCGCGCCCTGAACCGACTGCGCACCGCCCAACTCACCGACTACACCGTGCTGCCCGCCTCCCACGGCACCCGCGTGTGGTACCTCACCGAACGCGGCGCCGACACCATCCGCCACCTCCCCCAGATGCAGGACCGCCCCCCGTACCCGATCACCACCGCCGGCGCCTCCCTGCGCACCGCCCACACCCTCACCGTCGTCCGCGCCCACGCCGCCTTCGCCCAGACCGCCCGCACCCGCGGCGACGAACACGGCCCCTGGGACTGGACCCCGGAAGTCGCCCACCACCTCGGCGACGGCGAACGCGTCATCGCCGACGCCCTCATGTACTACACCCATCACACCGCAACCGGAGGGCGCGCCAAGTACCGGGCCTTCATCGAAGTCGACCGCGCCACCATGAGCAGCGAACGCCTCGCCTGCAAACTCATCGAATACGCCCGCTTCTACACCTACGACCCGCAGACCGCCAGCGCCCAGCGGCGCACCCGGCCCACCGCACTGGCCGGGCCGGCCTGGCTGCGCTGGTACCCCGCCTTTCCCCGCATCCTGTTCATCCTCACCGGCGCCGGACCCACCGCCCTGGCCAACCGCATCCACGACCTCAAAGCCATGGTCACCGAACACCCCACCGTCGCCACCCTCGCCCGCACCGTCCCCCTCGGCGCCGCCACCCTCGAAGACCTCGAAACCCACGGCGTCGACGCCCCCGCCTGGCACTGCCTGCGCGGGCAACAAGGACTGCGCCCCTGGACCGCCCTGTGAGCACAGGCCGAGCAGCGCCGATGCCGGCCGTCCTCGGTCCTACCGACGGGCAGCACGACGGCGCACGTTCCGAACCAGCAGTGCCTGCGACGATTCGCCCGCCAGAGAAATGGATGACTGAAGAACGCATCAACTCCCGTCGTTGCTCCGAAGGATGGAATTGGCCAGTGGCAACTTGCTGGGAGGCGCGTTGAGATGCCTGCTCAGGCCGCTGCACGCCACGCCACGCGCTCCCATCGCCGTCGAGGGCACGCACCCACACTTTCAAACGCTGCGTAGCGTGATGACTACTCAGTCTCATCGCCGCACGTCCTAAAGCCTCATCCCGCCCCAGCGCCCCAGACCGCACAGCGCAAACCGGGGCCTGGTCCGCCTCACGCCGTACGGGGAGACCTCATGACCCGAGCAACACGTCCCTCTGAATATGCCGGGATTCGCAAGCGAGCAAGCGGACGCTTTTTAGGAGTAGTTGCCGCCACTTCTGCAGCGGTTGCTTTGACCTCCTGTTCGGGAGGCGGCACGAAGGGAACCGAAGCCACACACGACGCAGCGAAGCCACACAAAACTGCGGCCGACACGGCCAGCGCCGCTCCAAGCCCGAGCGAGACGGACCCCGACGCAGCGGTGAAGAGGGTCGTGCTCGACACATACACGCGCATGTGGGACGAGCAGGCCAAGGCGTACAACACCGGCAACCTCTATGAGACCAAGTTCGAGACGTACGCCGTTGCTCTCGCTCGCTCCGACGTCAAAAACGATCTTCAGGGCCTGTGGTCTAAGGGCATCGTGACGCAGGGAGCTCCTACGCATGACGCTCAAGTCACGGAGATCAAGAGGCCACAAAGGATGGCACCCCGGGCGAAGATCACGGACTGCATGAACACCACGAAGTGGCGCTTCATCTACAAGAAGACCGGCAAGCCGCTACCGATGCCCAGCACTCGGATGGACCGCTACGTGATGACCGCACAGGCTGAGGTTTGGGGGGAATCGTGGAAAATTGTCGAGCTAACTCCATCAGACAAGCCCTGCTGACTGCCTCCGGCGTAGCTGCCGTGCTACTGGCTGCGGCGCCTATCTCGTTCGCAGGCCCGCCCATGGGCGGAGGGTGCGCCGGGGTCGGCGCCTACGTCCGATGCTCCGCAGACTCAGACCACAAAGCCGGTGCCAGGCCGTCCAGCAAGGGGGACAGCAAGTCGAGCGGCACGTCGAAGGGGGCCAGCAAGGCACCCAAGTGCAAGGTCGAGCGTATGGATCCCCAACCGCCCGAGGGAACGATGTTCTACCAGGGCGAGGGGAAGATTGTCTACGAGCGTACGTGCCCGGATAGCCCCACCACCCACTTCGGTGCGGCGGACGCGGAAGTGATCCCTGCTGTTGACCCGGCAGTAGTAGCTGCACAGGCCGTGGACAAGATGAAGCTCGTCGGTCCTCAAGTAGCCAGCCCGCGGGCGAACGCCAAATACACGGTCGGCGTTCCGGTGTGGATGTGGGTGACGCCGTCCGCGTCAACGTTCGGACCCAATTCAGCGACGGCGTCCGCAGGTGGCGTGACGGTCACGGCCAAGGCCAAGGTCTCCAAGATCGTGTGGATCATGGGCGACGGCGAGTCGGTGACCTGCAATGGGCCGGGCACCCCGTTCAAGAACACCCGCAACGGCACCGAGTCACCGGACTGCGGTCACACCTATCAGCAGCCCTCCACCCAAAAGCGGGGCACGAAATTCCGCGCGACGGCGACCGCGTACTGGGACGTGACATGGCAGGCCAACACCGGTGAAGAGGGCCAAATCCCCACCACCCGTCAGACAACCGTGCTGCTCACCGTCGGTGAGCTGCAGTCGGTGGGCAGCTGACCACACCGAGATCCCAGACGAACGAGAGGTCCGATGTGAGCAGGACGGATGTGCCACCGCAGGCCGCTGCTGTGCAGGCACCGACAATGGTTCCGGCCACGGGGGTTCAGGTGAGGTGGCAGGCGCGCAGGCGCCGGCCGGGCATGCTGGCGGTCGCGGTGGCCTGCATCGCCGCATGCGCGGCGGGTAATTGGTGGTACTGGACCGAGAACGGGCAGCGTCAGCCGGTCATTGAGATCGCGCACGAGGTGCCAGCCGGCAGCGTCATTAGGGACGCCGATCTGCGCGAGGCCTCCGTGGCGGTCGATCCGTCCATGAAGGTTGTCGGGATCCAGCAGCGCGACCAGGTCGTGGGCATGCGCGCCACCTCCACCCTGCCGGCCGGGGCACTGCTGCACCCGAAGGAGGTCACGAACAGGACGCTCGTGGCGACGGACGAGCAGCTGATCGGGATCGCGCTGAAGCCGGGCCAGCTGCCCGACAGCGCCCTGCGTCCCGGCGACCGGGTCCAGGCGGTCTTCACCACGGACGATCCGGGGGCCGGGGACTCGACGGCGGGGCCGGGGTCCGTGCAGGCCCGCATCGTGCGGGTCGGCGTGGCCCGGGAGTCGACGGGCGAACGCGTCGTCGATGTCGCGGTTTCCTCGCGACAGGGTCCACTGCTGGCGGCGCAGGCCGCCGCCGGTGAGGTCGCGCTGGCCGTGAACGGAGCGGGGGGCTGATGGCGGTCGTTGCGGTGGTCGGTCTGCCCGGCGCACCCGGTGCCACCACGTCGGCGCTGGCGCTGCAGCGGCGGTGGCCGGTGGAGGGTGATAGGCGGGTGCTGCTCGCCGAGTGTGACCCCGATGGCGGTTCGATCCTGGCGGGCGCGTTGGAGGGGCGTCTGCAGGTGGATGTGGGGTTGCGGCATCTGGCGGTGTCGTTGCGGGGTGAGCAGAGCCTGCAGGAGGCGTTTTGGAAGCAGCTGGTGCGGCTGTCGGACGACAGTGCGCCGGGTGAGGGCCGTCAGGTGCTGCTGCCCGGGCTGACCAGTTTGTCGGAGGCGGCCGCGTTGGCGCCGGAGTGGCCGCGGCTGGCGGAGCTGCTGGTGGCCATCGACCGGATGCCCCAGCACGCGCACGACGTGCTGATCGACCTCGGTCGGAACGGCGCCTTTGGGCCCTCCCGGGTTTTGGTGCAGCGCGCGGATCTGGTGTTGCTGGTGGTGCGGGGCACGGTGCGGTCGGTAAGTGCCGCCACCGGCCGTCTGCCGGTCCTGCGGCAGGTGTTGGAGGGGGACCAGAGCTCTCCGGCGCCCGCTGTGGGGGTGCTGCTGGTTGACGAGGGTGTCTACGGGCGGCGTGAGATCGAGCAGCAGCTGGGGGTGCCGGTGGTGGCGGTGCTGCCCTACCGACCGGTGGAGGCGGCGGTGTTGTCGGACGGCGCCGTGGAGCGGAAGTTCGCGAAGTCGCCGCTGATGCAGGCGGCCGCCGATGCCGTCACCTCGATCCGGCAGCATGTGGCCGGCCGCCGCACACGGCTGTATTCGCCGGTGCGGCAGCGGCTGGAGGAGGTGCGCCGTGCGCGCTGAACCCGTCTACACCGGCCCGCCCCCACCACCCCGCACACCCCGCGCATTCACCCAGGATGCGTCTGCCCAGCCGTCCGATGGCGCGGCATCCGGGGGCGGCCCGGCCGGCCGGCCGCTTGCATCCGTACCGCCGACCGAGATGCCGGCAGCTGTGGTCGCCGGGCAGCCGGTGGACTACCGGGCCGCCCAGGAGATCAAGCGCGTCGTGCTGAACGCGCTCAGCGAGGAGGGCAAGCAGCGCGCCTGGGCGACGGTGCAGGCCAAGGAGCAGCGGGGCCGTCAGCTGATCAATGAGCGGGTGGCGGTCTGGGCCGATGCCCGCGGCTGGTCGACCGGTGGCGCGGTCAGCCAGGCCCTGGAGCAGGAGCTGGCGGCGCTCGCTTTCGACATGTGTTTTCGGGCCGGGCGGCTGCAGCGCCATCTCGATGATGCGCAGGTCGAGGACATCTGGCTGGAGGGTTTTGAGCGGGTCTTTTTGAAGTACGGCGGGCAGCGGGAGCCGGTGCGGGTAGCGCGGGTGGCGGACTCGGAGGCCGAACTGCAGGAACTGGTGCGGGACTTGATCCGCGCCTCGGGGCAGAACGGGCGGACGTTTTCCACCCACTCCCCCGATGTCGAGCTGCGGCTGCCGGACGGCTCGCGGCTGCAGGCGTTGGGGCCGGAGATCACGGGCGGGGCCACGCATGTGACGATCCGCCGCCACCGCTACCGCAGCATCAGCATGCGCGACCTCATCGACCTGGGCACCCTCAGCGAGGAAGCCGCCGACCTGCTGGCGGCCGCCGTGCGGGCCCGGCTGAACATCATGGTCGCCGGGGAGCAGTCCTCGGGAAAGACCACCTTGCTGCGGGTGCTGCTGCGCGAGATCGCGCCCACTGAGCGGTTCGGCACCCTGGAGACCACCTTCGAAGGACTCGCGGATCCCGGTTATCACGAGCATGTGGTGCCGATGGAGGCCCGGTTCTCCAACGGAGAGCGGATCGGCCCGAATCAGGCGGCCGCGGGTGAGATCACGCTGATGGATCTGATGGTGAAGGCCAAGCGCATGAGTCTGACGCGGACCATCGTCGGGGAGGTCCGCGGCTCGGAGATCACGGCCATGATGCAGGCGATGACCTCGGACCGGCCGGGCAACATGTGCACCATCCACGCCAGCGAGCCCGGCGCGGTCTTCGACCGGATCGCGGAGCTGTATCTGCTCGCCCGGGCCAACTTCACCCCCGAGATCGCCTACCGGCAGATCGCCAACGGCCTGCACCTGATCGCGTTCTTGTCGGTCGACGACAGCGGTCCGGCGCCGCGCCGCTACCTCTCCCACCTCTGGGAGATCACCGGCATCGGCCATGACGGGCGGCCGATGCACAACGAGGTCTTCGGGCCCGTGGACGGTCTCGACGGCCCGGCCGTGCCCAAGGGCGCGCTCAGCGCGCGCAGACGCCGCCGCCTGGAGTCGGCCGGGATGACGGCGGGCCTGCTGTCCGCGCAGGCCGTCGCCTACCTCGACGACGGACGGGAGACACCATGATCAGTGCACTGTGGGGCCTCGCCGACGGCGTCCTGCTCGGTCTGGGACTAGTGCTGGCGGCCGGCGGCCTGATCGGCACTCGCCGCCCCAGGCCGCCGCGGCGCCGGCCGGGCGAACGCGGCACGCTGATGCGGCAGTTCGCCGGGCAGCGGCGCATCCTGCTCGCCGCGGCCGCGGCGACGTTGCTGCTGGTGTGGCTGGTCACCGGCGTGCTGATGGCCGCCCTCATCGTCGCCGGGGTGATCGTCGGCGGGCCCTGGCTGCTGTCCGGACCGGCCATGACCAGGGCGCAGATCACACGAAGGGACGCGCTAGGCGAGTGGGCGCAGCGGCTGTCGGAGATGGTGCGCCTGGGCAATGCGCTGGAGAAGTCGCTGCTGGCCTCGCGCAAGCACGCCCCGGCAGCGCTGGCCGGGGAGGTCGGCGAGCTCGCGGACAAGATCCAGGCGCAGTGGCCCACCCACGAAGCGCTGGCCGACTTCGCGCGCGGCTTCGGCGACGTCACCGGGGACAAGGTGTGCTCCGCGCTGATCCTGGCCGCGCACGATCCCGGGCCGGGGCTGGCGCAGGCCATGGAGGATCTGGCCGCGGCGGTGCGCGAGGAGGTCAAGATGCGCCAGGGCATCGAGGCCGACCGACAGAAGACGCGGACCACGGTGCGCACCCTGACCCTCATCACGCTCGGGATCGTCGGCCTGGGGTTCACGGTGCCGCAGTACACCGGCGTCTACGCCACCCTCATGGGCCAGCTGGTCCTGGCGGTCCTGACCGGGGCGTTCGTCGCCACCCTGGTGTGGGTGCGGCGGCTGGCCACCCGCGGCCACACGCCGCGTGTTCTCGTGCTCGACCCGCGCAGCCCCGTCACCGCGCCCGAGCGTCCGCGGGGCGCCAACATGATGGGGGTGCTGCAGTGAACCCGCTGACCACCGTGATGGTGTCCGGCGCGGTCGGGGGCGCGGGCCTGGCGCTGCTGGTGAGCGAACTGCTCCCCTCCGCACCCAGGCTGGGGCCCGCCATGGCCCGCCTGCACCAGCCGCCTACCCGGCAGTTGCCAGCCACAGCCCAGCCGGCCACAACGCAGCACCAGATGGTGGGGCGGTGGCTGCTGCACAAGGTGCCGGTGAACCTGCCGCGCACGGATCTGGACCTGCTGGGCCGGCCCGCGGAGGAGTTCGTCCTCAGCAAGGTGCTCTTGACGCTGTTCGGGCTGCTCGCCCCCAGCCTCTTCCTCGGTGCGTGGACCCTGCTGGGCATCGACATCGCGTTGTATGTGCCGGGGCTGGTCGGGGTGCTGCTGGGCGGGGTGTGCTGGGTGGTGCCGGATCTGATGCTGCGCCGCGATGCCGCCCAGGCGCGGGCCGAGGCCGCGCACGGCATCGCCGTCTACCTGGAACTGGTCGCCCTGCGCCTGGCGGCCGGCATCGCCATCGAATCCGCCCTCGAGCAGGCCGCCTCCGTCGGCCGGGGCTGGGTGTTCCTGCGGATCCAGGAGACGCTGATGCGCGCCCGGATCGAACGCGGCCAGCAGTGGGCGGCCCTGAAACACCTCGGCGAGCGCCTGGGCGTGCCGGTCCTGGCCGACGTCGCCGACTTCGTGCAGATGTCCACCCAGGACGGCGCCTCCGTCTACGACACCGTCCGCCACCGCGCGGCCAGCCTGCGCACCGAACAACTGGCCGCCGAGGCCGCCGCCGCGAACGCGGACACCGAACGCATGCAGGCCCCGCAGGCCGTGCTGTGTGTCCTGGTCATGGCGGCCATGGCCTTCCCCGCCGTCCTCAACGCCTTCGCCCAGACCTCCTGACCCGCTCCCCTTTTTGAGAGGCGACAGCACCATGTCCGACCTGTATCTGAAGAGCAGCCTGCTGCTCGCCCGGATCCCGGCCGCGGTCCGCCGCCGCCTGCACGAGGCCCGCACAGAGATCGCCGAGCATGGGGACCGCGGGGACAATCCGGTCGTCACCGTGATCCTGTGGGTGGCCGGCATCGGCATCGCGGTGACCATCGTGGCCGCGCTCGTCGCCCTCGGCATGCGGGCCAGCAGCAAGGTCGACAACGTCGACCTCGGCGGCTGACCCGTGCGCCCAGTCCTGGACGACCGCGGCTCCTCCCCCATCCAGTACGCCGTGCTCTTCCCCGTGGTCCTCGCCCTCACGTTCCTGCTCATCCAAGGGGTGCTGTGGGCCTATGCCCGCAACCTCGCCTACATCGCCGCCCGCTCCGGCGTCGGGGCCGGACGGCTGTATGAGGCCTCCCCCGCCACCGGCGCCGCCCGCGCGCACAAGACCCTCGAGGACCTGGCGGGCAATCTGCTCACGCACGCGAGCGTGAGCAGCGCGGGCAGCAGCCGGGACACCCTCCGCATCCGCGTCACCGGCCAGGCGCTGACCATGCTGCCCGGCTATCACCTGACCGTGGCCGCGACCATGACCGGCCCCGTCGAGGACTGGACCACCCCCGGGGCACCGTCGTGAGCCGCCGTGCACAGCGGCGGGTGGCGCTGTGCGGGGACCGGGGCAATGCGGCGATCGAGGCTGCCCTGACCGTCCCGGTCCTGATCCTGCTGGTGCTACTGTTCATCGCCGCCGCCCGCCTGCAGCTGGCCGGACAGAAGACCGACGGCGCGGCGCAGGCCGCGGCCCGTGCCGCCTCCCTGCAACGCACCCACGGCCAGGGGCAAGCCGCGGCCGGGCGGGCCGCCCGGCAGGCGCTGTCCGGCGAGCAGCAGGCATGCACCGACACCGCAGTGCGGGCCGACACCGCCGGGCTGGCGGTGCCCGTCGGCCAGGTTGCCGCGGTCACCGTGACCGTCACCTGCCGCGTCCCGATCGGGGACCTGGTGCTGATCGGCGGCGGGCCCGGGGTGCGGACCGTCACCAGTTCCTTCACCTCCGTCGTCGACGCCTACCGAGGCCGCGGATGAACCTGTTGCAAGAAGTGTGGGGCGCGCTGCGGCGGCGCCCGTTCGACGACCGAGGCGGGGTCAGTGTCTTCGTCGCCGTCCTCACCGGCCCGCTGATCCTGCTGGCCGGACTGCTCACCGTCGACGCCCTCGCAGAACTGCGCTCCCACGAGCGCTCCGACGCACTGGCCGTCGAAGCCGCCCGCGCCGCCCAGCAGGCCGTCGACCTCAACATGCTGATCCCGGCCCGCGGCATCCGCATCGACCCGGCCGCCGCCCGCGCCGCCGCCCGCACCTACCTGGCCCGCGCCCACGCAACCGGCACCGTACGCACCGGCCACCACGGCCGGACGATCACCGTCACGGTCACCGGCACCTACCGCGGCCTGTTCTGGCCACACACCTACACTCACCACGTCTCCAGCACCGCCACCCTGCTCTACGGCACCACCCGGCCCCAGAACGGCGAGATTCGATGAACCGCTCCCCCACCACCGGCCCCCGCACCCACACCCGGCCACGCCGGACACTGGTCGCGCTGTTGCAGGCCGTGGGCGCGCTCGGAGCGTTCGCGGTGACGCTGGGCGCGCTGCCGTGGCTGCTGTGGCACGCCACCGCGGCGATCACTCCCAGCGCGTGGGAGGCGGCCCGGCACCTGCTGGACCGCCAGGACACCGGCGCCCTCGCCCTGCTGGCCGTGTGCATGGTCGGCTGGCTGGCCTGGGCAAGCTTTCTCCTCTCCGTGCTGCTGGAGATCCCCGCCCAGCTGCGCGGGGTACGCACCCCCCGGCTGCCCGGCATGCAGATCAGCCAACGCGCGGCGGCCGCCCTGGTCGGCTCACTGCTGGTGCTGCTGCCCACCGGCACCGCCCTGGCCGCCTCCCCCGCACAGGCCGCCCCGCGCGCTGCGACGTCGGTCAGCGCCGAGGCCGCGCCGGGCCCCCGCACGCAGGTGCAGACGGCCACGCACACTGGTGGCGCGCAGGCGCCGCAGGCCAGGCACGACACGTACACGGTGCGCGACACCCGCCCCGCCGAGAGCCTGTGGTCGATCGCGGAACGGCTGTACGGACACGGCGAGGCCTACACCCACCTCACCGACGCCAACGAAGGCCGCACCATGGCCGACGGACGCACCTTCCACGCCGACGCCCCCATCTACCCCGGCTGGGTATTGCAGTTGCCCGCCGACGTACCCCGCCTCGACACCACACCAGGCCCCACCAGCACGACCACCCCAGACGCCTCACACGAACGCTCACAGATGCCTGCCGAGACCGCCCACGCAGGGCGGACCCATGTGGTCGAGCCGGGCGACACCCTCACCGGCGTCGCCCGCGAGGAGACCGGCAACGCCGCCAACTGGCCGACGGTGTATGAGGCCAGCCGCAGTACCCAGCCCGGCGGACTGCCCCGCATCACCGATCCCGACGTGCTCCTGCCCGGGCAGCGGCTCACCGTCCCCGCCCAGCTGCCGACGGGCCCCGGCGCCTCCGCGGAACATGCGCACGGACATGGGCGGCCCTCTACTCCACACCGCGGCGAGCGGGGGCACAACGCCTCATCCGGCGGGGCACAGACGGCTTCCCCGCCCACCCGGCAGCAGGAGCACCCCGCGGGTCCGAGCGCACACCAAGGCGAGAACAAAGAGAAGGACAGCGGCCGGGAACGGCCAGGCACAGATGCCCGTCATCCGGCGCCACCGTCCGCATCGGCATCGACACAGCCCTCGGCGCCGAGTCGCGAGAGTGATGGTTCCTCAGGCCGGTCGCCTTCCGCGGGCGCCCAGCCGTCCGTCCCGGCCGAGCAGCCCCCGGCGTCGCCGACCACACGCCCTCCGGCCGCCGGCACGGCACCGTCGGCAACCAGGCAGCCGCCACAGGATGCGCCAGGCTCCCCCGTCAGCGCGCGCACCACGCTGCGGGCTTTCGCCCTGCTGGCCGGGGTGATTACGGCATCGCTGCTGGCGCGCCGGCTGTGGCAGTGGCGCACCCGCCGCCCCGGCCAACAGGTGCCCGCCCACGAACCGGTTCCGGTCGAGGTGGCGTTGGAGGAGGCGGCGCACGACGGCGCGCGCGGCGTGCAGCGCCTGCAGACGGCGCTGCGGCTGCTGGCCCAGCAGCCCGCCGGCGAGGGGCCGCCGGTGCTGCGGGCGGCCCGGATCACCGACGACAGTGTCCAGGTGCTGCCCGAGGACCTCGGCGCCGCCGTCCAGGCCCCGTTCACCACCGCGCGGGCCGGCTGGTGGCTGCTGCCCCACACCACCGACCTGCCCACCCCGAACGAGGCCGGGGCGGGCGAGCCGCCGTATCCGGCGATGGTGACCCTGGGCGCCACCGGGACCGGCGAGCTGCTGCTGGCCGACCTCACCGCCTGGCAGGTCCTCCTGATCGACGGCGACCGCGAGGAGCGGGCCCAGGTGATGGCGGCAATGGCCACCGAACTGGCCATCGGCCCCTGCGCCGACTATCTCGAGGTCCTCACCTGCGGCATGGGCCCGATGGCCGCCGACCTGCGCACCCTCGGCGTGCGCTATGTGGCCGACCCCCGCATCGCGGCTGGCGAGTTCGCCCAGCGGATCCTGGAGGCCCACCAAGACCCCGCCGCTCGCGGCTACCCCTACCTCGTGCTGTGCGCCGCCGACGCCGAGGACGACATCCTATGGCAACTCGCCGAAACCCTCAGCCGCGCCGAGCAACTGACCCCCTGCGCCCTCATCCTGCCCGCCGCGGCGGCCGACGTGTTCCCCGACGCCGACATCCTCGATGCCGCCACCGACGGCCCGCAGCGCGTCGACGCGGTCGGCGCCGACCTGATGCTGCAACGCCTGGACCCGGCCTCCCTCGCGGAGTTGGCCCGCGCCTGCGCGCACACCGAGCAGCCGGCCGACGAGCCGCAGGGGGTGTGGGAACACGTGCCGCCCGAGCCCGTCGCCGCGCCCGGACCGGCCGTACCCCCACTGTCCACCGTCCCGGCCCCAGCCGGCACCGGGGAGACCGACGGACTCGCCGCGGCCGCAGAGCCCGACGACGTCACCGGTCCAGGACCGTCTGCCGGGCAACCGACCGGGTTCCAGGCGCTGCTGGCCGCCAGCACGGTCCCAGGCCCGAGCGACCTGCGGCCCGCCCCGGCCGCAGAGGAGCAGCCGGAAGCGGGCCCGGCCATCGGCCCGCGCTTCCGGATCCCGGTCGCACACGCACTGACCGCACCCGAGCGCCTCGGCCCCCTCCCCAAGATCGACGCCGACCGGATCGTCGCCGAAGCCGGAGCGCACCACGGCGCGCCCCGCCTGCGCGTCCTGGGCGCCCTGGCGATGGACAACCTGCCCAACGGGCCGGCCGGACCGCGGCTGGTCGAACTCGCCGCGCACCTGCTGCTCAAACCAGGCAGCAGCGCCGACCGGCTGTGCGAAGACCTCGGCGACGCCGAACCGTGGTCACCCCGCACACTCAGCGCCCGGCTGCGCGATTTGCGCAGCGCCCTCGGCACGGACCCGGACGGCACCCTGTACATCCCCCACCGCAGCAGCAGGTCCGCGCCCTACACGATGACCGGGGTGCAGTGCGACTGGCACGATTTCGAGCGCCTGGCCGAACTCGGCCTCAGCCGCGGCCCCGACGGACTCCCCTACCTCGAGCGCGCACTCGCCCTGGTCAACGGCGTCCCCCTGAACGCTCACCCCGCCACCTGGATGACCGGCATCCGCACCCGCATGCAAACCGACATCACCAACATCGCCCACACCGTGGCCAGCCACCGCACCCAGGACGGCCCCCACCAGGACCTGCCCAGCGCCCGCACCGCCTGCCACACCGGCCTCACGGTCGACTCCTACTGCGAGTGGCTGCACCGCGACCTGATGCGCGCCGAAGCCGCCGCCGGCAACCACACCGGACTCCGCGCAGCCATCGACACCTGGCAGGAGATGACCAGCAACCTGCCCCCCGGCCAGGCCGACCGTGCCACGTCGGCCCTCGTCGACGAGCTCCTGAACGCTTCCTGATCCAGTTCTCAGGCGGTGGCGACCTCGCGGGTGGCGTAGGCGAGCAGTTCGCGTGTGGCCGCCTCGTTCGAGGCTGGTGGCCGGTGCTGCCACTGCCGGACGGTGTCGGCCACCATCGTGACGACGGCCTGGGCCTGACGCGCCAGCGTCTCGTCCAGGCCGCACAGTCCGCCGTCGCTGTCGCGGCCGGTCACGATGATGGTGCCGTGCAGCGGATACAAGGGCATGCCGCGCCAGGCGCTCGCCAGCGTCCAGGCCGCGATGTTGTCCGGCTGCTCGGCATTGGCAGTCAGACGTGCAGCAGCGCCCTCGGGTGATACACACCGGTGCTCACCACTCCCCCGAAAACGGACCGGATCTCCGTACGCGCCACGGCAACGTCGTCGGACAGATCGAGCTGGGTCAGCCTCAAGTTGCAGTCGACCCGCACCACGTTCATGACCATCTCCCCCGGTTACACAACGCGGTGCCCACCCGCCACAACGAGCTGTGAAGCCGCCTAGCAACGGCGAAACGTCCCTGCGTCGACGGAAGGCAACTCGCGCCAGCCATCAGGATGCACGGCTGAAGGCGAGCCTTCCCGCGTTGAGGCGGAGCGCCCCCGCGCAGTCTTGGCGGAGGTCGCCGCTGGAACACCCCGCGTAGGCAGGGAATCCGGCTACGCGGGGTGAGGCGGAGGCTGTATCAACCAGTACACCCCCGCGTCGGTGGGGAGCACGCCTTCGGGGCCGGGGCTGGGGTCGAGGTGAGCGGAACACCCCCGCGTCGGCGGAGAGCACCCCTTTCCGCGAGACCCGGCGGACAGTGACGGCTTCAAGCGGCTCCCCCCTCAGGACGTTGCCGCCGAACAGTCCGTACTCGGCGGAATGCTCCTGTCCGAACGCGCCATCACCGAAGTCATCGAGGTCGTCGAAGGCCCCGACTTCTACCGCCCCGCCCACGAGACCATCACAGCCATGGCCGTGCGCGGCGAGCAGGTCGACCCCATCACCGTCGCCGCCGAACTCACCCGCCGCGGCGACATCAACCGCGTCGGCGGCGCCTCCTACCTCCACACCCTCATTCAGCAGGTCCCGACCGCCGCGAACGCCGAAGGCTACGCCGAGATCGTTCACGAGCTGGCCGTACGCCGCCGCGCACTGGAGGAACTCGACCGCGCCGGTGACCTCCTGCCTCGTCGAGATGAGCCGAGGCAACCACGTCGCCTACCTCGACTTCGAGGACTCGGAGGCCGGAGTCGTCTCCCGCCTCCTCCTCATCGGCGCCGTACCCCACCAGGTCAGCCGCCTGTTCCACTACGTCCGCCCCGGCAGCACACCCACACAAGTCCAGCTCAACCAGTTCATCGACCGCATCGGCGACCTCGGCCCCTCGCTGATCATCGTCGACGGTGTCACCGAAGCCATGGTGATGATGGGCCTGGAGCTCAAAGAGAACACCGAGATCGCCAAGTTCGGCCGCATGCTGCTCTGCCCCCTCGCCGACACCGGGGCCGCCGTCGTCCCCCTCGACCACGTCGTCAAGAACAACGAGTCCCGCGGCCGGTACGCCCTTGGCGGCGTCCACAAGCTCAACGCCGTCGACGGCGTCCAGTACATGCTCGAAGCTGTCCGCCCCTTCGGCATCAACACCGAAGGCCGCTCTCCCCTCCGCATCGCCAAGGACCGGCCCGCACAGATCCGCCGGCATGCCCTCCCTGGTGGCCGCAACCCGATGCACTGGTTCGCCGACCTCGTCATCCGCTCCGAGGGCGAGGAGTTCGCCGACGCCCACCTCTACCCGCCGATCCAGCACCAGGACGAGCCGGCGGAAGAAGCGGCCGCCACGGACAAGGCCGCGCAGGAGGAAGCGGACATCAAGGAGCGGGAGGCCGCCATCCTAGCCGCCCTACGGGAAGCCACCGAGCCGATGAGCAAGAAGGCACTGGAGGAGCTGATCCCCGGCTGGGCCTCCGTCACCCGGCGTGTCCTGACCCGCCTGGTTCACGGCGGTCAGGTGACCGCCAAAAACGGGCCGCGCGGTGCCGCTCTGCAATCGAGGGCCCCCACCTCCGTGGCGTCGGCGACCTGAACTTCGGCGCTGGTGAGGACGCCGCCGCTGATGAGGCGTTCGTGAGCCACGCCCACGAGGACGTGGTCGCTCTCGTCGCCGAGGTCCGCTGTCTGCGGGCCGCCGACGAGCGTGCGACGGCGGCCTACGCCTACTTCGCCACCCGCGACGAGCAGCGCGCCGACCGCGAGGAGACGGAGCGCGCCCACGAGGCAGGCGACCACGAGTACTGCGGCCTCCACTGCGAGAGCCAGTTCCCGACCGAGATGCTCCGGAACTCGGGCTACCCAGGGACCGCCGGGATGCTGCACGAGCTGCTCCGCCGCACCAGCGAGGAAGGCCGCCAGACACCCGCCGTGACGCAACTGCCCCAGGTGTGGACGGTGTCCGGCGAGGACCAGTCGATGTACGGCCTCTACACCGACGAGATCACCGTCAAGCTCGCCATGATCGAGTACTACGAGACGGAAGAAGAACGCTGCCCGGACTACGGCTGGCGCACAACGGATGACGGGCTGGAACTCCTCGCGGGTGGCGAACCTACCTGCATCTACCTGTCCCGTGAGCCGGTGCGTGGCGCGCCCACACCCGCCGACCGAGCCGCCACGACGCAGCAGGCCGCCGAGGAGGCCGACCGTGGCTGACACCCCACGCCGCAGCGACGCCGACCTCCTCGCCGAGCTCGGCCAACTCTGAGCCCTCATCGCCGACAAGATCGCCACCACACCGGTACGCCTCGGCCCCGGCGGCACCAACCAGATGGCCGACGAACTGACCCTCGCCGTCGCCGTGTACGTCGGCCGCCACGTCCTCCCCGCCGACGCCCTCGCACTCGCCAACCCGCCGTACCCGGCCGAGGACGGATGGAGCGTCGAAGTCCAGCGCCGGAGCGGCACATGGGTCAGCAGCGGCCCAGCCTGCCGCCCCCGTGCCGAGGCCGTCGAAGACTACGAACGCGCCATCGAGACGAGCGGCCATCGTTGGCCCCACCGCCTTATGCGCGCGATCACCACCTACACCGTCGAGGACGAGCACACCCCCGAGCAGCAGGACGGAAGCGCACAGTGAGCACCCACGGATTCACCGGCATCAGCCTCGCAGGCCGCTGGGAGTGCGGGTCCTGCGGCGCCAGCGGCGACGGCTGGTACGACGAGGAGAACGGGCTCGTCCTGCACGACGAGGACGAGCAGCCGTTCGCCCCTGCCGACCACGTCTGCGGGGAGTAGCTGTGATCGTCCACGACGTGGCCACCGCCCTCCCCGCCGCCATCGGCCACGCGATCCTCACCGTCGCCATGACGACCGGGCTCGGCGCCGCCGTCCTCGTCCTCGCCGTCGTCCTCCTCACCACCGCGGCGACCGGCGCCTGGCCCACCCGACGCCGGCGCCCCGCCGAGGAGCCCGCCACCGCGTACGACGAGGCCGCCTGATGGCGCGCCCTGCTCTGCCCCAAGTGCAGTGCTCACGTCGCCATCACCGAGGACATCGCCAGCTACCTGGACTGGGGCATGGCCGTCCTCGGCGACGACGGCGTGGTCCGCAGGGAGGAGCCGGAGTACGAGCCCCGCGTCCTCATGGCCGACAACGCTCGGCAGGTCGGCCGTCCTCGCGCCTGCTGCGTCAACCCCACCTGCGGCCACCAGTGGCGGCTCCGTCGCCGGTTCGACCCGGACCCGGCGCCGTGATCACCGGCCTCGCGCTCGGCGTCGTCCTCGGCCCGTTCGTTTCCGCGCTCCTGCTCGCCATCCGGTGGGCAGGGCGCGGCCCCTACCGCCGGACCCTGGCTCGCTTCCGCGCCCACGCCCCGAACCCCACCCCGCACACCAACCCCCACCCAAGTCCCGACAACAGCCCGACCGGCCACGACCAACCCACCGCGACACGCATCAGCGCACCCCACACCAGCCCCGCGACCAGCCAGACAGCAACCAGCTTCAACCAGGTCATGCCGCCCAACTACCCGCGAACGGAGCCCAGATGACACCGCACCTCCGCCCCGACCTCCTCCTCACCGCGGCCGCCGCCCTCACCAGCGCCGCCGCGGCCTACCTCCCGACCACCAACACCCCGCTGTGGGCCGCCCTGGTCGCCCCCTTCGCCGTCGCCCTCGCCCACTGCGCGGCCTGCGAATGGACCCGACACCGGGCGCTCCTCGCCGAGCACGCGGCCGTCCGCCGCGCAGCCGCCGACGCCATCGCCCGGACCGGCCCGCTCGCCGACCTGTACACCGCATGCTGCTCCGCCGGGTTCGTCTCCCGCGGCCGCGCCCACGACACCACCTGCCCAACCCGCACGAGGAGCCGCGCCTCATGACCGGCCCGAGCAGCACACCCCGGGGCGAGCACACGCCCCGCCCCGGGGCCACGTGGGAACACCGCATCGTCCGCACCGAGCAGCACGTCGCCGACGACACCCCGACCCGACCCCACCCAACAGGGCCACGAGACGCGCCATGCAGCGCGCAGCACGGAGGAAGATGTGAGACGCGGACTACCCAACAGCCGCCTGCACTGCCGCCAGAGCCCTCTCCGCCCGCCCCTCAGCGGCCTCGGCACGAGCCTCTGCCGCCACCGCCCGCTCCTCCGCGGCAACGGCGCTCGCACGCAGCGATCGGCAGCCCTCGCAGGCGAGTTCCTCCACGCTCGGCAGTTCGGCCTGGGCAGGGATCGCCTTGCGCGCCTTGAGGCGTCGCAACTTCTGGCGCTCAACGTCTTTCACCGCGAAGAGGTTCGTACCGTTGCGCCCCTTGCCCACAACGGTCAACTGCCCCTCCGCCTTCATCGCGTGCACCGTGTCCGTGCGCACGCCGAGCAGCTTCGCCGCTTGAGCTGTGGTCATGGTCTCGCTTGCTTGGTTGGTCATGCCTGCCCCAACGACCCCCACCACCAGGAGCAACCTTCGCCGCCCGCTGTTCGCCCTCTTCAGTGAGCGCGACGTCACGAGCATGACGAAGGGGCGCGCCCACGATCTCCCCAGACCAGGCACGCCCCAACCGGTGGATCAAGCGTATCGCCCCGCCAGCACCAGGAGCGCACGATGAACACCACCGCCACCAGCACCACCGCACAGCACCTCCGCACCGTCGCCCTCCACTGGGCAGACCTCCGCGAAGCCGCCGGCGCCCCCACGCTCGTCGGCGCGTTTGGGCTCGGCCTCAAGGGCTACCTCGCCGCCCTTGACGACGCCGACCACGATCGCGCCCTCATGGAAGCCACCCTCGCCCGCCTCGACGAACGCCCCGGCTCCAACCCCCGAAGCCCTCGGCGAGCGGCCCGTCCCTGTTCGCCTCCACATCCTCGACACCATGCGCGCCGTCGAGGCCGCACTCACCGCCTGCACGGACGACATCGCCCACCAGTTCCAGCGCGCCCCGGTGGCCATGCCCAGCGCCCGCCGCGCCACCTACGCGAGCGACCGGGAGGCCCGCCTCGCCTACGAGGACCGGCAGCGCCTCGCAGTCCTGGCCCGCGCCGACCTCGCCGCCCCCTGGCGGTGGCGGCACACCGGCCACCGCGACGCCGTCCGCGCCGCGCTCTGGCTTCTGGCCCGCGTCGAGTTCGCGGCCGGTGCTGCCGAGCGGGTGGAGCGGGCCCTCGATATCGCCGTGCAGTCCCGCACGTTGGCGCGCCCGTGCTCGGGGGGTGGTGGGGAGATCGAGATGCACGGCGGCGAGGGACGCCCACCGGTCGCACGCTGCACGGGGTGTGGGCACATTTGAGCCGAAAGCAGGATGATTGCTGCATAGGGGAGGAGTCGCGCCTCATGACTGACCGGATCAAGATCGACGACTCGCTCAGCAGCGACCTCGACGCCCTGTACCGCCGGGCTGAGACCGAACGCGACGCCGTACTGCACGGGCGAGGGGCACCACGGCATGGGCGTGGACGAAGCGATGTGGGACGGGTCTCAAGGATCGATGGCGTCGGCAACAAAAAATGCCTGACCTGGCAGCGCACGGGTGCCTACTGACTGGTAATTACCAGCCGGTAAATCGTTGACATGCGGATACTCCACTGCCGCCGCGACCGGAGGTGACGTTCCGTCAAGAAACAGTGCCCATACGTCTGTTATGACCACTTGCGCACTGGTGTGACATGAGTCCCAAACCCCCTGATCCTCTTTGTGTTCGGGTGCGAGCTACCCGCAAGATTCACCCAACGCGAAGGGCCCGCCGCACTCAACTGTGGAGGCTGGGACGACGGGCCCTTATGCGGACTACACACCCTTTTCGGAGTATGAGTAGGAGCCGCACCTTGGACACTACACACCCCGCCGCCGCCCGACCCGGCCCTTCGAGGGCGATCCTCGTCACGTTCACCGCGCTCGCGTGCGTTGACGTTGGCCTCGGTGTCGGCGCCGTTGCCCGCGCAGGCGGGCATCTGACTCCCTACAACTCCACTGCAACCGGTGCATCGGCCGCCCTCGCTCTACTGCTTGCAAGTCTCGTGATCCTGACCTTCGCCGTGAAGCCGCAGGGGCCGACCGTACCGGCGTCGAGGGCGACCCTGGTCACCATCTCGTTCCTCGCCTGCGTCGCGGCCGGCTTCGTCGCCGGAATCTTCGCTCGCACCGTCGGCGACCTCCGGCTCTGGTCATCGGGCGCAATAGGTGCGGCGGTAATGCTCGCTCTGCTCGTGGCGAGCGTAAAGGTGATGGCCTTCGCCATGAAGGAGGAAGCGAGTACAACCTGACCGGCGCACGCGAGGGGTCCGCCGGGCGTCCGGCGGACCCCTGCGCGACGGAATGAAGCGGGCCTCGCCATCGCCGCACAACAACGGACGCCGGCGCGCCCGTGCGCGGAGTGCGGTGAGGAGATCAAGATGCACGGCGGTGAAGGGCGACCGCCGGTCGCACGCTGCGGAGGGTGGGGGGAACTGGACCGAGGCCGGTGCAGTCAGGGTATGGATCTCGGCCAACGCGGTGCGAGAGCAGCACTGTGATGCACCGCACCGTACGTGCGCGCGGTCGAAGATCCCAAGTAGCGCGCAGGTACGTGGATCAACCCCGATCATCCACAGGCTCGTCGTTGATCCACACTTCGACCGTGGCGCCGAGCGGATTACCTTGCTCATCGAGGTGTTCGCGGACGGCAGCGCCGACATCACCCGTCAAACTCTGGGAGAAATACGTCGAGCCAGCCTCCGGCCGATTCACCTCCATAGGGCCCACCGCTGGCGAGTCCGAACCGAACTTTGCGTTCAGAGCCCGGAACAGCCCGCGGGCGTCATCCAACTGATCGTTACGTGCTTCCACCCTGATCCACGTGCGAATCTCATCGCTCATGGCACTTCACCTGCTCACTATCGATCATGCGTCTCACGCTGCCTCGTAATGGTGTGCTCGTCCGCCGCGCCACGTCACCCAGGACGGGTCGTCGAGGAGCTGCTCTGCGTCCGAGAGCCCGGCCCGGCGGAGGAACTCGATGACGTCACGGCCGGAATGCGCGAGTCCGAAAATCTGGTCTCGCGCGGTGACACGCCGGCCGCCCGACGGGACGGCGAGTGCACGACTATCGGACCGTTCGCCATACATCCAGAGTGCGTCGCGCCCCCCCATCGGCATGTCGAACACCCTTAAATGCTAGCCATCTAAGGCCCTACGTCGCTGGCGCTTCCGAATCCGCCTGAGTGGCGGACTTGCCCTCAACCGCCGCAGGAGCTTCTGAGAACGGCCCGGAAATCATTGCGTCCACCAACTTGGCGACCGCCGCCGCCCGTTCCTCACGCGTCAGATCGGCATCGTTGATTAGACGCTCAGCGGCGAGGTAGCGGGAGAACTCCAAGGGCTGGTCGAAGTAGCGTTGCAGGTGGGCGGCCGCGGCTTCTTGGGAGCGGATGAATGTACGGGATACGAAGCCTGCGAGTGCGGCCGCGACGGTACCAAGGACTGCGGCGGCCGCGCTCGCCGCGGTGTTGTCGGCCTTCAGTGCAACAATGGCAAAACCGACCAGAAACAGGAATCCGGTAATCATCGCGCCCTGGGCGGTCCAAAAGGATCGCTTAGCCTGCCCCAGGGCGATTCCGTGATAGTCCCGCAGACGGGCATGCGTGACCCCCCAGAGCTTCGCTAGTGCCAGCTGAGCCCTTTCCGCCGCCTCCTCTCTGAGAAGCCTCCGCTGAGCCTCGCGTGCCCGCGTCGAGGTGCCCTCGTCGTGCGCCTTCTCGGGATCATCCCGCCCCGCGCGCACGATTTCCTCAAACGCTTTACGCGCCTCTTCGCTCGCAAACCGCACGGAAATCGGAGCGGCGATAGCCGCCTCAAGCTGCTCTTCCGCCTTCTCCACGTCACGGGACGGGTTGGCCGATCTGTATAACCATCGATCAAAGAGCGTGAACAGAATGAGCGCTATAACCGCAACTGAGATTGCTGCAAGGATTCGCAAAGTAGAGTCGGGTGCTTTTCCGTCGAGCAACCAATACGCCAGCCCGCCAACTGCGGCGGACCCTGTCCAGTTAAGTATTCGGTCTACCCTAGACGCAGGGGACGTCGACGAGTCGGGAGACGCTTCCGGATGCAGCGTCGGCTCAGCAGACATGACTCCCCCTCAACGAATGGCTCAGCGCGGAGTATCAATCACGCCAGCGGAGACGCAGGATATCGATGCCAGGCGCGCCAAGTGGCCTGTTCAACTGGGTTCGTTACGAGGCGGCCTTCAGCGCCGAGCGCGGTGTCCGGTCGGCAGTGCGGGCACGCGTCCGTACCGTCCACGAGGGCGCGCCGCGCCTCATCCCGCTCCGCGCTATGGCGATTCTGAAGTCCGCGCTCGATGAGCCACTCGGGTACAGACGGCCGGGCCGCTGCGCCGCGGGCCCGCTCCACCTCGCGTCGCTCCTCGTCCGCGATCCACCGGTTGGTGCGCGCCAGCTCCTACTCCTGCACTCGGCGCAGGAATCGCAGCAGGTCGAGGCGGGTCACCGGAGTGGGGTCGTTCACACGTTCGAGTCTATAGCGGTGGCGTGGCACCGCTCGACACCCCCACCGGGGCCGATCATGACGAGGTGAACCCGCCCGGCCGCTACCACGTCACCCTCATCATCGACGGCGAGCACATCCTCGACGGCTGGTGGAACGACCCGGACACCGCCGAGCGCAAGGCGTCCGGGTTCGCCCCCGAGCACGAGGACAACGCCGGTGCCCGCGTCACCCTCACCGAGTGGCACGGCGGGCAGGAATGGCCGCTGCGGGAGTGGCCTAACGGTCTGATGTGACCCATTCATTCACTGCGCGCCGCCAGCGTAGGGCGCACTCTGGAAGCGTGAGGTGAGAGCGATGGACATACAGAACGAAGCCGAAGTGCACTGGCAGCCGAAGAAGGACGAATTTGGGCTCAGGTGGGTCAGACAGCGGAGGTACGGCCAGACTATCAGCGGCGACTTCGGATTCAGCGTAGACCTCACCGACGAGGACATCGTGGGCTGGACTTTGGTGCCCACCGACAACCCCGAGGTTGACTTTGTCCCCCGAGTCTTCTACCTGCTGAGGGGCGACGAGGCCGAAGAAGCGCAGAGCGCGAAGGCGTGGCACAGGGCACCGGCCGACGCCGTACTGATCGAGACGGTCAGCCAAGGAGTGGCCGGCGAACACCCACGGCTCCACATGTCTAGCTGACGAGCAGAACTCACCCTCGCCTCGACCAATGAGGCGGGGGCGTTGAGCAGAGCAGGCTACGGCCGCCACTCCTCGCGGTACCCAGGCCGGCCCGCGTACGACAGAGCGAGGAGTGGAAGCACCCACGCGGTGCCGCCAGTGTCGCCGTGCTCACGCAGCCACGCGTACCGATCCACGATCCTTCGCTTGCCGTCGATTTCGCGCAGCATCCGGGCTGGAACTCCGCAGTCGCAGACGAGGCCGGGTGCCTGATGGAACATCGCCATCGTCGCCCGCACGGACTCGGCGTCGCCTTCGAGGTGGGCGTGGATGTCGCAGTCGAGGGTGTGCACGCTGCTTGCCGCGCGGGTGTCCTCGTCGAGCTGCTCGCCGAGCCACCGCACGAGATCATCCACCCTGCGCCTCCCCCTCGGCACTGGCCAAGTTCGCGGACCGCGGCATCACGGGCTTTGTCGACACGCGCGGCCGCGCGTGGAACCTCACCTCGTACGTCGAGATGGCGTCCCGCTCGGCGCTCGGCCGCGCCGCAGTGCAGGCCCACACGGATCGGCTCGGCGCAGCCGGGGTCGAGCTGGTCATCGTGTCCGACGCTCCGGAGGAGTGCCCGCGCTGCAAGCCGCGGGAGGGCAAGGTGCTGCGCCGCGACGGCGCGGTCGGCGCGGGCACGGTCGAGGTCGAGCACGCCACCGAGGACGACCGCATGGTGTCGGTGCGCGTTGCCGGATCGCTGCCGGAGGCGCGGGCGGCGGGGCTGATGCATCCGAATTGCCGACACAACGTGTCGATCTACCTGCCTGGTCTCACCCGTCCGGCCGGGCCGAAGAAGGCCCGCAGTCGTGCGACGTACGAGCAGTCGCAGCGGCAACGGTACTTGGAGCGGCAGGTCCGCACGTGGAAGCGGCGGCCCGCTGCTGCGGTGGATGACGTGGAGCGCAAGGCCGCGAACGCGAAGGTTCGAGCGTATCAGGGGCGGATCCGTGAGCTGGTCGCGGAGACCGACCTGCCGCGTAAGTCCCACCGCGAGCAGATTAGGTCCAGCCGCTAACGCTGATGCGGGTTCACCTGCTGCTCGTACTTGCCGCAACCGCGGTTCTTGCAGACGTACATGCCGCGCACGCGGGCGTAATTCTCGTCGCCCAGCGCGGTCACGTTCACGTCTCCGCTATACCAGACGGGCTCACCGCACGACGGACACGGCAGATCTGGCCTTTGTCCGCTTCGGTCATCAAAAGCGTCCATAAGGCCACGTTACGCCCGACCGGCATGGAGTGACAGCGGACGCCCCGAGACTTCCGGCCGCCGCACGGCGTCCGGGCAACCCGAAACGGGAGACGATCACATGCAGGTCCCTTTCACATGGCGGGGTTTCAAGCATCCGCTGGCATTGCACTCCGCTCTGGATGTGCTCGGCTACCGCCGCAACGGCTCGCCGATCTACGCCATCGCGGGTGGCAACGGCGAGGGCGAAGGCGGATCCGAGTCCGGCGAGTCCGGATCCGGTGAGTCCGGATCCGGTGAGTCCGGATCCGGTGAGTCCGGAGAATCCGGGCAGAGCGCGGAGAACGGCACCGGCCAGGGCTCCGGTCAGGGCGAACAGTCGTCCGGGCAGGAATCCGGCGAGTCCGGATCGCAGTCCGGAGACAAGGACTGGAAGGCCCACGCCCGCGAGTGGGAGAAGCGCGCCAAGGAGAACAAGGCCGCGGCCGAGAAGGGCGAGACCGCGCTCGCGGAGCTGGAGAAGCTCCGCAAGGCCAAGCTCTCCGATCAGGAGAAGGCGGTCGAGGAAGCCGAGGCACGGGGCCGCACGGCCGCGACCGAGGAAGCCGCGACGGAACGGAACACCCCCGCGTCGGCGGGGAGCACGCTGTCGTCACCGTGCAGTTCGACGTCGCCGTCGGAACACCCCAGCGTCGGCGGGGAGCACGCGTCGATGAGGTAGCAGGTCTTGAATGAGGGCAAAACACCCCCGCGGACACGGGGGGTGTTCCGGCGCTTGCGTTTTACGTGGACAAGTGGGGCGAGTCCTCTCCGCGACGCGGGGGTGCTCCGTCCACCCGGTACGGGTCCTCTTCTCCGGTGCCGTCCCAGCCACCGACGCGGAGGCATTCCGCCGCCGAGGCCGCCGGGCTTCTGCTACAGATGCTGGCTGTCCCCCAGCGGGAGGGCAGTCCTCAGTCTGGCGAGCCGAGAAGCGCTCCCCCGTCAGATGAGGTAGCTGGCAAGGAAGTCGGCCGTGGCTGTCAGGTCGCGCCCGAGGCGGATGCTGTGGTGGGGAAGACGAGCAAGGCACGTGGTGACTGCCTGGCGGGTGTGGTCGCTGACAGTGTCGGTGGGGGCGAGACCGAGGAGGTCGGGATCGCGGTGCTCAGTGGCGCCGGGCAGGAAGTCGTCGATAACCACGACACAGTGCCGGTCAAGGGCAGCTGGCTGGGCAGCGGGGTCGACGTAGGGGAAGAGGAGCGTGGAGGCCCGGCCTGCGGTGGCCAGGTCAAGGCCGAACCGGGAACGGAACTGTTCAGGGAGGACTTGCGCCTTCTGCCCACTGTGTCCGTCGTCGTCCCCCTGGAAGGTGCCTCGACCGTACGGGCGGAGCGCCTGGGCGACGTCGGGGTGCTGCGCGGGGTGCGGCCGGTCGCGCTCTTGGAGGTGCATGCGGATGACGTCGGACCAGCCCAGTGCATCCAGGACGTCCAGGCCGATCGCGGCGGGCGAGGGCCAGGGCAGCACGTCGAGGGTGCCGCGCGGAGCGGGTCGGACAAGGACGCGGTCGGTGGCGAGCAGCTGCCAGCCGCGGGTGGCGAGCGCGAGCGCGGTGGTGGTCCTGCCCGCGGCTTGGGGGCTGAGGGTAAGGACGCATTGGCCGTCGCGGACGGCGGCGGAGGCGCGGAGCTGGGTCCAGCCGTCGGCCGCGAGCGTGCCGGATAGGGCGTCGCGGGCGATGCGGGCGGCGGCGAGGGCGACTTGGTCGTCGCGGGTGCCGTACAGGATGAGGTAGTTGCTGCGCTTGTAGTGCTGGTAGGCGAGTTGAGGTTCAGGGCTGACGGCGGTGATGGTGCCGGTGCTGTCGTGGGCGACGAGGGTTTTGGCGTCGGCGTAGGTGGTGTGCTGGTGCGGACAGGACTCGACGAGGGTGCGCAGGTCGGTGTAGGTGCTGGCGTCGATGTCGGCGGAGATGAGTGGGCCGGTCCAGGCGGTGGCGGCCGGTACCTCGAACGCTTTCCACCAGGGGTTGAAGGAGCGGCGGGTGTAGTCGGTGACGGTGTCGCTGGTGGAGATGAGGGTGAGGTGGTGGCCGCCGGCGTGCAGCCGGATCGCCGTGGTGGCCTGAGGGTTCGTAGTCATGGGGGGTGTCTTTCCGGGTGAAAGTCTTGGGGCGAGGGTCGGCTGGGATGGCGGCCGAAGGCGTCGTGGGCGGCCCGCGGTGTGCGGGGCACGGAAGTGACCTGGTGTTGCTCGCTGCTGTTCGGTGACCGGTCATCACGGGGTGGGGGCCGCGGGGACGGCGCGGCGGCGAGCTCAGGCCGCTGCCGTGTGGGGTGCAAGGTTTTGTAGGCCGTTGTCGAGGAAGGGTCTGTGCGCAGAGCTGGGAGCACCCTGCCGGTCGGGGTGAAACGCGGACCGCTCGACCCGGGTAGCAACTCGGCCTTATGTGCGCGCAGCTCCTTGCGGGCTTCCGCTCACGACTGCGGCGCCCGCGGCTCGATGGACCGGGTCGACGTGGGCACAGATGGCGGCTCCGTCGCCGTCCTCGACGCGCACACGGCCCGCGGATCACCGTTAAGACAGCCGCGCAGGACGGCCAGCACATGGCGGTAGCGAGCGCGGTCCCGGTAGGAGCCGGCCCCAGCATCCGGGGCGCGCCAGTAGGTGAACGTCGATGCCCGGGCCAGCAGGCCAACGGGGCTGTCACCGTCAAGGCGGTGTCTCCGCAGCTGCGTTGGGGGGCGAGGTGGAGAGCGGCCGAAGCGGTCGCGGCTGCGGCGACCGGGTGGGGGCCGGGGCGAATGAAGGCGGCTCCAGGCCGGGGATGGCGGTGGTGATCGCTCGGCCGGCCTGTGTCGCGGCCGGACAGACGGCTTGCCGGCGGGGTGTGGTGCCCGCTGTTGCGCCCAGGCCGTCGAGGTCTGCCTCGACGGTGCTCGTGCCCTGCCCGGTGCGGCAAGTAGGCCACAGCCGTCCGATCGGTCCTGCAGTGCACCAGACGGGGGCGAACGGACGTCTCCCCTCGCCGGTGTCCGCCAGGGCCGGGCGCTTTCAAATCGGGTGGTGGTCATGTCACGGCCTCCCGGACCGCGGTCAGCACCCCGTGCCAGGCCACCGGGATGTCGGCCTGGTGGAGGAGGACCGCGCTCGCCCACTCCAGCAGGCGGCAGGCGGCCAGCGGCTGCCCGGCCAGGGCCTGGGCGGGCTCGGGCAGCGGCAGCCCGGACGGTGCCAGCAACACCCGGCGCAGCACGAGGGCGGTGTCCATCAGCCAGCAGCTGAGAACCTCGCACTGCCAGGAGCGGGCCGCCTTCGCCGACCTCTGAGCGAGCTGCTGCTCGGCGAACGCCTCGATCCCGTCCAGGATCCGGGTAGCGTCCAGGGCCGTGGGGCGGGTGGCGATCAGGCGCAGCACGATCCGGCTGATCAGTTGCGCGGCGTCGCCGCTGGCACGCCCTCGACAGAGTGCGGGAGCGAGGAGCACCGGCCGTCCGCGGTCGCTATCGGGGAAGAGGATGTGCCCGGGGGCGAGCGCCCCGTACAGCAGGACCTCGTGGGCCGACTGCAGCGTGGCCAGGCGGGCCTGCCGCAGTCGGCCCACCGCCACCCGGAGCCCGGCTGCTGCTTCCAACCGCACCGGCTGGGGGTGGTGAGCGGCCACGAGGCGGTCCAGGCGCAGCGCGTCAGCGGCGCCATGGAAGGTATGCTCGAAGTCGGTGGCGATCCCCCGCTCCCCCACCACCCCGGCAGCATCCGGTTGTTCAGCCAGGCGCGGACGGTGCAGCGGGCCAAGCGCGGCCACCGTGTGCTGCAGCAGCCACCCGCTCCGGGCCGGGGCACGCCACAGCAGGTCGCCCAGGGCCTCCCCCGGCACCGGCTCCGTGAACAGCACCCCGAGCGCCTGGCCGGCCGGCCTGCACACGGAAAGTCCGCCCACCCGCTGCAGAAAGCGGAGTTGCGACTCCTGCCGTGTTGCGAGCGTGCCCGGGCGCCGTACGTACTCCGCCTGCGCCCCCTGCACCTGCGGCCAGGAACCACCCGCTCCACTCAGCAGCGAGGTGAGCGACATCCCGAGGAAGGAGTACGTCGCGTACAGGGGCTGGCCATCGACACGCACGTGCGCGACGTACTTGGTCATGCTCGGCACGTGCGCACCAACCTGGATCTCTGCCTGCGGCCACAGCACGGTGGCGGCCTGCCTTATCTGCGTGCGTGCGAACGCGAAAACATCCGCAACTCGAGGGACGGGACCGGGTGGTTCCAACATGCTGTGGGTGAGGGCGCTCACTGGCGACTCCTTGCGAGGGCGAAGAAATAATGCTGATCAACCGCCGGACGGCAAGCGCTGAGGGCGTGGACCGCAGTGACGGAAACTGCCCATTGCGGGCTGCACAAAGACGAGCCCGGCAGGTCACACGGGGCCGGCCGTGACCCACACTTCGAGAGCGAGGTACCGGCTCGAACTCGTGTCGCAGTGCGGAATCGAATGCGTGCGGACTCAGCAGAACAGCCTGGCTTCGTGCCGAATAACATGACGGCGAGACGAATCCCAACGAGCACTCAGCCGAGGGCTTCTGTGCCCGCCGGACACTGCTTGGTCATCCGGTATCCAGGCCGTTCTGCCGTGAGTACGCATACGAATTCAGCGAGTGGGCTCGTGGCGCGGCAGCAGTGCAGACGCTTCTGAACATCGAGTTCAAGACGTGTCGGCGGCATAGAGCGCGGTCCGCTCCGGGCAGTTCCCGAGCCACAGAGGGATCTCCGCCCAAACTGTCTTGCCTAGCACCTCAGTGGCAGTGCCCCAGTTAGACGCCAAATGTTCGACGATCTGCAGGCCACGGCCGCAGACCGCCTCTTGGTCGCCGCGCGGCGAAGACACGACAGGCCGCTGCTCGTCAGCGTCTCGCACTTCAATGCGGATGATGCTCTGCAGCAGACGCAGGGTCATCCCGAACTCGCGTGCCTGCGGGGCTTCGGCATGGCGTACCGCGTTCGAGACCAGTTCACTCGCAATCAGCACGGCATTTTCTGTGAGGGCGGAGTCGACTCCCCACAAGTGCAATACACGTTCGACATGATGTCGGGCATTGCGGACCTGAGCGGGATGTGAGGGGTAGCGGGAGCAGTCCGTCCGAGGTTCGGCCATGTTGCGTCCTTGAGAGTGGCCGCGCCGCCGTGCACGCAGCCGTGAGTGATCGACTCCTTACGCAGAGTCGCGGACGACCCCACTATCCCGCCCTCTCACCCCACTGTGCAAGTCCCTACTTTTCCCTGAAGGCACTTTGCTTGTCGCGGACAGTCAAGAGCGGCAAACTGTGAGCAGCCGAAGGGGGCGCACACACGACATGCCAGTGAATCGGAACCCGACTGTTCGCCAGCGCCGTCTTGGACGCATGCTCAAAGACCTGCGCACCAAGGCGGGTAAGACGCTGGCGCAGGCAGCTAACGAACTGCAGTGCGCGGAGTCGAAAATGAGTCGCGTTGAAGCGGCGCAATCCGGAGTCCGCCCTCTCGACCTGCGGGTACTCCTCGACTTCTATGGTGTCAACGACGAAGCGCTGCGCGCACGGCTGCAGGAGTTGGCCCGGTACGGTCGTGAACGCGGGTGGTGGTCACAGCACGAGGACACCCTCACACCTCTGTACGCGGACTACATCGCCCTTGAATGGGACGCCGCCGACCTGTACGTCGTCGAAACTTCCCTCGTGCCCGGGCTGCTGCAGACTCCTGACTACACCGAAGCTGTCATCCGCCTGCACAACCCTCAGAGGGCCGAAGATGTCGAGTACGTGCAAGAACAGATCAAGGTGCGCGGCCAGCGCCGGCAAGTCTTTGCCCGCAGTGCGCCTCTGCGTCTGTGGGCCATCATCGCCGAGTCCACACTGCACCACCGGGTCGGCGGGTTGGACGTCATGCAGGAGCAACTGAGGCACCTGCTTTCCGCGGCTCAGGAAACCAACATTCAGATTCAGGTGCTTCCCACGAACGCACCTATCAATGCTGCTCTGTACGGCCCGTTCGGCATCCTCGCCTTCCCTGAGCCAGCTGAAACCGACGTCGTCTACGCCGACAGCCTTATGAGCACCGTCTACTACGAACACCCAGACCAGGTGGAGTTCTTCACCACCCTGTTCCGCCGCCTCAACTCGGAAGCTCTCCCTGTTGAGGAGTCCATGGCGCGCATCCGTGCCGCAATACAGAAGAAGGACTAGCAAGTGATCGCGCACCCCTCGCACTTCGATCCCACCACCGCCGTCTGGTTCAAAGCCTCATACTCCAGCGGTGATCAAAACTGTCTGGAGACAGCTCGGAACTTGCATGTTGTCCCCGTCCGGGACAGCAAGCGCCCCGAGGGCCCTGTGCTTCTGTTCCAGCCGAGCAGTTGGGCCAAGTTCGTGGTCGAACTTGCGAGCCACCGCGCCGTCTCTTGAGCCCTTCTTAACAGATTGTTGCCCCGATCAACGCTCGTAAGAGGTGCTGCTCGTCCCCTACCGGCTCAAGGAGGCGCCTGATGCATGGGGGCTTGCCCCCTTGCCCCCGTAACGGCGGGCTTTCAAGACACCGGCAGCCTCGCGGTAGAAACACCGTACTCAGGAGATCCCGACACGCAGCGGAGGGTCGATCACCAGTCGATCTGTAGGTGGGTCTCCGGCCGGGTCACGTGGTAGCCCGTGGTCATGTGATCGCTGGACGTGGTGGCGGGGTAAGCGGTGACCGTCGGCTGCGCGGGCCTTGTCTCGCTCCAGGCGCGCAGTGCTGCGGTGGTCTGGCTGGTGAGTTCGTTGCTGTCCGGGCCGTGGGCGATGAGTCCGATCTCGTCGGCGTCATCGTGGGCCGGGCGGGCTGTCAGATAGGCGAGGGTGCCGCCGTTGTACAGGCTTGCTCCGGCCCAGCGCAGGGCGGGATCGGCGAGGGCGCGGGCGGAGGCGGTGACGGAGAGCCGTGCGAGGTGCAGGCCGCTGTTGTGCATGGCGAGCCAGAGGTCGAGGTGGGCTGCGGGCTCGTCGTGGCGTACTTCGATTCCGGTCCACACCGCGTGGGCGGGGTGGTCGAGTGCGTGGGCGAGGGCGGGTTCGTCGGGCAGGTCATCTGCGTCGACCTTCAGGATGACTTCGTCTGCGAGACGGACGTGGCGTTCGCCCATCTCGGCTACGCCGCGCAGGGGGACGAAGCCGCAGACCTCGGCATGGGTGCTGACCATGCGTTGCTCGTCGATCCGGTCGAAGGCGAGGGAGCGGGTCAGGCCGCTGCCGTGCAGGCGGAGGGGGACGAGGAGGCGTCCGCCGAGGGCGAGTTGGGCCCACCAGGCGGCGGGGATGTCCCAGGCGCCCGCGGTGACGATGATCCTGTCGAACGGTGGGCCGCTGGGGTCGCCGAGTGCGCCGTCGCCGCAGATGACGTGCACGCGGTCGTAGCCCGCGGCGGTCAGGCTGCGGCGGGCGCCGTCGGCGAGGTCCTCATCAAGTTCGATGGTGACGACCGAGCCGGTGGGGCCGACCAGTTCGCTCAGCAGGGCGGCGTTAATGCCGGTGGCCGCGCCGATTTCCAGGACCCGGTGGCCAGGGCGGACGTCGAGCTGCTCGAGCATGGTGGCTACGAGGCTGGGGCTGGAGGCCGAGGAGGTGGCGGTGTCGTCCTTCGCTCGTTTGGTCACCACCGGTTTGGGGGCGTAGGCGGTTGCGAGGTCCACGCCGGGCAGGAAGAGGTGCCGGCGAACGGCCCGGAATGCGGCCTTGACCTGGGGGGTGCGGAAAATGCCGCGGTTGTCGATCTTGTCGATGAGGGCTTCGCGGAGCTCGTGCACGTCGGGAGGCGAGGTGTCGGTGGGGTGCATCGTCACTGGCCTGACTGTAGTGGAGTAGAGGGGGGTGGTTCGGATAGTTCGCGCGGTGTGGCCGGTGGTCGGTTCGCGGTGGAAGACGACACGGCTGGCGGCACTCGCGAGGATGTTCTGGTGCTGGGCGGAGATGCCGAGCCGGTTGAAGGCGAAGAGCAGGTGGTCGGTGAGGACCGCGCGCAGTCCGCGGGTGAGGCATCCGTGGCGGGCCAGGGCGGCGAGGGTGCGTCCGGTGTCTTCGAAGGCGGCCGGCCACTGCGGTGTTCGAGTGAGCGGGCTGTCCCGGTGGTCGCTGTCGGCGGTGATCAGCAGCTGTACCGCGGCGAGTGTTCCGGTCGAGGGCTCGGTCTGGCTGCCGTTGTTGCGGTGTTCGGCAATCTGCGCCCAGATGTCGCCTTGTTCGTAGAAGTCCTGGTCGGCGGCGGTCATCATGCGGGTCGCCAGCCGTACGGCGAGCTCACGGCGGTGGTCGCCGCTGTCCCGGGTGCGGGCGAGGTGGTTGAGGATGTGGTGGCTGTCGTGGCAGAAAAGATCATGGGCGACACGCATCGCTGCTGCTCCGCCGAACCGGCGGATCTCGGGCTCGTAGAGGACGCGGTCGGCGCGGTTGATCACGGCGCGGTCGGTGAGCGTCTGGGTCATCTGTGTCAGAAAGGCCACGGTGGCCCGGCTGTCGGTGGGAAGGACGCGCAGCCGCCATGACTGGCGTTTGCGGATGAACCACCAGGCGGCGATGTCCCCGGCCGCCACAGCGTGGGCCAGCAGGGGGCCCGCGTGGCGGACGGCCATCTCCTCGGCGGTCTGCCAGCTGTCGCACCAGAGATCGACCTGCCGCCAGGGGGTGTTCGTCTCGCTCATCTCGGACGTCCGATCGCTGGGGGGTGTTAGTTGAGCAGCAGGATGGCGGGCCAGTTACCGCTGGTGCCGGTCGCGAGAGTGGTCAGGATCATGGCGACGCCAGCACTCCCCTCGATCAGGCCGGGCCGGTCCCCGGGGACGCTGCTGCGGGCGTGCGTGAGCAGCGCCTCCAGGAGGTGCGGCAGGTGATCAGCGATCCGGGGGGTGCCTGCATCACCGGCGGCGTACCAGGCGGTTGCCAGCAATCCGGCCCATCCGTGACACAGGGCCGGGTCGGTGACGTGCGCAAGTTGGGCGCGGTCGGCCAGGCACTGCGCCAGGGCGTCTTCGGCTGCATGCTGCCGCGCCTTGTCGCCGAGGGCGAGGGCGGCCAGTTGCTGGGCACGGGCCAGCCCGGGAGTGCCATAGCACCAGGACGGCCGCAGGGGCCCGTCCTGGTGGGGTCGGCCGGTGTGCAGTTCCTCGGCGGTGATCCGCTCGGGCCACCAGGGTCCTGCCGTGCCGTGCTGCCGCCACTGTTCCAGCCAATGGCAGAGGCGTTCGATGGCCGCGGCCTGTCCGTCGACGACCACGCCCCGACGCATCGCCAGGGCCAGGAGGGCAAGCGGGCCCGCGCAGCCGTGCGCCATGCCGAAGTTGGCTTCTCCGGCGGCGAAGGCCGGATGACGGGTGTAGGCGGAACTGTCGCGGGTCCACCAGCCGGGTGCGCTCGCTCCGGCCTCGTCGTGGGTGTCCACCGGTTCAGTGAGCCGCACCAGGTAGGCCAGGATCCCGCGGAGGAGGTCACCGTCGGGGCCGTTGTGCAGAAGGTGGGCGCCAAGTCCGGTGAGGCCGCGCGTGAGGTCGAACTCGTGCTGTGAGGGCCGTTGCCGGGCGTCGATGCGCGTGTGAGCGGCCTGCAGGCGGGTTTCCACGAGCCGGGTGACGCCGGTATCCAGGCGGGTTCTTGCCTGTGGGTACGAGCGGGGTGTGGCGCTGTGCAGGGCGAAGGCGATGGCGGGGGCGCCGAGCCACAGTCCGGCGCCGGCTGCGGCGGTGAGGTTTTCGCGGGTGGCGCGGGTGAGCCACGCGTGCACGGTCTCCGGTGCGGCGAGACCGTCCCGGACGCGTTGCCCGTGGAGGATCGCGATGCCTGCAGCGCCCTTGGACAGTGACTGCTCGCGCCAGCGGGGGCTGCCCGGGCTGTCGTCGTGAGTGCCGTGCGGGGGCGGGGGTACGGACAGCGCCGCGGCGAGCCGGTCGGCCATGGCCGCGGCGGCGGCCCGCTGTTCGGTGTTCAGCATGCGGGTCCGTCTTCCTGGTCGGTGCGATGGCGCGCGGCGTGCGTCAGGGCGACGCAGCGGGCGAGTTTGTGCGTTGTGGCTTCGCTTGCGGGATCGCAGCCGAGTGCCCGGTTGTGGTGCATGTGCAGCAGGGAGGTGAGGACGGTGTCCGGCGTGAGGCGGCTGGTCTCCGCGGTGAGGCGTGCGGTGTACCGGTGGGCTGCCGCGGTGCGGGTTGCCCAGGCGGCAGCGACAGCGTCGGCGCCCGGGGTGCGGTGCAGGCTCGGATCATCCGCGAGGCGCAGGGTCTGCCGGCGCAGCCCGCGGTCCCGCAGCGGGAGGTCGGCGGCCAGTTGCGGGTGGTTCATGAGCCAGCGCATCGCTGCGCTGTGGCTGCCGGTCATCGCCGCGGACAAGTTGACGAGGCTGGCGGCGGTCAGGGCCTGCGGGTGCAGATCCGTGGCGGCCAAGGCGCCGAGCTGGGCTGTGACGGCGGCCGTGTCCGCAGCGAACAGGGCTTCGGCCGCCGTCAGGGCGGTGGCGCTGCCGTACCGCCCGGTCTCCGGGTGGTAGGTGTCGAAGGTGAACTCGCTGATGAGTCCGCGTTGACGCAGGCCGTCTGCCCAGGCCGCCACCCGGCCGGCGGCGCATGCAGCATCGGGATCGTGTACTCGGATGCGCAGATGCGGCCGGGGGCTTCGATAGCGGATGAACCACCACTGCGGCGGCATGACCCACCGGGACAGCAGAGCCGGTACGTGCTCGGTCAGAAGCATGTCGAAGACGTCCGAGGGCCCGTACAACTTGGCGTACGCCACTCCCCCGCGAGGCGATGGCGGCACGGGCGGCGGCAGTCCCGCGCCGGCTAGGAACGCGGGCGCCGCAGCAGGCGGCGCATTCGCGGCGAGCGAGACAACGATCTCGTGGGCCCTACCGCCGCACCATGCGTGGTCGGCGCCGGTCGGTGCCTCGGTGACGACGGTCGGCCCAGAACTCTGCAGGTACGTGCGCAGCAGGTCCCGGTGCATGACGTTGTGCAGATCCAGCCGCAGCTGCTGGTCGCCGGAGCCCACCGCGATGCTCATGGGCAGACGCCGTCGCTCGCGGATGGCCTCCCATGCAGCAGTCCAGTCACCGGCGGCCGACGATCGGGGCAAGTCGGCCGGGGTCAGGCGCCATCGAGCGGGTGCCAGGATGCTACGACCGCGGCGCAGGCGAGGCAGGAAGGGCAGGCACGCGGCGGCACCCCAGTCAAAGGACGTGAGCTGCGGCTGATCCGCCCGAGGGATCTCCAAGAGCAACCGCGCCACAGGGGGCATCGTGTGCCGGGCGCCAGCGTGGGCCAGCACCGGCACCACCACCCGCCCGCGCGACAACGAGACCACATACAGACGCTTCTGGTCGGCGGTGACCGCGAGATCCTGCAGTGCAATGCGGCCGTCAGCCGACCCGCCGTGTTCGGCCAGCCGGATCACCTGCGGCAGCACGGGCTCGACCCGCTGGACGCTCTCCTGGCCCACGTGCCGGGGCGGGAACGACAGCTGGGCGGCGAGAGCTCCGTCCACGCCGGTCGACGAGGTCGCGTACGCAGCATGCACGCGCCGCCGGTCGGGGGCATCCAGCAGATCAAGGAACCGGCCGGTGCCGGCCGCGAAGCGGCCGAACCCGCACACGCCCAAGGTGAAGTCACCCGCATCAAGCGCGGCCACTGTACTGGCACGGACATCGGCCCACAGGTCCGCCGGAGCCACCGGCCGCCGCTCACCTGGCACGCTCAGCGTGTCTAGGCGCTCGTCATCCAGCGCGACCTCCATCTCCCCGTCCAGCGCAGCCCGCTGGGCCAGGGCGAGCAGAGCCTGATCACGGGGCGAGAACTCGCGCACCTCGTCTTGGCCTTCGCTGAAGTGACGCGGAAAGCCCAGTCCGACGGTGCCATCCACGAGCTGATCGACCGGGACCGGCGTGCCCGGCCCGTACCGGTCAAGGAATCGTCCGTGGTACTCCCGCCACGCGGCAGAACCCGCGGGTGCCGGGCTCAGCTTGACGAGCGCTTCGGCCGCAGCGGCGGCTTCGCCAGCCACCTCCTGCGGCAACACCATGGTGGCGCCCAGACGCAGATCAACGGTGAAGGGCTGCCTCACGGTCCCGGCCAGGGCACGCATCCGGGTCGCTATGCCACGTCGGCTTGCCGCCTGCGCACCGAGGTCGCTGCCGTCGACTCCGTTCAACTGAGCGCGCAGCAAACACAGTTCACGTGCTAGCGAGGCCACCTCCGGTACGGCAGTGGCGTCCACCTCAGCAAGCCGGTCGACGAGGTGACCGAGTGTATCGACGGTGGTCGAGGGCGGACGCAGGCTGCTGATCAGAACGCCGTGCGTCATCAGCTCTCCGACCAATGCTGTGACAGCCGCCGCCGGTGCGCCCGGGTACTGCGCTGCCACCTTGTCCACCACATCCCCCGCGCGGACGGGCGACCGAGCCGTCGACATGATGGTGCGTACGACGGGAACGAGCAGGATCGACACCTCGCCCTCCGGCCGGTCGGCACTGGCGTGGGGAGGGACCGACACGACAAGGCGCCCGCCCCGGACCGTGGTCGCATCATTCGTGGTGACCGGCAGCCGCGCCCGCAGTGCGGAACAGCTCTCAAGCTGGGCGATCACGTCGGCCAGCCAGAGAGCGTCCGGCCGGACACGCACCCGATGGCCATCCGTCCATTCCGCCTGGGCGCGCGCACCGAACTGCAGCGCGGTCACACCGGCGAACGTTCCGAAGGGGGTGGCGCGGCCTTCCATGCGCACCAGATAACGGGCCAGTGCCACTGTCATCCGGCGCATGCGTACGGCACTCACTGCTCGCCCGGCCAGGACGGCGCCGACACTCTCGGCAAGCGCAGGACTTGCCATCCAAACGGCCTCGGCCGTGGAGCGGTTGGCCCAGATGGCGGCGAGCCACTCACACCACCGCTCGGCCTCGATGCCAGGCCAGGGCGGCGATGCCGCACCGGCCGCTTGCACACTGGCGCGCAGCATGCCCGCTCCGGTCGGCCGGTAGTACGGAATCTGTGTCTCCACCTTCACCCTCGATCTTCGAGTTCCGCCCTTTCGGCGTGCGTCACCGCTCTGGCGGGGCGCCTGCGACAGGCATGCGGCCGCAGGCGCCCCGGCTCTGTTCGGCTCAGCAGTCGCCGTTCTTCTGGGTGTCGCAACCGTCGTCGGTGCTGCTCAACAGCGCCGCCGCAACGGGACCGAAGGTAACGATCTTGACGTTCAGGTCGAGGTCCACCACGTCAGTGACTGCGACGTCCGCCGTGGTGCCCGCGCTCTGGTTGTTCATGGCAAGTCCTTCTGCTGTTGGAGAGGGTGGTGGTGGTCGAGTCGGGGGTGCTGATGGCTGTCGGCCGCCCAGGCATCGCTCCTGCGGCTTGAATCCATCCGGCGCGCGACCTCACGCACCGGACACCGCAAGCGGCACGGTGTACCAAGTCCAGGGCCGTACCGGCTGGGCCGCGGCCTACGGGAACGGTGGCCATCTGTTGCGTCGGCTTCACCGACCGCAGCGCCAGGGCACGGTGCGGCACACCGCTGCACTCGTTCTTGCCCGGGCGTCCGACCCTGCGACAAGGGGCAAACGGTCCCGCCGCGGACTGGATGGTGGTGTCGGCGCACAGCGGTGGCCATCGCTCGTTGCCCGATGGGACACCGTGTGCTCTGTGCCGGCTCGAGCAGGAGGCGACCTCGACCGGACATCCGCCACCGCGTCGCATGCACCTCCACAGCCCGCGCCGGGGCGGCATGCGGTCACGGAACATCGCCCTGGCGTGCACCACGCCCGTCCTGCGGCAGGGCCGCTTCGCCCCGGCTCATGTCGGCGGGCGCCTCTACCGCGCAGGGGTTAAGGCGGATGCGCAGGGCGGGCCACTCATCCCCGCCGTCCGCCGGGCACAGATGGTAGACCTGTGTCCCGGTGTCCTCCGGTACGGCCACCACGACGCCCCTGCGCCCGGCCACCGCATCCTCGACCAGCTCACCCCGCCGCGGCGCCCATACCGGGCTTCCGCTCGCCAATGCCGGCCCGAAGGCCGGCTGCTCCTCAGTGCGCTGTCCCGTCATGTATCCGACGGTAGGAGCGCGAGAACCGCTCAATATGAATCAGCGGAATACGGCCTGGTCGTCGAGGTGAAAACGGTTGGACATACCGCGCAACCTCTCACGCGTCGCCACCCGTTCCGCGTAAACGATCTTGCGGAGGGTGGCGCGGGCTATGGGGTGGTTCCGCACGAGCTGAGGGGCAAGGCGTTCGGCCTCCTCCAGCTCGGTGAGCGCTCGGTCTCGGTTGCCGTCCCACAGCCAGGCCCGTGCCAAGTCCATATGGTGGTGGCCTCGGCGGGACTTGGGCAGCACGCGCAGGTGACCGGGGTCGGAGCGGCGATCGAGTTCCAGTGCCCTGCTCTGGTCGCCCACTTCCAGCGCAATGCTGATGCGGTGAATGTGCACGTTGCCGCTGGAAAATGTCAGCGAGTGGCGGTCATAGACGGGCGGCCCGGACAACGCGTCCATCCGCTCGCTCGCCGCCTTGGCATACCCGAGCCGGCTCTCGGCCTCATCGGCATTGCCCCCACGTGCGCACGACACCGCCGCACGCAGCTGCAGGGTGCCCCACACGCGCAGCGCCAACGGATCGCCCCGGTCGTACGCATCCTGCACACTGTGCATAGCCTTGTCCGACAAGGCCACGCAGTCGTCCCAGTCAGCGGTGGCCCACATGTCCCACACCCGCATCCAGTCGGCCACGGCGGGCATCAGCGGATCCCCGGACAGACGCGCGGACCAGGCTGCGCGCTCTCCCGCTATGGCGATGAGTTCCGGATGCCCCAAGGAGTGGGCCGCGGTGTGGGCGAACTTGCAGCACACCGTGTAGATGGCGAACGCTTCCTCCCGTTCGCGCCCCATCGACGCCTCGGCCAGCGCACGTGACTCGCGAAACAGATCGGGCAGAGTCTTCAAGACGGCGATGTTCGCGGCCGCGTCCCGCAACCGGTGCAGGCGCTTCATGTCCTGCCACAGCCCGGTCGACGGACGCGGAGAGCCGTCGAAGACCGGCGTGAGGTCGTAGCGGCGCAGCTCCCGCACGATGGATGCAGCAGCGGCCTGCCAGTGATTCTCCCCAGCGGCCCCGCCGTAGGGCCGCTCCAGCAGAACATTCGGGTGGCAGTGGAGGGCGGCAGCGAGCTGGTTGATCAGCCCTGCACGGTCCAGCTCGATACGGCCCGCCTCAACCTTGGACACCCAGCCCTGCGTCCGGCCGACCGCCGCCCCGAGATCAGCCTGCGGCATCCCCAGACCAAGCCTCTGCCGCCGGATCCTGCGGCCAATCGCCTCCTGCTCCTCAACCTCGTGCGCCACACGCAACTCCAACTCCGATGAGAGAACACAGCACGGACAGCACGGTACTCGGGACAAGGCCAGCCCGGACTGCGACTGCCGCGGTCCCCTCCCCGCCGTCTCCCCTGACTGAATCGGGCCCGGCGTCGGCCGTCCAGGCTTTTCCAAGACCGGTAGTGCCGACCGCGCCGTGCCGAAAGGTTGCTCGGCAACGGTGGGCGGGCAGGCTACGGGCATGCGCGAGCACCACTTGCGTCTTCTGGGCCGCTACTACCGGCAGATCGAGGCGGGGCGCAAGACGCTTGAGGTCCGCGTCGCCACCCCGTCCAAGGCCGCCATCCACGCCGGAGACGCGCTCATCTTCCACGACCGGGACAGCGAGCGTGAGCTCGATGTCCTTGTCCAACGGAGCACCTTCTACCCGACGTTCAAGGATCTGCTGCAAGCGGAAGATGCCGCCCGCATCGATCCTGACAACCCGGTGGAGCAACTCCTCACGACCTTGCGCGCCATCTATCCCCCGGCGAAGGAGTCGCTCGGCGTTCTGGCATTCGCGTTCGACCACCGCCCTGCTCGCCCTGGCCACGTGATGCCGCTGACGCCCGCGCAGTACGCGCACACCGTTCCCCATCACACGGTCTCCGCCTGCCTGTACGTCCGTGACGCCCAGGACCGGCTGATTCAGCTGCGCTCCGTCTATGGCCGGCGGGCGTGGCAGTTCCCCGGCGGCAACCTCGACGCGGACGGGGAGGACCCGCTTGCCACTGCCCGGCGCGAAACCCTCGAAGAAACCGGCCTGGGCCTCAGCCTCGCCCAGGAGCAGCCGCGACTGCTGCTCGCGCACTATCTGCATGTCGGGCCACGCAGGCCACTGCAGAAGGTGGAGTTCGTCTTCGACGGCGGCCGGTTGACCGCCGACCAGCTCAAGCGGATCCGACTGGATCCGTTGGAGCACGACCTATGGGCCGTGCACGACCTCGCCCAATGGCGCCGGCTCATGGACCAACGTTCATTCGCCCGGCTCGAGGCCGTCGAGCGCGCCCGGCGCGGCCGGGGCCCGGCCTACCTCACCACGCCCGTTTAATAGGCCGCACCTATCTGGGAGGCCGTATGTCCGCCGCGGACGTCGAGGACCTCAACACACAGGCGTGGAAGGTCTACGGCGAGCGGCAACTCGCCCGCGGCTACACCCCGCCGGTCCCCACCACCCTGTCCTGGACGCCCTGGGAGGGCGTCGGGCCGGGCGCGGAGCTGCTGGGCGATGTGTGCGGGCGGCGCGTGCTGGACATCGGCAGCGGGGCCGGTCATCACGCCGTCCACCTCGCCCGCGCTCACGGCGCCCACGTCACCGGGATCGAGCGCTCCCCCACCCAGCACCAGCGCGCCGTCAGCACCCCACGCGGGCGTGGCGAACGTCGAGTTCGTCCAGGCCGATGCCGCCGACTACCTGGCCGCGGTGGAGCCGTTCGATGCCGCGTACGCGATCGGCAGTCTCGCCTTCATCGACCCGCACCGCGCCCTGCCCGCCCTCCATTGCGCACTGCGCCCCGGCGCACCGCTGGTCTTCTCCGCGCTGCACACTGACCTGCACGGTCGAGGCCCCTCCCCGACCCTGGCTCCGCGCGAGCAGCAGATTCTCCAGGGTGATCACCCGCCGCTGCCCGTGCAGATGTGGGTCCTGGCCCCGCAGCTGTGGAAGGCCCTGCTCACCCGGTACGGCTTCGGCGTCGACACCATCGACCTGCTGCCCCACCCCGAGGGCCATGCCCGCGTCGTCCAGCAGCTCATCCAGGCCCGCCGCCTGCCCGCTGCGCCGCGACGCGTTTCAAGCCGCCTCCGCAGCACCCAGGCACCCCGCACACATGCCGCCGTCGGAGTCGGCGCCATCCTGCTGTCCGATCACGGGCTCCTGCTCGGCCGCCACCGGCGCGGCACCCTGGAGCTGCCCGGCGGCACCGTCGAGGCCGGCGAATCCTTTGAAGCCGCCGTAGTACGCGAGCTGAAGGAGGAGACCGGGCTGCGCGCCCGGCTCGCCGACGTCACTGTGCTGGGCACGCTGATCGACCATGTCCACGACGTCCTGCGCGTCACCATTGCCGCCCTCGTCCACACATGGCGGGGCCAGCCCGCCACCCAGCTGCACGAACCCGTCGGCGAGTGGGCCTGGTATCCCCTCAATGAGCTCCCCGACCCGCTGTTCCTGTGCAGCGCCCAGATCCTCACCGCATGGCGCCCCGACCTGCCCATCGACCACCCACCCGCCCACTCCACCCCGTCGCCAACCCCACATCGGCCCTGTTGCCGGGCGAGGAGGACGACAACGCCGCCCACCGCAAGGTCCGCGCCCGGGTCGAGCACGTGATCGGACGGATGAAGAACTACAAGATCCTCCGCGACTGCCGGCAACACGGCGACGGACTCCACCACGCCGTCCAAGCCGTCGCCCAGATGCACAACCTCGCCCTCGCATC
>NZ_JBIRPI010000032.1:0-66376 GCF_044332585.1 Streptomyces sp. NPDC016845 | reverse complement strand
GCGAGCACGACGTCACCGTCGAGACAAGCATCGACCAGATCGCGGGCGACCTCACCAAATGGATGGCCATCCGCGCTACCTAAAACACGGCCTAGTTTCACCGTGCTTCCGGTCGTTGCGTCGGGCTGGGAGGCGGTGGGGGTGCCGGAGCTCGGTGAGGATGGTGAGCGGCCCGCAAGGCGGGTCGCGCTCAAGGCGGCGGTTGCGGTCAGCAGTGCGCCGCGCAGAACGGTCCGCCGGCCCGGCAGGGCGCCGTGGTGCTGTGGCGGGATCATGATGGGTGGCTTCCGGTGAACCATGGACGCCGGGCGGGTACCCCTTTAGGGCACCCGCGGCCGGCGAGCGGCAGTGGGTAGGGCGTTCAGCTGTCCAGGCGGCGCCCGGCGAGCCAGGTGACCATCTCGGGGTCGTGGTGGTCGAAGAACAGGGAGCTGCCGGTGTCGAGGGTGGCGATCTGGGCCATCTGCTCGTCGGTGAGCCGGAAGTCGAAGACGTCGATGTTCTCGGCCATGCGCTCGGCGCGTACGGACTTGGGGATGGCGATGACGCCGCGCTGGGTCAGCCAGCGCAGGACGACCTGGGCGACGGACTTTCCGTACTCCTTGCCGATCTCGGCGAGCAGCGGGTTGGTGAACAGGTCGTTCTTGCCTTCTGCGAAGCCGCCCCAGGACTGGATCTGCACGCTGTGCTCGCGCATGAGGTCCTGGTAGTCGGTGCGCTGGAAGAAGGGGTGGGTCTCGATCTGGTTGACCTGCGGGGTGATCTCGTTGTTGAGGATCAGGTCGATGAGCCGGTCGGGGTAGAAGTTGGCGACCCCGATCGCCTTGCTGAGCCCCTCGCGGTTGAGGGCTTCCATGGCGCGCCACTGGCTGTAGACGTCGCCGAAGGGCTGGTGCATCAGGTACAGGTCGAGGTGGTCCAGGCCCAGCTTGGTCAGGGACGTCTCGAAGGCGCGGCGGGTGTTGTCCTGGGCGGGGGCGTCCTGAACCCACAGTTTGGTGGTGACGAACAGGTCCTCGCGCGGGATGCCGCTGGACTTGATGGCGCGGCCTACGGCCTCCTCGTTGCCGTAGGCGGCGGCGGTGTCCAGCAGGCGGTAGCCGGCGGCCAGTGCTTCGGAGACGGCGCGCTCGGTGTCCTCGGCGGGGATCTGGTAGACGCCGAAGCCGAGGAGCGGCATGTCGATGCCGTTGTTGAGGGTGACGGTCTGCATGAGCGGGATGTCCTTCTGGGGTGCGGGGGCGGGTGGTCAGGGGCGGATCAGGGCCTTGAGGACCTGGCGGTCGGCCATGGCCCGGTAGGCGTCCGGTGTCTGATCGAGGGCGAATTCCTGGTCGAAGACGCGGCCAGGGCTGATGGTGCCGTCCAGGACGTCGGGCAGCAGCTGCTTGATGTAGGCGCGGGCGGGGCTGGCGCCGCCGGTCAGGGTGATGTTGCGCATGAACTCGGCCGGGCCGATCGGGCCCTGCTCGTACTGGGGGACGCCGAGCCGGCTGATGGTGCCGCCGTCCAGGACCGCGGCGAGCGCGGTGTCCAGGGCCTGACGGGTGCCGACGGCCTCGATCACCTTGTCCACGCCGCCGGTCAGCTCGTGAATGCGGGCGATGCCCTCCTCGCCGCGCTCGGCGACCACGTCGGTGGCGCCGAACTCACGGCCCAGGCCGGTGCGGGCCTCGTGGCGGCCGGCGAGCACGATCCGCTCGGCGCCCAGCCGCTTGGCGGCGATCACCGCGCACAGGCCGACCGCTCCGTCCCCGACCACCAGCACCGTATCCCCGCGGGTGACGCCTGCGGTGACGGCGCCGTAGTGGCCGGTGGTCATCACATCGGAGAGCGCGAGCAGCGAGGGCAGCAGCGCGGAGTCGACGGTCACCGGCAGCTTCACCAGGGTGCCGTCCGCGTACGGGACGCGGACGGCTTCGCCCTGGCCGCCGTCGACGCCGTCGAAGCCGTACCGGCCGCCGTCGCGGCCGGAGATGTGCAGGCCCTTGGCGCAGTAGTCGCAGGTGTTGTCGCTGTAGGTGAACGGAGCCACAACCAGATCCCCGGCCTTCAGGCCGGCCACGTCCGCGCCGGTCTCCTCCACGGCGCCGAGGAACTCGTGCCCCATGGGCCGACCGGTGTCGGTGGCGGGCATCGAGGCGTAGGGTCACAGGTCGCTGCCGCACACACAGGACGCGACGACGCGGACCACGGCGTCGGTGGGCTGGGCGATCTTCGGGTCGGGCCGGTCCACGACGCGGACGTCGCCGGCTCCGTACATCACTGCTGCACGCATGAAAGGTGTTACTCCAAACGAGGGGCGGGGGGGGGCGCCACGCGGAGCGCGGCGTGCCAGGGCGGGCTCAGCGTTCGAGCATCTGCGCCTGGGCCTCGGTGTGGGTGTCGCCGGCGGCGGGTGGCAGGCTGGAGAGCTTGTCAAGCTGCTCGGCCGTCAGCGCGACCGTGTCGGCGGCGACGTTCTCCTCGACCCGGGTCACGTGCTTGGTGCCGGGGATGGGGGCGATCTCGTCGCCCTGGGCGAGCAGCCACGCCAGCGCCACCTGCCCCGGCGTGGCGCCGACCTCGTCGGCCAGCGCCCGGACCTGGTCGGCCAGCGCCAGGTTGTGCTGGAAATTCTCGCCGGTGAAACGCGGGTTGTCGCGGCGGAAGTCGTTCTCGTCGAACTGGTCGGTGGAGCGCACCGTGCCCGTCAGCATTCCGCGGCCGAGCGGGGAGAACGGCACCAGGCCGACGTTCAGCTCCCGCAGGACGGGCAGGACACGGTCCTCGATGCCGCGGGTGAACAGGGAGTACTCGGACTGCACCGCGGTGACCGGCTGGACGGCGTGGGCCCGGCGGATCGTGTCCGGACCGGCCTCCGAGAGCCCGAAGGCGCGGACCTTGCCCTCGGCGATCAGCTCCGCCACGGCGCCCGCGGTCTCCTCGATCGGCGTGTTCGGATCGACGCGGTGCTGGTAGTACAGGTCGATGTGGTCGGTGCCCAGCCGCTTCAGGGAGCCCTCGACGGCGGTGCGGATGTTGGCCGGAGCGGAGTCCAGGTTCCACGCGCCCTGGCCGGCGTGCGAGACCAGGCCGAACTTGGTGGCCAGCACCACCTTGTCCCGGCGGCCCTTCAGCGCCCGCCCGAGCAGCTCCTCGTTGAGGTAGGGGCCGTAGATCTCGGCGGTGTCGATCAGTGTGACGCCCAGCTCCAGCGCCCGGTGCACGGTCCGGATCGACTCCGCGTCATCGGTGCCCGAGCCGGTGTAGCCGTGGGACATGCCCATCGCGCCCAGCCCGATCCTGGAAACCTCCAGGTCACGCAGCTTGATGTACCGCATCTCGCCCTCTTCCGATCAAGGTGTCGCCGGGTCTTCCACTCTTGCCCGGCCCGGCCCGGCAGGCCGTGCCGGGCCGGGCCGGGCGGGAGCGAAGAGGCCGGCGTCTTCGTCATTCACCCTCGCCCGGATTGCTCCGGTGTGGCAGGGCGGGCTCTTCAGGGGTAATGACAGGGCCCCCCTCCTGTCTGCGGCGCGGCGGCCTGCCGGGTGAGACTGGGGTCATGGCATCGACGAGCGCGCACAGCGAGGGCGCCGAGCTGGGCCGCTACCTGCGCGCCCGCCGCACCCAGACCAGTCCCGGACACGTTGGCCTGACCGTCGGCGCCGGCGTCCGCCGCACCCCCGGCCTGCGCCGCGAGGAACTGGCCACCCTTGCCGGCATCAGCATCGACTACTACGTGCGCCTGGAACGCGGCAAGGAGACCCGCCCCAGCCCCGCCGTCCTCGACTCCCTCGCCCGCGCCCTGCACATGGACGACCAGGAACACCAGCACCTGCGCGAGCTCGCCGCCCGTGCCGCCCGCTACGCCCCCGAACCGCCCCCGGCCCCCAGCCGCACCGTGCGTCCCCACCTGAGGCTGCTGCTGGAGTCACTGCGGCCGAACCCGGCCTACGTCATCAGCCGCAGCATGGACCTGCTGGCCTGGAACCCCGGCGGCCTCGCCCTGTACGCAGGGCTGGAGGACTGGCCGGCCAAGCACCGCAACCTCGCCCGCTACCTCTTCCTCCACCCGGCCTCGCGCGCCCTGTTCACCGACTGGGACCGGCAGATCACCGCCTGCGTCGCCCGCCTGCGCGCCGTCGCGGGCACCGCCCCCGACGCCCCGGACCTGACCAACCTCGTCGGCGAGCTCCTCCTCAAGAGCCCCGACTTCGCTCGTTTGTGGGAACGCTATGAAGTGACCGGACGCAAACCTGCTGCCAAGACGTTTCGCCACCCTCAGGTCGGAACGCTCACGCTCACGTCGCAGTCCCTGCACGTGGAAGGCACCCCCGGCCAGCGCATCGGCGTCTATACCGCCGAGCCCGGTAGCCCGGACCACGATGCGCTGCTTCTGCTCGACATGACTGCGCGGCCTGCCGCCAGCCCCACGCAGCGGGACGCAGTGCGCCGACACAGCTGACGTCACGCCGTACTGACTCCTGTGCGAGCCGATGTACGGAGAAGTGGGCATCACACGCCTCGTCGCCGGCGCCATTCGCTGGTATCGGTCCTGCTCACCGCCTGCTGCGCGGTGCCGGCCGGGGCCCGCTCCTATCTGGCCGTGGGCCAGTGGGCCCGTCACGCGCCCCTGGATGCGCTCGCCCGGCTCGGCGTGCGCGCGGCCGGATCGCTGGGCGTACGCCGCGCACCGTCGAGTTCCACCATCCGCCGCCTGCTGCCCCCCGTATGTCCCGGCAGGCTTGCCGGCCTGCTCGGATGCGACCCCGCGGGCAGCCGGCATCTGGCCGTGGACGGCGAAGCCGCCCGCGGCTCGCGCACGGAGGCCGGCCCGGCCGCCCACCTGTTCTCCGCTGTCCTGGAAGGCGGACGCACCGTCAGCCAGTTGCGGGTGCCGGACGAAACCACCGAGGTCACCGGCTTCACGAAGCTGCTGTCCCCGTTCGACCTGGCCGGTGTCGTGGTGACCGCCGACGCCCTGCACACCCACCGCAACCACGCCAGGTGGCTGGTGGAGGCGATGAGGGCGCACTACCTGCTCGTGGTCGAGCGGAACCAGCCGACGCTGCACAACGCGTTGTGATCGCTGCCGTGGAAGAAGGTGACCGCCCGCCGCTACGACCGCGAGCCGGGGCACGGGCGGCGTGAGACCCGCTCGGTGTGCTCGCTCACCCGTCACCGGTCTCGGGCTGGACTTCCCTTGATCGGGAAGCTGCGCAGTGTGGCCATGTTCGCCGGTCCGTGCCCGGTGCGGATCTTCGAGGCGTCCTCGCCGAACGTGGTGTCTCTGACGTGGTGCACAGCCTCGTTGCCCCATTGCGCGCGGGCGAGTTGGCCGATGGCCTGGGGAGATGCCGCACGCGCCGTCAGGTCGGTGATGGGGTGGACGGTCTGGCGGGTGATCTTGCCGGTCTTGAGGTCGGTGCGATGCCGGTGGATTTTCGCGGCCTGCGCCCAGCCCCCTGCACACCGCCGAGCACCACAGCATCGCCGCCGGCGTGCGCGAGGCCTCCTACACACCGTTCACCCGTCCGCTGGACTTGATCGGGCTGCCCTGACCAGCAACGCCACATGATCGCCAGGACTTTGAAACAGCCCTGGGCCCCTGGCGGGGCGCTGCAGTGACCGTGTAATCCACCGTCCTGGCTCAACCGGCAGCGCAGGTGCCGAATCGCGCGCCAGAGCCTCAGAGCCTCAGTGCCTCAGGGAGGCCCTGGGCGGCGAGCCGCTCGTGCCGGTCGGGTTGGTTGCGGCAGTGGGACGCCGGGGGACGATCGTGGGCGGTTCGCTGACACGGGTGAGGCTTATGAGGGCGGGGTGGTCGGGGGAGAGGGAGCAGGCGGGGTCGGTTCGGGTGGCGTCTCCGGTGAGGGCGTGGGCCTGGCAGCGGCAGCCGCCGAAGTCTTCGGTGCGCCGGTCGCAGGTGCGGCATGGGGAGGGCATCCAGTCCGTTCCCCGGTAGGTGTTGAAGGCCGGTGACTCTTCCCATATCCAGCGCAGTGAGTGGTCGGCGATGTTCGGGGCGTCGAGGCCGGGGATGGACGCGGCCGCCGGGCAGGGCAAGGCTGTTCCGTCGGGTGTGACGGTGAGGGATACGGCGCCCCAGCCGCCCATGCACGGTTTGGGTGTTCCGGAGAAGTAGTCGGGGACGACCCAGGTGATATCGAGTACGCCGTCGAGCTTTCTGCGCCAGCGGTCCACCGTTTCTGTGGCGGCGGCAAGCTGGTCCCGGGTGGGCATGAGTGCGGCCCGGTTGAGCAGACCCCAGCCGTAGAACTGGGTGTTGGCCAGTTCGATGCGGTCCGCGTGCCAGCTGACGGCCAATGTCATGAGGTCGTCGATGGCCTCGAGATTGTGCCGGTGCAGGACCACGTTGATACCGAGTGGCAGACCGTGTTCCTTGACCAGTTGCGCGGCTGTGCGTTTGGCGTCGAAGGAACGGCGGCCCCCGATCTCGTCGGACTTGACGGGGTCGGCGTGCTGGACGGAGAGCTGCACGCTGTGCAGACCGGCGTCGACCAGCGCATCGAGCCGCGTCGCCGTCAGGCCGACACCGCTGGTCACCAACTGCGTGTACAGGCCCGCACGGACGGCGGCTCGGGTGATGTCCTCCAGGTCCCGGCGGAGCAGGGGCTCGCCGCCGGACAGATGGGTGTGCAGCACGCCGAGTTCTGCCGCCTGGGTGAAGACCGCGGCCCACTGCTCGGCCGCGAGCTCGCGGGAGCGGCGGGTCAGCTCCAGCGGGTTGGAGCAGTAGCCGCAGTGCAGGGGGCAGGCGTGGGTGAGTTCGGACAGCAGCGCCCACGGCGGGGCAGGGGTGGTCATCGCAGACAGCCTTCCGTGCGCAGCCGCTCCAGGAACGAGGTGATCTCACGCTGTGCCTGTTCGACGCCGACGTCACCGGTGAAAGTCGCGGCGATCTCCGCCACGGTGTGCCGGCCGTCGCAGCGCTCCAGCACGGCACGGCCGGTGCCGTGCAGCACGATGACCCGCTCGGGCAGCAGCAGCACGTCGACCCGGCGGGTGGGATCGTGGCGCAGCACCGCGGCCGAGTGCACGCGCGGACGCCAGGACCCGGAGCCGTTCATCGGGCGTCCTCGGGCGGGGACCCGGCGCCTTGCACGCTGTCGAGCAGGCTCCACAGCACCTCGCACTTGAAGGAGACGGCGTCCAGCGCTTGTTGCTGCTGTTCACGTGTGGTGGCCCACTGTGTGACCCAGGACAGTGCCTCACTGCCGTCCCTGCGGCCCTGAGGGACACGGCTTCGGAAGTAGGCCAGGCCGTCCGCCGCGATCCACGGATAGTGGACGGGGAAGGTGTCGAGCCGGGTCAGCATGATGGAGGGCGCGCACAGTTCGGTGAGTGACGAGGCGACTGCTTCGAGGATGCTCTGGTTGCGGCAGAAGTTGACGTAGCCGTCCACGGCCAGGCGTACTCCGGGCAACAGATGCCGGTGCGAGATGAGTTCGTCGCGGGCGAGGCCGACGGCGTCACCGAGGCGAAGCCAGCGTTCGAGTCCGCCTTCGCCGTCGGTGGCTCCGTCGTGGTCCTGGATGCGCCGGATCCAGGAGCGTCGGTGGCCGGGTGAGGGAAGCTTGCTGAGGATCAGTGCGTCCTTGATGGGGATGTTGCACTGGTAGTAGAAGCGGTTGGCGACCCAGGTGCGCAGTTCTGCCGGGCGCAGTTCACCGCGGTGCATGCGCTGGTTGAACGGGTGCCGGTCGTGGTATCGCGCCGCGACCAGGCTGCGCAGCCGCAGCTCCAGTGCGTCCGCGTCCCACGGTTCCGTATCCGGTCCGCCTCGGTCGACCGACGGAAGACCGGTAGCGGGTAGGGCGGTCGTGGTCACAGGGTCACCACCATTCTGTCCTCGGCTACGCGCAGGCCGAGGGCCGCGAGCCGGTCGTGTCCGCGAGCGCCTGGGTCGCCCAGCAAGTTGGTGTTGTTGAGGTGGGTGTACAGGATCTGTGCACCGGTGTGGCGAAGGCGGGATGCCGTGCCCAGGGGCCCCTCGATGGGCAGGTGCCCCATTTCGGAGGCGGTGCGCTGGGAGATGCCGGTACGCCGGGGTTCGTCCTCGTCGAGGAACGTGCCGTCAATCAGGGCGCAGTCGCATCCGGCGACCGCTTCGTCGAGGCGCTCACTCCAGGCGGCGATCGCCGGAGCGTACAGGGCGCTGGTGCCCGCCTGCGGGTCGCACACCTTCAGCGCGGAACTCCAGGCGGGGTGGGTTGCCTCGTCGGCGGCGTAGCGCGGCCGTTTGTCCGACAGGGGCACAGCGCTCACGGTCAGCCCCGCGATCTCGGCCGGGTGGCCGGTGCCGGCGAGCGGGAGGTCGTGCCAGACGAGTGTGGTGTAGGGGGAGAGGATGTCGGTGAGGGGCAGTCGTGCGGTGAGGGCCTTGTGCACGGGTTCGGTGCACCAGATCTCGATGCGGGCGGCTTCGCGGAGCCGCAGCAGGCCCAGGGTGTGGTCGAGTTCGGCGTCGGTGAGCACGACCCGGACCACGGGGGTGCGGCCGTTTCCGGCGGCCGGTCGCAGGCTGGGGTGACTTTCCAGTTGCTCGGCGATGTCGGGTGAGGCGTTGGCGAGGAACCAGGCGTCGGGCCCGTGGAAGGCGAGGGAGTCGTGCAGGCGTCGGCGCGAGGGGTGCCGGCGTGCCCCGGCGCAGCCGGGGCACGCGCAGTTCCACTGGGGGAGGCCGCCGCCTGCCGCGGTCCCGAGGGTGCGCAGCAGCACGGCGGGCGCCTACTTCTTGCTCAGGGCGTAGGCGGTGATCTCCATGGCGGTGTCGACGACGGTGAAGTCCGGTGCCTGCCAGCCGGTGTGCTCGGCGGGCTGTGCCTGGACCTCGGGGGTGGGGAGGGTCTGCTCCTGCATGGTGACTGCCTTTCTTCGGGGTGATCGGGTGAGATGTGGCGGTTCCCGGCCGGTGCCGGGCGACCCCGTGGGGTGCGCCGCCCCTGTCGGGGGCTACTTGCAGAAGGGTGCTTTGCCCATGGCGGACTCGATGCCGCCCACGAGGAGCTTCTGGAATTCGGCGGCGCCGGGGAAGGAGCCGTCGGTGGTGAAGTCCTTGGCGTCGTGGCCCAGGGTGGTGAGCCAGGAGCGGCCGCCGTCGTAGTACTGGCACCAGGCGACGGGGTGGTTGTTGCCGTGTCCGGGGTGGTTGTAGTTGCCGGTCACTCCCTTGGCCAGGGTGGACTCGTCGACCTTGGCCAGGACGCGCACGTTGGTGGGGGCGGGCACGAGGTTGTACCACTCGTCGGAGATGGACCACTTGGGCGGCAGCTTCTTGGTGGAGACGTCCTTGCGGTTGACTGTCTCCACGGTGCCGGGCTGGTTGGCGCCGTGGTCGTAGAAGTTCGCGTTGCCCAGCAGGCCCTCGTACCAGGGCCAGTTGTACTCGGTGCCGAAGGCGTTGTGGACGCCGACGAAGCCGCCGCCGCCGCGGATGTACTGGCGCAGCGACGTCTGGGCGGCGTCGTCGAGTGTGTCGCGGCTGGTGGAGTAGAAGATGACCGCGTTGTACTTGAACAGGGCTGCCGGGGAGGCGAGTTGGGAGACGTCCTCGGTGTAGTCGACCTGGAAGCCGTTGTCGGTGCCCAGCTTCTGCACGGCCTTCTGCACGACGTTGCTGTCGGTCAGCGGGGGGTTCAGGCCCGAGGCGAGGGTGGGTCCGAGGTTGGCGTGGCGGGGGCCGGCGGTGCGGGTGTAGAGGAGGACCTTGTAGCCCTTGGACGTGTCGAAGTTGCCCCAGTTGTGGTAGCAGCGGGCGTCGGTGCCGCGGCACACGCCGTAGTCCGGGTCGCCGAGCTGTTGGGCGCCCTGGCCGATACGGCCCTGGGCGACGCTGAGGGTGCCGGTGGCGACCAGTGCGATGGTGATGCCGAGGGTGCCGGCGGCGCCGGTCAGTGCGGCGGTCAGAGGGCGGACACGGGATCTCTTGCCGGAGGTTGTCGTCATGCGGGTGTCCTCGCGAGGTGTGAAGGCGGTGTGCGGTGCTGCCGGGGTCGGGGCCTGCCCGAGCCGGCGGTCGGAGGGTGAGGCGGACCGTCACACGGCCGTCACGTGACGACGATCTTTCCGGTGCTCTGTGGGGCTACCGGGTCGTTGTAGAAGTACTCGCCCGGCGTGTTGAACGTGTACGTGTAGGACTGACCCGGCATCAGCAGTCCGGTGTCGAACTCGGCCTCGAAGAACGAGACGGCGCCGTGCGCGGACTTGTTGTCGGCCGGGTTGGTGAAGGTGACCGTGGTGCCCTTGGCGATGGCCAGGTGCTGGGGTGCCATGGCGTTCTGGGACACGAGGCTCTCGGTCGTGCCTGGCGCGTTCTTGGCGTTGTCCCAGGTCCGGCCCAGGGTGACGGTGTTGTGCGCGGTGTCGCCGCTGACCGCGGCGGTGCGGATCTGGTTGCGCTTGGAGGGCGGGACCGGCGCCGCGGCGGGCTTGACCTTGCCGCCGATCTTGAACGCCCAGAGGTGGTCGCCCTTGGGGATGTCGGGGTAGGGCAGTCCGTTGCCGCCGGCGAGGACGGCTATGTACTGCTCGCCGTCGACCTCGTACGTGAGCGGGCTGGTGTTGACGCCCGCTCCGCACTGCCAGCTCCACAGCTCGCTGCCGTCGCGGTCGTCGAGCGCGGTCAGTACGCCGTCGGGGCGGCCCTGGAAGAGGAGGCCGCCGGCGGTGGACAGGATGCCGTTGCCGTGGGCGAGGGACCAGTCGCCCTCCTGGCGCCAGACGACGGTGTTGGTGCGTGGGTCGACGGCGGCGAGTCCTCCGGCGAAGTACTCGCCCAGCGGGCGGGCGGTGTTGACGCGGCCGCCGTGGGTGTTGGAGTAGGCGGAGTTGATGAGCCCGTAGCCGACGTAGACGAGGCCGGTGCGGTGGCTGAAGGAAGGGAAGGACCAGTCGGCGCCGCCGCCCGCGCCGGGGAAAATGATCGTGGCGCGGTCCCAGTGGGCCTCGAAGAGGCCGCCGGTGGGGTAGAAGGGGACGGGCCGGGTGGCCTTGTCCAGGCGGGGTTCGGTGTCGACGAAGGGTTCGCCGCCGGGGAAGGGCTGGGTGGGCGAGGTCTTCTGCCCGGCGTGCTGGGGGACCGGGCGTTCCTCCATGCCGTGGATGGGCTTTCCGTCGGCGCGGTCGAGGATGTAGTACATGCCGGTCTTGCTGCCGTAGACGACGACGCGCTTCTTCTTGCCCTTGATGAGCAGGTCGGCGAGGACGGGGGACATGACGCCGTCGTAGTCCCAGATGTCGTGGTGGACGGACTGGAAGTGCCAGCGCCGCTTGCCGGTCTTGGCGTCGATGGCGACCAGGCAGTTGGCGAAGAGGTTGTCACCGCCGCGGGTCGAGCCGTCGGTGCGCGGGTAGGGGTTGCCGAACGTCCAGTAGACGAGGCCCAGTTCGGGGTCGACGGCCGGGTGGATCCAGCACACCGCGCCGCCGGTCTTCCAGGTGTCGCCCTCCCAGGTGTCGTGGCCGAACTGGCCGGGGCCCGGGGTGCCCCAGAAGGTCCAGGCGACCTCGCCGGTCGCGGCGTCGAGGGCGTAGGCGCGGCCGCGGGCGCCTGCGGTGCTGCCCTGGGTGCCGATGTAGACGAGGCCGTCCCAGTAGACGGCGGCGCCGGCCAGGCCGCCCTTGCTGCCGCCGCACTGGCCGCTGGCGGGGTCGCAGTCGGGGTCGCCCTGGTCGTCGACGAGCAGTTCGCGGGTCCAGCGGATCGCGCCGGTCTTCTGGTCGAGGGCGACGACGGTGTTGTCACCGGTGATCGTGAAGGCCAGGCCCTGGCCGAGCGCGATGCCGCGCATGTTCGTGGTGTCGCCGCTGACCTTCGTCTTCCACTTGACGGCGCCGGTGCGGCCGTCGACGGCGAAGACGTTCTGCTGCGTGGTGGCCAGGTAGAGGACACCGTTCTGGGCGATGACGGCGCACTGCTGGTGGCTGGCGGTGGAGCCGCCCTCCAGGTTGATGTGCCAGGCGCCGCCCAGCTTGCGGACGTTGGCCGCGTCGATGCGCTTGAGCGCGGAGTGGTTCTGGTTGCCGAGGTTGCCGCCGGCCTTGGGGAAGTCCTTACCGGTGGCGGCGTGGGCCTGGGCGGGCACGGGCCGCGCCAGGGCGTCGGAGGCGGAAGCCGCCTGAGCCGGTGCCGAGTTGAGCAGGGCGACGGTGCCGGCGGTCGAGGCCGCGGTGGTGGTGAGGAAGCTGCGTCTGTCCATGGTCCCTCTTTCGAGACGGGTGCCTGGCGGACTCGTCAGGGGCGGGCTCGAGGAGTCTCAGGCGGGAGGGAGAAGCGTGAAACGGATCATGGTCCGCTGTACGGTTCGCATGGTCCGCACGGTGGGCGCCGATTGGCGGAAAGAAACGTTAGGCATGCGGTGCGGGTGTGACAAGAGGCGTGACGGGTTTATTCACGTCTCATGCGGCTGCGGCAGCCGGGCGGGCAGCACGGTGCGGGGGAGGGGCCCCTTGTTGCGGCGCCCCTGCCCGGTCTCCTCCCAGGCGTGGGCCAGGATGCCCACGGAGCGGCTGAGCACGAACAGGCCGCGCGCCAGCGGGGCGGCGAAGCCCAGTTCGGCGTAGATGACGGCGGTGGCGCCGTCGATGTTCATCGGGACGGGGCGGGCCCCGGCGCGGCGGCGCTCCAGGGCGGCTTCGACAGCCAGCGCGGCCTTGAGATGGTCGCCGCCCACGGTGCCGTCGGCCACGGCTTGCTCGACCAGCGCGAGGAGCGGGTCGCGGCGCGGGTCGCGGGGGTGGAAGCGGTGTCCGAAGCCCGGCAGGTACCGCGAACGGCTCTGCCAGTCGGCCATGGTGAGGCGGGCCGCGTCGTCCCAGCCGACGCCCTTCGAGGCCGCTCCGACGATGTCGGTGAGCATCTCCACGCACTGCTGGCCGGCGCCGCCGTGCGCGTCGCCGAGCATGTTCACCCCGGTGGCCATGGCGCTGTTCAGGCCGATGCCGCAGGTGGCCGCCATCCTCGCGGCGGCGATCGAGGGAGCCTGCGGGCCGTGGTCGACGCCCGCCACCAGCGCTGCCTCGAGCAGGGCCGCCTGCCGCGGTGACGGCGTCGTGCCGCGCAGCAGCAGCCAGATGACGTCCACGAACCCGGCCTGGCCGATGAGCTGCTGGACCGGGCGCTCGCGCAGTTCGATGCTGCCGGGCTCGATGTGGCTGACGGCGGTGGCCCACCACTGCGCCGCCTCGTCCTGGGGGCCGGTCATGAGGCGGCGGCCTCCTCGGCAGACGCGGTGGCTGCGTTCGTCGCCGCGGACCAACGGCGCGCGAGCTCCTCGCGCTCGGTGTTGTGCTCGCCCAGCAGCGGAGGCGGGGAGGGGGGATCGAAGGGTTCCCCGTCGAACAGCACGCCGTTGCCCACAACGCGCAGGGGCTGCCCGGTACGCCCCGGATGGCCCAGCTCGGTGACGAAGCCGCGGTGAGCCAGTTGCGGCTGTTCCAGTGCTTCCGGCACGGTCAGAACCCGGGCCGCGGGCACGCCGGCCGCGTTCAGGTCGCGTTCCCACTCGGCCGCCGGACGGGCCGCCAGAGCTTTGTTCAGGGCTGTGCTGAGCTCGCCCCGATGGGCCTTGCGCTGCTCCCGCTCGCTGAAGCGGGGATCCGTGATGAGTTCGGGGACGTCCGCAAGGCGGCACAGCGTCTCGAACTGGCGCTGCTGGTTGGCGGCGATGTTCAGCGGCCCGTCCGCGGCGCGGAACGTCCCCGAGGGCGCGGAGGTGGGGTTCTGGTCACCCAGGGGCTGCGGCGGGATGCCGCTGACCAGGTAGTTGGAGACGGCCCAGCCCATGGTGGACAAGGACGCCTCCAGCATGGAGACATCCAGTCTGCTGCCTCTTCCCGTGCGCTCGCGACGCAGCAGCGCGGCACTGATCGCGAAAGCCGCCATCAGTCCGCCCGTGGTGTCGCAGACCGGGAAGCCGATGCGCTGCGGTGCGGTCTCGTGCGTGCCGGTCACGCTCATCATGCCGGTCAGGCCCTGCACGATCTGGTCGTAGGCGGGCGCGTCGCTCATCGGGCCGGTCTGCCCGAATCCGGAGATGGAGCAGTAGACGAGGCGTTCGTTGAGCTGGGCCAGGCGTTCGGGACCATAGCCCATCCGTTCCAGCACCCCGGCCCGGAAGTTTTCCAGCAGTACATCGGCACCGATCAGGAGGTCCTCGAACAGGGCCCGGTCAGCGGTGTCCTTCAGATCGAGCTCGAGCGATTTCTTGCCCGCGTTCTGAGCCAGGAACGACGCCCCGACTCCGTCACGGTTGAGCGCGGGATCGGGGCCGAGACTGCGAGCGAGATCTCCCTGCCCGGGGCGCTCGATCTTGACCACTTCCGCGCCCATCAGCATGAGTTGATAGCTGCAATAGGGGCCGGCGAGCACGTTCGTGAGGTCCAGAACGCGTATTCCATCGAGTGGGCGGATGTGCATACGGCGTCTCCTTCCAGTGGCGCCCCGCGTGGGGGCGCCACTGTGGGCGTACGGGTCAGGTGCGCGGCCCTAGGGGGTGCTGGAAACCCTGCTGGGCGATACGGGCGGCCGTCTCCTTCAGGTCGTCCGCGAAGTCGTCGGTGGCCGACTGCGGAATGCGCACACTCGGGCCGCTGAGCGAGAGGGAAGCCACTGTCACGCCGGACGGGGTGCGGATGGGAACGGCCACGGCGGTGAGGCCGACGTCGCGTTCACCGTGGCTGACCGCGTAGCCGCGGGTGGCCGCTTCCTCCGCCCACAGGCGCAACTGCTCGGCGTGCGCCACGCCATGGGGCGAGGCGGCGGCCACCCGCTGCAACAGGCCGTCGGTGGCACCGATGAGCAGCACCTTGGAGGAGGCGCCCGCCCACAGGGGCAGCTCGTCGCCCACCCGCACCACGTGCCGCAGCGGCTGCGGGCTTTCCTGCTGGGCGACACAGACGCGGTGGATGTCCCGGCGGATCATGAGATTCGCCGTCTCGCCACGCCGGTCGACCAGCTCGCGCAGCAACTTCTGGGTGTCCGGCGGAAGTTCCCAGCTGGTGTGCGCCAGATGGGCCCACCGCCACAGCCCGGGGCCGGCCGTGTAACCGCCTGGTGTGGCCCAGAGCAGGCCGTACTGCTCCAGGGTCTGCACCAGGCGCACCACGGTGGTCTTGGGCAGGCCGGTGGCGTCGACCATGTCCCTGAGGGGGACGGTGGGCTGATCTTCGGTCAGCAGCGACAGGATGTCCAGAGCGCGGCGCACACTGCGTACGCCACCGCCGGTTCCTTGTTCCGCGTCCACGTTCTCTCCTTCGTGTCTGAGGCGATCTCCGCGTGCCAATGAACGGTCGCGGCGGCGGGACTGTACCCCTCGCCAGAGGAAACCTGAGTTCTCAACTTCTTCGCGCTGACCTATTGCCACGGCCTCACGGCGCCCGTACGTTACACGCCAGTCCACAGAGCAGTCCACGGAAACCACTAGATGGTTTCTTTCTGGAGACGTGATGCTGCAAGACCTTCTCAAGGCCGCCGACGCGGCCGACACCGTCGAGGCACTCCCTTTCCTCTCCGGATCATGGGGCGGCGAGGGCCCGCCCCAGGAACGCACCGGCCCCTACCTCAGACGCACGGTCAGCCGCGCCCCCACCGCCACGGCGGGTGAGATCGACACCGCCGTCGCCCAGGCCGGCCGGTACGCGAAACAGATGGCAGACCTCGCCCCCGCCGCCCGGGCCGACATCCTGGAGTCCGCCTCCCGCAACGCCACCGCCCACCGGGACCGACTGGCCCGCCTGCTCGCCCTGGAGCTGGGCAAACCGCTCAGGGACAGCCGCACCGAGATCGACCGCGTCGCCTCCACGTTCGCGGTGTGCGCCGCCGAGGCCCGCCGCATCGACGGGGAGAACCTCCCCGTCGCGGGCTGGGACACCGGCATCGGCAACACCGCCCTCACCTACCGGGCACCGGCCGGCGTGGCACTGGCCATCACCCCGTTCAACGCGCCCGCCAACCTTCTCGCGCACAAACTGGGCGCCTCCTTCGCCGCCGGCAACACCACCCTGGTCAAAGCCCCGCCCCAGGCCCCGGCCACCTCCGCGGCCGTCGTCGCGCTCCTCCTCGACAGCGGCATGCCCCACCAGGCGGTCCAACTCCTGCACGGCGGAGGCGAGGTGGGCGCCGCCCTGTGCGCGGCCGATGAGGTGAGCGTCATCAGCTTCACCGGCAGCGCCGCCACCGGCGCCGCCGTGGCCCGCGCCGCGGGCGCCAAACGCCTCGCCCTCGAACTCGGCGGCAACGCCGCGACCGTCGTCTGCCAGGACGCCGACGCCGGCGCCGCCGCGCAAGTCTGCGCACGCACCGGATACAGCAACTCCGGCCAGAGCTGCATCTCCGTGCAGCGCGTCTACGTCCACCGCAGCCGCTACACCGAGTTCCTCGACTCCTTCACCGCCGCCGTCGACGCCCTGGTGGTCGGCGACCCGCTGCTGGAAAGCACCGACATCGGCTCCATGGTCGACGAGAACGCGGCCGAACGCGTCGTGGCCTGGTCCAAGGAGGCCCAGCACCTGGGTGCCGGCGTCATCCGGGGCGGTACCCGTGACGGTGCCACCGCCGCTCCCACGATCGTCGCCAACCCGCCCGCGAACGCCTCGGTCGTCGTCAACGAGGTGTTCGGCGCGCTGGTGGCCGTCATGCCCTACGACGACTTCGACACCGTCCTCGAGCAGTGCAACACCAGCCGCTACGGACTCCAGGCCGGCCTGTTCACCCACGACCTCACCCGCATCATCACCGCCTGGCGGCGCCTGGAGGTCGGCGCCCTCATCGTCAACGGCTCCTCCAACTTCCGCCTCGACCACGTCCCGTTCGGCGGGGTCAAGGACTCCGGCTTCGGCCGTGAAGCTCCTCGCTGGCTCATCGACGACTACAGCGTCGTCAAGACCCTCATGCTGCGCGGCCTGTCCGTCTGGGGTGACAGCCGCGAGCTCCCTAAGGAGAACTCGTGACCACCGTGAACGCCGCCGAGGCCCTCGTCGCCCAGCTCGAGTCCTACGGCGTCGAGTACGTCTTCGGCACTTGCGGGCACACCAACATCGCGCTCCTGGACGCGCTCGGCCCCAGCTCGATCGAGTTCGTCATCGCCCGTCACGAACAGGCCGCCGCCCACGCCGCCGACGGCTACGCCCGCGCCACCGGCCGCCCCGGCGTGCTGCTCACCCACGTCGGGCCCGGCATGATGAACGCCGTCACCGGGGTCGCCACCGCCGCCCTCGACTCCGTACCCCTGATCGTCATCACCGGCGACATCCCCTCCTACTACTACGGCCGCCACCCGCACCAGGAGGTCAACCTCCACGCCGACGCCGACCAGACCGCCATCTTCCGCCCGTTCTGCAAGCGGACCTGGCAGGTGCAGCGCGTCCAGGACCTGCCGCGCGTCACCGAGCGCGCCTTCTCCACCGCCACCAGCGGACGCCCCGGCACCGTGCTGATCAACGTGCCCATGGACCTGTTCAACCGGCCGGTGGCGCCCTACGCCGGGGGCCACCCGCTCCCCGGCCACCTGGGCCGGCCCGGCCTGGACGAGGCGACCGCCGACCGGATCGCCGAAGCCCTGCTCCAGGCCGAGCACCCCCTGATCTACTTCGGCGGCGGGCTGCGCGGCGAGAGCGCCCGCACAGCCCTGCTCGGCCTGGCCGAGCACCTCGACATCCCCCTCGCGCACTCCCTGATGGGCAAGGGCGTCATCTCCGACCGGCATCCGCTGCTGCTCGGCATGCCCGGCTTCTGGGGCCTGGAGACCACGCATGAGCACACCAAGGGCGCCGATGTCGTCCTGGCGCTCGCCACCCGCTTCGCCGAGACCGACGCCAGCTCCTGGGACGCCACCTACACCTGGAACTTCCCGCCCAGCAAGCTCATCCAGATCGACATCGATCCGGCGGAGATCGGCCGCAACTACCCGGTCCACATCGGCGCCGTCGCCGATGTCGAACTCGCACTGCAGGCCATCGGCACAGCGGTTCGTGCCCGACAGTCCACGGCCCGCACGCGTCCGGGGCTGCGGGACGGCATCGCTGCCGCCCGCGGCGATGTCTTCGGCGCGGCCCGTGAAGCCGGCCGCAGCGACAACTTCCCGCTGCGTCCCCAGCGCATCCTCGCCGACCTGCGCGACGCACTGCCGGCCGACGCCGTACTCGTCACCGACGTCGGCTGGAACAAGAACGGCGTGGCCCAGTGCTACGAACTGCCCGAGGAAGGCCGCTTCATCACCCCCGGCGGCGCCTCCACCATGGGCTTCGGACCCGCCGCCGCGGTGGGCGTACAGATCGCCCAGCCCGACCGCGTCGTGGTCGCGCTCATCGGCGACGGCGGCATGAGCGCCCAGCTGCCCGCCGTCCCGATGGCCGTGGAACAGGGCGCACCGGTCATCTTCGTCGTGATGAACAACCGGGCCCACGGCACCATCGCCGACCTTCAGGCCTCGTCCTTCGGCCGCTCCTACGGCTGCGAGTTCACCGACGCCGACGGACAGCCGTACAGCCCGGACTTCGCCCAGTACGGCCAGTCCTGCGGAGCCGACGGCTACACCGTCACCGCACCCGGCGAGCTGCGCAAGGCACTCGACGACGCCATCGGCCGCCGCCGCCCCGCCGTCCTCGACGTCCCCATGGTCAACGAGCCGGTGCCCACCCCGGGCCACTGGAACATCAAGGACATCTACGCCGGTCACTTCCCGGCCGACACCATCTGACCAGCACGTCTCGCGCTCGCATCAGCTCCGTCGGCCGCCACCCGCGGCCGACGGAGGACGAGTCGCCTCCCCCCACGCCTCCCTCTTGCCTTCCACTCTCATCACGAGGTGACCGCATGAACCGCCCCGCCCGTCCGTCCGCGCCCCGCCCGCTGCTGATCGCCGCAGTGGCCCTGGCAGCCGCCGTGACCGCCTGCAGCGCCCCCGGTGAGAAGTCCGACGACGCGGGGTCCGACTCGGGCCCCATCAAGATCGCCGTCGTCGACGCCCGCAGCGGCCAGCTCTCCTCCCTGGGGGAGTGGGAGTACAAGGGCGCCAAACTCGCCATCGACGAGTGGAACAAGAAGGGCGGCATCGACGGCCGCGAGATCCAGATGAAGTCGTTCGACTCCCAGGGCGACCCCACCACCGGTACCAACCTGGCCCGCAAGATAGCCAGCGAGAACTACATCGCCATGATCGGGACCGCAGAGAGCGCCGTCACCGTCGCCATGGCCCCGGTGCTCAGGCAGTCCGAGATCCCCAACATCACCTCCGGCCAGGCAGACGCCCTCGTCGCCCAGAAGAGCCCCTTCCTGTTCCTCAACGGCCCCACCAGCACGACCTACGACAGCACTCTCGCCAAGTTCCTCATCGAGGAGAAGGGGTTCAAGAAGATCGCGATGATCTCCAACAACGGCTCCTTCGGCAAAGGCGAGCACGACGCCTTCACCATGGCCGTCAAGGACCTCGGCGTGAGCCCCGTCTCCGACCAGATCGTCACCACCGACCAGAAGGACTTCAGCGCCGCGCTCACCAAGATCCGCTCGGCGAGGCCGCAGGTCATCTTCATCGGCTCCGAGGAAGTCGAGGCCGGCCTCATCGTGAAGCAGGCCCGCGACCTGGGCATCGACGCCCCCTTCGCCGGCGCCGCCCCGCAAGGCACCCCCGTCTTCATCGACACGGCCGGCAAGAAGGCCGCCGAGGGCACCTTCGTCAGCTCCCCCTACCTGAGCAACGACATCAGCCCCGCCGCCCAGAAGTTCGCCGCCGCCTACGAGGCCGCCTACGGCGAGGAGGCCGAACTGCACGGCGCCAAGGCCTACGACGGCACCAACATCGTCCTCACCGCGATGAAGACCAGCGGCGTCGCCACCGGCAAGAAGCTCGCCGACGCCATCCGCGCCACCGAGTACGAAGGCCTGCTGGGCACCTTCAAGTTCGGCGAGGACGGGGTGGGGATCACGAAGACCACCATCGGCGTCATCCGTGACGGCAAGCTCGCCGAAGACAAGTGAGGCCGCTGTGCAGGACACCTTCCAAACCCTCGTCAGCGGACTGAGCCTCGGAGCGATCTACGCCCTGGTCGCCATGGGCTTCTCCCTGGTCTACCGCACCATGGGCCTGGTCAACTTCGCCCACGCCGACATCGCCATGATCGGCGCGTACGCCGCGTCCACCTTCTACCTCACCTCCAAGCTGCCCTTCGCCGTCGCCATGGCCGTGGCCATCGTCGTCACCGGCGCCATCGGCCTGGTCATCGAGCGGGTCCTGCGACCGCTGGAGAACAAGGACTTCGACCTGATGCTGATCGGCACGATCGGCTTCGGCATCGTCCTGCAGGCCGTCGCCATCCTCATCTGGGGCACCACCGGACGCGCCGTCCCCTCACCGCTGGACTCCGCACCGCTGGACGTCTTCGGCATCCGGATCCGCACCTACGACCTGCTCGTCATGGGCGTCGCCGCGCTCGCCGTCGTCGCTCTCAGCTTCTTCCTCTCCCGCACCAAACGCGGCGTCGCCATGCAGGCCGTCGCCATGGACCACGAGGCCGCCACCGCCATCGGCATCAACGTCGGCCGCAGCAACGCCCTCGCCTTCGCCATCGGCGCCGGCCTCGCCGCGCTCGCCGGGGGCCTGGTCGGCCCCATGCTCTACGTCGACGCCTCCCTCGGCGGCGCGCTGGGCATCAAGGGCTTCGCCGCCGCCATGCTCGGCGGCTTCGGCTCCATCAACGGCGCTGTGACCGGCGGCATCATCATCGGCGTCCTCGACTCCTACGCCGCAGGCCACTTCCAGGGCTACTCGGTCCTCGTCACGTTCCTGGTGTTCACCGTGGCCATCATGGTCCGCCCCACCGGCATCTTCGGCGAAAGGACGGTCAGCCGCGCATGAACTCGCTCATGAAACCCCGCGTCGCCGCGATCGCCGCGATCGTCATCGCGGCCTGGGCCCTGCCCTACGGGCTCGGCACCTACACCATCCACGTCGTCAACATCGCCCTCATCTACGCCCTGCTCGCCATCGGCATGGGCCTGGCCATGGGCATCTCCGGCCAGATCAACCTCGCCCAGGTCGCCTTCTTCGGCGTCGGCGCCTACAGCCTCGCCATCCTCACCACCCACACCGGCTACGGCTTCTGGGCCGCCGCCGTCCTCGCCCTGCTGGCCGCCGTGGCGACAGGACTGTTCGTCGGCATCCCCGCGCTCCGCATGCAGTCGCACTACCTGGGCATCGTCACCCTCGGACTGGCCCTCGGCTTCATCAACTGGATCACCAACGCCGACATCTCCGGCGGCGCCGACGGCATCTCCGGCATCCCGGCACCCTCCCTGCCCGGCATCGACCTGTCCAGCGAATACCTCTACTACTATCTCGAAGCGATCGTCTTCGCCCTCGGCCTGCTGTTCGGACTCTTCGTCGTCCACACCTCGCTCGGCCGCCGCCTGCGCGCCATGCGCGACGACTCCCTGGCCGCAGGCGCGATGGGCGCCGAGATCCCGCTGCTGCGCATGACCGCCTTCCTCCTCGCCAGCCTCTACGGCGGCCTGGCCGGAATCCTGTACGGCGGCCTCATCCGCTACGTGGCACCCGAGACGTTCTCCATCAGCAACATGTTCATCCTGCTCGCCATGGTCATCATCGGCGGCCGCCGCTCCCTGGTCGGCTGCGTCATCGGCGCCATCGGCCTGACCCTCGTACGTGAATGGCTCTCGGACTTCTCCACCTACGCCCAGCTCGGCTACGGCGTCGTCGTCGTCCTCATGGTCGTCTTCGCCCCCACCGGCCTGGCCGGCATCCCCGCACGCCTCCTCAGCCTCTACCGCCACCGACGCGGACACAGCACCGCCCGCGCCGAACTGCGCGCCTTCACCCCCTACGAACCAGCGCGGACCACGCCGGGCCCCGCGCTCCTACGTATCGCCTCCATCAGCAAACACTTCCGCGGCCTGCGCGCCCTCGACGAAGTCTCGCTCACCGTCGACGCCGGCGAGATCCGCGGCATCGTCGGCCCCAACGGCTCGGGCAAGACCACCCTGTTCAACGTCATCAGCGGCTTCTACCGAGCCACCTCCGGCACGGTCCACTTCGCCGACACCGACACCACCACAGCCCGCCCCTACGCCCTGTCGCTGGCCGGGATGGCGCGCACCTTCCAGAACCTGCGCCTCTTCGGGCAGTTGACCGTACGAGAGAACGTCCTGGTCGCCCTGGACCGCTCCCGCACCCACGCCATCTGGCGCTACGCACTGTGGCAGCCCGGCGTCCTCCGGCAAGAACGCCGTCTACGAACCCAGGCCGACGACATCCTCGCCCGCTACGGGCTGGCCGACTTCGCCGACGCGGAGCCCACCTCACTGCCTTACGGCATCCAGCGCCGCATCGAGATCGCGCGCGCCATGGCCGCCCGGCCCCGGCTGCTGCTCCTCGACGAACCGGCCGCAGGACTCAACGGCGAAGAGGTCCAGCAACTCGTCCGCATCGTCCGCTCGATCCGCGACAGCGGCACCACGGTCATCCTCATCGAGCACAACATGGGGCTGGTCATGTCGCTGTGCGAGAAGGTCACGGTGCTGTCCAGCGGAAAGATCATCGCGGAGGGTACGCCACAGGAGGTCGTCGCGACCCCTGAGGTGATCGAGGCATACCTGGGCGACTCCGAACCGAGTGATCCACAGCCCGAGCACCCCACGGAGTCCGGCCGCCCGGACCGCGCCAAGGAGGCCACGTCGTGAAGTCCACCCTCTCCGGCCCGGCGCCCCGTCTCACAGTGGATGACCTCAGCGTGCACTACGGGGGCGTCTGCGCGGTCAGCAACGTCGGCTTCACCGTCGAGTCCGGCCAGTCCGTGGGCATCATCGGTGCCAATGGCGCCGGCAAGACCTCCACGCTCAAAGCCCTCATGGGACTCGTGCCGCGCAGCGGCGGCCGCATCACCCTGGGCGAGACGGACCTCTCCAAGGCCAAGGCCCGCGACATGGTCCGCCACGGCATCGGCTACGTCCCCGAAGGACGCCATGTCTTCCCCGGCCTCCCGGTGGAGAAGAACCTCCTCCTGGGCGCGTACGCCCGCGCCTGGAACAAGGAAGTGCACCAGCAGCTCGACGAGGTCTACGACCTGTTTCCCGTCCTCGGCGAGATGAAGCACCGTCTTGCGGGCGCGCTCTCCGGCGGCCAGCAGCAGATGCTCGCGATGGGCCGGGCTCTCATGAGCCGGCCCCGCCTGCTCATCCTGGACGAGCCCTCCATGGGGCTGTCCCCCAAACTCGTCGGCAACATCCTCGACGTGCTGCTCAAACTGCGGGACGAGGGCCTGAGCCTGCTGCTGGTGGAGCAGAACGCGAAACTGACCTTCGGAGTCACCAGCCACTGCGTCGTCATGGAGAACGGCGAGGCCGCCATGACCGGCAGCTCAGCCGCGCTCAGCCACGATCCCCGCGTGCGCGAGGTCTATCTGGGGCTGTGACCCGCGGAAAAACCTGGGCACGACGGCTTCACGCCGGCAGACACGCGCTGATATTCATAACGAACTAGATAGTCCATAGCGTGCGTGGAGCAGTCATGACTCAGAAGTCGTACCTCCTGGCTCTCATCGGCACGGGCATCAAGCAGTCCCTCAGCCCGGAACTGCACGAGCGTGAAGCGCGTCGGCACGGCCTGCGATGCCTCTACCGCCTGCAGGACTTGGACCCACCCCTCCACGAGCGGAGCGAACGGCTGGGTGAACGCATTCGCCATGCCCAGCTGGCCGCCTTCTCAGGACTGAACATCACCCGCCCCTACAAACAACTCGTGATCCCCTACCTCCACCGACTGTCCCCTGCCGCGTCCCGGGCGGGGGCCGTCAACACCATCGTCTTCACCGAGGACGGGCGCGCCGTCGGCCACAACACCGACATCACCGGCTTCGCCGCCGCCTTCCGCCGGAACGCACCCGACGCCGCCCCCGGGCGCGTCGTGCAACTGGGAGCCGGCGGCGCCGGCGCGGCCGTGGCACACGCCCTGCTGGATCTCGGCGTGCACCGTCTCATGATCACGGACCCGAACCTCGACCGGGCACACGATCTCGCCAAGGCGCTCAACGAACAGGCCGGGGCCGACCGGGCCCAGGCCTGCACCGCAGCGGAGGCCGACACCCTTCTGGCCCACGCCGACGGGCTGGTCAACGCCTCGCCCGTAGGCACCGAACACGACCTCCGACTTCCCGTGCCCGAAGCCTCGCTGCACCCCGGGCTCTGGGTCGCCGACGTCAACTACCACCCGCTGTGGTCACCACTCCTGCACGCCGCCCACACCAGGGGGTGCACCGTCTTCCACGGCGGACACATGCTCGTCCACCAAGCGGCCGACGCCTTCCGGCTCTTCACCGGCCGCAAGCCGTTCACCTCCCACATGCTCGCCGACTTCGCCGAAATCACCGCCGACCTTCAGGCGCACACCTGACCCGGGCCCTATCAACCCGCCCCAGCCCCGTGGCGCGGTCCGCCGGCACCTCGTCACTCACGGCGCAACATGACGCACCAGCCCGCACGCCGCGGGCCACCCGCACGAGAGAGGCACGCCACCGCATGACGGACAGTTGGGACCACGAGACAGATCTGCTCGTCCTCGGCTCCGGAGCGGCCGGTCTCGGCGCGGCAGCCGTCGGCGCACAGGAAGGCCTCAGCGTCCTCGTGCTGGAGAAGACCGAGCGGCTCGGCGGCACCACCGCCTACTCGGCCGGTACCGCCTGGATACCGGGCCACCGTCACCAACAAGATCCCGCGGCCGACACCGAAGCGGCCCGCATCTACCTCGACACCCTGATCGGAGAGCGTGCCCCCAGGGCTCTGCGCGAAAGCTACCTCGCTCACGGACCCGAAGCGCTCGACTACCTGGAAAAGCAGCTCAGCATAGATTTCTGGCACTCCAGATCCGCGGTCGACTATCACCCCGACCTCCCCGGCCATGGCGTCGGCCGAGCCCTGGAACCCCAGACCTTCGACGGCCGCGTACTGGGCCGGGCCGAATTCGCCCGCATCCGGCACCCCGTTCCGGAGTTCGCCCTGTTCCACGGCACCCTCATGGTCCGCCGTCCTGAGACCGACCAGCTGCTCGGCATCTTCCACGGCTCACCGCGCGGCATCGCCCTGGCCCTGCGCCTCGGCCTGCGGTGGGCGCGGGACCGCGCGGCCGCATGGCCCCGCGGAACCCGGCTGACCATGGGAAACGCTCTCGTCGCGCACCTCTACCACCAGTTGCTCCGCCGCCGTGGCCATGCCTGGTTCTCCGCCCGCGCGAGGGGACTCATCACCGACGCCACCGGGCGCGTTGTCGGAGCGGCCGTTACCCACCAAGGCCGCACCGTCCGCGTCGGCGCACGCAAAGGTGTCGTCCTGGCCACCGGCGGCTTCCCCGCGGCAGCCCCCCTGCGGGCCGCTCATCTTCCGTCCCCCACACCACAGTTCACCCGGGCGGCCGAAAGTGCCACCGGTGACGCGATCGCGCTCGCACGCGCGGTCGGCGGAACCCTGGGCGTACCCCGGGATGACAACGCCCTCTGGTTCCCCAGCTCCATCGGCCGCCGCCGCGACGGCTCCACCGCCGTGTTCCCGCACATCTGGGACCGGGCCAAGCCCGGCATCATCGCCGTCGACGCGGCCGGCCGCCGCTTCACCGACGAGTCCGCCTCCTACCACCACTTCGTGCGCGCCATGTACGCCCGCCACGCGTCCACCCCCACGATCCCGGCGTGGCTGGTGACTGACGCTCACGCGTTGCACAGGTACGGCCTCGGCATGATCCGGCCGCACACCCCCCGACGTTTTCTCGAGCGGCACATCACCTCTGGTTACCTCCGCACGGGGCGCACGCTCCAAGACCTAGCCACCGCTGCCGGCATCGACGCCCACGGTCTCGAGCGCACGGTCGCCGACAGCAACCAAGCCGCCCGAGCGGGCGCCGACGAGCAATACGGCAGAGGGAGCAGCCCCTACGGGCGCCAGTTCGGCGACCCGGACCACACCCCGAACGCCAACCTCGGCCCGATCCGGAAGAGCCCCTTCTACGCGATCGCGGTCGTCCCCACACCGCTGGCGACCTCACTGGGCCTGCGTACGAACGCGACGGCGCAGGTCCTCGACGAGGATGACGACCCGATCCCCGGCCTCTACGCCTGCGGCAATGACGCCCACTCCATGGCGGCTTCGGAGTACCCCGGAGCAGGCTGCCAAATCGGTTCCGGTCTGATCTTCGGCTACCTGGCCGCACGCCACGCGGCTGCCGTCGAAGGAACCACATGACCTGCCGCTCCCGGCGCACACCGGCTTTCGGTCCAGGCGCCACTCGGCCCAGACGGTGCTTTGACTGCTCCCCTTCGTGGGCGCGCTCGCCATGGGCCGCTCACCCAGGTCCTCGGTCGCCACCTCAGGGGTCTCGCGTGCCGTGAAGGCCGCGACCACCGGCGGCAGGCACAGCGCTGCGGTGAACACGGCGACCGGCAAGGTCCTGCTGGCCGAACGCGGGGAACGCGGACGCACCCCCGTCCTCGTCGTCGACGAGGCCCACCTGATGTCCTACGAACAGCTGGAATCCATCCGCATGATCACCAACCAGGGCATGGACCACCTAGGAGGAACTGCCCCTCCTGCAGGGCGCGTTGGTGCGGCTACAGGTCGAGCGCCTGCCGGGCGACCGCGACCCGAAACCGGTCTGGCTGTGGTGCTCAGCCATCGCCGCGACGCCGGCGGACGTGGACCGCTGGTGGCAGTCGTTCCTCCGCAGATTCGATCTTGAGCACACCTTCAGGCTCCTGAAGCAGACGCTCGGCTGGACCGCCCCGAAGGTCCGCCACGCCGACAGCGCCGATCTGTGGACCTGGCTCGTCATCGCCGCCCACACCCAGCTCCGCCTCGCCCGCCCCCTCGCCGAGGACCTGCGCCGCCCCTGGGAGCGACCCGCTGAGCCCCGCCGCCTCGCTCCCGCACGCGTCCGCCGGGGGTTTCGCAACGTCCGCGCGACGGCGGCCCGTCCGGCGGCCGCACCGAAACCGTCCAAGCCGGGCCCGGGACGGCCTCCCGGCTCGAAGAATAAGCGCCCGGCCGAGCGCCACGACGTCGGCAAGACCGTCAAACGCGCCGAGTCGATCAAGGAACACCAAACCCGCCGAGGATAAACGCCAAGCTCAGTCAATCTGAGGTACCGGACACCCCTGGCGCCTACGGTCGCCGTACCTGGTCGGCGCCGAGTGGACGACTACGAAGCATCCGCACCGTGATCGACGAGGGACATGTCGGATGCCAACGCGCGGGCGGTGTCGGCGAAGAACTGCTCGTCGGCGCCAGGGGCGAGGCCGAGAATGACACCCTGGCCGAGGCCGACGAACAGTGCCCTGAGCGCGGTGGTCAGGCGTTGTGCCTGTTGCGACGTCACAACGCTTCCGTTGTGCGATCTTCCGGTGAACAGCTCGATCAGGTGGTTTTCCTGCGATCGGATGGACGCCGCGAGCTGGGCCCCCAGGTCGGGGTCGTGCAGGGCCATATCCAGCAAGGTGATCTGGAGCGACAGGGCAGACCGGGCGTCGGGGGCGTCACAGCTACGCCGGTAGTACCGGGCGAAGGCGTCGACCGCTTCGAGCAGATCCAGTTCAGCTGGAACCGCCTGCTCGATCTCCTCGTAGTACGGCCGCAGATGGTCAGCGACCAGAGCGACCACCAGGCCGTTCTTGCTCCCGAACAGAGAGTAGATCGCGCCGGTGGTCAGGTCGGCGCGTTCGGCGATCTCATCGAGCCTGGCCCGGTATCCGTCCCGGGACACGACCTGGAACGCGGCCTCCAGCAGGGCGCGGCGGTTGCGTTCCTTGGCCTCTGCCCTCGTCATTCTCATAGCTTGATTATTACCGTAATCTCGTTACGGAACCAGTCGAGAGAGCTGTCAGAGAGGATCGCTCATGGCTCAAGTCGTGGCATCGCGGGTGACCCGCCAGAAGGTGGGAGCCATCGCCGATGGCGCCTTCAAGGTGTTGCTCGCCGCTGTCTACATGGCCGGCGCTGCCGCGCTCGGCCGGTTACTCGACACGCCAGCCTGGCTGCTGGTTGTCTCAGGCGTGGCCCTGCTGATCGGCGGTGGCATCGAGATCGGGTATACGCGCAGCCGGTCGATGCGCACCTACACCTGGCTCATGGTCGCCTACGACAGCGGCTGGGTGCTGACGGCACTTGTCGGCGCCCTGATGGCCTGGCGGGGGAGCAGCGGCGGGGGTGAAGTCTGGATCGGGTACCAGACCGCCGCCCCAATAGCGTTCGCCGCACTGCTGATCGCCGCCAAGCCAGCCCAGACTGCCTCAGTTTGAGCGAGAAAATCGACCCGTCCCCGTCTCGCTCAAACTGAGGCACCCCAGGTCAGGTACTCACGCTGCCTCACCTTCAGCGAGACCGGACAACGCCGGGAGGCCGGGGAGCCGGTCGGGTCGGCGACCGGCGCGCTCACCGACGAGCGCCGCCAGCAGCTCGACGACATCGATCCCGGGTGGTGCCCGGGGATGGGACACCGGACCGTAGCCGGTGCTCACCCGCAGGTCCCGTCGAACGAGCCCGTGCGCAGGGTCAGCCGAACATCCCTCCGTCCTCCCTCGTCCCGCGCAGGACCACCGTCGACGCTGCCGCCGCGCCAACCACCTCGGCGATCGCGCTCACGTGGTCAGGCGGAAGAGCAGCCGCGACCACGACCACGCCGACCAGCACCAGCATGGCGCGGGGCTTGCGGTGGAGGGGGTGGCGGGGGCCATCATTGCCAGAGGGCGTCAGCACCACTGTTGCCGTCCTATCTGCCGCGAAAGCGGCGGTCCGCCGCCGGGCGTCCTCCTGATGCTTGCGAGGCTGAGGGGCGTCCGGTGGCCGCTGCATTGGGAGTTGAAGTTTCGCAACGTAGTTGTCGCGTCCGTAAGGGGGACGAGACAATACGCGCACAAAACGCGCTCTACGCGAGACAACAGGTGTAGACCAGATGCCACGTCGTGCGACACCGCTCTCTCCGGAAGACGGCCCTCACGCCCAGTTCGCTCTTGCGCTGCGACAACTGCGCGATAACGCGGGCTTCGACGCCAAGACGATCCATGCCATCGCGGCCGAGAACAACATGCCACGCTCCACGCTGCACGCCGCTTTGCGAGGCGAGCGCATTCCGACAGTGCCCGTCCTCGCTGCCCTCGTGCGCGCCTGGGGAGGCGATGAGACGGAATGGATGCGAAGGCGTACGCAGGTTGAGGATGAGATCGAGCGCCTGCGGCTGATGGACGGAAGGAAGCAAGCGCATGAACGGCGTGCTGGGTGGTTCGAGTTGCGTTCGGTCAAGACCATCCGTCATCGGCGCAAAAGTGTGGACTCCGTATCCCCTGCTGAAGCGTGCGGCGACAAGATCAAGATGCTCAAGAGCTTGCTGGATGCGGACTTGATAGATGACGAGCAGTACAAGGAGGTGCTGGAGATCCTCTTGAAGGGAGCCGAGCCCACCCAACCCGCCCGGCCCGTCCTACCGCCAGCTCGCCCGAAACGGGAATCTCTCAGCGACGAAGATCCCTTCGCGGGCATCGCCTGGCACGAACTGCTAGAAGAGTTGAAGCAGAGAAATGACATGGCGCCTACGTGGGACCTCCTACGCGAGCGCGCAGGAGCCCCCACGATTCGCGAGATCGCGGGAGCCGTCGGTGTCGGACAGTCTGCGGTATCGATCGTTCTGCGGGGACGCGGTCGAGGCAACTCCAAACTTCTGACAAACGTCTTTGCCTACCTGGTGGGACGTTTGGAGTCGCACCAGGCCCAGCAAGCAGAAGACGACCCTGCGGCCGAGTAGGCAAGCTGGCGGACCGGCCGCACCCCTCAACAACTGGCAGCGCTGCCTGCGTCTCGTGCAGGCGTACCTGGCCGGCGGCGGGGGCCTGCCGACCGCGCCGGGTGAGGTCGTCGTTCAGGGCGAAGACCTCGGACGCTGGGTGCAGGCGCAGCGCCTGGACTTCGAGCAGCTGCAGCCCGTGCAGCAGTGGCTGCTGGAGAACGCCCTCGGCATCCAGGCCGCCGCGGAGGAGGAGCAGCCGGTGAAGCGGACCCAGGATCACAAGTGGGCGCTGAACATGGCTGCCGCCCGCCAGTACCGGGCCCGCGAAGGACACCTCAACATCCCCCGCAAACACGTCGAGGCCCTGCCTGCCGATCTCGCGAGGCCGGCTGCCACTGGACGTGAGACCACGCCCGAGGGCGACGTCCTGGTCGACCTGGGCATGTGGGCGGCGAACGTTCGCCGCCGCGCTGACAAGCTCACCGACGAACGCCGCCTCGCGCTCGATCAGCTCGGCATGCGCTGGTGATCTCAGGGCCGCCTTGCTCAGTACCGACACCCGTACCCGCCTGGTCTTGCGCAGATCTTTGCGAACCGCTCCCGGCGGCAGGCGGGCGGTGCGCAGGTGCATGGGGCATGCCGCAGGGTTCTGCGGACGTCTGGGGCCGGCAGGTGTTCCACCGCCACCGCCACCGCCCCGGCTCGACCACCGGTCCGCCCGGGCGGCTGTATGCCCGTTGCGGCAGACGACGGCGACCAGTACATCGCGTACCCCACCGGTCTGCCGCGGCCGAACCCGCCCGTCGGGTAGGTGCCCGGCGGTCGGACGGTCGTCTCGTGTCCGGCGTCCGGCGTGACAGGCCTGCCCACTCATGGCGGGATTCGACCGCCCCTGAACCGATCTGCCGCTGCGGTCGGTCCTGTTCCGACGTTGGATGCGCCAGTGCACGCTGACGCCAGCAGCACGACGTCAGTCAGCTGCGGGGACATCCGAAGCGGCGGTGCCCTGCCCCGGCCCTGCCCCGCCCCGGCAGACCAGACCACCCCATACGGCCACACCCGCTCCCGCCGACTCGGCCCCTGCCGCTGTCCGCACCACTGCGGCCTACCGGGGGCACCCCGCTCCCCGCCGACAGGAAGCGGACACCGGCCGAACCGCCCTCACCCAGACCTTGACCTCGCCCCGGCCCGCGCCCCGTTGGTTTGCAGGGGCGGCAGGCGCGGGCCGGGAGCGTACGTGCAGGAGTTGGTTGCCATCTTGCTGACGCCCAGTTGCACTCTGTTCGGGACGCCTGGGCGGGGGTTTCGAAGGCGGAGGTCGCGGCCATTTCGGTGGATCTGTGACGAGCCTGCGTAGCACGCAGGGCCAGGTGGAAGCGGCAGGGGAGGAGTGCGAGGCCACCGCGACGAGGAGATGAACCGCGTATGAGTGATCCGTCCCAGGCGGGCGACGACCGTAGGACCACATCGGACCTGGTGGTGGAGCGGCTGCTGCAGTGGGGCGTCGACACCTGCTTCGGTATCTGCGGGGATCAGGTGAACGGCTTCTTCGAGGCCTTGCGCACCCACCCCCAGATGCGGTTCGTGCACGTGCGCCATGAGGAGGCCGCCGCACTGGCCTGTGTGGGGTACGCGAAGTTCACCGGCCGGCCCGCCGCGTGCGTGGCCACCGCGGGGCCCGGGGCGGTTCACCTGCTCAACGGCTTGTATGACGCCCGGATCGACGGCGCACCGGTCATCGCGATCACCGGCCTGTCGTACCACGACACGGTCGGTGCTCACTTTCTGCAGGATCTTCCCTCTGACCGGTTGTTCGAGCATGCTTGTCTGTTCTCCGAGCGCGTCATGGGTCCCGCGCACGCCATCACAGCCACCGACCTCGCGGTGCGCAGCGCCCTGATGAACCGCGCACCCTCGCATCTGGCGATCCCCATCGACGTGCAGTCCTTCACGCTGCAGCAGGACACACCCTCACCGAAGAACGTGCCCGGCCACGTCTCCCTGGCCGGTCAGCCCTTCACCGTTGTTCCTCCCGAGGAGCAGCTACGTCGGGCCGCCCACATTCTCAACGAGTGCGAGCGGGTGGCGATCTGCGCCGGGGCCGGTGCGCGAGGCGCCGGTGAGGTGCTCGAACAGGTCGCAGACGTGCTGGGCGCGCCGATCGTCAAAGCAGGTCTGGGCAAGGACTGCGTGCCGGACGACAGCCCCTACACCACCGGTGGTATGGGTCTGATCGGTACCCGTGCCTCGCACGAGGCGTTCGAAGGGTGCGACGGGTTCCTCATCGTCGGCTCCTCCACCCCGTACTACGAGTTCTGGCCCAGGCCCGGTCAGGCGCGGGGAGTACAGATCGACGTCAACGCCGACCGCATCGCGATGCGCTACCCCGTCGAAACCGGCCTGGTCGGCCACGCCGACGCCGTGCTGAAGCGGCTGTTGCCCTTGCTGGAACGCAAAGAGGACCGGTCCTTCCTGGAGCGGGCGCAGACCACCTACCGCCGGTGGTGGGACCTGATCGGTGAGCAGGCCGCCACGTCGGGCACACCGATGCGACCGCAGGTGGTGACCTGGGAGCTGTCCAAGGCCCTTCCGGACCACGCGATCGTGACGGGCGATGCCGGCTCCGTCACCGCCTGGGGCGGCCGGCTCAGGCTGCGCCGGGGCATGCAGTACTCCTTCTCCGGCACCCTGTGCACCATGGGTTCCGCCGTGCCCTACGCGATCGGCGCCCAGTTGGCCCACCCCGGCCGACCGGTGATCGCGTTCACCGGGGACGGGTCGATGAGTATGGGGATGGGCGAGTTGGCCACCCTCGCCCAGTACGACCTGCCCATCAAAGTCGTCGTGCTGCGCAACAACTCCCTCGCGCTGGAGGTGTGGGAGCAGACCGCTCTGCTGGGCAACCCGCAGATGGGCTGTGAGCTGCACCCCATCGACTTCGCCGCTGTCGCCCGCGCCTGCGGCCTGACAGCCTTCCGCATCGAGAATCCCGCCGACGCCGCCGAGGTTCTCACTCAAGCGATGGCCTTCGAAGGGCCGTGCCTGGTCGAGGCTGTCACTGACCCCCATGAAGCACCCTTCGGAGAAAGTCTGCAACCCGTTCACGCCCAGCACCTCGCCCAAGCCTTCGGCAAGGGCGAGCCCGCCGCCGGTCCCATGGCACGCAACCTCCTGCAAGAAGGCCGGGTCGCGCTCTCGCCCGCGTTGCAGCAGCACCACGACGAGATCGCCCGCTTCCTCTGACCACCAAGTGACGGTGAAGGCTGCGTGTGGCCGCGACACGCAGCGCAGTCCGGGGCTCCGTGCAGGTGACGCAGCCCGGGCAGCCGCCCGTCGGCGTGCTTGTCACCATTGCGCCGGCGACCTCAAGAACCTCAAGAAGTGGGCCCGCAACCGGCCACGCGTCTCCACCGGCACCACCGACCTCGACGGAACGGGCCCTGTCCGGCTCCTGATGATGGACGGCCGCCGCAAGTCGGTCCAGGCCATGGCCTCGCGGCTGCCGGACGGCATGAACAGAACCTGCAGCAGTTCGTGAACCAGCAGGCCAACTGTCAGGTCGCGGTGAGCGTGCACGCGGTCTCCGAGGGCGTCTCATGCCCGCTCACCTGGCGCCTTTTCCTGCCGGAGCAGTGGGCGCTCAATGGCGACCGGCGCAGGCGGACCCGGCCGCCCCAGGAGGTCACGCACCGGGAGAAGCGGCGCCTCGCGCTGGACGCCCTGGATGAACTGGCCGCCTGGCAGCTGTCGCCGCCGCTGGTGGTGGCCGACGCCGGCTACGGCCAGAACGCCGACTTCCGCCCCGCCCTGACCGAGCGGGGACACCACTTCGTGGCCGGCATCCGCGGCGACCTGGCCCTCCAACCGGGCGCGGCGGTCCCTGCATTGCCGGTCTGGTCCGGCACCGGCAGCCGACCGGTGTCCCGTTATCCGCAGCCACCGGTGCCCGCAGCCGAGTTGACCGCCAGCGCCGGTCGGGACGGCTTTGGGGAAGTGACCTGGCGGGAGGGTTCACGCCCCCCGGATGGCCTCCCGTTTCCTCGCGCTGTCCATCCGGCCGACCGGAGTGCGTCCGCGCCGGATGGCCAAGGCGGCCGCGGTGGCCGAACGCGGCCGGTGGGACGGCATCCAGCTACTGCTCCTGCTCCTGCTCCAGCTCCAGCTGCTGGCCGAGTGGCCCGACGCTGAGGACACCCGACCCGCTTCTGGCTGTCCGACCTGTCCGACGCACTCCGATCACCGCCCTGGTCCGTCTGGCGAAGATCCGTTGCCGCATCGAGCACGACTACCGCGAACTCAAGCACGCCCTGGGCCTGGACCACTTCGAGGGCCGTTCCCGGGCCGGCTGGCACCACCATGTCACCGTGGCGACCGCCGCCCACGCCCTCCTGACCGAACAGCGGCTCGCCCCAAAAGTGCCCGCGCCGGTCTGACCCTCTACCAGGTCCTCGACATGCTCCAGGACACCTTGAGGGTCACTGGCTGCTGAGGTTGGCACGCCGCGTTCCCTGCGCCGTCGGGGCACGGCGCGCGCGGGTGCTTCATGCGCTGACGACGGCGGAGGCACCAGGGCGCGTCTTGTAGCGCGATCAGGTGTACCAGGCTGGGGGCACACTGACCCCGCCTGGCGGAGGCCCACTCGGCAGCATCAGCCCGCGTGGGGCTTCACCGCTGGCGCTGCTGAAGTCGACGGTGCTGCCGGAGAAGGCCGCGCTCTGGAAGTCGACCGTGTCGTTGGAGAAGATCGCGCTCTGAAAGTTGATCCTGCCGCTGGAGAAGATCGCTTCGTTGAGGGTGACGGTGCCGCCGGAGAAGGTCGCTTCGCTGAAGCCGGCGGTGCTGCCGCAGAAGGCTGCTCCGCTGAAGTCGACGGCGCTGCCGGAGAAACGCGCGACGTAGAAGTTGACCACGCCGCCGGAGAAGGTCGAGTTGCGGAAGTCGACCCTGCCGTTGGAGAAGGTCGCGTTGCGGAAGCCGACGGTGCTGCCGGAGAAGGCCGCTTCGATGAAGCCGACGTCGCTGCCGGAGAAGGCCGCTCCGCGGAAGTCGACGATGCCGCCGGAGAAAATCGCGTTGCTGAAGCTGACCCTGCCGCGGGAGAAGTCCGCTGCGCTGAAGTCGACAGCGCCGCCGGAGAAACGCGCGACGTGGAAATTGAGCCAGCCGCCGGAGAGAACCGCTCCGCTGAAGTCGACCCCGCCGCCGGAGAAGGCCGCGTTGCTGAAGTTGACCCCACCGCCACAGAGGGCCGCTCTGCGGAAATCGACGATGCCGCCGGAGAAGGTCGCGTCACGGAAGTCGACCACGCCGGCGGAGAAGGCCGCTTCGCTGAAGTCGACCACGCCGCCGGAGAAGGTCGCTCCGGAGAAGTCTCCACCGTCGAAGGTGACGTGGGTGAGGTCGAAGTCGTGCCCACACCAGGAGTGCGGGTGTCTGGCGTCCAGGCGTAGGTGGTCCCGGATGACACGGATGACGGTGTGCCGGACTTCGCGAAGCCCCAGATAAGCGTGCCGGGCGTCCGAGTCGTCCGTCGGCAGGTCGGACTCCGCGGTGTACGGCAGGCGCAGGTAGGCACAGAGCACGTCGATGGAGGTCTGGCGCAGGTCCCTCGTCGGGGCATCGTCGGCGAGGCCGGCCAGGGCGTGCACCCCGCCCAGGCGGACCGCGGCGGAGGCGTCGCCCAACTGGGAGACGGCCGTGGTGAAGCGCTCGGTGTGCAGACGCGTGGCCTCGCGCAGGGCGCCGTCCTCGTCGATGCGCTGGCGCCGGTAGGCGACGACCAGCGCGACCAGCGCCCCGGCGCCGGCCACCACGCCGAAGGAGAGCTTCACCAGGTCGAAGAAGGTGGAGGAGTCGAGGCGGTGCTCACGTTTCACCTCTTGGGCGCCGAGCAGGTCCCATCCGGTGTAGAAGACGGCACCGGCGACCAGCAGGGCGGCGGTGAAGGCGAGCGCGAGGACGGTGCCGACCGGCCACAGGCGCAGTCCCTGCCGCCCGGTGCGACGCCGGAGCGAAGATGATCCCATACCCGGGTAGGACCCCGGCGGAGCACGGACGGTTGCACGGGTCGACATGACGGCCCGCCGTTACGCGCGGGCCCGCAGCGCACCGGACTCAGCGAGCCGCTTGTGCGGAAGAAGCGCCTCCTCAAGGAACCGCCGCGGACTGCGCCGGGCATCGGCCGGCAGCGCGCCCCGCTCCAGTTCCCCGCGCACCAGTGGATGTGCCGTGGGCGGGGCAACGCTCTCTCCGTACAGGCTGCGGACCGCCGCGCGGCTGAAGCCGCCGCTGTCGACGATCGCCAGGAAGTACTCGAGCTGACGGATGTCCATGGGCCTCTCCCCGGAGGGGCCGGTGCGCGACCGCGGCCAGGGGCTGTCGTTCCTCCGGTGTGGCGCCTCCGCGGCGTGTGGTCTAGGGAAGGGTTTCGCGGACCTCGAGGGCGCTGATGGCGGTCGCGGTGAGGCTGTTGGCGATGTGGTCGTGCATGAGCTGGGCGGCCCGGTCCGCCTGGCCGTCCACGACGAGGTCGACCAGCCGGTGATGTTCCTGAAGGTCGCGGGTGCGCGGCTCGTCGCCGGGCGGCAGATCGAGGCCGAGGCGCCGGTAGCGGTCGGACTTGTCCCACAGGTCGTCGAGCATCTTGATGAGGACGTCGTTGTGGGAGGCCCGGTACAGGGTCTGGTGGAAGACGCGGTGGGCGGAGAGGGCCCCCTCGCCCCACTGGCGCGTGACGGGCAGGAGCTGGTCGACGGCGGCCCGCAGCGCGGTGATGTCGTCCTCGGTGCGGCGCGCGGCGGCCAGTGCGGCCGCGGTCGGATCGAGCGAGAGGCGGACCTCGAACAGCTGGCGGGCCTCGTCCGCGGTCATGGTGGACACCCGCACATCGCGGTGGGTCTCCACGGTCACCAGCCCCTCGCTGCTCAGGCGCCGGATCGCCTCGCGCAGCGGGGTGATGCTCATGTTCAGTGAGGCGGCGAGGTCGTACTGCGCCAGCCTGGAGCCGGCCGCAAGGCTTCCGTTGAGGATCTGGTCGCGCAGCTCCGCATAGGCGAGATCGCTCTTGCTGAGGAACATGTTCTGGCTCGGCATGGCCTCTTGACCGTTTCCTTTCCCGAGGTCGCGACCCCTTGACATCTCGTTGGGGCGCAGCTCACCCTAACAGCTCTCACATCTTATAAGTTACGAGAAGGGTCGCGACTGTGAAGATCACCAACGTCTACGAGGGCGTCGTCCCGATCAGCTCTTCGATCCGCAACGCCTGGATCGACTTCTCCTCCATGGACTGCTCGATCGTCGCCATCGAGAGCGACGTCATCCGCGACGGCAAGCCGCTCGTCGGTTACGGCTTCAACTCCAACGGCCGTTACAGCGCCGGCGAGATCCTGCGCCGCCGCATCCTGCCGCGCCTGACCGCCGCCGAGCCCGGCAGCCTGCTGAACGACGCCGGCGAGCTGGACCCTGCCAAGGCGTGGCAGGTGATGATGCGCAACGAGAAGCCCGGCGGCCACGGCGAGCGCTCGGTCGCCGTCGGTGTCGTCGACATGGCCCTCTTCGACCTCGCCGCGAAGATCGCGGAACAGCCGCTGTACCGCTACCTGTCCGACCGCCACGGTGACGGCACCCCCGACGACTCGGTGTTCGTCTACGCCGCCGGCGGCTACTACGCCCCCGGCAAGACCCTCACCGACCTGCGAAACGAGATGAAGAACTTCCTCGACCAGGGTTACGACGTCGTCAAAATGAAGATCGGCGGCGCCGACCTCGCCGAGGACCTGCGCCGCATCGAGGCCGTCATCGACGTCCTGGACGGCGAAGGCTCCCGCCTCGCCGTCGACGTCAACGGCCGCTTCGACCTCACCACCGCCCTCGAGTACGGGCGGGCCATCGAGCCGTACAACCTGTTCTGGTACGAGGAGATCGGCGACCCGCTCGACTACCACCTCAACGCCACCGTCGCCGAGCACTACACCGGGGCGATCGCCACCGGCGAGAACCTCTTCTCCCTCCAGGACGCCCGCAACCTCATCCGCTACGGCGGCATGCGCCCCGACCGCGACACCCTCCAGTTCGACCCGGCGCTGTCCTACGGCCTGACCGAGTACCTGCGCATCCAGGACATGCTGCAGCAGCACGGCTGGTCCTCGCGCCGCTGCATCCCGCACGGCGGCCACCAGTTCTCCCTGCACATCGCCGCCGCCCTCAAGCTCGGCGGCAACGAGTCCTACCCGGGCGAGTTCCAGCCCACCGGCGGCTTCGCCGACGACGCCGTCGTCGAGAAGAGCCGCGTCGGCCTCACCGACATCCCCGGCATCGGCTTCGAGGGCAAGGCCGCCTTCTACAAGGTGCTGCGCGCCCTGCACAGCTGAGCCACACCGCACCGCGACCACGCGCCCGCTTCACGGGCGGGCGCCGTCGCGCCGGCGCGGCTCCATACACGCGCCACGTACGCCACCGGGGACCGCGAGCCGCCATACGCCGTCCCCGGCACCTCACGGGACAGGGCAACACACGATCGTCGTGCAAGGGAGCACCAACGATGACATCCGCTACCGCCACCGACGGCCCGCCACGGTCGAGGCTGAGCCGCCTGCTGCGTGAACTGTGGTTCCAGGTCGTCCTCGCCGCCGTCCTCGGTATCGCCGTGGGGCTGGCCGCGCCCGGTTTCGGCGCAGAACTCAAGCCGCTCAACGACTGGTTCATCGCACTGGTCAAGATGATCGTGATCCCGGTCGTCTTCTGCGTGGTGACCACCGGCATCGCCTCCATGGACAACCTGCGCAAGGCCGGCCGCATCGGCGTGAAGGCGATCGGCTACTTCCTGGTGCTGTCGCTGGTGTCGATGCTGATCGGCCTGGTGGTCGCGAACATCTTCCACCCCGGCACCGGCCTGGACGTCGATCCCTCCACGCTGCGGGCCGAGGACGTGCCGCAGACCGCCACCGAACACGCCACCTTCACCGGCTTCATCTCTTCTCTGATCCCCAGCTCCCTGCTCGGTGCGATCACCGGCGACGCGATCCTGGCCGCGCTCATGGTCTCCATCGTCTTCGGTGTCGCCCTGAACATGGCCGGTGAGGACGGCGCCCCGCTGACCCGCGGCATCAAGGCCCTCTCGGACGTGGTGTTCCGCATCGTCGGCTGGGTGATGTGCCTGGCCCCTCTGGGCACCTTCGGCGCCCTGGCCACCGTCGTCGCCACCTACGGCGCCGAAAGCCTCAAGCAGCTCGCCTACCTCATCCTCTTGTTCACCGCGACCTGCATCGTCTACGTCCTGGTCGTCCTCGGCGCCATCATGCGCGCCTGCCGCATGAGCCTGTTCGCCCTGATGCGCTTCCTCAAGGCCGAACTCCTCGTCGCTCTGAGCACCTGCTCCAGCGAAGCCGTCCTGCCGCAGCTGGTCAAGAAGCTGGAGACTCTCGGCATCGGACGCCCGGTCGTCGGCATCGTCATCCCCTCCGGGTTCTCCTTCAACCTGGACGGCTCCGCCGTCTACCTCACGATGGCCTCGATGTTCCTGGCCCAGGCCATGGGCATCGATCTGTCGTGGCAGCAGCAACTCGTCATGGTCGGCGTCATGATGCTCACCAGCAAGGGCACCGCCGGAATCGCGGGCGGCGCCTTCATCGTCCTCGCCAGCACCGTCACCGCCGTCGGCCACATCCCGCTCGCCGCCCTCTCCCTGATCGTAGGCGTCGACCGGATCCTCAACGAGGGCCGCGTCTTCATCAACGTTCTCGGCAACGCGGTCGCCACCATCGTGATCGGCAAATGGGAGAAGGACTTCAACGCCCAGCAGGCCCACGCCGCCCTGTACCCCGACAAGACCCCGCCGGGCCCCCCGCCCACCGCGCTCGACACCACCAAAGTCGGCGCCGACAGCTGACCCCGCCCATCCCGGCATTCCAAGGCCCAAGCGGCCCCGGCGCCCAGCCCAGAAGAGGACAGTCCCAATGAGCGCGCCCAGCGTCTCCTACTCGATCACCATCCGGCTCGAAGTCCCCGCGGGCGGCAGCGCCGTCTCGCAGCTGACAGCCACCATGGAGGCGCTGGGCGGCTCGGTCACCGTGCTCGACGTCATCTCCTCCGACGCCGACCGTCTCGGCCTCGACGTCACCGTCGCGGCCACGTCGACCTCGCACGCCGGCGAGATCGTCGACAAGCTCCGCGCCATCGAGGGCGTGACGCTCGGGAAGGTCTCCGACCGTACGTTCCTGATGCGCCTCGGCGGCAAGATCGAGATGCAGTCCGAGCACCCCCTGGAGGGGACGGCATGTTCACCGGCATCCGCACCATCATGATCTTTGCCGGGGACCCTGAAACCTCCGCCCGCTGGTGGGCCGGCCGGCGGACGCCACCGGGCCGCCATCACCGCCATGGCCCTGCGCGCCGTCATCGCCGGGGACGTCGAGCAGGCCGCCGCGTACGGACCGGCCGACGCTGCCCGGCCGTTCGCCGACCGTGCCCTTGACGTCGAGCTGGCCCACCGCGACCTCGACAAGGACGTCGTCGACCGGCCCGAGCACGGGTACCGCCCGCAGTGACCGGGACAACTCGCTCGTCACTCAGGCCGAACTCTTCGACGCTGACGACCGGTACGACGACGGATACAGCGACGGCCGAAGGAACCTCCTCGTCAACTGTGCCGCCGACATTGAGAAGGATGTCGCTCACACCCTGACGGTCGCCGTGGAGGTGGCCGCCCGTACTCACCAGACGATGACACCGCCGTCTTCGGCTTTGGCGCGTACGGAGGCGGCAACGATGTTGTTGAAGCATTCGGTGACGTACTCCGTGCCATAGCCGCTCACTTCACCAAGGTGATCCAAGTGCGGACGTATCGCCCCGCACTCGGCCAGGAAGTCATCGACCTCCCTCGGCTCGACCCGAAGGTTGTCGCCATCGAGCCGGGGAAAGAAACGAGCTCCCAGCGCCTGCATCGCCGCAGAACCCCACAGCTTCTCGCGCGCGCTCTCGAATCCAGCCCTGGTCTTGCTGTAATCGTCGTCGGGATCCTCCAGAAGAGTCCACTTGCCGTCGGCTTCGTATATGAAGGTGTCCACATTGAGGCTCACGCGCTGATTCTCCGCAGCAAGGCCGTGCCACGTCGACTGGATTGCAGCTACCGCGCCCACGACGGCGGCCAGCTCCTCTATCTCGCGACCGTGCTGGACTGCTTCAGCCGCAAGGTCGTGGGCTGGTCCATCGCCGACCACATGCGCACCAGCCTGGTCGCCGATGCACTGTAGATCTGTGTGACCATCTCGGGGTGACCCGGTCGATGGGCGCGGTCGGCACCGGCGCGGACAACGCGGATGCAGGGAGCACCTGCGGCCCGTACCGCTGATCTCAGCCCACCCTTCCCCACCCTGGGGCCGCGCTGCGCCGGGTTGAAGTGCGCGCTGTGCAGCCAGACCTCGGTGCGCCCCTGCAATGCGGGGGTGTGGGTCCGCAGGTGGACGTCGTGGCCGTGGCGGCTGGTGGCGGACAGCGCCAGGGCGTGGTCGAGGTCGAGGCGGATCTAGCTCGTCCCTTGAATGGGGGAGTAGAACGCCCGTGGACTGCACCAGCCGTATGACGAGGGCAGGAAGCGCCGTGCCCGAGCACGGAAGGAAGCGGCGCAGCTCTGCCCGGCCCGTATCGACTGGCAGGCATAGCGGCCGGGCGACCGAGCCACCCGTCTCAACGCGTGTGCCCCGTTTTGGGTATGTTGTCGGAATCGGTCAAAGTGGTGGGAACTCGCCGTGGATTGAGCATCAGGAGCAGATCAGTCAGGATGCGCTTCACGCGCCCAGGGACGGCCCCCGGCCGCCTGCTGCATCGGCACAGCGGCCACCAGGTGCGCTCCACGCGCCCAGGGACGGTCCCAAGGACATCCAGGGGGCCGAGCGCACCGCGACGTGCGCTCCACGCGCGCAGAAGCGGTCCTTACCAGAACTGACCTTGAGGACGCGGCATGCTGTGCGCTTCACGCGCCCAGGGACGGTTCCGCCCAGGGGTAGATGGACAAGCCGATAGCTCGTGGTTACCGGCCGGCCCGCGCTGCGCCCAGCGCCGGGCTGCCTCAGCGGAATCGTGAGGAGGCCGGCAGCCAGGCGGTCTGCGTGGCCACGCATGTTCGTGGGCAGCGCCCCCTGGGCTCCGCGGGGCTCCGATCAGGTGACCTGTCAGCCTGGCGCGCTGCGTGGGCGCAGCCTTGGCGTTCAGGATCGCGATCATGGCCTGGTGTGCGGGCCGCTGATCGAGAGGGTGTGCATCCGGTGAGGGTCCTGCCGCGCCTGGCCGTTGTTCTCCTGGCCGCCTGTTCGAGCTGGTTGGTGGCCGCCGACGCCGGTGCGTCGCCGGCGGGCGCCACCTCACCTGTGCCGGGGGCCGTGCTGGCGGACCGGCCGGCGTTCTATGAACCGCCCGCTTCCCTTCCCGAGCGGGACGGTGACGTCATCCGCTCGCAGCGGGCGGCCTTCTATCTGGACTCGCTGAAGCTGGTCAAGGCCGGCGCGGACGTCGAGCGGATCATGTACCGCACCACCGATCACTCGGGTAAGCCCATCGCGGTCACCGGCACCGTACTCACCCCCGACAAGGCCCGTTCGGGGCCGCGGCCGATCGTCGCGTTCGCCCCCGGCACCCAGGGACTGGCCGACAAATGCTCGCCCTCGAGGCAGATGGCCGAGGGGACCGAGTACGAGGCGCTGCCCATCAAGCATCTCCTCGACCAGGGCTGGGCCGTCGTGGTGCCCGACTACCAGGGCCTGGGCACTCCCGGAGTGCACACCTACATGGACCGCGCGGCCCAGGGATATGCGGTCCTGGACTCCCTGCGGGCAGCGCAGCGCCTGCAGGAGGCCCACCTGCCCGACGCCGGCCCGGTCGCCCTCTACGGCTACTCCCAGGGCGGCGGCGCCAGCGCCGCAGCCGCCGAACTCGCACCCGCCTACGCCCCGGAGCTGAAGATCAAGGGGGCGGTCGTCGGTGCCCCGCCCGCAGACCTCGACAAGGTGGCGGCCAACCTCGACGGCTCGGCCTACGGAGCGTTCTTCAACTACTCCCTGTCCGGGCTCGGCGCCGCGTACGGCATCGACATCGATTCCTACCTCACACCGCACGGCAAGCGGGTCACCCGAGACCTGCGGGACAACCAGTGCACGACCCAGGCCATCGCCAAGTACCCCTTCCTCACCTCCCGTTCCCTGACCACGGACGGCCGGCCGCTGACCGAGCGCCTCAAAAACGCGCCCTGGAAGAAGATCGTGGACGACCAGCAACTCGGCACCCACAGGCCGGACGTGCCGATTCTGCTCTCCCACAGCCGTCTCGACGACGTCGTCCCCCACAAGGTCGGCGAAAAGCTCGCCGCCGACTGGTGCCGGCGCGGGGCCGCCGTGAAGTTCACGACCAACTACGTTCCCGGCCACATCGCCGCAACCGCCGCCACCAGCAGCGCCGGCGCTCCCTGGCTCAAGGATCGATTCACCGGCAAGACCGCTCCCAGCACCTGCTGACGAAGCGGACCTCACCCCGGACAGCTTCAGCAGTCGCGGAAGTCGAGAGGCACGGGACTGTTCACTCCATGGGGCGGACGAGGGCGTGCTCGTCAGACGGCGGGAAGCAGGTGCCGGTGATCGGTGAGGACAGGACGGAGCGCACCTCGAAAACGGACGCGTAGGGCACCAGCCGCCTGAGTACGACCCGAGTCCGGTCCGTGGTGCGCTGGGAGGACAGATCGCCTGACAGCACGATGACGCGCCGGGCCTCGCCCGCGGCCCTGCTCCGGCTCGGGCAAGCAAGCAGGAACACATGGTCACGCCCCTGAGAACCGCCGGACTACCCGTTTCTACGCGTCACCCGACAGCGATTTTGAAGGCAAACGAGCTTGCGACGATCCCGAGGGAATCAACAAGATTGTGAAAGCCCCGGCAGACAACGGGACTTCAAATGTGAGAGATCGGAGGAAGCTGGTGCGTAAGCCGCGAGAGATTCCACCCGAACAGCGCGGGTACCACAGCCTATGCCCAGGCGTTCACCCGTGCGATGAGCAAACCGTGAGCCATCATGCCTGAAAACCGAAGGAAGCCAACCGGGCCGGGGGAGCCCCTTGGGCAATCAGCGACCTGGGCGAAGACTTTCGCCGTGGTTGTTCTCCTCGTCTTCGTTCCCCTGATCGTCTGGTTCATGGTCTCGTTCCAGGGGGCCGGCGCCTTCCCCTGGTGATTGTTGTCTTCGCAGCAAAGCTGTCATCAGGTTGCAGTCCTCTCGCGTCGGCTGTACGCCGACGCGAGAGGCCATCGGCTGAGCGCTGTCCCGTGACTGCCGGTCGCCGTACGCCAGTCACACTGACCGACATCAATCAGATGCGCCCCGGGTCTGGTGAAGTGAACCGCTCCGGGTCTGATGGAGGCTCGACCGGCCACACCGGCTGATCAAAGCGGGCAACGCCCTGCCCGGCGCCCGCCCGGATACCCGGGGCCCTCCCGGAAACGATCAGGGCGACCAGCGGGGCTGCACGCACCAGGGTCTTGGGGCTACCCAACATGTGACACCGCACCGGGGCAACACTCCGCGGCGACGGATACCGGTTCCGGGGTGTGACCCGGGCATGATCGGAGACTGCGGCCGGAGCTGGCCCACCGGACTGCTCCGGCCCGCGGTTCGGTTCGACGACATAGGCGACGCTGACGACGTTGCCGACAGCGACGACTCGTCGCTTCGACGGCCAGACCGGACATCACGTCTCACCAAGCCGCACCGAGCCGCCCACGTCACACCCCGTCACAGCACGCCACGCCACACCTGGACCGTGACAGTTCGCGAAGGAGAGCACGCCATGAGCTCGACACCGGAGCCCCTCAGCAGGCGCGACGCTCTGCTCGCGGGAACGGCGGCCGTGGCCGCCGGTCTGGGGCTCGCGGGCAGTGCGGCCGCGGCCGTGCCGGTTCCCGACGGGTCGCGGACCCGCTCGCCCGCCCTGACTCCGGCTCAGCGGGCGGGGCAGTGCGTCATCCACTCCTACGCCGGCCTCACGCCACCGGCCACGCTGATGGACGCGATCAGGGAGAGACGCACGGCCGGGGTGATCTTCTTCGGGGAGAACATCGAGAGCCTGAGCCAGATCGGCGATGTCGTCCAGGAGATGAGGGAGGCGAACGCCCTCGTCCCCGCCGGGGCCCCATTGCTGCTGATGACCGACCAGGAGGGCGGCATGGTGCGCCGCCTGCCCGGCGAGCCCGTCCTGTCCGCGAAGGACGTCGGCGCTTCCACGGAACGGGAATCGCAGGCCCGCCTCACCGGCGGTGGTGCGGGCATGAACCTCGCGGGTGTCGGCATGAACGTCAACCTCGCGCCAGTGCTCGACGTCCACCGCAGGAGCGGCGACTTCACCGACCGGTACGAACGGTCGTACAGCAAGGATCACGTGACGGTCGGCGCCTGTGGCTCCGCCTTCATCACGGCGCAACAGACCGTTGGAGTGGCGGCCACCGCCAAGCACTTCCCCGGCCTCGGCGCCGCCTCCGCGAACCAGAACACCGATCTGGGCCCCGTCACCCTGACCACGTCCGGGGCGACACTGCGCGGCGTCGACGAGGCGCCTTACCGAGCGGCGATCTCGGCCGGGACCAAACTGGTCATGCTGTCCTGGGCCGTCTACCGCGCGCTGGACGCCGGCCTGCCCGCCGGACTGTCCCCGGCCGTCGTCGGCGAACTGCGGGACGGGCTCGGCTTCACCGGCGTGACGATCACCGACGCTCTGGAGGCCAAGGCCCTTGCTTCCTACGGCAGTTCGGGCGAGCGCGCCGTACGGGCCGCCGCGGTCGGCATGGACCTGCTCCTGTGCTCGGCCCGCGACGTTGCCCAGGGGGAGCAGGCGGTGACGGCGCTGACCGAAGCCCTGGCGGCCGGGACCCTCGACTCGACCGCCTTCGACGCGGGCGCCGCGCGCGTCAACGCCCTGCGCGCCAACTTGTCGTGAGGCGGGGGCCCGGGTTCCATGGGCCCGGGCCCGCGGCCGTCCGCCTCAGCAGGTGCCCTCGTCCGCCCTCGCCCGTCCAAGCGCCCACTCGGCCGCTCCGGGCTCCTCGTTCTCCGTCCACCACTTGGCTTTCCGGTTGCGCCCGTTGTAGCCGACCGCGTTGCCCGCGCTCGACGCGACGAACGCCGTGGCGGCGCGCGCGGTGGTGAGGACGGCACCGGCCGCGCCCAGGCCGCGCGAAGTCACCTCACCGCACCAGACGCCGCGGCTCGCGCAGGACGACGCCGGCATCGTAGGACTGGCCCGGATCGCGCAGTGGCCTGCCCGTCCCCAGGGCAGAGCACGACGTCCGCGGGGGCCTGCCGCGTGCGGAGGGCTCAGTTTCCGGCGGCGTCCATCGAGTACGTGAGGAACGCCGTCTTTGTGCCGTGTCGGTCGTAGGCGGCTCGCGCGCGGTAGTTGTCTTCAGCGGTCCGCCAGCGGACGTTCGGCCATCCTTCGGTAGCTGCGACACGGCCGAGTTCGGCGAAGAGGGCGTCCACGACTCCGCTTCCTCGGTGCGCCGGATCGACGAACAGGTCGTCCAGGAAGCCGCGAGTGCCGGAGAGCGGGGAGTCTTCGGCGCGGTAGTGAGCGAGGCCGATGGGTGTGCCGTCGACAGTGCGAGCGATCAGGCACTGGGTGGAGCGGGCCGGGTCATGGATCCATTCCCAGGCGCGGTCCAGCTCGGCTCCACCGAGCTCGACTCCGTAGAACTTTCCGTACGCGGTGAAGAGTTGACGCCAGGCGGAATGGTCACGCTGCTCGGCTGGGGAAACGGTGACAGCTGTCATGCGGGACGCTCCTGAAGTGAACGAACTGGCGAGGGCGTGGGCGCGGGTCGATCCTTCGCGCATAGGTATGTATTGCTTCGCATAAATTTACAGGACGTGCGAGGAGCGTCCACCCCTTTCTTCGGTCCTCCGTCCCGGGAGACGTACGGAGCCGTCTTCGTCCCCTCCTGACCTGTCTACGGCCGCCACAGCGCGAACGCGCGGACCGGAAGGTCCGCGTAGGTGAACAGGCAGGCGTGGGCTTTGATGGGCGGCTATAACCAACGAAACGTCCTTCGCGTCCCAGTCGTCGTTCTTTGCTCGCGTGGACCGGCACCACCGCGCTGACCGGCGCAACCGTGTCGCTGGGTGCCGGACCGGCCTCGGCTGCCACCTTCCCCGCGCCGGGCTCGGCCCTCCTGGTGCCGTCCGCCCGGATCGACCTGAACAGCCCCTCCGAGAGATGGATACGTGAGAAGACCACCCGCGACGTCACCATCATCCAGGCGCTCGGCTACGACAACGCCAACCGGCACATCTATCTGGCACAGGTGACGCAGGGGGGCCTGCAACTGGCGGGGGAGAGTGGCCCGGTGAGCAGCGCCGACCGCAATCGCCGCGGTGATCTGACGATCACCAAGTGGGACATGGAGGGCAACACCCTCGGCTACATGTACCTGCGCGGCTTCGGGCACGGCGGCAACATCGGCGTCGAACCGGTCGGCAGCGGCGCCTACCTGTGGATGGAGGCCGACGGCGTCGAAGTCACGGACGTTGCGGGCAATCTCTCCAGCCGCGGCACCCGCCTGGCCCGCTTCCCGTTCGCCAACGGCCAGGTCCTCGACACCACTTCACCCACCCTGGCCAAGTACACACCGGTGGCCGGCTCCACGCACAACAGCGCCACCATCGACCCGGTCTACGGCCGCCTCGCCATCCGCTACCTGGACACGGACAACTGGGGGAGGGCAGTCAGGGAAGGCTGGCTGATGGTCGTCAGCGGCTGGCTCCAGGCCTTCGACCCCGCTCCGTCCGCCCCCTTCGACAAGGACGTCAACCCCTTGCACACCACAGCCGCCTGCACGCTGATCTTGCGCGAACCCGAAGGACTCGGAGTCCACGTTCCGGACCTCGCCAGGCCGGACGTCTTCGGCCTCGGGACGGGTTCGCCTCCGATGACCCTGGAGATGCACGGCCGAGCAGGCTTCGCCTGCTCCGGCACCGCATCCTCCTCGGATGACGGCACGCTCCGTCACCACCGAATGTGAGACAGGGCCGCTCGTTTGACAGACCCTTGAGCGGGAGTTGCGGTGCGAAGTGGCCGGCCCCGCCCGCGCCGCGCCGCCGATGGCTGGGCACGGTCGCGGCAAGGCGGGGGTGGCTGAACGCTTTGCCCAGCCTGATTCGCCGGGCGGAAGCGCTCAGCGGGCCGGCGGCGCCGACGGGCTGCCTGCCCTGCCCTTGCCGGCCGTAACGCGGCGAAGCGTCGTCTGCCGCGTTCCGGCGGCGCTGCCGCCCGTTCGTCCGGGGTCAGGACGCCGACGCGGCGGCTTGGGGCCGGCGGCCGGCCACGAGGACCGGGCCGCCGGGCACCGTGGGGATCTGCCGCACGTCTTGGAATCCGAGGCCGCTCAGCGCCTCGGCCATGCGGTGCGACGTCAGGCCGCTGCCGCCGTTGCGCGTCGCGGTCCAGTTCGCGACGGCCGCGAGCAAGGGCTCGTGCGGTACCGGGTTGGTGCCGGCCACCAGCCAGCCCCCTTCGGTGAGGGCCGCGGCGACGTGAGGGAGCGACGCTTGCAGGGCGTCGTCGGAGAGGAACGGCGCGGGTAGCCAGACCAGGTCGTATGCATCCCGTTCGCGCAGGTCCACGGCGTCCTGGTGCCGCAGATCGACGCGGTCGCCGTGGGCTCCTGCCCCATCTACTTCCCGGCGCGCGAGCAGGATCGCCCGCTCAAGGTTGTCGATGCCGGTCACGTGGGTGTGCGGAAGGTCCTGGGCCACGGCGAGGGCGAGCGCCCCGGTTCCGGTGCCGATGTCCAGGACACGGCTGCCCGCAGTGGCGAGACGGTCGGCCAGTCCGGGCAGGGAGGGTACGAGACGGGTGGCAAGCGCGTGGCCGGTGGCGGCGGAGGCCCGTCCCTGATCGAGCAGTACGTCGTCGCTCTGCGACGCCCATCCCGTGGCGGCCTCCCCCTCGGCGGCGGCGACCGCCTGGCGCAGGGAACTCAGCCGCGCGGAGGCCGCGTTGGAGGAGGCGGTACCGAGCTGAAGCGCGGGGCCGGCGGTCACCTCGTCGCCCTCGCGGCTCACTATGCCCGCGGCCTCCAGCACTTCGGTACGCGCCGGGTCCGCCACAAGGGCCTTCTCCAGCGAGCCCGTTCCTGCCGCGCGCAAGGTCGCGATCACCGCGGCCAGGGCCCACACCTGCCCCTCCATCTGGGCAAGAGGGTCGTTCTGCTTGGCGTTGTCGTTCATGCCCCATCCTTTTTTCGTTCGGTGACCCGCGGCCCGGCCCAGGCCCGTGGGTCACCGTATTCACGACGATTCATGACCGTGACCCGGGCCATGGCTCCGGCGGGGCCGGCAGCGGTATGGCGGAGAAGGTTCCGTCAGGATCGAATTGCGCCTTCGCTTTGAGCAGACGCTCGGCGTTGGAACCGTACGCGTGAGCGATCTGATCGTGGTGGGTGTCGTCGAGGAGGTTCGGGTATCCGCCGGGAAGCGCGTACGGGCCGAGCAGGTCTGCCGTCTCGTCGGCCCACCGCCGGTGTGCCCCGTCGTCGCCGGTCTCCGGATGCCACGCAGCGAGGATCTCGACCATGAAGTGCTCCTGGCGCAGCCCGAACGCGGTGGCCGCCTGCGGTACGCGCGTCGCCGCGCCGTGGAAGTGGTGGACGCTCACCGCGCTGAGCGGGGAGGTCCGGTCGGCGCCCGCGGTCAGGATGGCCCGGCTCGCGTCCGGAGTGAGACCCGCCAGGGTGCGGGTGCGGATGGCGTAGTGCCGTCCGTCGGCGGCGAACTTCCGGTCGCCGCGGCGCAGCGGCTCGGCGTAGTCGACCGGACCGGCATCGACCATGACGGGGGCGCCGAGCTTCGCGATCCGGTCCACCCAGTGCTCGCCGTCGCCGAGTGGGCCGCTCCAGGTCGGGTTGACGAACAGCATGGGTGTGGCGTCGGGGCTGCTGACGACGCCGGTCTGCGCGGTGAATTCGTCCGGTGCCGAGGCGGCGAGATCGGCGAAGCCGTCCAGTACGTCGGTGGCGGCGGCCAGGGGGAACAGCACGAACCCGGCGTGCACGCGCGGTATGGGGTGCAGTCGCAGACGCATCGACGTCACCACGCCGAAGTTCCCGCCGCCACCGCGCAATGCCCAGAAGAGGTCCGGCTGCCTGTTCTCGTCGGTGGTGACGATGCTGCCGTCGGCCAGGACGACCTCCGCGCCCAGGAGGTTGTCGAGGGCCAGCCCGGCCACGCCGCACAGGGGTCCGTACCCGCCGCCGAGGGTGAGTCCGGCCATCCCGACCGCGCCGACGGTTCCGGTCGCCGCGGACCTGCCGTGCTCAGCCGCCGCGGCGATCAGGTCGGCGGCCGTCGCACCTCCACCCACGACCGCGACGTCGCCGTGCACCGTGACGCTCCGCATGCCGCGAAGGTCGATGACCACCGCGCCGGGGCGGACCGCGCGGCCTGTCCAGTCGTGCCCCCCGCCCAGCACGGACAGGGGGAGCCCGTCGGCGCGTGCTCGCTGAACGGCCGCGCTCACCTCGGCCGCGCTACGGCACCGTGCTACCGCCGCGGCCCTTTGGGGTACCGACGCGTTCCAGAGCATCCGTTCACCGTCCATGCCGACAGTTAATCAGAGCCTGGCTCTGACGAACTGGTTCAGACTCTGCTCGGTGGAGTTTGCTATCGTCGCTGCGATGAAGGCTAGACCGGAGAACAGCCGAAGGGCGGAGTACGCCGCGCTCACCCGCCAGGCGATCATCGATGCGGCAAGGAAGCTCTTCAGCACCAACGGGTTCTTCGCCACCCGGGTCGAGGACATCGCCGCCGAAGCCCGGGTGGCCCCGGCGACGGTCTACGCGGTCGGTGGCGGCAAGCACGGTCTGCTGCACACGCTGATCCAGCAGTGGGTGAGCGCCCCGGTCATCTCGTCCACCTACGAGCAGGTCGCGCTGCTCACCGACCCGGAGGCGATCCTGCGCGCGACGGCTTCCGGAACGCGCCGGGTGCGCGCGGAGTGGGGCGACGTCATGCGGATGGTGCTGGCCACGGCTCCTCACGACACGCGTGCCGCGCAGACTCTCGCCGAGGCAACTGACGTCTACCGCAATGGCTTTGTCCGCACCGCCCAGCGACTCGCCGACATCGGCGGCCTGCGCCCGGGGACGGATCTCGACCTCGCGGCCGACGTGCTGTGGTTCTACTTCGGCTACTCCTCCTACTTCACTTGTGTGGACGAGAACGGGTGGTCGCTGGAGCGGGCGGAGAAGTGGCTGCTGGGCCAGGCCCGCGCGGCGCTGCTGTAGACAGTGCCGGGAAAGCTGAACACCCCGTGCTCCACAGACCCGTCGCACTGCCCACAGCCGGCCCCGCATCTACCCCGTCGAGGCTCATGGAGTGGGCGATACCGAGACCTACGCTTACCGGTAGTTCGTTGAATCCGGCGGTGGCATGGGCTGACGGCAGGGCGGGTTGGCAGTGCTCCCGGGTAATTCCGTTTAGCGGGCTTTGTGTTCGAGGTCGGGCGGTTGTCCTGCGACTTCATTTCGAGAGCCTTTCTGTAGGGGGAGGGGTGGTGGCCTGCGGCGCTGCGGAGCTTCGTGCATTGGGTGCACGATTCACGCGGCGGACGGAGGTGGTTGAGGTGCTTGGAGGCGGTCCTGGAGACGCTTCCGCGCGGCTGGTACTGCTGCAGGGGGTGTCTTTGCTGCGGCCCGAGGACGCGGTCTTCGAGGCGATGCTGGCGGGGTGGACACGTCAGCAGCGCGGCGGACGGCGTCTGCAGTCGAAGACGATCGGTGATCGACTCAGGGTGGTGGAGCGGTTTCCGGAGTTCGCGAACGCCTACCCGTGACAGTGCACTGCGTCGGATCTCGACGACTGGATGACGCACCTCATCGGCGTCGTACGGCGGGCTGAGTCGACGTTTCGCAGTTACCAGGGTGCGATCCGGCTGTACTGCGACTACGTCACCTCGCCGCACTACCAGTGGCTCGCCGAGTGCGAAGAGCGCTTCGGGACCCACCTGGTGCGGATCTGCCATGAGTGGAACACCGTGGCCCACTTGGTGGAGTGTGAAGGCCGGCCAGGACGTCGACCGATGACACGGGCCGAGTTGCAGAGGTTCTTCGACTATGCCGACGACCAGGTCGAGCGGACGGTGAGACTGGGCCGTAAGGGCGCGCTGGCGGCGTACCGGGACGCGACGGTCTTCAAGGTCATGTACGGGTGGGGCAGCCGGTGCACGGAGACGTTGCGGCTGGAGATGGTGGACTCCTATCGCACTGCCGCAGCACCGGAGTTGGGGGAGTTCGGCTCCCTGCACGTGCGATAAAGGAAGCGCACGAAGGGATCGCCGTGGCGGCGGCGCACGACCTTGTCGGTGATGCCCTGGGCGGTGGAAGCGGTGGCCGACTATGTGACGAACGTCCAGCCGCGGTATGTGAGGGCGGCGGAGCATCCGGCGCTGTGGCTGACCGAGCGGGGCGGTCGGTTGCAGTCGAGAGAGATCGAGGATCGGTTCGCTTCCTATCGTGATGCCCTGGGCCTGGATGGGGATCTGGTGCCGCACTGCCTGCGGCACATTGTCTTCGCTCAGTCTCCGTGTGGCGATTAACTCGAACTCGGGGTGTGGCCCAAGTGTTTGGGCTTTGCGCTGAGGCGTGTGGTGTTTCTACTGTCGCCGCTCATGATCCTGAGCTTCTTCTCGTCCCGGGGCTGGGAGTCCTGGGACACGGGTCGTTTCGCCCCGTGGTACGAATGATGCCGGAGCGGCGCCAAGCGGTATCCGTCAGCGGTCCGGTATCCACGGGGCTGTACGTCTTGGGGCTCGGGCTCCCGATGACTCGAACGGGCGGCGACGCCGGTCACCGGCGCTCACCCGGTCCGGGGTGAGATCGGTCGGCACTCGCGCGGCGCGGCCGGCCTACGACGACTCCCGCACGACCAGCTCCGTGTCGAGCACAAGCCGCGTGCGAGGAGCGGCGGGGTTCTGAATCTCGCTGAGGAGAGTTCGCGCGATCGTGGCGCCGATCCCCTCGGTGGGCTGGCGGACCGTCGTGAGCGGCGGGTTGGTGTGGCGAGCGAGGTAGGAGTCCTCGAAACCGACGACCGAGACATCCTCCGGCACGCGACGCCCCTGAGCACGCAGTTCGAGCAGGATGCCCGCGGCCATGAGATCGGAGGCGGCGAACACCGCGTCCAGATCCGGGGCGCGTTCAAGTAGCGAACGCATTGCGATGCGGGCGCCCTCCTCGGTGAAGTCCCCGACCGCCACCAGGTGTTCCGTGGCCGGGGCACCGGCCTCGACGAGCGCCTCCTGGCAGCCGAGCAACCGGCTGCGGCCGACATCCATGTCCTGGGGGCCCGCCACAGTGGCGATGCGGTGCCGGCCGCGGCTCAGGAGGTGGCGCACGGCGGTGGCGGCTCCGCCGCGGTTGTCGGCGCAGACGTAACTGAGGGGGTCGTCCTCGCGGCGGCGGCCCGCGAGGACGGTGGGCAGGCCGGCGGATTCCAACAGGCTGGGCAGGGTGTCGTGTTCGTGGACGGAGACCAGCAACACGCCGTCGACCCGCCGTTCGGCGACGGACTGGCTGAGCTGGTCGCGCTCGGCCTGGTCGCGGACGAGCATCAGCTGGAGCTGGGTGCGCGTGTCGGCGAGCACGGCGCTCACCCCACGGATCAACGCCGAGAAGTACGGTTCCGAGCCGAGCCGGCTCTCCGACTCGGGGATGACCAGGGCGACGGCGTTGGTGCGCCGGGTCACCAGACCCCGGGCGACGGAGTTGGGGACGTAGCCCAGTTCCGCGATGGCGCTGAGGACGGCCTCCCGCGCCTTCTCGCTGACCAGATGCGAGCCGTTCACCACGCGGGAGACGGTGGTACGGCCGACGCCGGCCCGCGCCGCCACGGTCTTGATGGTCGGCCGGGAGCCTGGCGCCCCGCCTTGCTCCCGCTCCGGTCGCGCGCCCTGTTGCCGACTGTCACCATGCGGCTCGCGCTCCGGGCGCGCGCCCTGCCGCCGGTTGTCGCCCTGCGGCTCGCGGCCTGCCGCCCGCTGTTCCCGGTCTCCGCTCCGTCCCCGTCCCTGTCCGCGTCCCGGTGCTTCTCGTGTGGTGTCGCCGCTCATCGTCCCGGATCCTCCCCTTGGCCTCCAGAGCCGCCCTGTTGGGTGCTGGACCCTCCCGGCCTGCGCATTCTGCCATTTGCCCTTCTGTATACGCCCGTTGGCCGACGCCTTCCGAAAGTTTTCGCTGATAACGAGGCAGTAAGAAGCTCAATTCAACTTCTTGACACGGCAGTTGTCGGGCCGACAGTCTTCCACCATCTAGTGGGCACGTTCCCACCAACTGCTCAGCAGGTCCCGCCAGAGGCTGCGAATCATGTTCGTCGGCCCTCGCGGACCTGCTCTGAGCTGGGAGCTTGGCCAGACTTCGCAGCGAGCGGCCGTATGTCGGGCGGCTCGCGCCACGGGTGCGTCGGCGCCGTCTCAGGAGGGACGTTCATGCTCAAGGTCGAGCGGAAACTGCGTACAAAAGTGACAGCCATGCTGGCCTGCACGACGGCGGCAGCCCTGCTCTCGGGCTGCGGCGGAGAGGGCGCGGGCGGCACCGGTGGTGGCGTCAAGGACGGCAAGGTCACCATCACCATGGGCCTGTACGGCGTCATGGGCTTCAAGGAGACCGGGCTGATCGAGAAGTACGAGAAGGAGAACCCGGACGTCACGGTCAAGGTCGAGGCGGCCGGTGACGAGCAGACGTACTACACCGCCCTCCAGACCCACCTCGCCAGCGGCTCCGGGCTCAAGGACGTCCAGGGCATCGAGGTGGGCCGCGCGAAGGAGATAACCGAGACGCAGGCCGACAAGTTCGCCGACTTCAAGGGCGTCCAGGGCGCCGACCACTTCCAGCCGTGGAAGCAGGCCCAGATCACCACGAAGGACGGCAAGGTCCTGGGCCTCGGCACGGACACCGGCCCGATGGCGGTCTGTTACCGCAAGGACCTCTTCGAGCAGGCCGGGCTGCCCACCGACCGCGAAGAGGTCGGCAAGCTGTGGGAGGGCGACTGGGCCAAGTACGTCGCGACCGGTGAGAAGTTCGCCAAGGGCAACAAGGAGAAGAAGGTCTCGTTCCTGGACTCGGCCTCCGGCCTGTTCAACGCCATGGTCTTCGGCAGCTCGGAGCAGTACTACGACAAGTCGGGCGAGCTGATCTACCAGACGAACCCGGCGGTCAAGGAGGCCTGGGGCCTGGCGTCCGAGGCTGCCCAGAAGCAACTGACCGCCAAGTTGCCGCAGTTCCAGCCGGGCTGGGACCCGGGCCTCGCCAACGGCACGTTCGCCAGCACGGTCTGCCCGGCCTGGATGCTCGCGCACATCAGCGACAAGGCCGGTGACGCCAACAAGGGCAAGTGGGACGTCGCGAAGGCTCCCAAGGGCGCCAACTGGGGCGGCTCCTTCCTCGGGGTCACCGAGAAGAGCCCGGTGAAGGACGAGGCCAAGAAGCTCGTGGCATGGCTTACCGCCCCGGAGCAGCAGGCCTACCTCTTCGAGAAGCTGGGCAACTTCCCGTCCTCCAAGACCGCGCTCGAGGACCCGAAGGTGAAGCAGGCCAAGGCGGAGTACTTCTCCGGCGCCCCGACGGGCCAGATCTTCGGGGCCGCGGCCAACGAGGTCCCCGCCGAGCAGGTGCTCGGCCGCAAGGACGGCACCATCAAGGACGCCTTCTCGCAGGGTCTGCAGCTGGTCGAGAACGGCACGGCTCCGGACAAGGCGTGGAAGACCACCGACGAGCGCGTCAAGAAGGCCGTCGGCTGACACATACGGCCGTTGGGCGGGTGCGGGCCGACTCCCGCCGCCCGCACCCGCCCGCCCCGCTCATCCCACACGCCCGACGGAAGGACCCCCGGTGGCCGCCTCCACCACGCTCGGCTCGTCGGCCGAGCCGCCCCCGACGCCCGGCTCGCCCGTGCGGCCCGACGGTCTCGGCAAGGCCCGCTCGAAGGTTCCGCTGCTGCACCGCCTGGATGTGAAGGGCGCGCCGTACGCGTTCATCGCGCCGTTCTTCGTCATCTTCGCGGCGTTCAGCTTCTACCCGCTGATCTACACCGCCTGGATCTCCCTGCACCAGGTCGAACTGTCCACGTTCGACGTCATGCACTGGCAGGGCCTGGACAACTACACGGCGCTCCTCGGTGACGCCCGGTTCTGGAACGCGGTCCGCAACACCATCACCATCGGTGTGATCTCCACGGTTCCGCAGCTGCTCATGGCGCTCGGCCTGGCGCACCTGCTCAACTACCGGATGCGCGGGTCGACCTTCTTCCGGGTCGCCGCCATCACCCCGTACGCCACCTCGGTCGGCGCGGCGGCGCTCGTCTTCACGATGCTGTTCGAACGCGACTTCGGCATGATCAACTGGGGACTCGGCCTCCTGGGCTTCGACCCGGTCGACTGGGAGAACTCCACCGGCGCCTCCCAGACCGCGATCTCCGCCATCGTGATCTGGCGCTGGACCGGGTACAACGCCCTGCTCTACCTGGCCGCCATGCAGGCCGTGCCGATGGAGCGGTACGAGGCCGCCGCCATCGACGGGGCCAGCCGCTGGCAGCAGTTCCGCACGGTCACGATCCCCGGCATCAAGGCGACGATCGTCTTCACCATCGTCCTGTCGACGATCGGCGCCACCCAGCTCTTCGGCGAACCGCTGATCTTCGGCCAGGGCCCCAACGGCGTCACCGGCGGCATCGACAACCAGTACCAGACGCTCGGCCTGCTGCTCTACGAAGAGGGCTGGAAGAACTACCAGATGGGCCGGGCGGCCACCGTGGCCTGGGCGATGTTCCTGATGCTCGTCCTCGTCTTCGTCCTGCAACGCGTCATCACGCGTCTGCGCAACCGCACGCACTGACCGGGGAGTCACACCATGACCACCGACACCGCTCCGGCCGCCGCCGGCCCGCGGGGACGCACCAAGGTCGGGGGCTTCGCCCCGGCCCGCCCCAGGCGGCTGCGGCAGCGCGCGGGCCGCCAGCACCACGCGGGACCGCTCGCCTACATCCTGCTCGGGTTCACCGCCCTGGTCTCGCTCTTCCCGCTCTACTGGACGCTGGTCGCGGCCTCCACCGACAGCAACCGGATCTCGCAGTCCCCGCCGCCCTTCCTGCCGGGACCGAACCTCTTCACGAACCTTTCGCGGGCCTGGACCGAGGCCGCGATGGGCAAGGCGATGATGAACTCGCTCATCGTCGCCGGCACCATCGCGCTGTCCACCGTGCTCTTCGCGACGCTGGCGGGTTTCGCCTTCGCCAAGCTCCGCTTCAAGGGCCGCAACGCCCTCCTCATGATCGTCATCGGGACGATGATGGTGCCGCCGCAGCTCGGCGTCGTCCCGCTGTTCATGATGATGAGCGATCTCGGCTGGGGCCAGCAGTTGCCGTCGGTCATCTTTCCGACGCTGGTCAGCGCGGTCGGCGTGTTCTTCATGCGGCAGTACTTCGCCGAGGCGCTGCCCGATGAGCTCGTGGAGGCGGGCCGGGTCGACGGCGCGCACTCGCTGCGCATCTTCTGGTCCATCGTGATGCCGATCGCCCGCGCGCCCATGGCCGTCATCTTCATGATCACCTTCGTCCATGCCTGGAACGACTTCTTCTGGCCGTTCATCGCCCTGGACATGACCAACCCGACCGTGCCGGTCGCGCTCACGCAGCTGAGCGCCGGGTACGTCCGCGACCAGTCGCTGATCATGGCGGGCGCACTGCTCGGCACACTCCCGCTGCTGGCCATGTTCGTGGTCTTCGGCCGGCAGATCGTCGGCGGCATCATGCAGGGCGCCGTCAAGGGCTGACCCGCACCGGCCCGGCCTGGCTCAACTCATCCACCTTCACCGCCAGTTCTCTGTGAGGAGCCCCTCATGTCATCCGCGCTCACGTTCCCCGCCGACTTCCTGTGGGGTACGGCGACCGCCGCGTACCAGATCGAGGGAGCCGCTCGGGAGGACGGCCGCACCCCGTCCATCTGGGACACCTACGCGCGCACCCCCGGCAAGGTCCTCAACGGTGACACCGGCGACATCGCCTGCGACCACTACCACCGCTGGGCCGAGGACGTCGACATCATGGCCGGTCTGGGCGTCAAGGCGTACCGCTTCTCGCTCGCCTGGCCCCGCATCCAGCCGACCGGCCGCGGCCCGGCTCTCCAGAAGGGCCTCGACTTCTACCGGCGCCTGGCCGACGCACTGCGCGAGAAGGGCATCAAGCCGGTCGCCACGCTCTACCACTGGGACCTCCCGCAGGAACTGGAGGACCTGGGCGGCTGGCCCGCCCGCGAGACCGCCCAGCGGTTCGCCGCGTACGCGGCCCTCGCCGCCGAGGGCCTGCGCGACCACATCGACACCTGGACCACCCTCAACGAGCCCTGGTGCAGCGCCTTCCTCGGCTACGCGTCCGGTGTGCACGCCCCGGGCCGCACCGAACCGGTCGCCGCCCTGCGCGCCGCCCACCACCTCAACCTCGGCCACGGCCTCGCCGTCCAGGCGCTCCGCTCGGGACTGCACTCGTCCGCCGAGGTCTCGGTGACCCTCAACGTGCACCACGTGCGCCCCCTGACCGACGCGCCCGGGGACACGGACGCCGCCCGGCGCATCGACGCACTGGCCAACCGGGTCTTCACCGGCCCGATGCTGCGCGGCGAGTACCCCGAGGACCTGCTGAAGGACACGGCGCCGCTCACCGACTGGTCCTTCGTCCAGGACGGCGATCTGGCCGCGATCCACCAGCCACTCGACTTCCTCGGTGTCAACTACTACTCGCCGACCCTTGTCTCCGAGGGCGATCCGGCCCATGGCAACGACGGCCATGGCGCCAGCGCGCACAGCCCCTGGGTGGGCGCGGACCGCGTCGCGTTCCACCCCACCCCCGGCGACAGGACGGCGATGGGCTGGACCATCGACGCCTCGGGCCTGGAGGAACTGCTGCTCCGCCTCGACCGCGACCACCCCGGCCTGCCGCTGGTGATCACCGAGAACGGCGCCGCCTTCCACGACTACGCGAACCCCGAGGGCGACGTGGACGACCTCCAGCGCATCGCTTACGTCCGCGACCACCTGGCCGCCGTGCACCGTGCGATCTCCGCGGGTGCGGACGTCCGCGGTTACTTCCTTTGGTCACTGCTCGACAACTTCGAGTGGGGCTACGGCTACAGCAAGCGCTTCGGCATGGTCCACGTCGACTACCCGACCGGCACCCGTACCCCCAAGGCCAGCGCCCGCTGGTACGCGAAGGTGGTCGCGACGGGGGCGGTGCCGGAGTGAACGCCGGAGCGAGCGCCGGAGCGAGCGCCGGAGCGGGCGTTGCGGCGCGGCGACTGCGGCGTGCGGCGACCGCGGTGGCGTGGTCGGGCGCGGCGGTGGTTGGTCGACGGGGGACGCTGCTGTCTCCGCTGTTCTCGCCGCGGGGCCGGAACTGGACTCGCATCTGTCTCGCCCGGGACGGAACCGAGGCCTGAACGACCCGACGAACCCGGACCAGCTCCTTGCTAGGATCACATCGTACTTTTTCGGCGCACTTGCCGGCCGGGAGGTGTGTCGTACACGCAGATGCTGCGCAGCGGCCCGGCTGAGCGGCGTTTGCGCAGAGACCGTGTCTGCGGAGGGCTCCGCAACCGAGCGGGGGAGTGGCGCGGCGCCCGCAGCGGGACGGGGAGGCCGAGCAGCGTCCGCTGGGGCGGTACGCACCGCCCCGCTGCGCATCCTCATCCGGCGGACCAAGGCGCTGGTACGGCTTCCCACCCACCTCGAAGAAGGCGGTCCTGGAGTGCGGGGACACAGTTGTGATCTGCGCACGGTCCCGGGCTGAACCGGCCGCGTGCACGGGCTGCGGCCGGTCCTCCGACTGGGAACACAGCCGGTATGTGCGGCACGTCGAGGATGAGGCCGTCGGTGGCCGCCCGGTGCGGATCGATCTTTCGGTCCGGCGTCTGTACTGCGAGAACGCTGCCTGTCCGAAGACCACCTTCGCGGAGCAGATCGAAGGGCTGACCCTGCGCTGTCAACGCCGTACTCCGGGACTTCAGTTGATGGTCGCGGCTGTGGCGACGGCGCTGGCGGGCAAGGCCGGCTCGCGGCTGCTGTTCCACCTGCACCACGCCCTGAGCTGGGCGTCCCTGCTCGCCTGGCTGATGAAGTGCCCTGATCCGCCGACATTGACGCTTCGCGCTACGGCGCGGTCGCCGCTACGCCACCCTCGTGACCGACGCGTAATCCCGTCTACCCGTCGACGCCTTCAACACCAGGGATGCCGAACCCACCGCCGCCTGGCTGCGTGCCCACCCAGGCATCGAGGTGGCCTGCCGCGACGGCTCGGCCTCCTACCGTGCCGCGATGCGAGCCACCACGCCAGCCACACCAGCGGGAGCTGCCCCTTGCACAGTGCGGCTGCACGGTTCCATTCGTCGTTCGGCCAGCTGAGCCGCCGGTGTCTGCCGGTCTCCCGCGTTTTCCCCCGCCCTGTGCCGACAGCTTACGGCCCGCTGTCATGACCGTGGCGAGAGGGATTGGCCCGATGCCGTCTGCCAGGCTCGTTCCAGCTGAGCGTCAAGGGCGGTACCGCGGATCTCATCCAACGCAGCGGCCTCGCGATGGACGAGCCCGACGTGGTGACTCTTTGCAACATGGGTGCTGAGTTTGCTGCGGGCGGGGTCGACGGCCTCGGGGAGGCCGTTGCTGCCGTTGTCCGCGGCCGTCCTGGCAGGCGAAGACCTGTGACGCCGGGACGGGTCCGGCCGGGCACGGCCAGGTCATGTCCCCAGCAGCCGCTGCGAGTCCCACCGCTGCAGCGGCTCCCTTCTTGCGCCAAGCCGTGCCGTCCCGCCCCACCCGGCCGCGGCCATCGCGCCGTCTGTCACCGCAGGTGATGGAATGCGTGGTCGGCGTCGGCCACGGCTTCGAAGTGGACGTCGTGGGCGGTGCGACCTTCGGTGATCTTCCGCCAGTTGGTGCGTGCGAGCACCCGTTGGATGGCGAGTACCTGGGCGGCCAGCAGGTGGGCCTGGATGCCTTCGCCGAGGGCGTCCGCCAGTGACTGCTCGTCCTCGACCTGGTACTGCGTGAGCCTGCCCGCCAGGCTCGGGGTGGTGAACACCAGCCGATGGAAGGCCACGACCTCGGGGTGATCGCTGAGGCCGGTGACAGGGTCGAACCGATCGAGGGCGGCCCTGAAGTGCTGGTGCAGCGCTGTCACCGGCTCGATTCCCGGCCTGCGGTCGCGTACGACGCGCGCTGTCTCGCCCTGGTGGTCCGCGAACCGGTGCAGCACCAGGTCTTCCTTGGTGGGGAAGTACCGGAAGAGGGTCGGTTTGGAGACCTCGGCCGCCGCAGCGATGTCATTGACCGAGACACGGTCGAAGCCGCGCTCCAGGAACAGCGAGACGGCCGCGTCGCCGATGGCGTCACGCATCCGTTCCTTCTTGCGGGCTCGCAGCCCCGACGTCTCGCTCATCCGCTCACCGTAACATTCGTGACCCGGTTGCTTTCTTAACCGAGTAACGTTTTCATGGCGGTATGGATCAGACAGACATCCCTCCCGTGCTCGTCACCGGAGCGACGGGTCGGGTCGGCCGCGCCGTCATCGACCGACTCCTCGATGCGGGCGTGCCGGTCCGCGCCTTCACCCGCCGCCCTGAGGCAGCGGCGACGCTCCCCGCGCAAGCCGAAATCTTCACCGGCGACCTCACCGTGCCCGAGACACTCGACCCGGCGCTGCACGGCGCCGGCGCGGTCTTCCTCGTCTGGACCGCCCCGCCCCGGACCGCCGAAGCAGTGATCGACCGGCTGACCGCCCATGTACAGCGGATCGTCTTCCTCTCCTCCCCGCACCGAACACCTCATCCCCTCTTCCAACAGCCCAACCCCATGGCCGTGCTGCACGCGGACATCGAGCGGCACATCGCGGCCACGGGCCTCGATACGACGGTTATCCGGCCGGGCATGTTCGCATCGAACGCACTCGCCTGGTGGGCCCCCGTGGTCCGCACCGGCAAGGTGGTCCGGTGGCCCTACGCCGCCGCCGCGTCCGCACCGGTCGACGACCGCGATGTCGCAGCCGTCGCGGCGCGAACGCTCTACGAGGACAGACACGCCGGCGCCGACTACGTCCTCACCGGCCCTGAATCGCTGACCCACGCCGAGCAGGTGGGCATCATCGGCGATGCCCTGGGGCACCGGATCGCGTTCGAGGAGATGACTCCGGACGAGTTCCGCAGCCACTCGCAGGGCACAGCCCCCGGTTCGGTCGTCGACATGCTGCTCGCCGCGTGGAGCGCGGCGGTCGGACAGCCTGCATATGTCACCACCGCGGTGGGCGACATCCTCGCAACAGCACCGCGAACCTTTCGCCAGTGGGCCACCGACCACGCCACCGCGTTCACCGAAGGTCCGTGACCTCATGTGGCGTTCTGACGGGCCAGGATCACGTTTCGCGGTGATGCTATGGCCTGCCTGCCCTGCAGAGTCGTATCCAGACGCTGTCTTGCTGTGCCTTCCGGGGGCGGGGCGGGGCCTCAAACGGCAGCCAGTGACTGAACAGCGGGAGAGGGTGATCTGCCGGAGGCCGGGATGGGCCGTGTCGGCGGGACCGCTGCCTTTGGGGTGGGGAAGTTTCCTTGCCGACCGAGGGGGTGTTCCTCCCACAGATGTGCCTGCCAGCCCTGGTCGGAGGGCCGGACAGGACGACGACGCCGGTGTTGCCCAGTGGGTGGCTGGAGGCGTGGGCCACGTCGACGCTGGCCGCCCGGGCTGCCACCCACGTGCGGATCATCGCGCCGTGGCTGACCATGGCCACCGTCCTCGCCCCCGCCGCCCATCCAGGACACGAATCCGCTGTGCTTCGCGAACTGGGCAGAGCGCGCCTGCGGGCCGCGGGGCGGGGCCGCGTCCGTGGGCGTCCCTATGGCCGTTACGCGGTGGGGGAGTTGGTGTGGTGCTAGGTCAGGTGGTGGTGATGGTTTTGAGGGGGAGTATTGCCGAGCACCGAGTCGCGGACGAAGCAGGGGTGCTTCATCAGCACCTGCCCGGCAGGCAGACTGCGGGTGATCTCCGCACCGAACCCGATCCGGCACCCGGGGCCGACCACAGTGTGGTCCCGCACCACCGCACCCGCCGCTACGACCGCCCCCGGGGCAGATCAGAACCGGCCCGAGCACCCGGGCGCCCGCCTCCACCGGGGCTCCGGCCCGCACCAGCACACGGCCCCGTACCAGCGCACCGTCCTCGACCACACCCGAACCGGCGCGCAGATGCTCGCCGTTGCAGTCGAGGTCGGCGGCCATCGTGGCCTTGATGTCGAAGACGCTCTTCTTCTTCATGGTCACCAAGCGACGGGTGCGGCCCTCCTCACCGCCGACGGCCTGGAGTTCCGCACCTGCTTCAGACGTCGGTCAGTGCCTTGGAGCGAGGTCTCAGGTATTGAGAAGCGGCAGACGCAGGCAGGCCGCCATCGATCCGATGGGGCATCAAATCGTGTGAAGCCAGACTGCACTCTCCGCGTGGTTCCTACTCGACCGTACATCGCTGCTGTTCGGGCCTTACTGCGTCCACTCGTACGCGTGATCAGAGACGAATTCGGCAAAGGCGCGCGGCGGACGGCCGGTCAGTTCGAGCACCGCAGTGCTGACCTGGTCTTCGCGTCCCTCCTTGATTCTGCGCTCGACGGCGGCAAGGGCGTCAGCGAACTCCGTCGGCATTCCGGAGGCACGGTAGGCGGCAGCCTGTTCCTCCTCCGTAATACGCTTTACCTGAACTTGTCTGCCGGTCTGCGCGGTGATGATCTGCGCGGCCTGTGGATAGCTCATCCCGTACGGCCCGGTGATCAGGTAGTCGCTTCGAGCGTCCACCTCCAGATCAGCCAATAGCGCGGCAGCACTGGCCGCGATGTCCCGCGCATCTACCCACCCCAACTCGCCGTCACCGGCCGCGGTGCGGATCTCACCGAGTCGATGGATGTGCTCGGCCAGTGGGTGCGGGCGCAGGAAGTTCTGCATGAAGCCAGACGCGCGGAGTACGACACCTCCGGGCTGCGCCTGAACCTGAGCGGCCATCTCCACAGCGCTGGGCGCGTTCGGCAGCACAATGGCGGAGCCGAGCATCACGAGGCGGCGGATACCGGCCCGCTGCGCTTGGCGCAGGAAGGGCTCGACCAGCGGCAGCGGGTCCACACTCTCCACCGGCGGAAGCAGGAAGACCCGGTCCATCCCGTCGAGCGCAGGTCCATATGTGGTCGGGTCGTTCCAGTCGAAGCGGATCGCATCAGGATCGGCTGCGGCCGGGTTCCGGCTGGCGACCCGAGCCTGCGAGCCAGCGTTACGGAGCACTTGCACCAGCGTCTTGCCGGTCTTGCCGGTCCCTCCGGTCACGAGCACTCCGGACATCAGGCGTCCCTCCTCTCTATCGAGTCGATCAGCCTGGCGAGACCTCCGGCGGCGGCCGCCGCCGACAGCGGGCTCCAGTAGTCCCGAAACAGAGCGATCGACCCGTCGCGGACCGTGAGAACCACGATGTAGTCCAGGCGGTAGGGCTGGGAGGTGGACACGGTGCGGCCGGTGACCGTCCACTCCACCACGACGGTGTCCGTTTGATCCGTGGGCCGCACGGTGAGCGCGGCCACCTCCTTCATGTCCATCAGCTCCGGATAGTGAGCGAGGTAGGCGCGTACCTCCTCACGTCCGCGGAGAACGCGAGGGGAGCTCCCGGCTGCGAAAGGGAATTCCGCGATTCCGTCAGGCGCCCACAGATCTGCCACGGCATTCATGTCTTTGGCCAGCATCAGGTCGATCATGCGGCGAAAAGTTTCCTCAGGCGTACTGGACACCATTTCTCCTCGTGGTCAAGAAACCGACCAGACCACCATGCACAGCAGATGTGTGGGCGCGGAACGGACAGCTGAGCCCCGGACCAACAGTGCGAGGCTCAGCTGTCCCTCCTGTGACAGCATGGAGGAGTGAGCAGTCAGGAACTCGCAGACTTTCTCCGCAGCCGCCGTGAGGATCTGCGACCAGAAGATGTGCCGGCCGAAGCGACGCGTCCACCAAGCCAGCGCGCCCGTCGCACACCCGGGCTGCGCCGCGAAGAGGTAGCCGCCCTGGCACAGGTGTCGGTGAGCTACTACGAACGGCTGGAACAGGCGCGGGCACCCCGACCCTCACCGCAGGTGCTGTCTTCACTGGCCACGGCTCTCCAGCTCACTGAAGCAGAGCGTGACCACCTGGCCCGCCTGGCCGGACAAGTGCTGCCGAAAGAGAACGACGGCGCGTCAGAGCACGTACCTGAAGATGCCCGACAGCTACTCGGCAGACTTGACGGCATCCCTGCCTACATCGTCAACCACCGGCAAGACCTCGTCGCCTGGAACGCAGCAGCCGCAGCCCTGATTACGGACTTCTCTCGTCTCACACCTGACGAGCGCAACCTCACGCGCATCTCGACGAGATTCCGTGACACCCTCTGCACCGGCGCGCCCGGATCGGAGTCCGACTTCTCTCAGCAGGCAGCCGCTCAATTGCGCGCAGCCAGCGTTCGGTACCCCACGGATAACGTGCTCGCAGAGCTGATCAACGAGTTCGCAACCCACGATCCAGATTTTGCGAGCAGCTGGCGTAACCACGCTGTGCGCCCCATGCCCAGCGTGCGAAAAAGCTTGCATCACCCCACACTGGGCGAGCTGGAAATCGACCGGTACACCCTCAGCCTGCCCGGCTCAGGTTTTTCCCTGGTGATGTATACGGCAGAAGCCGGCAGCCCCAGCGCCGCTGCCCTGAAGAGCCTTTGACCGCCGCCACTGGCGCGGCCTCGGAGACCCGCCAGTGGGCGCTGGACCGGCTGGCCGAACCGGTCACGCTGGAGGGTATGGCCCGGCATGCGCACATGAGCGTACGCACCTTCACCCGCCGGTTCCGCGGCGAGGTGGGCGGCAGCCCGCTGACGTGGCTGTCCCAGCGGCGGCCGGCGCACGCGCGCCTGCTGTTGGAGTCCACCGATCTGACCATCGCACGGATCGCCACCGCGTGCGGCTTCGGCGACCCCGTCGCCCCGTCGCCCCGTGCAAGCACTTCCACACGTATGTGGGCCTGCCACCACTTGCCTACCGCCGCGTCCACCGCGCCCAGGACCCGACGACGGCACGCTGACAGCGCCGACCGCTCACCCGTCTCAGCCGCGCGGGAAGGGCGCCCATGCGGTGACGGCGAAGCCGTCGCCGTCCCGCCGGACCTCGGCGGCCCCATGACCCGGCCAGTGGGCCGGGATGATGAGCTCGCCCAGCTCGGCAGCCCGCGAGAGATAGGCGCGGCGGTTCTTGGCTGCGAGCTGGAGGTCGTCGCAGAAGCAGCTGTTCCAGCCCGGTTCGAGGACCTGTACGGGGCTGTGCAGCATGTCCCCGACGAAGACGGCGCGGTCGGTGCCCGAGCGCAGGGTGAGGACGGACGAACCGGGGGTGTGGCCCGGTGCGGCCTCCAATGTGAGATGGGTGCGGATCCTTTGGAGTGACGATCGGAATCAGGCGGTAAGGCTGTAGTTCTGCTGGTCAAGGCTTTGGTAGAGGCGTTGATGTTCGCGGGC
>NZ_JBIRPI010000031.1:0-69200 GCF_044332585.1 Streptomyces sp. NPDC016845 | reverse complement strand
CTTTTTGTAGTCCACCTGGGGGTCGGGCTCGGCGTCACCGTTTACTGTCCCCAATCGGGTCCCGGTGGGGCGCCCCCCGCGGCTAACCCTTTGTTGGGGGCGGCGCACCTGGCCCCCGGGGCCCCCGCCGCCCGCTTGTGTCCCTGTCATGGGGCTCCGCCCCGGACCCGGCTGCCTCTCGTCCGAAAGGCGGGGCTTGATTTGTGCTGATCTCCCTCGCATTGCTCGCTGTCACCCTGGCCTTCGCGGTGCTACGACCCCGCGGCTGGCCGGAGGCCGTCGCCGCCGTGCCCGCCGCCGGGATCGCCATCGCGCTCGGCGCCGTCTCGCCCGACCACGCCTGGTCCGAGACCGAAGAACTCCTCCCCGTCGTCGGCTTCCTCGCCGCGATCCTGCTTCTGGCGCAACTCTGCGCCGACGACGGCCTGTTCAAGGCGGCCGGTGACCTCGTCGCGCGGGCCTGTCACGGCAGCCCGAAGCGGATGCTCGGCGGCGTCTTCGCGGTGGCCGCGGCGGTCACCGCCGTACTGAGCCTGGACGCCACCGTCGTGCTGCTCACCCCGGTCGTCTTCGCGACGGCGGCGCGGATCGGCACGAGCCCGCGCCCGCACGTCTACGCCAGCGCCCACCTCGCCAACTCCGCGTCGCTGCTGCTGCCCGTCTCCAACCTCACGAACCTCCTCGCTTTCACCGCGAGCGGGCTGACGTTCAGCCGGTTCGCGGGGCTCATGGCGCTGCCGTGGCTGCTCGCGATCGGCATCGAGTACGTCGTGTTCCGCCGGTACTTCGCCGACGATCTCGCGGCGCCGGCGCACGATCCCGACCCCGGGGACCCCACCCCCGTACCGGCGTTCACGCTGATCGTGCTCGCGCTGACGCTCGCCGGGTTCGTCGTCACGTCGTTCGCGGGCATCGAGCCGCTGTACGCCGCGTGCGCGGGCGCCCTCGTACTCGGTGTGCGGTCCCTGGCCCGGCGCCGCAGCACCCCGGGCGAGCTGTTCAAGGCGCTCAACCTGCCGTTCTGCCTCTTCGTCCTCGCCCTCGGCGTCGTGGTCAGGGCGGTCGTCGACAACGGGCTCGGCGACGGCATCGCGCACGTCCTGCCCGACGGATCGTCCCTGCTCACCCTGGTCGCGGTCGCCGGGGTGGCCGCCGTGCTCGCCAACCTCATCAACAACCTGCCCGCGATCCTGGCGCTGCTGCCCGCCGTCGCCCCGGCCGGACCCGGACCGGTGCTCGCCGCGCTGATCGGCGTCAACCTCGGCCCGAACCTCACGTACGTCGGCTCGCTCGCGACCCTGCTGTGGCGGCGCATCGTGCACGAGCACGGCACCGAGCCCGACCTCGGCGGCTTCACCCGGCTCGGGCTGCTCACGGTGCCCATGACGCTGCTCGCCTCGACGGTGGCGCTGTGGGCGGGGCTCCTCGTACTGGCTTAGCCGTTGGAGTGCTGGCTTAGCCGTTGGAGTACTGGCTTAGCTGTTGGACCTTTGTCCCGGATGCTTGGACGTTTACGTTTCGGCTGGTTCTCGTACTTCCCAGGGACATCTCGCGTGGCTACCGTCCCCGCCGAACCAGTCAATGGGTCAGTCGCAGACCTTTACGCGCTGCCCCTTACGCGCGGAGGTCCCGTGTCACCGTCCCCGGAGTCCCCGGAGTCCCCTGAGCTGTCCCGCCGACGCCTGATGGCCGTCGGCGGGGGCGCGCTCGGCGCCGCCGCCGTCGGGTCCTTCCTGCCGCCCTCGCTGCAGCAGGCCGTCGCCGCCCAGGCCCAGCACGGCGCGCCGCCGAAGGGCGGGCTCGACGCCATCGAGCACGTCGTCGTCCTGATGCAGGAGAACCGGTCCTTCGACCACTACTTCGGAACCCTGCGCGGCGTCCGTGGCTTCGGCGACCGCAACGCGATCCGGCTGCCCGGCGGCACAAGCGTGTTCGAGCAGCCAGGAGCGCTCCGCACCGTCCTGCCCTTCCCCGTACGGGAAGCGGCGGCGGCGCAGAAGAAGGACCTGCAGTACATAGGTGCCCTCGACCACTCCTGGTCCGGCGGCGCGAAGGCCGCTCACGGCGGCTGGCACGACGGGTGGATCACCGCGAAGACCGCGGCGACGATGGCGTACTACACGCGCGAGGACATCCCGCTGCACTACGAACTCGCCGACACCTTCACCGTCTGCGACGCCTACCACTCCTCCATCCACTCCTCGACCAGCCCGAACCGCAACCACCTGTGGAGCGGCAAGACCGGCGACGAGCCGCTGACCGGCGCCCGCGCCGTCGGCAACGACGCCTACGACGAGGGCACGCACCCCGGCTACGGCTGGGGCACGTACGCCGAGCGCCTGGAGAAGGCGGGCGTGAGCTGGCAGACGTACACGGAGTGGGAGAACTTCACCGACAACCAGATCGAGTTCTTCGCCACCTTCAAGGCGATCGCGAAGAAGGCTCTGGTCAAGACCGGTCTCACCTATATGGAGGCGTTCTACGCGAAGGTGCGTGACGCCGCCGACGACGCCACGCGCGCGGAGCTGCTCGCCACCCTCGAGGAGGGCGTGGCGACGCTGAACCGGCGTGAGCGGTCGCTCTTCGAGCGGGCGCTGCGGCGCGTGCCGACCGGTGAGCTGGCCGCGACGTTCGCGCGCGATGTCGCGCGGGGAAAGCTGCCGCGCGTCTCCTACCTCGTACCGTCCGCGGTCGACTCGGAGCACCCCTCCGTCTCCTCGCCCATCCACAGCGCGACCATCGTCTACAAGGTGCTCGACGCGCTCGCCTCGCACCCCGAGGTGTGGCGGAAGACCGCCGTCTTCATCAATTACGACGAGAACGACGGTTTCTTCGACCACGTGCCGCCGCCCGTGCCCGGACCCGACGTCACCGAGGAGCACTGGCAGGGGCTGCCGACCGGGCTCGGCATCCGGGTGCCGATGCTCGTCGTCTCGCCGTGGACCGTCGGCGGGTACGTGTGTTCGGAGGTCTTCGACCACACCTCCGTGATCCGCTTCCTGGAGCAGTGGACCGGCGTCCGCGAGCCCAACATCGGCGCGTGGCGCCGCCAGGTCACCGGCGATCTCACCGGCGCCTTCGACTTCCGCCACGGCCACCGGCAGCCCGAGGTCGAGCAGCCGGGCCCGATCCCCGCGTTCACCGGCCGCTGGGCGCCGCAGCCCCCGGCGAAGCAGTCGATGCCGGTGCAGGAGCCCGGCACCCGGCCGGCCCGCGCGCTGCCGTACCAGCCGGACGCCCACGCGCGCGTGGGCGAGCAGGGACTGGTGCTGAGCCTCACCAACACAGGGCGCTCCAGCGCACACTTCGCGCTCTACCCGTACGCGGGTGAGTTCGCGGCGCCGCTCCACTTCGACGTCGTCCGGGAGGCGACGGTGACGGTGCCGGTGCGCGAGGGCGCGTACGACTTCGTGGTGACGGGCCCCAACGGGTTCCGGCGCGAGTTCCGTGGGCGTACGGACTCCGGCGTCGACGTCACCACGAGCGTGGACGCACGCGCGCGTGCCGTACGCATCCGGTTGCGCGGCACGGCGGAGACGGCGCGGACGGTCGTCGTAGGGAAGCGGACGGTCGCCGTCCGGCCCGGCCGGACCGTCACCGTCGTCCACGAGGCGGGGAAGGCGCACGGCTGGTACGACGTCGAGGTCACGGTGGGTGAAGCGTTCCGCCGGCGCCTCGCCGGGCATGTCGAGGACGGGCGGCCGAGCGTGTCGGGCTGACCCGTACGCGGCTCGAATGAGCTGGCGAGCGAGCATGTGAGTAAGCCCACGAAAGCGACAAAGGATCACTTCTGCCTGCAAGAGTGACTGGCTCTTGCTCAAGTGTTTCTTTGCGGGCCCGTTCAGTTGAAATCAGCCGATGACCGACTGCTCCCGATAAAGAACCCCAGAACCCCCAGGGAGCACGTCCGTGGCCGCACTCGCACGGTGGTGTGTCAGGCACCGGCTCGTCGTCGTTCTGTTGTGGCTGCTCGCGCTCGGTGGCACGAGCGCGGCAGCCGCCGTCGCCGGATCCGCCTACTCGAACGACTACGAGGCGCCCGGCACCGAATCGGGCCGGGCCACCCACCTCCTCGACGAGGGGTTCTCCGGGCTGGGCGGCGACAGCGACACCGTCGTCTGGCACATCGAGGGTTCCATGGTCCGGGCCGCCGACGTCGAGACGGCCATGAGCAACACGCTCACCCAGATAGGAGAACTCCCCGGGGTCTCGTCCGTGGTCTCCCCGTACGGGGACCGGGGCGCGGGCCGGATCAGCGCGGACGGGCACACCGCCTACGCCACGATCACCTTCGCCGAGCAGGCCGACGACATCCCGCGGAGCCAGGCGCAGGCCGTCGTCGACACGGCGCGGGACGCCGAGACGCACGGCCCCGACGGGCTCCAGGTGGAGCTGGGCGGCAGCGCCGTCGCGCTCACCGAGCCGACCTCCGCGCACCTGTCCGAGATCATCGGCGTCGTCGTCGCGGCCCTCGTGCTCTTCCTGGCCTTCGGCTCGCTCGCGGCTGCCGCCCTGCCCATCGCCACCGCCTTGATAGGCGTCGGCACCGCGTACGCGGGCATCGGGCTGCTCGGCCACGCCATGACCGTCGCCGACTTCGCGCCGATGCTGGGCATGCTCGTCGGGCTCGGCGTCGGCATCGACTACGCGCTGTTCATCGTGACCAGGCACCGGCGCGGCCTGAAGCGCGGCCTGCCGGTCGCCGTCGCCGCCGAACGGGCCGTCGCCACCACCGGACGCGCCGTCGTCTTCGCGGGCGCCACCGTCTGCATCGCGCTGCTCGGCATGCTCATCCTGCGGCTCAGCTTCCTCAACGGCGTCGCCATCGCCGCGTCCGTGACCGTGCTGCTCACCGTCGCCGCCTCGATCACCCTGCTGCCCGCGCTGCTCTCCCTCATCGGCATGCGGGCGCTGTCGCGGCGCGAGCGGCGCAGACTCGCCGAGCGCGGGCCCGAACCGGAGCTGCCGACCGGGCTCGCCGCCCGCTGGGCCGCCTTCGTCGAGCGCCACCCCAAGCTGCTCGGCGGCATCGCGCTCGCCGTCGTCACGGTCCTCGCGCTGCCCACCCTCTCCCTCCACCTCGGCACCTCCGACCAGGGCAACAACCCCAAGTCCAGCACCACCCGGCAGGCCTACGACCTGCTCGCCGACAGCTTCGGGCCCGGCGTGAACGGGCCGCTCACCCTGGTCGGCGACGTGGACGGGGCCAAGGACAAGCTCGCACTCGCACGGCTGGCGAACGATCTCCGCGACACCGAGGGCGTCGCCGCCGTCTCCCCGGTCACGTACAACCACGACGACACCACCGCCTACCTCACCGTCGTCCCGGCCTCCGCCCCGCAGTCCGACCGGACCAGCGACCTCGTCGACCGGCTGCGCGCCGACGTCGTCCCCGACGCCGAACGCGGCACCTCCCTCGACGTCCAGGTCGGCGGCGTCACCGCCAGCTACGACGACTTCGCCGGGGTCGTCATAGGCAAGCTGCCGCTGTTCGTGGGCGTCGTGATCGGGCTCGGCTGCGTCCTGCTGCTGCTCGCGTTCCGCTCGCTCGGCATCCCGCTCAAGGCCGCCGCGATGAACGTCGCCGCCGTCGCCTCCGCCTTCGGTGTCGTCGTCGCCGTCTTCCAGTGGGGCTGGGGCAGCGACCTCATCGGCCTCGGCCGCTCCGGGCCCATCGAACCGTTCCTGCCGGTCATCATGGTCTCGGTCCTCTTCGGCCTCTCCATGGACTACCAGGTCTTCCTCGTCAGCCGGATGTACGAGGAGTGGCTGGAGACCGGCGACAACCGGCGCGCCGTCCGCGTCGGCCTCGCCGAGACCAGCCGCGTGATCAACTCGGCGGCCGTCATCATGATCTCCGTCTTCCTCGCCTTCGTGCTCAGCGGCGACCGGGTCATCGCGATGTTCGGCATCGCGCTGGCCGCCGCCGTCGCCGTCGACGCGTTCATCCTCCGTACGCTCCTCGTCCCCGCCCTCATGCACCTGCTCGGCGGCGCCAACTGGTGGCTGCCCAAGTGGTTCGGCCGCTGCCTGCCCCGCCTCAGCATCGAACCGCCCGAATGCCGGACGGCCGCGAGTGCGAAGATCCCCGGGCAGCGCGGCGCACGGGGCGACGCGCTGGACGACGTAGCCATGTAGCCATGTAGCCATGTGAGGTCCCGATGTACGCGATACCGCTGGATGACGGCAGCGCCGAGCTGCGCCCCCTGGAGACCTGGCACGCGGAGGAGTTCCTGCGCCATCTGAAGCGCGGCCGGGACCATATCGGGCAGTTCATCCCGTTCGGCAAGGACGCCGTCGACGTCGAGTCGTCCCGCGCGCTGCTGCGGCGCTGGGCGGAGAAGCGCGTCGCCGACAGCGGCAGCCTCCACGGCATCTGGCTGGACGGCGAACTCGTCGGTGGCGTCCTCTTCCGGATCTTCGACGCGGCCGGCGGCACCTGCGAGGTCGGCTGCTGGCTGGAGCCCGCGGCCACGGGGCGCGGCCTCGTCACCCGAGCCGCCCGTGTCCTCATCGACTGGGCGGTCGAGGAGCGCGGCATCCACCGCGTCGAGTGGCAGGCCGCGGCGGGCAACACCCCGAGCATCAACGTCGCGCGCCGCCTCGGCATGAAGCGGGACGGCGTCCTGCGCGAGGCCAATCTCTACGGCGGCGTACGCCACGACGAGGAGATCTGGTCCGTGCTCGCGCCCGAGTGGCGCAGCGCGCACAAGGAACGTTAAGAGAGCTCTCAGACTCCGTCCGTACGGTGCCCAGCATGGATACGAAGACTGACGCGAAGCCCGACGCCGCCGAGCGGAAGGAGAACGAGGAGGCCGTCGAGGCGACGGAGACTTCTGGTGCAGCAGAGGCCGACGGCGCGGCGGAAGCCGAGGGTGCGACGGGCACTTCCGAGGCCGACGACACTTACGACGCTGATGAGGTCGCCGAGGCGGAGGCCGCCGCGGCCGAGCCCCGCCCGGCCGGTGCCGGTCAGGGCGCCGGCGCCATCGTCTCCGTAGGGCTCGGCATCGTGGCGCTCAGCGGCAGCTGGCTCGGCACGGTCGCCTCGGCCCGCGAATCCCTCATCGGCCAGCTCAACACCGCCCAGACCGCGAGCGTCGCCACGCAGGTCTCCGAGGTCTACGGCGACTCCTGGCACGCCGCCGCCCTCGTCGGCGGGGTCTTCGCACTGATCGCGCTGATCGTCGGCGCGGTCGTCCTGGCGCGGCCCGCGTTCGGAGCGCCCGGCAAGGCACAGGCCACCTGGATCAAGTCGACCGCCTGGGCCGGTGTCTCGCTCGGCGTCCTCGGCCTGCTGCTCGCCGTGGCCAAGTACACGGACCTGCTGCTCGGCCTGCCCAAGACCAGCTGAGCGGAGGTCCCTAGGGCCTGTGAGGGGTGCCTTAGGCGGTTGGACCGGCCTTGCGCCGGGCGCCTAAGGCACCCCCGACCTCGTATAAGGCACCCCGGACCCCGAACATGCGGCACTCTCCCGATGTGGCGCACCCCCCTGGGAAACGACAGTTGAGGCATCGCGGAGAACGCACCGCGAGAACCGCAACGGATCCGCGAGAGCCGCGGACGATCGTCACCAGGGAGACGAGATGTTCGAGTACGAACTGCACCAGGTCCACTCCGCCGAACTCATCGAGCGCGCCCGGTCCTACCGCCTCGCCCGCGCGGCCCGCACCGCCGCCAAGGCTCGCCGCGCCCAGCTCCGATCGGCCGGCCAGGAGGCCGAGGGGCGGGTGAACACCCACCGGTCGCGTCGACAGCGTGCCCCGCGCACCGCATGAACGCGACCCCCCGGCCGGGGGGAAACAGGAACGGGGGACGCAGATCGGGGGAGTCGAACGGGGAGGGCGCACTGCCTGGCGCCCTCCCTCCCGGCGTGCTCCCGCCCCGCTTCGAGAACCCCGCCGCCCTCCCTTCCGGCGCTCTCCCTCCGCGCGGGGAAAACCCCGCCGCCCCTTCGTATCCGTGTGCGATGCTCGGCGGTGTGGAGACCAGGTCCGTCAGCCCGGTGTTCGTCGGGCGCGCCGATGAACTGGGCGTACTGAACACCGCACTCGCCCGTGCCGGCGAGGGCGCGCCCCAGGCGCTGCTGCTCGGCGGCGAGGCCGGGGTCGGCAAGACCCGGCTCGTCGAGGAGTTCGCCGCGGGCGCCTGCCGGACCGGCGCCGTGGTCGTCACCGGCGGCTGCGTCGAGATCGGCGCCGACGGGCTGCCCTTCGCCCCCTTCTCCACCGCCCTGCGCGCACTGCGCCGCAAACTGCCCGAGGCCTTCGGCGCCGCCGCCGCCGGACGCGAGGACGAACTGGCCCGGGTACTGCCCGAGTTGAGCGACCCGGGAACCCGGGGCCTGGACGGCCGGGGCGACGAGAGCGCCACCGCCCGCCTCTTCGAACTCACCGCGCGCCTCCTGGAACGCGTCGCCGCCGAGCACACCGTCGTGGTCGTCCTCGAAGACCTGCACTGGGCCGACGCCTCCACCCGCCACCTCCTCTCGTACCTCTTCCGCACCCTGCGCAGCGGCCGCCTCGCCGTCGTCGCCACCTACCGCGCCGACGACGTCCACCGCCGCCACCCGCTGCGCCCCCTGCTCGCCGAACTCGACCGGCTGCGCACCGTCACCCGCATCGAGCTCGGCCGCCTCGCCCGCGGCGAAGTCGCCCGCCAGATCGCCGGGATCATGGCCGCGGAACCCGAACCGGCCCTCGTCGACGACATCTTCCGCCGCTCCGACGGCAACGCCTTCTTCGTCGAGGAGCTCGCCGTCTCCGCCGCCCAGGGCTGCGCCACCGGGCTCACCGACTCCCTGCGCGACGTCCTCCTCGTCCGCGTCGAATCGCTGCCCGAGTCCGCCCAGCGCGTCGCCCGGATCTGCGCCGAGGGCGGCTCCACCGTCGAGTACCCGCTGCTCGCCGCCGTCGCCCGGCTCGGCGAGGACGAACTCATCGAGGCCCTGCGCGCAGCCGTCGGCGCCAACATCCTGCTCGCCACCACCGACGGCGACGGCTACCGCTTCCGTCACTCCCTGGTCCGCGAGGCCGTCAGCGACGACCTGCTGCCCGGCGAACGCTCCCGGCTCAACCGCCGCTACGCCGAGGTCCTCGAAGCCGAGCCCGCGCTCGTCCCCGCCGACGCCCGCGCCATGCGCCTGGCCACGTACTGGTACCACGCCCACGACCCCGCCAAGGCGCTGCCCGCCGTCCTCGACGCCTGTGTCGAAGCGCGCCGCCGCCACGCCTACGCCGAACAACTCCGCCTCCTCGAACGGGCGATGGAGCTGTGGGACGGCGCACCGGAGCCCATCCGGGCCGCGCTCCGCCTCGGCGACTACTCCGAGTCCTATACGGCGTCCGGCGGCGACCCCGCCACGACCCCGCTCCACTACCTCGACCTCATGGGCGAGGCCGCCGTCGCGGGCCGCCTGTGCGGCGAACGCGAACGCGCCCTGAAGATCAGCAAGCGTGCCATCCGGCTCCTCGACGAGGCCGCCATGCAGGGCGAGGGCGACCCGCTGCGCGCCGCCTGGTTCTGGATCCAGCGCTCCCGGATCAGCTCCCACACCGGCCGCGGCGACGGCTGGGACGAGATCGCCACCGCCCAGGAACTGGTCCGCGGCCTGCCTCCGTCCGCCGTGCACGCCCAGGTCCTGACCCACGCCGCCGCCTGGGGCATGCTGCACAGCCCCGGCGCCGAGACCCTCGCCGCCGCCGAACGCGCCGTCGAGTACGCGCACATGGTCGGCGACGAGGGGACCGAACTCCACGCCCGGCTAGTCCTCGGCGGCCTCCTCGTCGACGCCGGCGCCACCGAGCAGGGCTTCGCCGAGATGTACACGGTTCGCGCCCGCTCCGGCGACCTCGGCCTGATCGCCCGCATCAACAACGTCAACATCAATCTCCCCTCCTCCCTCGAAGGCGTGGGCCGCTCCGAGGAAGCGGTCCGCATCTGCGACGAGGGCATCGACCTGTGCCGCCGCTACGGCCTCACCGACACCAAGGGCTGGGTCCGCTCCAACAAAGCCGAGTCCCTCGCCTCCCTCGGCCGCTGGGACGACGCCGTCAAGGCCGCCGACTGGACCCGCCGCTCTTCCCTCAGCGCCAAACCCCGCGGCACCTCCTGCGTGCACCTCGCCTTCATCGCGCTCCACCGCGGCGCCCTCCAGGAGACCGCAGGGCATTTCAAAGCCGCCCTCGAGCACTACGGCACCCACGACCCGATGCCGCAGTACGCCCTGCCCCTCGCCCATCTCGCCCTCGCTCTCGCCGCCGTCCAGGGGCGCCTCCTCGACGCCCGCGCCGAACTCGCCCGCACCACCGCCGCGGGCCTGCCGCCCTCCATGCACCGCTACATCTGGCCGCTCCTGCGCACCGCCGCCGCCGCGGAGGCCGACGCCCGCGGGCTGCCCGCCGCCGACCCCGGCCGCGCCGAGGCCATCGCCCGCGTCCGCGACGCCGCCAAGCGCCAGGCCACCGCGGTCCCCGTCTGGCACGCCCACGAACAGTGGGTACGGGCCGAACTCGCCCGCGCCGAGGGCCGCGACACCCCCGACGACTGGTCCGCCGTCGTCAACGCCTTCGAGCCTCTCGGCCGCCCCCACGATCTGGCCCGCGCCCGCCTCCGCCTGGCCGAGTCCCTCCTCACGACCACGGCCTCCGACTCCGACCGTGATCGGGCCACCGAACTCCTGCGCCTCGTCGGCGCCGTCGCCGACCATCTCGGCGCCCGGCCGCTCACCGAGTCCGTCGCCCTGCTCGCCCAACGCGCCCGGCTCAGCCTCACCTCCGCCACTCCTGTGCGCCGTGACGCCCCGACCGCTTCCCGCGAGGACTTCGGCCTCACCAGCCGCGAACGCGACGTCCTGCGCCTCGTCACCGCCGGCCGCAGCAACCGCCAGATCGCCGAGGAACTCTTCATCTCCCCGAAGACCGCCAGCGTCCACGTCTCCAACATCCTCGCCAAGCTCGGTGTCGCCGGCCGCGGAGAGGCTGCCGCCCTCGCCCACCGCCTGCACCTGTTCCCCGAGCAACCGGTACTGGTGCCGCCCGGCAGCACGGCCTGAGGCGCTTGCCGGGCTCCGCCGTACGCTGGACGGGAGGCCCGGCCGCCACGCCCGCCTGCCCACCGCCTGGAGGCGCCGTGTTCAACATGTTCGAGGACCTCTTCGCCCCCGGCCGCAAACACACCAACGACGAGCGCAAACGCCTGGAACTGACCCGAGTCGACCTCAACGACGGCGACCCTGGCCGAGGCCCGATAGACCTGTCGTCGGGGAAGGTGACGGTGCGCGTGTCGGGTGCGCCGTCGACCTTCGGGCGGGCCGTCGACGGGGCGAGCGGGGCAGGAGTCGGGCGGGCAGGCGGCGCGGAAGTCGGCGGAAAGGCCGACGGGGTTGTCGGAACCGGCGGGGGAGTCGGCGGAACCGGCCGAGCGGGCCTCCGCGCAGCCCCGTGAGGGGGCGGCTGAGTAACCCGGTCGCCCCTCCCATCGCCTCGCCGCCGGGGTCTCGCTCGGCCGATCCGGGGACCGGCTCGCTAGCTCACCCTCAGTTCCAGGATGCGGTCGTCCCCCTTTCCAGGGTTGCCCCGTGAATCCGTCTCGCTCGTCACCAGCCACAACTTGTCGCCGCCCGCCGCGACCACCGTGCGCAGCCGCCCGTACTTGCCCTCCAGGAACGCCTGCGGGTCGTGCGCCGCCTTGGTGCCGTCCAGCGGGACACGCCACAGGCGCTCGCCTCTCAGCCCCGCCATCCAGATCGAGCCCTTGGCGTAGGCGATGCCGCTGGGTGAGGCGTCCTCGACATGCCACTGCGCGATCGGGTCGTGGTAGCCGGACCCGCCGCCCTCGCCCTCGGCTTCGGGCCAGCCGTAGTTGTCGCCCGCCACGATGTCGTTCAGCTCGTCCCAGGTGTCCTGGCCGAACTCCGAGGCCCACAGCCGCTTGTCCTTGTCCCAGGCCAGGCCCTGCACATTGCGGTGGCCGTAGGAGTACACGGGGGAGTCTCCGAACGGGTTGCCCGGCGCCGGGTCGCCGTCCGGTGTCAGGCGCAGCACCTTGCCGCCCGGGGACTTCTTGTCCTGGGCCAGCTCGGTCCGGTACGTCTCGCCCGTCCCCGCGTACAGCAGGTCGTCCGGGCCGAACGCGATCCGGCCGCCGTTGTGGTTCGTGCCCTTCGGGATGCCCTTGAAGACCGTGTCCGGAGCGCCCAACTGCTCGCCCGCGGACTTCTTCTCGTCGTAGATCATCCGCGCGATGCGGTTGTCCGACTCCGTCGTGAAGTACGCGTAGACCATGTGGTCCGAGGCGTAGGAGGGGGAGAGCGCGAGGCCCAGGAGGCCGCCCTCTCCGGCGGGGGCCACCCCGGGCACCGAGCCGACCTCCGTCTTCTTTCCGGTCTCTGTGTCGACACGGGTGATCGTCCCCTCGTCCCGCGACGAGACCAGCAGGTCCCCCTCGGGGAGCGGGGCCAGACCCCACGGCGACTTCAGATCCTCGGTCACCGTGCGCACGACCGACACCGAGCCCTTCGCCGGCGGGGTGTCAGCGGGCTTCGGTGAGGTGGAGGACGTGCCGGAGCCGTCGGTGGCCGGCGCGGACGACCTGGCCCTGTCCGGCTGCCCGTCGTCGCCGGAGGAGCACCCCGCCGTGAACAGGAACGCGGCACAGGCGGCCACGGCCAGTGCGGGCCGCACAGCTTGACGTTGCTGACGTTGCACGATCAAGGTCCCTTCGACGCGACGGTTCTACCGTTCATACACCGCTCGTCCCCCGCAAGTTCCCGATCTCCCCCGCTGATCCCGCGCCCCGCTTCCTCAAAGCCCGGCCGGATCAGAAGAGCGCGGGACAGCGTCGGCCCGCCAGAGGCCCGAGCCGACACCCGTCAGCCCGCGCGAAGCCCGCCAGAGGCCAGAGCCCTCTCAGTCCCAAGGCCTCTCAGTCCCGCAGCCCCTCAGTCCCAAGACCCCTGCGCCGCCGGCAACCCCGCGATCTCCCGCAACTCCGCCCCCGTCAGCGCCAGCTCGACCGCCGCCGCGTTCTCCACCGCCCAGCGCTCGTGCTTCGCCCCGGGCACCGGCACCACGTTCGGCCCCTGTGCCAGCACCCACGCGAGAGCGACCTGCGCCGGGGTCACGCCCTCGCCCCGGCGGGCCGCGATCCGGCGCAGACCCGCCACGATCGGCTGGTTCGCCGCCATCATCTCCGCGGTGAAGCGGGGGTGCCGGGCCCGTACGTCGTCCGGCTCGAAGCCCTGGCCCGGGGTCAGCGTCCCGGTGAGGAACCCGTTGCCGAGCGGCATAGCCGCGAGGAGCCCGACCCCGCGCACCGCGCACCACGGCAGCAGTGACTCCAGCGCCTCGGGCGACCACACCGACAACTCGGCCATCACCGAGCTGACGGGGAAGACCTGCTGGATCCGCTCCAGCTGCTGAATCGTTCCGGCGTACCTTCCGGCCCGGCCGGCACGGCGCCCGCCCCGCGCGCCCACCGCGCCGAGCGCACCCATCGCGCACAGTCCGAGCGAGCGCACCTTGCCCGCGCCCACCAGCTCCGCCATCGCGCCCCAGGTCTCCTCGACCGGTACTTCCGGGTCGGCCCGGTGCAGTTGGTACAGGTCTATGACGTCCGTCTGGAGACGCCGCAAAGAGGCGTCGCAGGCCCGCTTCACATACCCCGGGCGGCCGTTGGCGACGATGTGCTGCTCCCCGACGAGCAGCCCCACCTTCGTCGATATGAACACGTCCGCGCGCCGCTCTCTGAGGACCCGGCCGAGCAGCAGCTCGTTGGTGAACGGCCCGTACATGTCGGCGGTGTCGAGCAGGCTGCAGCCCCGGTCCAGCGCGGCGTGCACGGTACGCAGGGACTCCTCGCCGCGCCGTCGCGAGCCGGTGTACGCCCAGTTCATCGGCATGCAGCCGAGTCCGACCGCCCCCACCTCGAGCGCCGCCGCCCCGATCGCCTTGCGCTCCACTTGCCCGTGACCCTCCCTGTCTCGACCCTCAACCTAACCTCTGCACGTCGGCGCGGCTGACATAGCCTCCTGACCATGACTGGAGATGTATGGCTGCCTGTCCGCGCCGACGAGATCCCGGGCCTTCCCGAGGGGCTGAACTACCGCTTCTGGAACGGTGAGCCGGACTTCCCCGCGGACCCGTCCGACTGCGCGTACTACGTCGTCCCCTACATGCAGGGCGCGGAGACGGCCGTGCGCCCCCTGCCGGACATGACGTCACTGCGCGTGGTGCAGACGCTCTCCGCGGGCGTCGACCACGTCCAGAGCGGGCTCAAGTACCTGCGTCCCGGCGTCCAGTTGTGCAACGCGCGCGGGGTGCACGACGCCAGCACCGCCGAACTCGCGCTGACCCTCATCCTGTCCTCCCTGCGCGGCATCCCGGACTTCGTCCGCGCACAGGAGCGCGGGGAGTGGCGCTCGGGTTTCCGCCCGGCGCTCGCGGACAAGAATGTGCTCATCCTGGGCTACGGCGCGATCGGTTCGGCCATCGAGGACCGGCTCGTCCCCTTCGAGGTCGCGCGGGTGGCGCGCGTCGCGCGCTCCGCGCGCACGGCGGAGCGCGGGCCCGTGCACCAGCTCACCGATCTGCCGGGTCTTCTGCCCGACGCCGACATCGTCGTCGTGGCCACGCCGCTCACCGAGGACACCCGTGGCCTCGTCGACGCCGACTTCCTCGGACGGATGAAAAACGGGGCGCTGCTCGTCAACGTCAGCCGCGGCCCCGTCGTCGACACCAAGGCGCTGCTCACGGAGGTGGAGAGCGGTCGTCTCACCGCTGCCCTGGACGTCACCGATCCCGAACCGCTGCCCCGGGAGCACCCGTTGTGGCAGGCTCCGGGGGTGCTGATCTCCCCGCACGTCGGCGGTCCCACCTCCGCCTTCCTGCCCCGGGCCAAGCGGCTCCTCGCCGCCCAGCTCACCCGCTACGCCGCCGGGGAACCGCTCGGCAACGTCGTGCACACCACCGGCTGACACGGGACGCACGGGCCGCACCGGCCGCACCGGCCGCACCGGCTCCCCGGGCACCGCCCGCGGGGCTGCCCGCGGCCCGGCGCACACGCTCCGCGCCCGACCGGCTGCACCGCGTGCCTCCGTCGGCGCTGGCGGTCACGGAGCGTAGAGAGACTATGTCCCTGAGTGACGATCCTGGTGTATCGTCCCGACTGGGGAGGCGCCGCTACGGGTACACGGGCGCCGGGGAAGAGTGACGGATGGCGAGGGGGGCGAACGGGCGATGCACGGCCTATGGGTGAACGATCCGACGCGGCGGAACCGCCGACGGCGACCCTCGAACGCACTGATGCGCGGCCGAAGTACGAACTGCCGCAGGAGCCACACGCACCGCTGTGGCTCCCGTGGCAGCCGCCGACGGCATCCGCACACCGGACCCGGCGAGCGGGACACCGGAGCGGCGCGGACCGGGGCGGCCCGATGACCGCCCAGCCGACGCAGACCCCCGCTCTCGGTGCCCCCCTGCAGGCCAGGCCTCCGGTACCGGCACACCTCGGGCCACGCGGCAGCGGCGCGAGCACCGGCCCGCAGGTGGCCCTCACCCTCCTGTGCGCGGCATACGCCACCGGCTCCGCGCTCGGCTGGGGCAGCGAGGAAGTCGCGCTGTTCATGGGCGACTTCGGACTCAGCGTCGCCGCCGCCGTCGCCGCCGTGTCGAACTTCCTGTACGCACGCTCCCGGCGCAGTCGTTTTCGACCCGCCTGGCTCCTGTTCGCGCTGTCCTCGCTGATGGCGTCGCTGGGGAACGGCGTGTGGGGGTGGTACGAGGTCGTCCTGAAGGCGCCCGTGCCGACACCGAGCTTCGCCGACCTGTTCTTCCTCTGCTTCGCACCACCCGCGATCATCGGCCTGCTCGTCCTCGCGAAGAGGCCCGTGTCGAAGGCCGGCTGGACCTGTCTCGGGCTCGACGCCTGGCTCATCGCCGGATCCCTCGTCACTCTTTCGTGGAGCCTCGCCCTCGCGCACACCGCCGAGTCCGAGGGGCAGAGCGTCACGCGCACCGCGCTCTCGCTCGCCTATCCGCTCCTCGACATCGCGCTGGTCAGCATGGTGCTCGCGCTGCACTTCCGGCGCTCGCCCGGCAACCGCACGGCGGTGAACACCGCGATCGGCGCGCTCGCCCTGACGGTGATGTGCGACGCCCTGTTCACCTCGCCGCTGCTGCACGCCAGTTACCGCTCGGGCGAGATCCTCGACGCGGGCTGGTTCGCGGGTTCGCTGCTGCTCGCGTACGCGCCCTGGGTGGGCCCCACGAGCGATCCGCCGCACGAGGAGCGGGCTCCGGCCCCCGAACTGCGCTACCAGGTCAGCCACACCCGGCCGATCTCCGGATCGCTGGCCGCGCTGACCCCGTACCTGGCCGCCGCCGTCTGCACACTGGGCATTCTGTACAACGTGCTGAACGGGCACAGCGTCGACCGGGTCGTGCTCTTCACGGCCTGCACGGTGGTGCTCGCGCTCGTCGTGCGCCAGGGGATCATGCTGCTCGACAACATCACGCTCACCCACGAGCTGGCGCAGAAGGAGAACCACTTCCGCTCCCTGGTGCAGGGCTCCAGCGACGTCATCATGATCGCCGCTCCGAACGGGATCCTCAGATACGTCAGCCCGGCCGCCGCCGGGGTGTACGGCCGGGACGCCGAGGAGCTGGTCGGCTCCGAACTCGCCTCGCTCATCCATCCGGAGGACCTCAGGCGTGTGATGCACGAGGTGCGCAGGTTCCTCGCGGCCGGCCAGATCGAGGAGCCCACCACCCGGATCGAATGCCGCTTCCGCTCCGGCACCGGAGCCTGGCTGAACGTGGAGTCCACGATCAACCGCCACCACGGCGGACTGATCCTCAACAGCAGAGACGTCACCGAGCGGGTCCGCCTCCAGGCGCAGTTGCAGCACAATGCGGAACACGACCCGCTCACCGATCTGCCCAACCGGGCGCTGTTCACCAAGCGGGTGAGCCAGGCCCTGACCGGGCGGCGGGCCACCGACCGGGGCACCGCCGTGCTCTTCATCGACCTCGACGGCTTCAAGCAGGTCAACGACACGATCGGCCACCAGGCGGGCGACGAACTGCTCGTGCAGGCGGCAAGAAGGCTGGCCGACTCAGTACGCTCCGGAGACACCGCGGCCCGTCTCGGCGGTGACGAGTTCGCGGCGCTCATCGTCGGCGACGGAGGTCGCGACCACACCGCCAGGGAGCAGCAGATATACGAGCTGGCCGACCGGCTCAGAATGGCGCTGTCACAGCCGTACGCCATCGACGGGCACAAGGACGTGCGGGTAGCCGCCTCCATCGGGGTCTCCTTCGCGGAGCCCGACATCACGGCGGGCGAGCTGCTGCGCAACGCGGACCTGGCGATGTACCGCGCCAAGGCCGCCGGCAAGGGCAGGGTCGAGCTGTACGCGCCACAGATGCAGGCCGATGTCGTACGGAAGGCGGAGCTGGCCACACGGCTGCGCACGGCGCTGCACGACGGCGAGTTCGCGCTGCTGCACCAGCCGGTCGTCTCGCTGGACGACGGCCGGATCACCGCGGTCGCCGCGCAGGCGCGCTGGCGCTCGTCGCAGGGCATCCTGTTCACGCCCGCCGAGTTCCTGCGGGTGGCCGACGACGGTGAGCGCACCGCCGAGCTGGGCCGCTGGACGCTGGAGAAGGCCGTCGAGCAGGCCGCCGACCGCCGTCAGAGCGGGCACGTGACACCGGTCGTCGTCCGGATGAGCGCCCGCAGACTCCTGGACCGGGCCATGCCGCTCGGCTCCATCGAGGCGCTGCTCACCCGGCACGGGCTGCCGTCCGGCTCGCTCGTCATCGAGCTGGCCGACAGCGACCCGAGAGTGCCGCTCGACGAGCTGGAGCGGCGTCTCACGGCGCTGCGCAGACTCGGTGTCCGTATCGCCCTCGACGGTTTCGGCAGCGGCTATGCGGCGATCACCGCGCTGCGCCGCCTCCCCGTGGACGTACTGAAACTGGACAGGTCGCTCGTCGAGAGCGTCGTCGAGTCCGCGCGCCTGCACAAGATCACCAGTGGTCTGCTGCGGATCGCGGGCGACCTCGGGCTGGCCTCGGTGGCCGATGGCGTGGACCTGCCCGAGCAGGTGCTCGCGCTGCGGAAGATGGGGTGCACGCACGGCCAGGGGATGGCGTTCTCCGGGCCGCTCGACGAGTACCGGCTGCGGCGCGCGCTCGGCTCGGGGGAGTATCCGGTACCGCTCGGGGCGCCCGAACCGGTGCTCGCGGGGGCGCTCGGCCCGCGCTCACATGCTGAGACCCCCGTCCCACCCACTTGACACGCCATGCGTGCCGGGGGGAGGGTCAGAGCCATGCGCACCCGAATTCTCGTACTTGGAAAGCGCGTCGGCTGAAGCTGGGATCCGACCGGTCCACACCGGAATCCCCAGCAACCGCTCCCGGCGCGCTCCCCTCGCTTGCCTCACGGCACGAGGGGTTTTTTGTTGCACCGGCACAGGACGCAACCCGCAACACTCCTGCACAACCCTCGCAAAAACCCTCAGCATCGAGAAGAGAATGCCGATGACCGAGCAGGCCACCGGGGCCCACCATCCGCAGCCGCGGCCCCGTTCCGGAGGACAGTCCGCCCCCGTCGAGCACATCACGGGTGCGCAGTCCCTCATTCGCTCGCTTGAGGAGGTCGGGGCCGACACCGTATTCGGCATTCCGGGTGGCACGATCCTTCCGGCGTACGACCCGATGATGGACTCGAGCCGGGTGCGTCACGTGCTCGTCCGTCACGAGCAGGGAGCGGGCCACGCGGCCACCGGTTACGCGCAGGCCACCGGCAAGGTCGGCGTCTGCATGGCGACGAGCGGTCCCGGTGCCACCAACCTGGTGACGCCGATCGCCGACGCGAACATGGACTCGGTGCCGCTGGTCGCCATCACCGGCCAGGTCGTCTCGGAGGCCATCGGCACGGACGCCTTCCAGGAGGCGGACATCGTCGGCATCACCATGCCGATCACCAAGCACAGCTTCCTGGTCACCAAGGGCGAGGACATCCCCAAGGTGATCGCCGAGGCGTTCCACATCGCCTCCACCGGCCGCCCGGGCCCGGTCCTCGTGGACATCCCGAAGGACATCCTGCAGCGCCGGACGACGTTCTCCTGGCCGCCGCAGACGGACCTGCCCGGCTACCGCCCGGTGACCAAGCCGCACGCCAAGCAGATCCGCGAGGCCGCGCGGCTGATCACGAACGCGAAGCGGCCCGTCCTGTACGTGGGTGGCGGCGTCCTCAAGGCGCGGGCCACCGCCGAGCTCAAGGTCCTCGCCGAGCTCACCGGAGCGCCCGTCACCACCACCCTGATGGCGCTCGGCGCGTTCCCCGACAGCCACCCGCTGCACGTGGGGATGCCGGGCATGCACGGTGCGGTCACCGCCGTCACCGCGCTGCAGAAGGCCGATCTGATCGTCGCCCTCGGCGCCCGTTTCGACGACCGCGTCACCGGCAAGCTGGACAGCTTCGCCCCGTTCGCGAAGATCATCCACGCCGACATCGACCCGGCGGAGATCGGCAAGAACCGCGCCGCCGACGTGCCGATCGTCGGCGACGCCCGCGAGGTCATCGCCGACCTGGTCCAGGCCGTCCAGAAGGAGCACGCCGACGGCCACACCGGCGACTACGCCGCCTGGTGGCGGGATCTCAACCGCTGGCGCGAGACCTACCCGCTCGGCTACGACCAGCCGGACGACGGCTCGCTCTCCCCGCAGCAGGTCATCGAGCGCATCGGCCAACTCGCCCCCGAGGGCACGATCTTCGCCGCGGGCGTCGGCCAGCACCAGATGTGGGCCGCGCACTTCATCCAGTACGAGACCCCCGCCACCTGGCTCAACTCCGGCGGCGCCGGAACCATGGGCTACGCGGTCCCCGCCGCGATGGGCGCCAAGGCGGGCGCGCCCGACAAGCCCGTCTGGGCGATCGACGGCGACGGCTGCTTCCAGATGACGAATCAGGAGCTCACCACCTGCGCCCTGAACAACATCCCGATCAAGGTCGCCATCATCAACAACGGCGCCCTCGGGATGGTCCGCCAGTGGCAGACCCTGTTCTACAACCAGCGCTACTCGAACACCGTGCTGCACGCGGGCCCGGACGGCGAGACCCCGCCCAACAAGGGCACCCGCGTCCCCGACTTCGTGAAGCTGTCCGAGGCGATGGGCTGCTACGCGATCCGCTGTGAGCGCCCCGAGGACCTCGACAAGTGCATCGAGGAGGCCAACGCGGTCAACGACCGCCCCGTCGTGATCGACTTCATCGTCCACGAGGACGCCATGGTGTGGCCGATGGTCGCCGCCGGGACCTCCAACGACGAGGTCATGGCCGCGCGCGGCGTCCGCCCCGACTTCGGCGACAACGAAGACGACTGAGAGCTGTCAGGAAGAGGAACATCCGCCATGTCCACCAAGCACACGCTCTCCGTCCTGGTCGAGAACAAGCCGGGTGTGCTCGCCCGCATCACGGCCCTGTTCTCGCGCCGCGGCTTCAACATCGACTCGCTCGCCGTCGGCATCACCGAGCACCCCGACATCTCCCGCATCACCATCGTCGTGAACGTCGAGGGACTCCCGCTCGAACAGGTCACCAAGCAGCTCAACAAGCTGGTCAACGTCCTGAAGATCGTCGAACTGGAGCCGGGCTCCGCCGTCCAGCGCGAGCTCGTGCTCGTCAAGGTCCGCGCGGACAACGAGACGCGCTCGCAGATCGTCGAGATCGTGCAGCTCTTCCGCGCCAAGACGGTGGACGTCTCGCCCGAGGCCGTCACCATCGAGGCGACCGGCTCCAGCGACAAACTAGAGGCGATGCTCAAGATGCTGGAACCCTTCGGCATCAAGGAGCTCGTCCAGTCCGGGACCATCGCCATCGGCCGCGGCTCGCGCTCCATCACCGACCGGAGCCTGCGGGCGCTCGAGCGCAGCGCGTAGCAGCCCCGGTTGCTCGCATAGCGAGACCTGAAAACTTTCCTTCCGCCCCCGCCGTACGGTGGGACGCAACACCGCACACCAAGGAGAACCCCAGTGGCCGAGCTGTTCTACGACGACGACGCCGATCTGTCCATCATCCAGAACCGCAAGGTCGCGGTGATCGGCTACGGCAGCCAGGGCCACGCCCACGCGCTGTCGCTCCGTGACTCGGGTGTCGACGTCCGCGTCGGTCTGCACGAGGGCTCCAAGTCCAAGGCCAAGGCCGAGGAGCAGGGCCTGCGCGTGGTGACCCCGTCGGAGGCCGCCGCCGAGGCCGACGTCATCATGATCCTCGTGCCGGACCCGATCCAGGCGAAGGTCTACGAGGAGAACATCAAGGACAACCTGAAGGACGGCGACGCGCTGTTCTTCGGGCACGGCCTGAACATCCGCTACGACTTCATCAAGCCGCCGGCCGGCGTCGACGTCTGCATGGTCGCCCCCAAGGGCCCGGGCCACCTGGTGCGCCGTCAGTACGAGGAGGGCCGCGGCGTTCCGTGTATCGCGGCCGTCGAGCAGGACGCCACCGGCAAGGCCTTCGAGCTGGCGCTGTCCTACGCGAAGGGCATCGGCGGCACCCGCGCCGGCGTCATCAAGACGACCTTCACCGAGGAGACCGAGACCGACCTCTTCGGCGAGCAGGCCGTGCTCTGCGGCGGCACCGCCGCGCTGGTCAAGGCGGGCTTCGAGACGCTGACCGAGGCCGGCTACCAGCCGGAGATCGCCTACTTCGAGTGCCTGCACGAGCTGAAGCTCATCGTGGACCTCATGTACGAGGGCGGCCTGGAGAAGATGCGCTGGTCGATCTCCGAGACCGCCGAGTGGGGCGACTACGTCACCGGCCCGCGCATCATCACGGAGGCCACCAAGACCGAGATGAAGCAGATCCTCGCCGAGATCCAGGACGGCACCTTCGCCCGCAACTGGATGGACGAGTACCACGGCGGTCTGAAGAAGTACAACGAGTACAAGAAGCAGGACTCCGAGCACCTGCTCGAGACCACCGGCAAGGAGCTGCGCAAGCTCATGAGCTGGGTGGACGAGGAGGCGTAAGCCTCGGACGACGGGGCCGCGGCAGTTGCCGCGGCCCCGTTCGCCATAGCCGCGTTGTCCACGCCGTCCAGCCACGGACGAGTGATCCTGCCAGGGAGGCGCAAGCCGCTCTCCCGCGCGCCACTACACTGCTGAACTAATTCGCGTCGGGCCCACAGCGTCGTGCGTCTTCCACGCGGCCATGCACCCACCCCTCCACCGCTTGCGGCCGTCGGGACGGCCGTCCGCATTGGGACTTGTGAGGACTCACGTGAGCACTGCTGCCAAACCCGTCGTACTCATCGCTGAAGAGCTGTCGCCCGCCACCGTCGACGCGCTGGGCCCGGACTTCGAGATCCGCCACTGCAACGGGGCGGACCGCGCGGAGCTGCTGCCCGCCATCGCCGATGTCGACGCCATCCTGATCCGCTCGGCCACCAAGGTCGACGCCGAGGCGGTCGCCGCCGCGAAGAAGCTGAAGGTCGTCGCACGAGCCGGCGTCGGCCTGGACAACGTGGACGTGTCCGCCGCCACCAAGGCCGGCGTGATGGTGGTCAACGCCCCGACGTCGAACATCGTGACCGCCGCCGAGCTCGCCTGCGGCCTCCTCATCGCCACCGCCCGCAACATCCCGCAGGGCAGCCAGGCCCTCAAGGGCGGCGAGTGGAAGCGCAGCAAGTACACGGGTGTGGAGCTGGCCGAGAAGACCCTGGGCGTCGTGGGCCTGGGCCGCATCGGCGCCCTCGTCGCGCAGCGCATGTCCGCGTTCGGCATGAAGGTCGTCGCCTACGACCCGTACGTGCAGCCCGCGCGCGCGGCGCAGATGGGCGTCAAGGTCCTCTCGCTCGACGAGCTGCTCGAGGTCTCCGACTTCATCACCGTCCACCTGCCCAAGACCCCCGAGACGCTGGGCCTGATCGGCGACGACGCGCTGCACAAGGTCAAGCCGTCGGTGCGCATCGTCAACGCCGCGCGCGGCGGGATCGTCGACGAGGAGGCGCTGTACTCGGCGCTCAAGGAGGGCCGCGTCGCGGGCGCCGGGCTGGACGTGTACGCGAAGGAGCCCTGCACGGACTCCCCGCTGTTCCAGTTCGACCAGGTCGTCTGCACCCCGCACCTCGGCGCCTCGACCGACGAGGCGCAGGAGAAGGCCGGTATCGCCGTCGCCAAGTCGGTGCGGCTCGCGCTCGCCGGTGAGCTGGTGCCGGACGCGGTGAACGTGCAGGGCGGGGTCATCGCCGAGGACGTCAAGCCGGGCCTGCCGCTCGCCGAGCGCCTCGGCCGGATCTTCACCGCGCTCGCGGGCGAGGTCGCGGTCCGCCTCGACGTCGAGGTGTACGGCGAGATCACCCAGCACGACGTGAAGGTGCTCGAACTCTCCGCGCTGAAGGGCGTGTTCGAGGACGTCGTCGACGAGACGGTGTCCTACGTGAACGCCCCGCTGTTCGCGCAGGAGCGTGGTGTCGAGGTCCGCCTGACCACCAGCTCCGAGTCGCCCGACCACCGTAACGTCGTCACGGTGCGCGGCACCCTCGCCGACGGCCAGGAGGTCTCGGTCTCCGGCACGCTGGCCGGTCCCAAGCACCTGCAGAAGATCGTCGCCGTCGGCGAGTACGACGTGGACCTGGCGCTCGCCGACCACATGGTCGTCCTGCGCTACGAGGACCGGCCCGGTGTCGTCGGCACGGTCGGCCGCGTCCTCGGCGAGGCGGGCATCAACATCGGCGGCATGCAGGTCGCCCGCGCCGACGTGGGAGGCGAGGCGCTCGCCGTGCTGACCGTCGACGACTCGGTGCCGCAGAACGTGCTGGGCGAGGTGGCGGCGGAGATCGGCGCGACGTCGGCGCGCTCGGTCAACCTGGTCTGACGCACGGCAGACGCATACTGAGGGCCGGGTCACCCGAGAGGGTGGCCCGGCCCTCAGCGCGTCTCACGACGGTGTGCGCTCGATCAGGCCCTCCCGGTAGGCGATGCCCACCGCCTCCGTACGGCTCGTCGCGCCCAGCTTGGCGAGGATGTTCGAGACGTGGACGCTCGCCGTCTTGCCGCTGATGAAGAGCTCCTCGCCGATCTGGCGGTTGGTGCGCCCCCGGCCGAGCAGCCGCAGCACGTCACTCTCGCGGGCGGTCAGGGCGGCGATCCGCTCCCGCGCGCCCGGCGCCTCGGCGAAACGGCCGCGCCGGGCCAGCGCGTCCAGCGCCTCGCGCAGCGGCACCGCGCCCAGCTGTTCCGCGACCGTCCGGGCCGCGCGCGTCTGCTCGGCGGCCTCCTCGCGGCGGTCGGCGGTGAGCAGCGCCTCGGCGAGCCTGCGGCGGCAGCGGGCCAGTTCGTACGGTTCGCCGTAGCCGAACGCGGCGGTTGCCCGCTCCCAGGCGCCGACGGACGGGCCGCCGGTGGCGCGGACCTCCTCGGCCTCGGCGCGTGCCAGCCAGGCCAGGCCCTCGGGCCCCTGCTCGGTGCCGTCCTCGCCCCGGGCCGCGGTCGCCCGGGCCAGGTCCGCGAGGCCGGTGGCGGTCCGTGCCCAGCGTGCGGCGGTGTCCGTGTCGCCGGTGAGGCGGGCCTCCTGCGCCGCGTCGGCGACCGCCGCCAGGGTCAGCGCGGCGAGCCGCACGAAGGCGTCGGGCCGCTCCGAGCCCGCGCCTTCCACGAGCCGCTCGGTCGCGGCGTCCATGCGGCGTACGCAGTCCTCGGCGTCGCCGCGCAGGGCCGCCTCGTCGATGAGGACGACGCCGGCGACGAGCGCCGCCATCCAGTCGGCGCCGGGGCCGAGCAGGGCGTGGGCCCCGGCGGCGGCCGTTGCGAAGTCGCCGCGCGCGAGGGTGACGTAGAGGGCGGGCGCGGTGGCGAACGCGCCCGCGGCCGGGAGCAGTTCGGCGTCGGCGTGGGCGGCGCGCACGCACTCGTCCCAGCGGCCGAGCGTGTAGAGGAGCACGGACTGCAGGTAGCGCAGTTCCAGAGCGTACGGGGAGGAGACGAGACCGGCGCGGCGGGCGCGGTCGAGGCCGTCGGCGAGCCAGACCAGACTCGCGTCCAGGTCGCCGGACTCGTAGCAGCCGAGTCCGAGGTTGTAGAGGGCGCGCATCTCGACGGCGAGGTTCCCGGCGCGTACGGCCAGCTCGCGGGCGTGCACGAGGCGCTCGCGCCCCTTCGCCGTACGCCGGTTGTGGGCTTCGAGGCCGACCAGGGAGATGTCCAGGTCGGCCTGGGCGTCCGTGAGCCCGAGCCGTTCGGCGACGTCCAGCGCCTGGCGGGCGACGCGCTCGGCGTCCTCGTCGCGCCCCACGTACCGGGCGGCCATGACGTGCGTCGCGGCGGCCCACACCCAGGTGGGGGAGGGCGGCTCGGCCGGGATGAGGGCGAGCGCCTCGCTGCTGTAGGTGAACGCGGCCTTCAGGTTGTCGATCCGCATCAGGTTGCCCGCGAGGGTGTAGCGGACGCGGGCGGCGAGTTCGGAGTCGGCGTCCGATCCCGCGCGGGCGAGCGCGGAGCGGGTGAGCTGGACGGCGCGGTGGGGTTCGCCCGCGCGGGCGGCCGCGGCGGAGGCGCGCAGGGTGAGGGTGACCGAGTCGCCGTGTTCGGGGCGGGCGGCGGCGTCGACCACGGACCACAGTTCGAGCGCGGTCTCCAGGTGGCGCAGCTCCTCGGCGGGGGCGCGGACGCGCTGGGCGTGGTCGGCGGCTTCGAGCGAGGCGGTCAGCGCGTCGGGCAGGTCGTGGCTCTCGCGGGAGTGGTGGGCGCGTTCGGCGGCGCTCGCCGGTGCGTGGCCCTCGGCGGCGAGGAGGCGGGCGAAGACGCCGTGCAGGCGGACGCGTTCGCCGGGCAGCAGGTCCGCGTAGACGGCTTCGCGGGTGAGGGCGTGGCGGAAGGAGTACGTGGCGCCGTCGCCCGGCACGAGCAGTTGCCGCCCGACGGCCTCGCGCAGCGCCGACTCCAGCTCGGCCTCGGGGAGTTGGACGGCGCCGCGCAGCAGGTCGTGGCCGACCTCGCGGCCTGCGACGGCCGCCGTGCGGAGCACCTGCTGGGCGGTCTCGGTGAGCTGCTCGATGCGGATGAGCAGGACGTCCGCGAGGCCGCCGAGCCCGCCCAGGCCGTCCGGCCCGCCGGGGGCGTCGGCTCCGGGGAGCGCGGCGAGCAGCTCCTCCGCGTAGAAGGCGTTGCCCTCGGCGCGGTCGACGATGCGGCGCACCGTGCTGTCGGGGACGGGCCCGGTGCCCCGGGCGCGGACGAGGCGGGCCATGTCGGCGTCGGCCATCGGTCGCAGGTCGAGGCGTTCGACGGCGGGCAGCCGGACGAGTTCGGCGAGCAGGGGGCGCAGGGGGTGGCGGCGGTGCAGGTCGTCGGCGCGGTACGAGGCGAAGACGGCGAGGCGGTGCGGCGGCCCCGCCGGGGTGGGGCGTTGCAGGATGCCCCGGCTGAGCAGGAAGCGGAGCAGGTCGCGGGAGGACTGGTCGGCCCAGTGCAGGTCCTCGACGACCAGGAGGAGCGGGGTCAGCGCGGTCAGTTCGGCGAGAAGGCCCGCGACGCCCTCGAAGAGCTGGAAGCGGCTGCCCGGGTCGGTCGCGGCGCCGTTCCCCGAGGCGGCCCCGAGCAGCTGGTCGACCGCCGGGTACCCGGCGAAGGCCGGGGCGAGCCGTTCGTCGGACGCCGCCGCGCCCAGGATCTCGGTGAACGGCAGGTAGGGCAGGCCCACGTCGCCGAGGTCGACGCAGTGTCCGGTCAGTACGGTCATCCCGGCCCCGGCGGCGTGCGCCGCGGCCTCCGTCAGCGTACGGGTCTTGCCGACACCGGCGTCCCCGGCCAGCAGGACGGCGCGGGGTTCCCCGGCGGCGGCCCGGTCGGATACGCCGGTGAGCCGGGCGAGTTCGCCCGCCCGGCCGATGAACGGCGTGTCGAAAGTCTGTGCCACGGTGCCATCCTGGCACGGCCTGCGGCGCACACCGGTGGGTCGGCGGATGCCCGTCAGACCGTCGCCGGGTCGCTCGCCGGGTCGCTCGCGCCGTACTCCTCGGGGGCGGACTCCCGAACGGCCACCTTGCGCAGCGTCAGCGCCGCCAGGGCCGCCGCGCCGAGGAGCAGGACCGTTCCCGCGACCGCCGCCGCCTGCATGCCGTCGGTGAAGGCGTCCTGGGCGGTGGCGGTGAGGGCGCGGGCCGCGTCGGACGGCAGGTGGTGTGCGGTCGCCAGGGCGCCGCCGAGGGTTTCGCGGGCGGCGTCGGGCGCGTCGGCCGGGATGTCGTGGCGGTAGACCGCCGTGCCGATGGAGCCGAGGACGGCCATGCCGAGGGCTCCGCCGAACTCCGAGCCGGTCTCCAGGAGCGAGGCGGCGGAGCCGGAGTGGGTGACCGGGGCGGCGCCGAGCGCCAGGTCCGTCATCAGGGACATCACGGTGACGATCCCGGCGCCGATGACCCCGGCGCCGGCCAGGACCAGCCACAGGGAATCCGTACCGGCGAAGGTCAGCAGGGCGTATCCGCAGGCGGCGACGGTGAAGCCGCCGGCGACGACGTGGCCGCGGTGCACGCCCCGCTCGACGAGGCGCGCGGCGACCGGTGCCGCGACCCCGACCAGGACCGTGGGGAGCAGTGACCAGAGCGCGGCCGACATGGAGCTCTTGCCGAGCACGGACTGGAGGTACTGCGTGGTGAAGAACGCCGAGCCCATCACGCCGAAGGACGAGACGAGGTTGAGGACCACGGCGGGCGCGAAGCCCCGGCCCCTGAACAGCGCGGGCGGGATCAGCGGGGACCTCGCGGTGCGCTGGCGGTGCACGAAGAGGGCGGCGAAGAGCAGGCCGACGGTGATCGAGACGACGTAGCGCACGTTCCAGCCCTCGGACGGGAGCTCCTTGACGCCGTAGATGACGGGCAGGACGGCGGCCATCGACAGCGGCACGCTCAGCAGGTCGAAGCGGCCGGGCTCGGGGTTCTTGGACTCCGGCAGCAGAATCGGGCCGAGAACGAGCAGCAGCGCCATCGCGGGCAGGTTGACCAGGAAGACCGAGCCCCACCAGAAGTACTCGACGAGGACGCCGCTCATCACCGAGCCGAGCGCGATCCCGCCCGTCATGACGGCCGACCAGAGCCCGATCGCCTTCGTGCGCTGGCCGGGGTCGGTGAACATCGTGCGGACGATCGCCATCGTCGACGGCATGAGGGTGGCGCCACCGATGCCGAGGAGGGCCCGCGCGGCGATGAGCGTCTCCGCGCTGTCGGCGTACGCGGCAAGGACCGAGGCCGCTCCGAAGGCGGCAGCGCCGATGAGCAGCAGCTTGCGCCGGCCGATCCGGTCGCCGAGCGACCCCATGGTCATGAGCAGCCCGGCGAGCACGAACGCGTAGATGTCGAAGATCCACAGCTGCTGCGTGCCGCTCGGCGCCAGGTCCGCGCTGATCGCGGGGATCGCGAAGTAGAGGACGGAGACGTCCATCGACACCAGGAGCAGCGGCAGCATCAGGACGCCCAGAGCGGTCCATTCGCGGCGCCCGGCGCGGAAGTTGGGAGATGTGGTCGTGCTCGGCGGGTTCGTCATGACAGGAACCGTACGGGCGTCTTATACGCTTGTCTAGTACGGTCGTATAAGACACGCGTCTGGATTCTCTGTACAGTGGCGCCATGGGACACCGCGAAGATCTGCTCGAGGGCGCCAAGCGCTGCCTCCTGGAAAAGGGCTTCGTGCGCACGACCGCGCGCGACATCGTCCGGGAGTCGGGGACCAACCTGGCGTCCATCGGCTACCACTACGGCTCGAAGGACACGCTGCTCGCGCAGGCGTACGTGGCGCTCGCCGAGAGCGCGGCGGACACCTGGGGCGCGCCACAGGAACTCTCCGGTGCCGACGGCTCGTTGGAGCGCTTCCAGGCCGTCATGGCGGGCATCACCGAGAGCCTCGGCAAGCCCGGCTCCATCTGGCACCTGAGCGTCGAACTCCTGACGATGGGCGACAAGCTCCCGGCCGTACGGGAGTACCTCTCGGCGGCTCAGCGCGAGGCGGGCCGCGGTTTCATCGGCATGATCATGGGCGGCGAGGAGCCCCCGCCCGACGACCCGAGCGTGGACACCCTCGGCAAGTTCTGCTCGGTCCTGGTCCTCGGCCTGATCGCCCAGCACACCTTCGACGCGGAGTTCTCGCCCAGTGCGGGCGAACTGACCGAAGGGTTGCGGCAGTTGATGGAGTCCTCCCGGCAGGCGGAAGGCGGAGCGGGCGCGTGACGGCGAGCCCCGGTCCGGTGGACCGTCTGATCGCACGGCTGCCGCCACCGGCCGTGGCGGTCGACGGCCGGGGCGACTGGGCCGCCGCCGAGCGGACGCTGGGCACCCGCCTGCCGGACGACTACAAACGCCTGGTGGAGACCTACGGCCGCGGCGACTTCTGGGACGCGCTCTGCCTGTGTACGCCCTTCGGCGATGCCAACCCGGTGCGGCTCGCGGCGGACCTCGCCGAGGACTACGGCCCACTGCGGGAGTCCGCCCCCGAGGACTACCCCTACCCCCTCTTTCCCGAGCCGGGCGGGCTGCTCGCCTGGGCGGTGACCGACTGCGGGGGACACGTGTGCTGGCTGACCGAGGGGGCGCCCGCGTCCTGGCCCGTGATCGTGTGGTCCCGCGACGACGACCATGAGCGCTTCGACTGCTCGGCCGCCGAGTTCCTCGACGGATGGACCGACCGCCGCGTCTCCAGCGAGATCCTCGCCGTCGAACCGGACCTGGCCCCGTGGTTCGACGCGGCGCTCCCCATGGACCACGTCTACATCCGGCTCGGCGAGGGACGCCTTGCCTACGACGAACGGCTGAGCATCCTTCGGACCGCCCTCGGCCCGACCGCGGACCGGGGATCGTACGAGCACGACAGCCACCGCCAGGACCGCTTCCTCTCCGCGCGCACCGGCTGGCTGTTCACGTACGAGACCGCCTACGGGCACACGCTCCGGGTCGCCTTCCCGCGCGCCGACAGCGCCGCGGCACGGCGCGCGGTCCTCGACGCCGCCGGCCGCACGGGGTGCGCCGTGCTCTCCTGCGACACCGTGCACGGGACGTCGTCCTGGTAGGACGCGTGGCCCGGTGGGACGCGCGGCCGGTCCCCGGAGGCGTGCCTGCCTGCCGTCAGAGCCGTGCCGCCTTCAACCCCATGTGCAGCAGCAACCGGTCCTCGCCCTCGTGCAGGTCGAGCCCTGTGAGCTGTTCGACGCGGGACAGGCGGTAGTAGAGGGTCTGGCGGTGGATGCCGAGGGCGGCGGCTGCCCGGCCGGCCTGGCCCGCGCAGTCCAGGAACGTTTCCGCGGTGCGGGCCAGCAGGTGGTGGGCCGGGGCGAGGAGGGGGGCCACCACCGGGTCGTGGGCCGCCTCCGCGGGCAGCGCCGTGAGGAGGCGGTACGGGCCGATCGCCGACCACTGCGTGTCGGGGCCGAGGCGCGGGTCGGCCAGGGCCGTGCGCGCCGCCGCCGTCGCCTCCTGCCAGGCCGTCGCCAGCTCGGCGAGGTCCGTGCGCGGGGCGCCGATGCCCGCCGCGACCGGGTCCGTGCCGGCCCGCGCCCGTAGCTTCGCCGCCGCCGTGAGCGCGGGGGACAGGACCTCCGCCGAGCGCAGGCGGACCAGGAGCGCCAGGCACTGGCCCGTCACGCCCCACGGCACGGTGCACAGCGCGTCCGCCGCCGGGAGGGAGCGGACCGACGACGCCCCTGAGACGCTGTCCGGGTCGGCCGAGGGCCAGGGGGCGACACACACCACCGTGTGCAGGCCCTCCGCGCGGGTGCCGAGCGCCGTGCGCAGCGCCGCCACCGCCATGTCCCGCTGCCAGCCGCGCTCGGCGGTCAGCACGGAGTGGAACTCGCGGGTCAGGTCCGCGCCCGCCTGCGCCTCGTCCGCGAGCTGCGCCCCGATCCGGCCCGCCACCTCCATCGCCGCGTCGAGCTGGTCCGGCGTCGGTCCCGGATCGTCGTCGAGCAGCCATACGTAGCCGAGGACGATGCCCCGGTGGCGTACCGGGAGGCAGATGCGGCCGCGATAGACCCCGGCCTCCGGTGTGGCCGGGATACGGACCGGTTCCGTCGCCCGGGTGATGCCGAACCCCTCGAACCAGGCGCGGACCGCCGCCGTGGAGCCGCGGGTCAGGATCGACCGCGTACGGACCGGGTCGAGGGCCGAGGCGTCGAAGTCGGTCTCGGCGTCCGCGTCGCTGAGCTGCGCGCCGAACGCGATCAGCCGGAAGTCGCGGTTCTCCAGGGTCGCGGGCGCGCCGAGCAGCGCGGAGATCTCGTCGACGAGTTCCTGATAGTCGCCTTTCACCCCTCCAGTCTCTCGCACCTCACCCGTCTCTTCATACAGATGTCTGAGGTGGCGAACGCAGATGCGTGACAGCTGTCGATGGCACAGGATCGGCGGGATCCTTAGATTTCACGGTGGTTCCCCGTGCCGTTCCCTGTTTGTGGTGGTTCGGCCACCCTTCAACTCATGCTCCCTGGAGGTGCCCCGTGCTGGCTCCCCTGATCCTCGCCGCGTCGCGCAGTGACAAGATGCGCTCGTTCGTGTCGGCGGCGCCGGGCACCAAGCAGGTCGTCGCCCGCTTCATCGCCGGCGAGAGCGTCGACCAGGTCGTGCCGGTCATCGAGGACGCCGCCGCCAAGGGGCTCGAAGTGACCCTCGACGTCGTCGGTGAGGACATCACCACCGTCGAGCAGTCGCACGCCGCGCGCGACGCCTACCTGGAGCTGATCGGCCGCCTCGAGGAGCTCGGCCTCGGCCCGAAGGCCGAGATGTCCGTGAAGCTCTCCATGTTCGGCCAGGCGCTCGCCGACGGTCATGAGCTGGCGCTCGCCAACGTGCGGCCCGTCGTCGAGGCCGCCGCCGCCATCGGCACCACGGTCACCCTGGACGCCGAGGACCACACCACCCTCGACTCGATGTTCGCCATCCACGAGGAGCTGCGGAAGGACTTCCCGCAGACCGGCTGCGTCATCCAGGCCTACCTCTTCCGCACCGAGGACGACGCCCGCCGCCTCGCCGCCGCCGGCAGCCGCGTCCGCATCGTCAAGGGCGCCTACAAGGAGCCCGCCGAGGTCGCGTACCAGGACAAGGCCGAGATCGACAAGGCGTACGTGCGGATCACGCGCATCCTCATGGAGGGCTCGGGCTACCCGATGATCGGGTCCCACGACCCGCGCCTGATCTCCATCGCGCAGGAGCTGGCCCGGACCGCCGGACGCAAGCTGGACGAGTACGAGTTCCAGATGCTCTACGGCATCCGCAGCGAGGAGCACCTGCGCCTGGCCGCCGAAGGCCACCGGATGCGTGTGTACACCGCGTACGGCACCGACTGGTACGGGTACTTCATGCGCCGCCTCGCGGAGAAGCCCGCCAACCTGCTCTTCTTCGCGCGCTCGATCCTCACCAAGGACTGAGCGGACGCCCCGCTCCGCCTGTTCGCAGGGCCCCATAGCTTCCCGAAAACCTCCCGACCCCCCGAAGGAGATACGGACCATGACGCTGGACGCCGTGACCCGAGTCCCCGCCCCGGTCAACGAGCCGGTGCACGGCTACGCCCCCGGTTCGCCGGAGCGCGCCCGCCTGGAGGCCAAGCTCAAGGAGCTGGCCGAGAACCCGATCGACCTGACCTGCACCATCGGCGGTGTGCGTCGGATGGGCGGCGGCGAGCGCTTCGACGTCGTGCAGCCGCACAACCACAAGGCCGTCATCGGTACGTACGCCAACGCCACCGAGCAGGACGCCAAGGACGCGGTCGACGCCGCCCTGGCCGCCGCCCCGGCGTGGCGCGCGATGTCGTTCGACGACCGCGCCGCGATCATCCTGCGCGCCGCCGAGCTGCTGTCCGGCCCGTGGCGCGAGACGCTGGCCGCCTCCACGATGCTCGGCCAGTCGAAGACGGCCCAGCAGGCCGAGATCGACACCCCGTGCGAGCTCGTCGACTTCTGGCGCTTCAACGTCCACTACGCCCGCAACCTGCTCGCCGAGCAGCCGCCGGCCAACTCGCCGGGCGTGTGGAACCGCATGGACCACCGTCCGCTCGAGGGCTTCGTCTACGCGATCACGCCGTTCAACTTCACGGCGATCGCCGCCAACCTGCCCACCGCCCCGGCCCTCATGGGCAACGTGGTGGTCTGGAAGCCGTCCCCGACGCAGACGCACGCCGCCGTGCTGATGATGCGGCTCCTGGAGGAGGCCGGTCTCCCCAAGGGCGTCATCAACCTTGTCACCGGTGACGGCCTCGCCGTCTCCGAGGTCGCCCTCAACCACCGCGACCTGGCCGGCATCCACTTCACCGGCTCGACCAAGACCTTCCAGCACCTGTGGAAGACGGTCGGCAACAACATCGAGAACTACCGCACCTACCCGCGCCTTGTCGGCGAGACCGGCGGCAAGGACTTCGTCGTCGCCCACCCGAGCGCCGACCGTGCCGTCCTCAAGACGGCGCTGACCCGCGGTTCGTTCGAGTACCAGGGCCAGAAGTGCTCCGCGTCGTCGCGCGCCTACATCCCCGCGTCGATCTGGAACGACGGCTTCAAGGAGGAGTTCGCGGCCGAGGTCGACTCCATCACCATGGGTGACGTCACCGACCTGTCGAACTTCATCGGCGCCGTCATCGACGAGCGCTCGTTCGCCAAGAACAAGGCCGCGATCGACCGCGCGAAGGCGGACGACTCCTGCACGATCGTCGCGGGCGGCACCTACGACGACTCGGTCGGCTACTTCGTGCGCCCGACCGTCATCGAGTGCACCGACCCGGCCAACGAGGTCTTCACGACCGAGTACTTCGGCCCGATCCTCGCCATCCACGTGTACGAGGACGACCAGTACGACGCCATGCTGGAGCAGATGGAGTCGGCGTCCGACTACGCGCTGACCGGCGCGGTCATCTCCAACGACCGTGCCGCCGCCGCGTACACGATGGAGAAGCTCCGCTACGCCGCGGGCAACTTCTACATCAACGACAAGTCGACCGGCGCCGTCGTCGGCCAGCAGCCCTTCGGCGGCGGCCGCGCCTCCGGCACCAACGACAAGGCCGGTGCCCCGCAGAACCTGATGCGCTGGACGCTGACCCGCGCCATCAAGGAGACGCTGGTCCCGCCGACCGACTACTCGTACCCGCACATGGGCTGACGCCCGCCCGGTGGCCTCGCCACCCCCTCCGACCCCGCCCTCGGCCACGGGCCCCACCCCGGCCGAGGGCGGTGTTGTATCCAGGTGCGCGGTATCCAGGTGCGCGGTATCCATGTGTGCGGTATCCGGGTACGCGCTACACCGTCAGCACGATCCGGCCCTGCGTCCGGCCCGCCGCCGCCACCTCGTGCGCCTTGCCCGCCTCCTCCAGGGGCAGCACCGCCGACACGTGCGGACGCAACCGGCCCGCAGCCATGAGCGCCGCCGCCTTTTCGAGCGTGCTGCCCGAGGGGTGTACGACGACCGGCCGCAGCCGCGCTCCACGGGCCGCCGCCTCCTCGGGCGTGACGCCGAGCCCGGTCAGGACCGCCGGGACGAGCAGCCCGCCGGGGCGCAAGGTGGCGAGCGAGCGCGGCCCGTAGTCGCCGCCGACCAGGTCGAACGCGATGTCCACCTGGCGCACGGTCAGCGCGAAGTCCGTCCTCGTGTGGTCGAGGGGTTCGTCGACGCCGAGGTCGCGCAGGAAGCCGTGCAGTTCGGCGCGGGCGGTGGCGATGACGTACGCGCCCTGCACCTTGGCGAGCTGTACGGCGATGTGCCCGACGCCGCCCGCCGCCGCGTGGATCAGCACCCGGTGGCCCGGCGCGACCCGGCCGAGGTCGACGAGCGCCTGCCACGCGGTGAGGCACGCCCGGGGCGCGGCGGCCGCGTGCACGTGGTCGACGCTGGCGGGCTTCGGCGCGAGGGCGTCGGCGCGCACGGTGACGTACTCGGCGTAGCCGCCGCCCGGGACCATCGCGAACACCTCGTCGCCGGGCCGGAACGCGGGGACGTCCGGGCCCGTCCCCGCGACCACCCCGGAGACGTCGAGGCCGAGCGTGAACGGCGGGTCGCCGAAGACCGGGGCCTCGCCGGACCGGGCGAGCCGGTCCGCCGGGTTCACCCCCGCCGCGTGCACCCGCACCAGGACCTCGCCCGCGCCGGGCACCGGCCGCGCCGCCTCCACCACCTCGAGCACCTCGGGTCCGCCGAAGCGGCGCTGGCTGATCACGCGCATGGGGGACTCCTCCCAGGGGCCCGCCGGTCCACCACCGCCCGGCCGGTGCTGCACTCCATCGTGCCTGAGATATCTGGGTGCCCGGCGCGAGGACGCTGAGTACCGTGTGCCGGTGACCACGCTGCGCACCGCCCACACGGCCGACCTCACCGCCTCCGAACTCACCGCCGCCCGCGCCCTGTTGGACGACGCCTTCGACGGTGACTTCTCCGACGCCGACTGGGCGCACGGCCTCGGCGGCATGCACGCCCTCGTGCACGACGACTCCGGCGCGCTCCTCGCCCACGGCAGCGTCGCCCAGCGCCGCGCCGTGCACGACGGGCGGACGCTGCGCGTCGGCTACGTGGAGTCCGTCGCCGTCCGTGCCGACGTGCGCCGCACGGGGCTGGGCGGGCGGGTGACGGGCGCCCTGGAGCGGGTGATCATGGCCGCGTACGACATCGGCGCGCTCTCGGCGTCCTCCGACGGGGCCCCGATGTACGTGGCGCGCGGCTGGACCGAGTGGAGCGGGCCGTTCGCGGCGTACGGCCCTGCCGGAACGATCGTGCTCCCGGCCGACGAGGACCCGCCGTACCTGTTCCCCGCCCTGGTCGCGCGGGGTCTGGACCCCATGCAGTCGCTCCTCTTCGACTGGCGCGAAGGCGACCTGCTGTGAGGCTCTGGGGTGAGGTCCGTCTCAGATAGTAGGAAGTCCGAGTAACTGTGGAGACAGAACCGGAGTCCTGTCCTAGCTTTGTAGGAGCCGAACGTATCGCTTACCTGGCGAATGGCGGCAGCGAGCCGGAGCACCTGGCAGGCAACCCCTGCGGCCCCGCGCTCCCCGCCTCTTCCGGCCCTCGATATCCCCGTGATCTCAAGGAGTCGATCCGTCATGGCCACTGCGACGCCCGCCCGCCGCCGAGTCCGTCACGTCTCCCCGTCGAGCGAAGCCGACCGTCAGACCGCCAAGATCGCCGCCGCCGCCCTCCAGCGCGCCCTGGACCGCAGGGACAACGGCGGCGAGACCGGCCACTGACACGTCAAGACCCCCGCCGCACCTCGAAGTGGTCGATCCGCCGCCCGTCCCGGGCGAGCGCCGACACCTTCAGGCGCGGTCGCGCACCGCTCTCCGCCTCCACCTTGAGCAGGGAGAACCCGCGGTAGCGCACCCGTGACCAGGCGACGGTCTCGTCCGTCGCCCGCCGTCCCTTCTTCCACACGAGGCTGCCGACGGGCTCGTGGGGCCGCTCGCGCCCCTCGAAGCTCTCGGCGCTGCCGGGCTGGAAGCCGTACAGATCGCGTCCGCCGCCGCCCGCGGTGACGTACACGATCCCGTCCCGCGTCGGATCCGTCGCGCCGCCGACCGGTACCTCACGGCCGACCGCGCCGTCCCTGACGGCGTCGGTCCGCTCGTAGACGTGGTTGTGCCCGTTGATCACCAGGTCCACCTGGTGCCGGGCGAACAGCGGCAGCCACGCCGCCCGCACCCCGCCGTCCGAGCCGTGCGTGGACGTGGAGTACGCGCAGTGGTGGAAGAAGACGACCACGAAGTCCACGCCGCGCGAGGCGCGCAGCGCGCCGAGCGTCCGGTCCAGCCAGGCCGTCTGCCGGCCGTCGCTGTGGCCGAGGTTGGCGGGGATCTCGTACGAGACGTCGTTCGAGTCCAGGGCCACGACGCCGACGTTGCCGTATGTGAAGAAGTACGCGCCCGGGGTCGACCGCGCGTCGGATCCGTTGTCCGGCAGCGCCCAGCGCGCCAGTTGGCCGCCGTAGCCGTCGGGGGAGTACCAGGCCTCCATGTCGTGGTTGCCGGTGGTGACCATCCACGGCACGGTCCGTGCGACCTGCTCGTTCTGCTTGAGGAACCAGTCCCAGGCGCCGGGGTCGTAGCCGTCCGTCGTCTTGCCGTGCCCGGTGCCGTCGGCGTAGCAGAGGTCGCCCGCGTGCAGGTGGAAGGCCGGGTCCTGGCGCAGCACGAGGAGGTCGCCGGCCGCCGCCGCGCTGCCGACACCCTGGTCGCCGAAGGCGGTGAAGGTGAACGAGGCCGGGCTCGCCGCGGGCGCCGTGCGGAACGCGGAGACGGTCGCGCGGTGCGCGGGGGACGCCGGGTCGAAGCCGTCGTGGCCGACGCCGTAGTAGTACGTCGTGCCTGGGCGCAGGCCGTCCAGGGCGGCGTGCACGTAGAACTGGTCGAGCGCGAGGCGTGTCCCGTCGTAGCCGCCGGGCGTGTGCAGCGCGCGGACCTCCGCCTCGATCTTCCGGCTCAGGTCGCCGGGTGCGGTGCCGACGCGGACGTACGGTGCGCGGACCGCGAGCGGCGTCTGCCAGGAAATCCGCATCTGGGTGCGCGGGTCGGACCCGAAGGCGAGGTGGCGTCCGAAGGGCGGGACGGCGGAGGCGGGAGTCCTGGACGTGAGAGGCGCCGAGGTGCCCGGTGCCCCGGACGAGCAGCCGGTGAGCGCGCCGCCCGCCACCGCGCCCGCCGTCACCAGCGCCCGCCGCCGCGTCACGCGGCTCCGCAGGTACTCGTACTGCTCGGCCATGCTCATCCGGCGCGCGAGCGGTGCCGGTATGCCGAAGTCGGGAAGGTCCATGACAGCGTGGTGCCCGCCCCGGCCCAACACCCGGGGCACGTACGGATGAACGCAGGCTGACAGGAAGTCACCGCCCGGAGGTCCCCGGGGACGGATGTCCGGATTCTGGACACGACGTGTCATCCCATGGGACAGCGAGTACGGTGCGAAACATGTCTCGCAGCATCAATCTCGCAGTGATCCCCGGTGACGGCATCGGCCAGGAGGTCGTGGCCCAGGGTCTCAAGGTCCTCTCCGCCGTCCTCCCGCAGGATGTGAAGCTGGAGACCGAGGAGTTCGACTTCGGCGCCAGGCGCTACCACGCGACCGGTGAGACGCTCACCGACGCCGACCTCGACGCCCTCAAGAAGCACGACGCCATCCTGCTCGGCGCCATCGGCGACCCGAGCGTGCCCTCCGGCGTCCTGGAGCGCGGCTTCCTGCTCAAGCTCCGCTTCGCCTTCGACCACCACGTGAACCTGCGCCCGAGCCGGCTGCTCCCGGGTGTCGCGACGCCGCTCGCCGGCCAGCCGGAGATCGACTTCGTCGTCATCCGCGAGGGCACCGAGGGCCCGTACACGGGCAACGGCGGCACCATCCGCAAGGGCACCGAGCACGAGGTCGCCACCGAGGTCTCCGTCAACACCGCCTTCGGTGTCGAGCGCGTGGTCCGGGACGCCTTCGCCCGCGCCCAGGCCCGCCCCCGCAAGAAGCTCACGCTGGTCCACAAGAACAACGTGCTGACCTTCGCGGGCCACCTGTGGACGAACATCTTCAACAAGGTGGCCGAGGAGTTCCCCGAGGTCACCACCGACTACATCCACGTCGACGCCGCGACGATCTTCCTCGTCACCGACCCGGCCCGGTTCGACGTGATCGTCACCGACAACCTCTTCGGCGACATCATCACCGACCTCGCCGCGGCCGTCTCCGGCGGCATCGGCGTCGCGGCCTCCGGGAACATCAACCCGAGCCGCGAGTTCCCCTCGATGTTCGAGCCCGTGCACGGCTCGGCCCCGGACATCGCGGGCCAGGGCAAGGCCGACCCCACGGCCACCGTCCTGTCCGTCGCGCTGCTCCTGCGCCACCTCGGGTACGAGACCGAGGCCGAGCGCATCGAGACGGCCGTCTCCGCCGACCTCGGCGAGCGCGGCACCGCGCCCCGCACCACGGAAGAGATCGGCGACGCGCTCGCCGCCCGAGTAGCCGGCTGACCCGGCGCTCACTCTCGTAGCAACACAAGCCGCCGGGTCGCATCAAGCGCCCGGCGGCTTCTCCTGTGGCGGCCCCGGGTGCCACTATCAGCCCCGGGCCGCACCACACCTCACCCTCTGGGCCCGTTCCGAGCACCCCACCCCAAGAGCGATAATCGAACGTGGGGCCGCGATGTACGGAGAAAAGCTCGGACGTCCTAGTACAAGGAGTGCAGGCGTGAACGCGGTCCGTCACAACCAACGGTGAAGGACACGCAACCATGACGACGCCCACGATCGAGCTCAAGCCCACCGCCACGCCGCTGTCCGCCGCGGAGCGCGAGGCGATCCTGGCCAACCCGGGATTCGGCCGCCACTTCACCGATCACATGGTGACGGTCCGCTGGACCGAGGGCCGCGGCTGGCACGACGGCCAGCTCATCCCCTACGGCCCGCTCTCCCTCGACCCGGCCACCAACGTCCTGCACTACGCGCAGGAGATCTTCGAGGGCCTCAAGGCGTACCGCCAGCCCGACGGCACGGTCGCCACGTTCCGCCCCGACAAGAACGCCAAGCGCTTCCAGCACTCGGCCTGGCGCCTCGGCATGCCCGAGCTGCCCGTCGAGACGTTCGTCGAGGCGTGTGACGCGCTCGTCCGCCAGGACCGCGACTGGGTGCCCGCGCACGGCGGCGAGGAATCCCTCTACCTGCGCCCGTTCATGATCGCGACCGAGGTCGGCCTCGGCGTGAAGCCCGCGAACGAGTACCTCTTCATCGTCATCGCGTCCCCGGCCGGCGCCTACTTCCCCGGTGGCGTGAAGCCCGTCTCCATCTGGCTCTCCGAGGACCGCGTCCGCGCCGTCCCGGGCGGCGTCGGCGACGCCAAGACCGGCGGCAACTATGCCGCGTCCCTGCTCGCCCAGGCCGAGGCCGCCGCCAAGGGCTGCGACCAGGTCGCCTACCTCGACGCCGTCGAGCACAAGTGGGTCGAGGAGCTGGGCGGCATGAACCTGTACTTCGTGTACGGGGACCGCATCGTCACCCCGTCCCTCACGGGTTCGCTGCTCGCGGGCGTCACCCGCGACTCGCTCCTCGCCGTCGCCGAGGACCTCGGCTACAAGTCCGAGGAGGGCCGCGTCTCCATCGAGCAGTGGCAGGCCGACTCCGCCTCCGGTGAACTCACCGAGGTCTTCGCCTGCGGCACGGCCGCCGTCATCACGCCCGTCGGCACGGTCAAGCGCGCGGGCTCCGAGTGGCAGCAGTCCGGCGGCGAGGCCGGCGAGGTCACGATGAAGCTGCGCAACGCGCTCCTGGACATCCAGCGCGGCACGGCGAAGGACCCGCACGGCTGGATGCACCAGCTGGGCTGAGTTCTTCCCGGAGCGCCCGCCTGCGCGAAGGCGGGCGCTCAGCTCTGTGCGGCTTCCTCTGTGGCGGCCTCGTCGAACCCCGCGAACATGTCGAACAGCCTCTGCTGCGCGTCCGGCCCGAACATCAGCGTGAGGTTGCCCGCCGAATCGGCCGCCGTCTCCGCGGCGCGCGGGAACATCTCCTTCTCGTACGAGGCGAGCGCCGCCTCCGTGTCGCCCGGGTGCTCGACGATCGCGCGGGCCAGCTCGGCGCCGTCGAACATGGCGAGGTTCGCGCCCTCACCGGCGAACGGCGACATCAGGTGCGCCGCGTCGCCGAGCAGCGTGACGCCCGGTACCCGCTCCCACTCCACCCCGATCGGCAGCGCGTGGATGTGGCGCGGCACGAGCGGCCCGGTGGCGTCCGCGATCAGGGCGCGCGGCCGGTCGTCCCAGCCGTCGAAGAGCGCGAGCACGGCGGCGCGCGCGGCCCCGGTGTCCGAGAAGTCGATCGTGCCGAGCCACTCCTCGGGGGCGCGCACGGCGACGTAGGTGTGGATCCGTCCGTCGACCTCGCGGCCGAGGTCCACCTCGGCGAGGAGGGCGTCGAGGACGGCGGCGTGCAGCTCGTCGGTGTTGCGTACGTACACGTAGAGCGAGGCGGGGCCGGTGTCCAGCTCGTGGGCGAGGCGGCGCATGGTCACCTTGCCGAGCCCCTCGGTGCGCAGGACGTGTACGGCGGCGGCGACGATGCCGTCCCTGCTCAGGGCTGGTTTCGCAGGCCGCTCCCGGCGGCTGCGCGGGCTGTTCGTCGGCTCGGCGCTGTTCACGGGGCCACGGTAGCCGCCGCGGGGACGCTCCGTTTAGAGTGGCGTTCAAAGTACTTAGAATGCCGTTCAAACCATCCGACCCCAAGGAGGTGCCCCGCGTGCGACTCACCCCCACCGAGCGCGACCGGCTGCTGCTGTTCGGCGCGGCCGAGCTGGCACGGGCCCGCAGAGCGCGCGGATTGCGGCTCAACGTGCCCGAGGCGACGGCCCTGATAGCGGACACCGTCTGCGAGGCGGCCCGGGACGGGCGCCGGCTCGCCGAGGCGATCGAGGCGGCGCGCTCCGTGCTCGGCCCCGGCGACGTGCTGCCCGGCGTCGCGGACGTGGTCACCGAGGTGCACGTGGAGGCCGTCTTCGACGACGGCTCGCGCCTCGCCGTGGTCGGCGACCCGATCGGCGGCGGCCTCGGCGAGGAGGCGCCCGGCGCGCTGCTGCCGGGACCCGGACACGCCGAGCCCGCACCCCGGTCGACGCTCACCGTCACCAACACGGCGACCGTCCCGGTCTCCGTCACCTCCCACTTCCACTTCTTCGAGGCCAACCCGCGCCTCGACTTCCCGCGCTCCGAGGCGTACGGGATGCGGCTCGCGGTGCCCGCCGGTTCGTCCGTGCGGTTCGGGCCGGGAGAGAGCCACGAGGTGGGGCTCGTGCCGATCGGCGGCGCCCGGGTCGCGATCGGTTTCGCCGGGCTCGTCGACGGCCCGCTGGACGCGCCCGGCGCCCGCGAGGAGGCGCTGCGACGCGCGGCGGCCTGCGGATATCTCGGAGTCGATGTCGATACCGCCGACACCAGGGAGGCGGGCCGGTGAGCCGCCCGGGAGGCCACCCCGCGGAGGCCCGCCGCCTCACCCCGTACGAGTACGCGAGCACGCACGGCCCCCGCGCCGGCGACCGGCTCCGCCTCGGCGACTCCGGGCTCACGATCGAGGTCGAGTCGGACTCGCAGGCGTACGGGGACGAGTTCCTCGCCGGGTTCGGCAAGACCGCGCGCGACGGCCTGCACCTGAAGGCCGCCGCAGTCCGCGAGACCTGCGACATCGTCATCAGCAACGTCGTGGTCGTCGACGCCGTGCTCGGCATCCGCAAGGTCTCGATCGGGATCCGCGAGGGCCGCATCCACGCGATCGGCCGCGCCGGGAACCCGGACACCCTCGACGGGGTCGATGTCGTGGTCGGTACGGGCACCACGATCGTCTCCGGCGAAGGGCTCATCGCCACCGCCGGGGCCGTCGACACCCACGTCCACCTGCTCTCCCCGCGCATCATGGAGGCGTCGCTCGCCTCCGGGGTCACCACGGTCATCGGGCAGGAGTTCGGCCCGGTCTGGGGCGTCGGGGTCAACTCACCCTGGGCGCTGAAGCACGCGTTCGCCGCGTTCGACGCCTGGCCCGTCAACATCGGCTTCCTCGGCCGGGGCTCCTCCTCGCGCGATGCGCCGCTGGTGGAGGCGCTCGCCGAGGGCGGGGCCTGCGGGTTCAAGGTCCACGAGGACATGGGCGCGCACACCCGCGCCCTGGACACGGCGCTGCGCGTCGCCGAGGAGCACGACGTCCAGGTCGCGCTGCACAGCGACGGCCTGAACGAGTGCCTGTCGGTGGAGGACACCCTGAAGGTCCTGGAGGGGCGGACCATCCACGCCTTCCACATCGAGGGGTGCGGCGGCGGTCACGTACCGAACGTGCTGAAGATGGCCGGTGTCCCGAACGTCATCGGGTCCTCCACCAACCCCACCCTGCCCTTCGGCCGGGACGCCGTCGCCGAGCACTACGGGATGATCGTCTCCGTCCACGACCTCAAGACCGACCTGCCCGGCGACGCCGCCATGGCCCGCGACCGCATCCGCGCCGGGACGATGGGCGCCGAGGACGTCCTGCACGACCTGGGCGCCATCGGCATCACCTCGTCCGACGCGCAGGGCATGGGCCGCGCGGGCGAGACCGTCCGCCGTACCTTCGCCTTGGCCGGGAAGATGAAGGCCGAGCTGGGCGGCCCGGGCGTCGGCCACGACAACGAGCGCGTCCTGCGCTACATCGCCAAGCTCACCCTCAACCCCGCCATCGCCCACGGCCTCTCCCACGAGATCGGCTCGATCGAGGCCGGCAAGATGGCGGACATCGTGCTCTGGCACCCCGAGTACTTCGGCGCGAAGCCGCAGCTCGTCCTCAAGTCGGGCTTTCCCGCGTACGGGGTCGTCGGCGACCCGAACGCGGCCACCGACACCTGCGAGCCCCTCGTCCTCGGCCCGCAGTTCGGGGCCTTCGGCGCGACCGCCGCCGAGCTGTCCGTCGCGTTCGTCGCCCAGGCCGCCGCCGACCAGGGAGGCGACGGGATGCCGACGCGCAGGCGCCGCGTCGCCGTGCGCGGCACCCGGGGGATCGGCCCGGCCGACCTGCGCCTGAACTCCCGTACCGGCGCGGTGGACGTGGACCAGCGCACCGGCCTGGTCACCCTGGACGGCGAACCGCTGCGCTCCGAACCGGCCGAGTCCGTCTCCCTCAACCGTCTCTACTTCCTCTGAAGGCCCGCGATGACTTATGTGATGCCGCCCGAATGGGCCCCGCACGAGCGCACCTGGATGGCCTGGCCCGGCCCCAACCCCACCTTCTCGGACGAGCGGGAGCTGGCCGAGGCGCGCACCGCCTGGGCCTCCGTCGCCCACGCCGTACGCCGCCACGAGCCGCTGACGATGGTGGTCGGCACGGGTCAGCTCGACTCGGCCCGCGCGCTCCTGTCCGCGGACATCGGTCTGGTCGAGCGCGACCTCGACGACGCCTGGATGCGTGACATCGGCCCGACCTTCGTCAAGGACCGCGGCAGTGGTGAACTGGCCGCCGTGGACTGGGTGTTCAACGGCTGGGGTGCCCAGGGCTGGGCCCGCTGGGAGCACGACTGCGGGGTCGCCCGCCACATCGCCGGCCTCACCGGTGTCCCCGCCCACTCCTCACCCCTGGTCAACGAGGGCGGCGGCATCCACGTGGACGGCGAGGGCACGGTCCTGCTGACCGAGACCGTGCAGCTCGACCCCGACCGCAACCAGGGCTGGACGAAGGAACAGGTAGAGGCCGAGATCCACGCCCGTATCGGGACGACGAAGGCGATCTGGCTGCCGCGCGGCCTCACCGGCGACTACGGCGAGTACGGCACCCGGGGGCACGTCGACATCGTCGCCGCGTTCGCCGCGCCCGGCGTCGTGCTCGTCCACTCACAGCGCGACCCGGCCCACCCCGACTTCGAGGTCAGCCGCGAGATCATCGGCACCCTCACCGGACGCACCGACGCGCGGGGCCGTCCCCTGGAGATCGTCGAGGTCCCCGCCCCGACCGTCCTCGCGGACGACGACGGCTGGGTGGATCACTCCTACATCAACCACTACCTCTGCAACGACGGCGTCGTCCTGTGCGCCTTCGACGACCCGCGCGACGAAGAGGCCGCGGCCTTGTTCCGCCGCCTCTTCCCGGCCCGTACGGTCACCCTCGTCGACGCCCGGACGATCTTCGCGGCAGGCGGTGGCATCCACTGCGTCACCCAGCAGCAGCCCGTGGCAGGCTGCTGACGTGACCCGTCAACACCGCCACACCCCGGCCCCGCCCCTGGACAGCGTGCTCGCCACGACCATGCGGATGATCTCCGAGAGCGGTCTCGAACGGCTCACGATGGCCGCGCTCGGCCGCGAGGTCGGCATGAGCAGCGGGCACCTCGCCTACCACTTCGGTTCCAAGGACGAGCTGCTGCTGCGGACGCTCGAGTGGAGCGAGGCCCGACTCGGCGAGCGGCGGCGGCAGTTGCTGTCCGGCCCCGGCGGTGCGCGCGAGCGGCTCGATGCCTACGTGGACCTGTACGTGCCCGGCGGCCCGCGCGACCCGCACTGGACGCTCTGGCTGGAGGTGTGGAACCGCTCGCACAGCACCGCCGCCGGCACCTCGGCCCGCACCCGGCAGTCCGCCATCGAACGCGCCTGGCACGACGACCTCGTGGCGCTGCTCGCCGAGGGCGTCTCGCGCGGCGAACTCCGCGAGATCGACCCCGACCGGTACGCGGCGCGGCTGCGGGCGCTGCTCGACGGGTTCTCCATCCATGTGGCGATCGGGCTGCCGGGGGCTGAGCGGGGCCAAGTCCTGGCTCATGTGCGGGAGTTCGTCGACGAGGGGCTGACCGCCGCCCGGCCGTGAGGTCAGCAGGGCGCGAAGCGTACCGGCGTGCCCGGTACCGCCTGCGCCGCCGCCGCCAGCGCCTCCTCCTCGACGACGGCGATCACCGGGTAACCGCCGGTCGTCGGGTGGTCGTGCAGGAAGACCACCGGGCGCCCGTCCGGCGGCACCTGCACCGCGCCGAGCACCATGCCCTCGCTGGGCAGCTCACCCTCCGTCGCCCGTTCGAGGGCCGGGCCCTCGGTGCGCAGGCCGATCCGGTTGCTGTGCACCGAGACCGAGTAGGCGGCGCTCAGGAAGGTGCGTCGGGCCGTGTCGGTGAACCAGTCGGCGCGGGGGCCGAAGCGGGCCGGGAGGACGAGTTCGGCGGGGGGTGCGGGCCAGGGGGGCGCGACGGGGAGCGCGGGCGGTGCGGTGCGGGTGGTCCGGGCCACGGGGATGAGGTCGCCCTGCGCCAGCGGGGCCGGGCCGAGGCCCGAGAGGAGGTCGGTCGAGCGGCTGCCCAGGACGGGGTCGGCCGCGATGCCGCCCGCGATCGCCACGTAGGTCCGGATGCCGGCGGTCGCGGGTCCGGCGTCGAGAGTGGCCCCGGCCGGGACCCGGACGGGGGTTCCCCAGGGGGCGGGGCGGCCGTTCACGGTGACCGGGCAGGGGGCGCCGCCGATCACCACGGTGATGTCCGCGTCCGGGCGCAGGGCGCAGCCCGTGAGGGACGTCTCCAGGACGGCGGCGCCCTCCGGGTTTCCCAGCAGTCTGTTGGCCAGGTCCATCGAGGGAGCGTCCAGGGCGCCTGACCTCGGGACCCCCAGATGGGCGTGGCCCGGTCGTCCCGCGTCCTGGATCGTGGTCAGGGCGCCGGGGCGGGTCACCGTCAGTTTTGTTGTCATCGTTCGCTCGAGTTCGGCCGCTCGCCGTGGTGTGAGGTGTCGGATGCCGACTGGGCGTCGTGTGTGGTTGCTCGCGCGGTTCCCCGCGCCCCCAGGGGGCTGAATCTGACCTGGGTTCCAGGGGTGAGGAGGGCGGCCTGTTCTCGCTCGGTGTTCCACAGGCGGGAGGGGTCCGGCATCGTGCCGATGATCTGCCAGCCGCCCGGGGTCGCCCTCGGGTAGACCGCCGAGTACGGGCCCGCGAGGGCCACCGCTCCCGCCGGGACCTTGGTGCGCGGGGTCGAGCGGCGGGGGACGTGCAAAGGCTCGGGCAGGCCCGTCAGGTAGCCGAAGCCCGGGGCGAAGCCGCAGAAGGCGACGCGGTAGGTGTACGAGGCGTGACGGGCGCCCACCTCGTCCTCGGGGATGCCCCACAGCGCGGCGACCTCGGCGAGGTCGGGGCCGTCGTACTCGACGGGGATCGTCACCACGTCGCCGTCGGCCGGGGGAGCGGCGGGGACGGTCCACGCGGTGAGGCGGCGGGTCAGCGCGGCCGGGTCGGGAACGCCGTCGAGCAGGACCGTACGGGCGCCGGGGACGATCTCGGTGACCGGCGGCAGGGTGCCGTCCGCCCGGCGGCGCAGCAGTTCCGCGTGGAAGGCGCCGGCGCGCTCGGCGTCGGGGAGTTCGACGAGGAGCGCGTGCCGCCCCGCCGGGCGGACCACCAGGTCCGCGCTCACGTGAACGCGCCCACGGTGACACCGGCCTCTTCGAGGGCGCTGCGTACCCGGGCGGCGATCCGGGCGGCGCCCGGGGTGTCGCCGTGCACGCACAGGGAGCGGGCGGCGACCGCGACGCGCGTACCGTCGACCGCCTCGACGCCGCCGTCCACGGCGAAACCGACGGCGCGGCGCACGACCGTGTCGGCGTCCTCGACCACGGCGCCGGGTTCGCGGCGGGGCACGAGGGTGCCCCCGGGGGTGTAGGCGCGGTCGGCGAAGGCCTCCCGTACGGGGGTGAGGCCCGCTTCCCCGGCGGCGGTGAGGAGTTTCGAGCCGGGCAGGCCCAGGACCGGCAGGGCGCCGCCCGCGAGCCGCACCCCGGCGATCACGGCGTGGGCCTGGGCGTCGTCGTGGACCGTCCGGTTGTAGAGCGCGCCGTGCGGTTTGACGTACGTCACCTCGGCCCCGGCCGCCTGTGCGAACACGCGCAACGCTCCGATCTGGTACGCCACTTCGGCCGCCAGTTCGTCCGGCGGTACGTCCATGGCGCGGCGGCCGAACCCGGCGAGGTCCCGGTAGGAGACCTGCGCGCCGATCCGCACCCCCCGCTCGGCGGCCAGGTCGCAGACCCGGCGCATGACGGAGGGGTCGCCCGCGTGGAAGCCGCAGGCGACATTGGCGCTGGTCACCGCCGAGAGAAGGGCCTCGTCGTCGGTGAGGGACCAGCGGCCGAAACCTTCGCCGAGATCGGCGTTGAGGTCGATCAGGGCCGCGTCGTCCGCGCCGTCTGGGTTGTCGTCCTGGATCACCTGCATCACCCGCTCAACGTAAGCGATCGTTCAACAATCCGACAAGGGGTCGATTTGATGGGTGATGCGCCACAACCTCTGTTTACCTCTTGTTCGATCGTTCAACGATCACCTAGGGTCCGTGCATCCCCCATGGAAGAAGAGGACCCTCCGCTTCCATGCCGCCCAGTGCTCCCCCATGCCCTCGTCGGCAAAGAAGGCAGCCGCATGATCGTGCTTCTCGGCGTGCTCGTGGTGATCCTCGGATTCGTCACGCGCCGCAATCCCGTCCTGGTGGTCGGCGTCGCCGGCATCGCCACCGGACTGCTCGGCAAGATGAACCCGCAGGAGATCCTCGCGGCCTTCGGCCACGCCTTCGCGGACAGCCGGTCGGTCACGGTCTTCGCCATCGTGCTCCCGGTGATCGGTCTCCTCGAGCGCTACGGGCTCCGCGAGCAGGCCCGCACCCTCATCGGAAAGCTCGGCAAGCTCAGCGCCGGCCGCTTCCTCACCGTCTACCTGCTCGTCCGCCAGGTCACGGCCGCTTTCGGCCTGAACAACCTCGGCGGCCCCGCGCAGACCGTGCGCCCGCTCGTCGCCCCCATGGCCGAGGCCGCCGCCGAACGCACCACCGGCGCGGCCCTCCCCGACAAGATGCGCGAGAAGGTCCGCTCCTACTCGGCCTCCGCGGACACCGTCGGCGTCTTCTTCGGCGAGGACTGCTTCATCGCGATCGGCTCCATCCTGCTGATCACCGGCTTCGTGAACTCCACCTACCACCAGGAGCTGGAGCCGACCCAACTCGCCCTGTGGGCCATCCCGCTGGCCTTCTGCGCCTTCGTCATCCACGGTGCCAGGCTGCTGCTCCTCGACAAGCAGCTGGAGCGCGAGATGGCGCTGGCCGCCGCCGAGAACGACCTGCCGCTGCCGCCGCAGACGCCGGGCCAGAGCCGTGAGGAGTCCGCCAAGTGATCAAGGTCGAATGGCTCTACTGGCTCATCGGTCTCGTCTTCGTCGTCATGGCCGTGCAGATGGCGCGGGACGTGAGCAACCCCAAGCGGTGGACGTCCGCCGCGTTCTGGGGCCTCCTCGGACTGACCTTCCCCTACGGGACCGGGGTCGTCGAGGGCGGTGCGAGCTGGTCCCTGCCCGCCGAACCGCTCGGCGTCGCCGTCCTCGCGCTGATCGTGCTCGCCGGATTCAACTTCATCGGCAAGGGCGAGCCGGTCACGACGACACAGGAGCAGCGCGAAGCGTCGGCGGCCCGGCTCGGCAACAAGCTCTTCATCCCCGCGGTCACCATCCCGGTCGTCGCCATCATCTGCGCGTCCTTCCTCGACGAGTCGGGCCTCTTCGAGACCGGCAAGGCGACGCTGATCGGGCTCGGGCTCGGCTGCATGGTCGCGCTGGTCGTCGGCATGTTCGTCACGGGTGAGCGCAAGGTCTCGGTCCCGATCCACTCCGGGCGCTCGATGCTGGAGGCGATGGGCTCCGCGCTGCTCCTGCCCCAGCTCCTCTCGGTGCTCGGCTCGATCTTCGCGGTCGCGGGTGTCGGCACCCAGGTAGGCAAGATCGTCAACGACGTGCTGCCGGACAACTCGAAGTACTTCGCCGTGATCGCCTATTGCGTCGGCATGTTCCTGTTCACCGTGATCATGGGCAACGCGTTCGCCGCGTTCCCCGTGATGACCGCGGCGATCGGCTGGCCGGTCCTCATCCAGCAGATGCACGGCAACGAGGCCGGAGTCCTGGCCATCGGCATGCTCGCCGGGTTCGCGGGGACGCTCTGCACGCCCATGGCCGCCAACTTCAACATCGTCCCCGCGTCGTTGCTCGAGCTGAAGGACCAGTACGGGCCGATCAAGGCGCAGCTGCCGACGGGGCTCGCGCTCCTGGTCTGCAACATCGTGATCATGGCCGTTTTCGCGGTCTAGGAAGGACGCAGTCATGACCCGGGTCTTGCTCACAGGGTTCGAACCGTTCGGCGGGGAGTCGGTGAACCCGTCCTGGCAGGCGGCGGAGCTTGTCGCTGCCGCGGCGCCGGAGGGGCTGGCGGTGACGGCGGTCCGGCTCCCCTGTGTCTTCGGGGAGTCGCTGAAGGAGCTGAGGTCCGCCGTGGAGCGGGTCCGTCCTGATCTGGTCGTCGCCCTCGGCCAGGCGGGCGGCCGTCCCGGCGTCACCGTCGAACGTGTCGCCGTCAACGTCGACGACGCGCGCATCCCCGACAACGCGGGCGCCCAGCCGATCGACGAGCCCGTCGTTCCCGGCGCCCCGGCGGCCTACTTCTCCTCCCTCCCCGTGAAGGCGTGCGTGGCGGCGATGCGGGAGGCCGGGGTGCCGACGGCGCTCTCCAACACGGCGGGCACGTTCGTCTGCAACCACGTGGCGTACGGGTTGGCGCACCTGTTGGCGACCCGGTACCCAGGTGTCCGGGGCGGCTTCGTCCACGTCCCCTGGGCCCCGTCCCAGGTCCCGGCCGGCACGGCCCCGTCCCTCCCCCCGGAGACGGTCGCCCTCGGCATCCGGGCGCTCCTGGTCGCGGCCGCGACGACCCGCACCGACCTGAGAACGACAGAGGGCGCCACCCACTAGCCCGGATGCACGCCGGCGGTGGTTGCTCGCGCAGTTCCCCGCGCCCTTGGCGTCCGCCCCATGCGCGTCGTCATCCGCGGGTCACGTCGTGGTTGCTCGCGCAGTTCCCCGCGCCCCTGAAACGCGCACTGCGTGCGCCATTTCAGGGGCGGGCGCCGAGGGGGAGACGCGGCGCAGCCGCAGCCTCCAGGGCGCGGGGAACCGCGACGAGACCCGCGCCGGGCGAACCCGCCGAGATGGCGCACGTGACGCGCATCCCGGAGGCGGCGCGGGGAACCGCGACGAGACCCGCGCCCGGCGAACTCGCCGAGATGGCGCACGTGGCGCGCATCCCGGAGGCGGCGCGGGGAACCGCGTGGCCGGCCGCACACGACCCGTACCCGGCATGAAACCCAGACCCGGCGAACGCCGAACCGCACCCCCAACCCCGAGAGGCCACCCCATGCTCACGCCGGAGGACACCGCCCAGCTGGCGGCAGCCAACGTCACCCGGGAGTTCCCCAACTTCCCGGCCCACCTCACCACCGGCCCCGACGAGGACACCCGCCCCAGCACCTTGCACCCGGCGTTCTACGGCGCCTACGACTGGCACTCCTCCGTGCACATGCACTGGCTGCTCGTAAGGACCCTCCCGGCCCTCCCCGCCGCGACCCGGGCGACGTACACCGAAATCCTGGACCGCCACCTCACCCTCCCCCACCTCACCACCGAGGCCGCCTACCTCCTGGACAGGCCCGGCTTCGAGCGCCCGTACGGCTGGGCCTGGCTGACCGCGCTGGCGGCGGAGTGCCGGAACACCCCGTACGAGGCGGCGTTCGCCCCGGCCATGGACGCGGTCGAACGCCTCCTCACCACCTGGCTGCCGAAGGCCACGTACCCGGTGCGCCACGGCGTCCACAGCAACAGCGCGTTCGCACTCGGCCTGATCCTGGACACGGGCGCGGCGGCGGGCCTGCCGGAATCGACGCTCGACAGCGTCCGCACCCGCCTGCGCACCTGGTTCGGCGACGACCACGACGCCCCCGCCCACTGGGAGCCCTCCGGCCAGGATTTCCTCTCGCCCGCGCTCACCGAGGCGGACGCGATGCGCCGGGTCCTGGACGCGGCCGGGTTCGAGACGTGGCTGGACCGTTTCCTGCCCGCGCTGCGCACCGGCGCCCCCTGCCCCGTACTGGACGTACCGGTCGTCTCGGACCACGCGGACCCCCAGATCGGCCACCTGCTCGGGCTGGCCCTCTCCCGGGCCGCGGCCCTGCGCCACATCGCCGCCGCGCTCCCGGCCGACAGCCCCGTACGGGCCCGCCTCACCGAGGCCGCCGACGCCCACCTCACCGCGGGCCTCCCGGCGGTCGACAGCGGCGACTTCACGACCGACCACTGGCTGGCGACGTTCGCGGAACTGGCCCGCGACGCGTGAGCACGCGACAGGCGCCCGGCGAAGAACCATGAGCGCGATGAACGAAACGAACGCAAGTACGCGCGATCGTTGCCGCCGCCATGCAGCCCGCCGCGTAGGGAACGGGCCGTTCGCATCGTGAGACCACGGTCCGGGCCCCGTCCGGGCTGTGGCAGACTGCGGGCGTGCTCTCGTTGGCAATGATTATTGGCAGCAGGCGCGCCGGTCCGCAGTGACCGTCTCGTACGACCACGTACGGGCGGACACCGTCGTCCTCGACCCGCGCGCAGACCTCTCGCACCCGCGAGAGGTTTTTCTCGTTTCTGGCCCACCCATGCCAGGCGGAGAGCGCACGGGATCATAGATGGACGGTGGAACCGGTCATTCCGGTAGACCGAGATCCCATACAGGAGCCAGATCAGCATGAACGAACTCGACGATTCCTTCCACGTCTTCGACACCACGCTGCGCGACGGCGCGCAGCGCGAGGGCATCAACCTCACCGTCGCGGACAAGCTGACCATCGCACGGCACCTGGACGACTTCGGCGTGGGCTTCATCGAGGGCGGCTGGCCCGGCGCCAACCCCCGCGACACCGAGTTCTTCGCCCGCGCGCAGAAGGAGATCGACTTCCGGAACGCGCAGCTCGTGGCGTTCGGCGCGACACGCCGCGCGGGCGCCAAGGCCTCGGAGGACCCGCAGGTCAAGGCGCTCCTCGACTCCGGCGCCCCGGTGATCTGCCTGGTCGCCAAGTCGCACGACCGGCACGTCGAACTGGCCCTGCGCACCACCCTGGAGGAGAACCTGGAGATGGTCCGCGACACCGTCTCCCACCTCGTCGCCCAGGGCCGCCGCGTCTTCGTCGACTGCGAGCACTTCTTCGACGGCTACCGCGCCGACCCGGCCTACGCGAAGTCCGTCGTCCGCACCGCCCACGAGGCCGGCGCCTCCGTCGTCGTCCTCTGCGACACCAACGGCGGCATGCTCCCCGCCCAGGTCCAGGCGATCGTGCACACCGTCCTCGACGACACCGGCGCCCGGCTCGGCATCCACGCCCAGGACGACACCGGCTGCGCCGTCGCCAACACCCTCGCCGCCGTCGACGCGGGCGCCACCCACGTGCAGTGCACGGCCAACGGCTACGGCGAGCGCGTCGGCAACTCCAACCTCTTCCCGGTCGTCGCCGCCCTGGAGCTCAAGTACGGCAAAAAGGTTCTTCCCGACGGCGCGCTCAGCGAGATGACCCGTATCTCGCACGCCATCGCCGAGGTCGTGAACCTGACCCCGTCCACGCACCAGCCCTACGTCGGTGTCTCCGCGTTCGCCCACAAGGCGGGCCTGCACGCCTCCGCCATCAAGGTCGACCCGGACCTCTACCAGCACATCGACCCCGACCTCGTCGGCAACCGCATCCGCATGCTCGTCTCCGACATGGCGGGCCGCGCCTCCATCGAGCTCAAGGGCAAGGAGCTCGGCGTCGACATCTCCGGCGACCGCGAACTGGTCGGCCGCGTCGTCGAGCGCGTCAAGGACCGCGAGCTCAAGGGGTACACCTACGAGGCTGCCGACGCCTCCTTCGAACTCCTCCTGCGCGAGGAGGCCGAGGGCCGCGCCCGCCGCTACTTCCGCATCGAGTCCTGGCGCGCCATCGTCGAGGACCGCCCCGACGGCACCCACGCCAACGAGGCGACCGTGAAGCTCTGGGCCAAGGGCGAGCGCATCGTCGCCACGGCCGAGGGCAACGGCCCGGTCAACGCCCTCGACCGGGCCCTGCGCGTCGGCCTCGAACGCATCTACCCCCAGCTCGCCCAGATGGAACTGGTCGACTACAAGGTCCGCATCCTGGAGGGCAAGCACGGCACGTCCTCCACGACCCGCGTCCTCATCTCCACGACGGACGGCGCGGGGGAGTGGTCGACGGTGGGCGTCGCGGAGAACGTGATCGCGGCGTCGTGGGACGCGCTGGAGGACGCGTACACGTACGGGCTTCTCAAGGCGGGCGTCGAGCCGGTCGAGTGACGACACTGCCGGTGGGACCGCGCCACGCGGCCCCACCGGCACCAATCAGCCCCTCCGGCGATTGAGGAGCGGGGTCCGGGGCGGAGCCCCGTGACGGCCACCTACGACAGGGCCCACTTCTGATTACCGGCCCCCGTGCACGACCAGAGCTGCGTAGCGACCCCGTCCGCACTCGAATTCCCGGTCACATCGAGGCACTTGTCGGAGGCGGAGTTCACGAGATCCCCGGACCCGGACTCGTACCGCCACTGCTGCGCCCCGGTCCCATTGCAGTCGTACAGCTGCACCTTGGCCCCGTCGGCGGTGGACCCCCCGCTCACGTCCAGGCACTTGCCGAGCGCCCGCACCGTCCCGTCCGCCTTCACCGTCCAGGTCTGGTTCCGCGACCCGGCGACGCAGGACCAGATCTGCGCGACGGCCCCGTTCGCGGTGGACCCGTCCCGCACGTCGAGGCACTTGCCGCCGAGCCCGCGCAGCGCCCCGACCCGGTCCGCGCCCCCGGCCTGCGTCCCGCTCCAGGTGAAGGTCGCCGATGTCCTGCCCGGCAGAGAGTACGTGAGGTGCTGCCCGCCCCAGTTGAGAGTGACGTTCTGCGCGCTCGACGTGTCGTTGTAGGCGATGACGGCCTTCGACCCGTCGGTGTTGCGCCAGGCGACGTTCGGCACGGCACTGGAACCGGTCGAGGCGATCCTCGAAGCCCCGGGCCGGACGAACTTCGTCAGATGCCCCATCGTGTAGTACTCGATGTTGTAGTCGACCTGCCCGGAGCGGCTGTCACCGTTGTGAACGGTGATGAGCCCGTCACACGTACCGCAGCCGCCGTTGTGCGGCCCCCGGTTCTGGTCGACGGCGAGGGACCACTTGGTCACCGACTTCGCCCAGTTGCGGGTGTAGTCGATGATGTTCATCATGTCCTCGCGCTGCTGGTTGGCGATCCAGGTGCCACCGGAGTGCTCGGTCTGGAAGGCGTCCAGCTGCGGGTACTTGTCGTGGACCTCGGTCTGCTTGGTGATGTCGCCGCCGTAGCCGTGCCAGGCGACGCCGCCGAAGTTCGGGTGGGAGCGCACGGCGGCGTCGTCCACGGTGGGGGCGGCGTAGGCGTCGTAGGTGTCCCAGTTCCAGTCGTGGGCGAGAACCTTGGTCCTGACGCCGGCGCCCGCGAGCTTCGGCAGCAGCTCGCTCTTGGTGAAGTAGGCGAGCCCGGAGCCGTTCCAGCTCATCGAGGGGTAGCCCGAGCAGCAGGTCGGCTCGTTCTGCGCGGTGACGTAGTCGATGGGGACGCCGGCCGCCTGGTACGCCTGGACGTACTTCACGAAGTAATCGGCGTAGGCGCCGTAGTTCTCGGCCTTGAGCCAGCCTCCGTTGAGCTGCCCGCTGTCCTTCATCCAGGCGGGCGCGGTCCACGGGGACGCCATGACCGTGGCGGCGGGGTTGAGCTGCTTGGCCTGCTTGGTGAGGGGCAGGACGTCGGCCTGGTCGTGCGCGAGGGAGAACTTGGAGAGTGAGGGATCGGTCTGTCCGGCCGGCACGTCGTCGTACGTGTAGCCGAAGCGGGCGAGGTCGGAGCCGCCCATGGGGTTGCGGATGAAGGAGAGCCCGATGCCCTCGCCCGGCGAGAACAGCTTCTTCATCGTGGCGTCGCGGGTGGCCGACGACAGGGCGCCGCTGCTGTTCATGAGCCAGGCCGCGGTGTCCGTGAACGAGGCGCCGCCGCCGGTGAACGTCTGATAGCGGGTGTTCTCGTCGACGGCGATGTTGGTGCCGCTGCCGCCGGCGCCCGCGTGGAAGGAGACCGGGGCCTGCTGTTGCAGCCCGCGCGTGACGTGGCGGCCGCCGCTGTCGTCGGTGGTGGTGAGATGGACGGTGACCTGCTCACCGGCCGCGTGTGCCGGACCGGCACCGGCGCCGAGCCCGATCCCGGCGAGCCCTGCGGTGGTGAGCGCCCCGGCCAGTATCAGCCGGAGCAGGGGTGTGGGGGTGCGCACGAATGCCTCCTGTGTCCCAACAGTGCACTCTCATGGCTTAGTTCAAGTCGTGAGTAAATGGCGCTTCCATGCCCACGTCAAGAGTTCACGTCGCGAACACCCCGACCCGCCATTCACACCCCGGCCGGGTTAGCGTCAAGGTATGAGGCCTCTCCTCGCGGCCGTCGCCGCCCCGCTCCTCGCCCTGGCCGCGACGTTCGCCGCCGCGCCCACCGCCTTCGCCGCGTCGGACGTCTCCACGGTGGCGGACGCCCTGGAAAAGAGCCCGGTGTACGTCGATCCGGCCGTGTCCACCGAGCTGACCTCGGCGGACGTCGACGCGCTCGAACGAAAGATCAAGAACGCGGACAAGCCGGTGATGGTGGCGGTGCTACCCGCCGACTTCCCGAAGAAGGACCTGTTCAGCGACCTCCGTACGAAGACGGGCGTCGTCGGCGTGTACGGGGTGCGGCTCGGCGACGCCTTCGAAGCGCGCGCCGACCACCAGGCCATGTCGAACTCCGCCGTTCAGAACCTGACGACGAGCGTGCGCGGCGAACCGCTGAGCGAGCAGCTCGACGACTTCGTCTCCACGGCGGTCCGCACGGCCAGGGGGTCGGCGCCCTCGTCCTGGGGCGGTGCGGGCGGCACGAGCGACGGCGTCTCGGCGGGCCCGCTGATCGGCGTCGGCGCGGTCGTCGTGGTCGGCGGCGCGGGCATCTACGCGCTGGCCCGCCGCAACCGGCGCCGCAAGGAGGCGGAGCGGCGCGAGGCCCTCGACAGGCTGCGGGTCGTCGTCGACGAGGACATCACCGCGTTCGGCGAGGAGCTGGACCGCCTCGACTTCCACCCGGCGGAGGCGGGCGCCGACGACACGATGCGCGCGGACTACGAGCGGGCGCTCGACGCGTACGAGAAGGCCAAGCAGTTCATGGCCGCGGCCCAGCGCCCGGAAGAGGTGCGCGGCGTCACGCAGGCCCTGGAGGACGGCCGGTTCTCGCTCGCCCTGCTCGCCGCCCGCCGCGAGGGCCGCCCGCTGCCCGAGCGCCGCGCGCCCTGCTTCTTCGACCCGCGCCACGGCCCCTCGGTCGAGGACGCGGAGTGGACCCCGCCGGGCGGATCGCCTCGCGAGGTCCCGGTCTGCGCCGCCGACGCCACGCGCCTCCGTGACGGCGCCGAGCCCATGATCCGCACGGTCGACGCGGGTGCGGGCGAGCGCCGCCCCTACTACGACGCCGGGCCCATGTACGGCCCCTGGGCGGGCGGCTACTTCGGCGGTGGCATGCTCCCCGGCCTCCTCGTCGGCACCATGCTCGGTTCGATGATGTCGGGCCCCGCCTACGCCGCCGACTACGGCTCCGGCTACGGCGACTTCGGCGGCGGGGACTTCACCGGCGGCGACTACTCCGGAGCCGACTTCGACGCGTCGGACTTCGGGGACTTCGGCGGCGGGGGCGACTTCGGGGGAGGCGGGGACTTCGGCGGAGGCGGCGGTGACTTCGGCGGCGGCAACTTCTGATCGCGGCCGCTCCGACCGGTTCTGTCGGCCGACTGGCTGAGTGCTGGGCGGATTGTTCACCAGGCGGCAGGAGTTTGTCCCGGGAATGACGATCCGCTGCCCATAGTCATATGCCGCCGGTAACGTGGCCGACTCACCTGCCTTCGAGCGAGCGGATAGGTGGTGGGAACCCGCGTCGGCGGGTTCCGAGTCGATGGTCTCGTTGCCGGAGCGGAACAGTTCTCGTGGTGTCAGAACCGCAGCACAGCAATCCGACCCGTACCCCGTGGTGACAGCGGACGCGGAAGGCGTCGTCCTGTCCCACAACGAACAGGCCGCGATGCTGCTGGCCGGGATCGCCGTCGGTGTCGCGCTGGCCGCGGTCGCCCCCGCCTGGCTGGTCGAGGCTCACCTCCGGCACGTCGGCGACGAGGCGGGGAAACCCTCCGCGTGCGCCGCCGGCCGGCTCGGCGGGGGCCGGGTGAACGCGCTCGCCGGGCCGTGCGTGAACGCCACGGTGACCTGGTGGCTGGTCGGTGTCCATGCTCCGGCCGCCGCCGCCCTGGAGTTGGCGCGCGAGCGGGCCAGAGCCGGTCTGCTCCAGGAGCTCTCCTCCGATCTGCTCGCCTCGGTGAACGTCGAGCGCTGCATGGAGGTGACCGCGCGGCGGGCGGCGCGGAATCTGGCGGACGCGGCGGTCATCGTCGGTCCCGGGGACGGACACGGCTACCCCGTGACCCGGTGCACGGCCGACGGGCCGGTGGTGCGGGAGCGCGTCACCCTGGACCCCGGGCAACTGCCGGGCCTGGCCGAGGCGTTGTCGGGGCTTCCCGCGGTGTCCTCCCGCTGGATCGATCCCCGGCAGACACCGCCCTGGGCGGTGCCGGACGGCTTCGCCGACGCCGCCGCCGACATCGGGTCGGTGGCCGTGGTGCCGCTGCCGGGCCACGGGGCACCGGCCGGCTGCCTCATCCTGCTGCGCCGCCGGGAGGAGGCGACGTTCACCCCCGGCGAGGAGTCCTTCGCCCAGCTCTTCGCCGCGCGCGCGGGCGCCGCCCTGTCCATCGCCCGCAGCCACTCCCGCCAGGCGCGCGTCACCCAAGTGCTGATGCGGGACCTGCTGCCGCCCGACCTCGGACGGGTGCACGGCATCTGCTTCTCCGCCCGCTACCGCGCCTCGGTGGCAGGCGAACGCGTCGGCGGCGACTTCTACGATCTGCACCCCGCCGACACGCCGGAGGCCGAGACCGTCGCGGTCCTGGGCGACGTCTGCGGAAAGGGGCTGGAAGCGGCGGTCACCGCCGGCAAGGTCCGCAACGCGCTCAAGGCGCTGGTGCCGTTCGCCGCCGACCACACGCGCCTGCTGACCCTCCTCAACAGCGCGCTCCTCTCCTCGGAGCAGCCGCCCTTCGTGACACTGGCCCTGGCCACCGCGGTGCGCGAGGACATCCGGGTACGCCTGCGTGTGTCGAGCGCCGGCCACCCCGCCCCGCTCGTCGTGCGCACCACCGGCCGGGTCGAGGAGGCCCGGACACACGGCACACTGATCGGCGCGTTCGCCGGCTTCGAGTGCGAGACCGCCGAGGTCACCCTGGAGCCGGGGGAGACCTGCCTGCTGTTCTCCGACGGGATCACCGAAGCGCGCGGCGGGCCGCTGGGGGACGTGATGTTCGGTGAGGACAGGCTGCGCACCGTGCTGTCCCAGTGCGCCGGGATGCCACCCGAGGTGATCACCGAACGCGTGCAGATGATCGTCGCCCAGTGGGTGGGGGAGGGACGCCACGACGACATGGCCGTCCTGGCGATCGGCGCGCCCCACGACCACCGACCGACAACGCTGAACGAGCCGAACCGGAGAAGGTGAACGGTGTGAACGCTGGAAGCGACACCGACTTGCTCGAAGAGCCGCGTGAGCAACTGTGGCGCGCACTCGAGGAGTGTGACGAGGCCCGTGCCCTCGCCGTCGTGCGTCACGCGATGGCGACGGCCGCATCCGAACAGGTGCCTGCCGTGGGCACCACGACCGCTGAACAGCCTCGTGCCGCGGCGGGCGAGCGGGTTCTGCTCGAACTGATCGCACCGACCCAGAAGCGGGTGGGTCTGGCCTGGGCGGCCAATGACATCACGGTGGCGCAGGAGCACGCCGCCACGGCGATCAGCGACCGGTGCGTCACGGCGGTGGCCGACGCCGCCGCGCCCGCGACCGCCCCCGCTGCCGTCGGCAGGGTCCTGGTGGCGTGCGTCGACGGCGAGTGGCACGCCCTGCCCGCACGCCTGCTCAGCGAGGTGCTGCGGCTGCGGGGCTGGCGTGTCGACTACCTCGGGGCGCACGTCCCCACGGAGCATCTGGTCGCGCACGTGCGCCGCACAGGTGCGCGGGCGGTGCTGCTGTCCTCGTCCATCCCGACCCTGCTGCCCGGCGCCCACAACGCGATCACCGCATGCCGGAGTGCCGGTGTTCCGGTACTCGCCGGAGGAGCCGCGTTCGGCCCGGGGGGTCATTACGCGCGCCTGCTGCGGGCTGAATGGGCCGAGGACGCGTCCACGGCGGCCACCCTGCTCGGCAGGCAGGACCTGACGGGATCCGGTGCGCACACGGCCCACCCGCCCGAACTGGACCTGCCGCACCTCGGCGACCAGGAGTACACCATGGTCCGCCGGACCAGGCGGCAGCTGACCAAGCAGACCCTCCTCGACGTCGAGGAGGGCTTCCCCGAGATGCGCCGGTACAGCGACTACCAGCGGGAGCGCACCGTCGAGGACATCGATCACATCGTCGGCCACCTCGCCACGGCCGTCTACGTCGACGACCCGCACCTGTTCACCCGGTTCATCACGTGGACCGCCGACATCCTGGCCGCCCGCGACGTCCCGCCGTGGTGCCTGTTCCCCGCCCTCGACTCGCTGCTCGACCAGCTCAAGGACTTTCCCCGCGCGGTCGGTGCCCTCACCGCCGCCCGCGACGTCCTGACCCCTTAGAGCCTGACTAGGAACGGCTGAGCGCCCGCGTCACCCCGGCCAGCACCGTCGTCGTCAACACCCAGCCGAGCGCGATCAGCGCGTACGCGAGCCCCTGCACGCTGCCCTCGGCCCAGTACCAGCCGTCGCGCTGGCCGAGTCCGCCGACCGGGATCAGCAGGTCGAGGGTGTACGCGACGGGGTTGAAGGGGGCGCCCTCGCCCGGCTTGTTGGGGAGCGGTGTGTGGGTGTGGAAGACCAGGGAGCCCAGCATCGTCAGCACGGCGAGCCAGATTCCGGCGATCCACGGGCGGTAGCCGTATCCGACCGTCGCTTCGAGAAGCAGCCCCCACACCCGGCCGAGCGGCCGTTGCGTCGCCCGCCGCCTGCGCTCCCGTACGAGCAGGACCCGCCGCGCCTCGTCCTCGTGGCCCAGCTTCCGGTAGTACGCGGCCAGCTGCTCGTACGGCTGGGGTGTGAACGCCGACTGCATCCTCAGCCAAGCCAGCCGGTTCGCCGTGTCCTCGCGCTGGGTGGCCGCGGTCAGCTCCATCCAGTCGTACGTCAGCCCGTCCAGGCCCAGCGGCGCGCGCCACGTGGCCGGCCGGTCCTGGAGGCGGGTCGCGCGCGCGTTGCCCAGGTTCACACCGCCCGCGGGCGGTCGCGCGAACCGCAGGTCGAGCGCCTCCACCTGCGCCCCGACGATCATCAACGACCCACCCGTGCCCAGGAGTTCGGCCTCGTGGAACGACAGCAGGTCGTCGATCCGCGCCCCGCGCAACCGCACCCGTCCCTCGGCCCGGAACCCCTGATGCAGCCGGACGGTGGAGGCCCGCAACGCGTCCCCGTTGAAGGCGACCTCCTGCGGAGCGGTACCGGTGAGGTGAGCGCCGTCCATCCACAGCCCGCCGGGCAACTCGGCGCCGGGGAACAGTACTTGCCCCTCCGCCACGAACCCGTTCTTGCAGAACACGCCGCCCTGCATGATCAGACCGCCCGCGTGCAGAGCGATGCCGTCCGTCGCGGCGATCAGATGGGCCCGGTCGAGGATCAGCCCGCCCGCTATGTGGGTGAGCGTGACGTTCACGGCGCCCCGCCGCCCACCCGTGATCCTGGACCCCCGCAGATCGAGCCGCCCACCGATCTGCGCGGTCGGCGCCATGAACCCGGGCAGCTCGCAGTCGGTCACGGAGAACGCGAGCGTGCTCGCCCCCTCCAACGTCATCGGCCCGTCGAACCGACACCCCTCGAACCGCACGAGCCGCCTGATCTCGGCCCCGTCCAGGGCGAGTGCGCCGCGTACGTGGGTGTCGCGCAGCACGTACGGCTCGGACCCGGCGTCCGGGTCGAGGATCAGCTCCCTGACGCGCGCGGCGTCGACGCTCCGCTCAGGGCCGGGTGACATGTGTGCGGAGGAATTGGTTCCAGGTGTGGGGGCTGACGGTGAGGACGGCGCCGGTGGCGAGGTCGTTCTTGGAGTCGCGAACGTGGACCGCGGTGGCGTGTGTGGCGACCTCGACGCAGTCGCCGCCCTGGCTGCCGCTGTACGTCGACTTCCGCCAGTCGCAGGCGACTTCGAGGCAATTGCCGCCTTGATCACCGCTGTAGCTGGACTTGAACCAGGCGGGTCCGGCAACGCTCATGAGGCTCCTCACCGTCTCTCAGGGCCGGGCGGCATGTGTGCGGAGGAAAGTGTTCCAGGTGCCTGGGCTGACGGTGAGGACGGCGCCGGTGGCGGGGTCGTTCTTGGAGTCGCGGATGTGGATGGCGGTGGCGTGTGCGGCGACCTCGACGCAATTCCCGCCTTCGTTGTTGCTGTACGTCGACTTCCGCCAGTCGCAGGCGACTTCGAGGCAGTTCCCGCCCTGGTCAGTGCTGTAGCTGGACTTGAACCACGCGAGTTCCCTGGACGCGTGGCCGTGCGGTCGTGCTGCGGTGTTCATGTGGCTCCTAGCAGTCCGTCCAGCAGGCGAGCGCTCTCTACTGGAGATAGTGCCTGCGACCGCAGCATTCCATACTTCTCCAGGTAGACACTCGCCTCGTCCGCATCCTCGATGACTGCGCTCCCGCCCTGGCCTTCGGCGTAGACGGCGAAGTCGTTGTCGGGGTTCTGAAGCAACGTCATCGGCCCAGCGAGCCCAGCGTGCGGCACCTGATTCATTGGCATGATCTGGATGCCCATGAAAGGGAGCTCGCTCAGTTCCAGCAGCCTGCGGAGCTGGCCTCGCATGACTTCCAAGCCGCCGATGGGCCGACGCAGGATCGACTCCTCCAGGATGAACGTGGACCAGGGCGGATGCGGTCGCTTCCAGATCCGCTGCCGCTCCATTCGGCCGGTGACCCAGTCGTCCACGGTCTCGTCGGGCAGGGGCGGGTGCCGATACTCGTAGCTGGCCAGCGCGTATGCGGCGGTCTGCACCAACCCAGGCACCGTCAGCGTCTCGTACGACAGGATCGCCCGCGCCCTCTCCTCGAACTCCACCAGGTCCGCTACGACCACCGGATGCTTCTCGCGCGCCGGGATCTTGTTCACGGCGACCTCCAACGCCCCCTTCGTTTCGAGGACCTCATCGATCTCCGCCGCCAGCGGCATACGTAGCGGCCGCCGCCCTTGCTCGATGGAGGCCATCTTGTCCGGGCTGATGTGCAACCGGTCCGCCAGACCCGTCTGCGTGATCCCCGCGTACTTCCGGAAGTGCGCGATCTGCGCCCCGATCGCATGCCACGAAGTGACCTGTTTCTTCATACGCGCACCCTGCCCATCCTCACCCCACCCCGAGCGGAGCGAACTCGTACAAACGCAGATGTACGACCTGTCGCGCTGCCCCCACACATCGCACCCGCACAAGAGTGAGCGTCATGGAACAACTGCCGTACCAGCGCGAGGCGTTCTACCGCCGCGAACGCAAATCTGTCCCGGCGGCCCGCACGTTCACAGCCTGGGCGTTGCGGGATTGGCGCGCAACCGAACGCCTTGACGACGCACTCTTGTGCGTGAGCGAGCTGGCGACCAACGCGCTGCTGCACGGCGTGCCACCTGGGCGAGGTTTCCGACTGCACATCGGGATGGGTGCGGACAGGGTGATCAGGATCGAGGTGCACGACAGCGGCGACGGCGCGGTGGCCGCCGACGAACCGCGCCCCGAGCAGGAGCACGGCCGGGGCCTGCTCCTGGTGGCCGCGCTGGCCGACAAGTGGGGCACGGAGGCGCGGGACCCGGGCAAGAGCGTGTGGTGCGAGTTCGAGCGCGGGGCCTCAGTGATGTGAGGAGGAGGACCCGGACTCCAGCTCCTCGGGGCGGGGCTTGGGTATGCGGGCTTCGTCCCCGTACATCCACCGGGACAACACCACCCGCACCCGGGGCCGCACCCCGCGCTCACCCCCGCCCGCCAGGGCGACCGGCTCCTCGTGCTGCGTGAGCCGGTACACCTCCTCGCGGGGCAGGGGCTCATGCACCTCCACGTACTCCCCGTGGGGGAGCCGCTTGATGAGCCCGGTCTCACGGCCGTGCAGCACCTTGTCGCGGTCGCGGCGTTGCAGCCCGAGGCACACACGCTTCGTGACGATGAACGCCAGGACCGGACCGGCGAAGAGCGCCACCCGCGCGAACCACGTGATGGCGTTCACGGACAGATGGAAGTGCGTGGCCCAGAGATCATTCGCGCCCGCCCCCATGGCCACCAGGAAGCCGACGATCCAGGCCACCCCGAGCCCCGTCCGCACAGGACGATCGCGGGGCCGGTCGAGGAGATGGTGTTCGCGGCGGTCGCCCGTGACCCACGCCTCGACGAACGGCCACACGCCGATGAGGACGAGCCAGAGCGGGAACGCGAGGAACGGGACGAGGATGCCGAGGTTGAGGGTGTGCCCCCAGAACACCATCTCCCAGCCGGGCATGACCCGGACCAGGCCCTCGGCGAAGCCCAGGTACCAGTCGGGCTGGGCGCCCGTGGAGACCTGGTCGGGGCGGTAGGGGCCGTAGAGCCAGACGGGGTTGATGGACGCGATGGCCGCGATCGCCGCGACGACCCCGAAGACGAGGAAGAAGAAGCCGCCGGCCTTGGCCACGTAGACGGGGAAGAACGGCTGGCCGACGACGTTCTTCTCGGTCTTGCCCGCCCCCGGGAACTGGGTGTGCTTGTGGTAGAAGACCAGGATCAGGTGGGTGACCACGAGCGCCGCCATGATGCCGGGCAGCAGCAGGATGTGGATCGAGTAGAAGCGGGCCACGATGTCGTCGCCCGGGAACTCGCCGCCGAAGAGGAAGAACGACAGGTACGTCCCGACGATCGGGACCGACAGCGTCATGCCCTCGATGAGCCGCATGCCCGCGCCCGACAGCAGGTCGTCCGGGAGCGAGTAGCCGAGCAGCCCCTCGAAGAGGGCGAGGAACAGCAGCAGCCAGCCGAACAGCCAGTTCAGCTCGCGCGGCTTGCGGAACGAGCCCGTGAAGAAGTGCCGCATCATGTGCACGAACATCGCCGCGACGAAGATGAGCGCCGCCCAGTGGTGGATCTGCCGGATGAGCAGTCCGCCGCGTACGTCGAAGCTGATGTCGAGCGTCGAGGAGTACGCCTCGGACATCCGGATGCCCTTGAGCGGCACGTAACTGCCCTGGTACGTCACCTCGTTCATCGACGGGTGGAAGAAGAGCGTGAGGTAGACGCCGGTGAGGATCAGGATGATGAACGTGTAGAGGCAGACCTCGCCCAGCAGGAACGACCAGTGGTCGGGGAAGACCTTCCGCAGGTACTTACGGCCGAGACCGTAGATCCCCAGCCGGCCGTCGACCCAGTCGGCGACGCGCTCGCCTGCCGCGGGCGCCGGAGGACGCTCGGCGCGGGTGGTGCTGTCGGACATGACTGCCTCCCGTCGGTGCTCACTGTCGTGACAGTCGGGGAGGGGCCGGATGTGACATGCACGGCCGCTTTGTGAGGCAGGTCACGCTCGCCGTAGCGATCGGTTCACCGGCGGTAACGACACCCACTTCAGGTCGGAGGACAGCTCGCCGGCACCTTGCGCGACAACCTGCTCCCGACGGTCCTGGTGATCGCGCACCGGCTGTCCGCCGTCGTCGACGCGGACCGCATCGTCGTACTGGAGAACGGGCGGGCCCGCGCCCAGGGCACCCATGCCGAACCGCTCGAACGGGGCGCCCTGTACGCCGAGTTGGCGGCCACGCGACTCGTGACCGCCTCAACTCGCTGATGCCCCCGTGCCGGCTCAGGCCTTCTTGATCGCCGAGATGTCGAAGTTCAGCTTGATCTTGTCGGAGATCAGGACGCCGCCGGTCTCGAGTGCGGCGTTCCAGGTCAGGCCCCACTCGGAGCGCAGGAGCTCGGCCTTGCCCTCGAAGCCGACGCGCTCGTTGCCGAACGGGTCCTTCGCGGAGCCGTTGAACTCCAGGTCGATGGTGATCGGCTTGGTGGTGCCGAGGATCGAGAGGTCGCCGGTGACGCGGTAGTCGGAGCCGCCGAGCGACTCGGCCGACGTCGTACGGAACGTCATTGTCGGGAACTCGTCGATCTTGAAGAAGTCGGCGCTCTTGAGGTGGCCGTCCCGGTCGGCGTTGCCCGTGTCGATGCTCGCCATCCGCACGTCGAACGAGGCCGTGGACTTGGCCGGGTCCGAACCGTCCAGGTGCAGTTCACCGGTGAAGTCGGCGAATCCGCCCTTGACGTTGGTCACCATGGCGTGCCGGGCGACGAAGCCGAGGGTCGTGTGCGCGGGGTCGACGGTGTAGTCACCGGTGACGGCGGCCAGCTCCGGGTCGACGGTGGCCGGGGTGGTGTCGGCGCCGGTCTCGTTCTTGCGGTTGAAGATGCCCATGACGTGCTCCTTGGGGACGGTCGGCACGTGGATGCCGCTCGATGTTGAATGTTGAACTATCAACTGAGTGCGACTGTAGCGCGATGATGTTCAACTTTCAACATCATGCGCCGAGTGTTCATCCGATTACATCGAGTGGATCTTGAAGGCGCACTACCCCACGCGCGTAGAACCCGGGACCATCTTCCTGTTCCCCCTGCACCACCCCACGCCCGGCAGGAAGGAAACCCCATGCGCATCCGCTCCGCGCTCACCGCGCTCGCGCTCACCACCGGCGCCCTCGCCGCCCCCGGCTTCGGCGTCCTCGTCTCGGCGACCGACGCGTCCGCCGCCACCAAGATCAGTCACTCCACCGCGACCTCGATGTTCAGCTCGGTCGGTGTCACCTGGTCGTCCTCGGGCGGCTGCTCGAACCGCAACGTCAGCACCTGTACATCCTTCGACCAGCTCAACCTGGCCACCGCCCAGGGTGCCCAGACCCTCAAGCGCGCCACCGGCTGCGCCCTCAACATCACCGGCGGCACCGAGACCGGCCACGCGAGCGGCACGTACTCGCACTGGAACGGCTACAAGCTCGACTACGGCAAGAACACCTGCGTCACCAACTACATCAAGAACACCTTCACGTACATAGGGCTGCGCGGCGACGGCGCACCCCAGTACAAGTCCGGGTCGGGCAACATCTACGCCGACGAGGGCAACCACTGGGACGTCCTCTACTACAACTGCGGCGGCTGCTGACCGCCCGCAGAGGTAGGTCTAGCGCGCGGCGAGGCGCTCCAGGAGTGCCGCGCCGCGCGCCAGCAACTCCCGCTCTGTGTCGGTGAGTTCGTCCTCGATGGCCTGCGCCAGCCAGCCGGCCCGGCGACCGCGCTCCGTCTCCAGGGCGGCCCGCCCGGCGTCGGTCAGCTCCACCAGGGACTTACGGCCGTCCGTCGGGTGCGGGCGGCGGGTGATCAGGCCCTGCTCCATCAGCAGACCCACGGCGCGGGCCATCGACTGCGGCCGTACGCGCTGGTCGGTGGCGAGGTCGCTGGTGGTCATGGCGCCGTCCCGGTCCAGGGCGCCGAGCACGGCCACCTGGCCGAGCGGAATCCGGTCCTCGTGCTTCACGCGCCGCGTGAGCTTGCCCATCGCGGTACGCAGTTCGGCGGCGACGGCGGCGGCTTCCGGGGTGGGCATACGGAACTCTAACCCGCAGGTCACCGGCGTACGCGGCCCCGTGGGGAAGTATGCAGCCGAACTGAACAGCACAACTGAACAGCATTGCTGTAGAGTTCCGTCCTGTCGGGCTCAGCGCCAGCGTCGTCGCAGCCGGGGGCCCGCACCGTTCCGAGCGAAGGAACTCCGTGAACTCCACGCACCCCATGCACTCCACGCACCCCATGCACTCCATGACCGGCTCCACGGCCATCCGCTCCGTCACCGCCCGCACCGTCCTCGACAGCCGCGGTAACCCGACCGTCGAGGTCGACGTCGTCCTCGCCGACGGCTCCCTCGGCAGCGCCGCCGTCCCCTCCGGCGCCTCCACCGGCGCCCGCGAAGCCGTCGAACTGCGCGACGGCGACCCGGCGCGCTGGCACGGCAAGGGTGTCGACCGCGCGGTCGAGCACGTGAAGGGCGAGATCGCGGCGGCCGTCATCGGCCGCGACGCCGCCGACCAGGCCGGTCTCGACGCGGCCCTGACCGCCCTCGACGGCACCCCCACCAAATCCCGGCTCGGCGCCAACGCACTGCTCGGCGTCTCGCTCGCCACCGCGAAGGCGGCCGCCGCCGCGCACCGGCTGCCCCTCTACCGCTACCTCGGCGGCGCCGACGCCCGCACCCTGCCCATGCCGATGATGAACATCGTCAACGGCGGCGCCCACGCCGACAATCCGCTGGACTTCCAGGAGTTCATGATCGCGCCGGTCGGCGCCACGACCTTCGCCGAAGCCGTCCGGATGGGCTCCGAGGTCTTCCACACCCTGCGCCGCGACCTCCTTGCCGCCGGGCACTCCACCGGCGTGGGGGACGAGGGCGGCTTCGCGCCCGCGCTGCGCACGGCCGAGGAAGCGCTCGACTTCGTCATGGCCGCCATCGAACGCACCGGCTACCGGCCCGGCGCCGACATCGGCCTGATCATGGACCCGGCGTCCTCCGAGTTCCACCGCGACGGCGTCTACGCGTACACGGGCGAAGGCGTCCGCCGCACCTCCGCCGAACAGGTCGACTACCTCGCCAAGCTCATCGACGCCTACCCCGTCCTCTCCGTCGAGGACCCGATGGCCGAGACCGATCTCGACGGCTGGCGCGAGCTGACCGCCCGCGTCGGCGACCGCTGCCAGCTCACCGGTGACGACGTGTTCTGCACGAACGAGGCGCTGGTCAGGGAGGGCATCCGGACGGGCGTCGGCAACGCGGTACTGGTGAAGGTCAACCAGATCGGTACGCTGACCGAGGCGCTCGGCACCGTCTCCGCCGCGCGCCGGGCCGGCTGGGCGGTCGTCATCTCACACCGCTCCGGCGAGACCGAGGACACGACCATCGCGGACCTCGCGGTCGCCACCGGCTGCGGCCAGATCAAGACGGGCTCCCTGTCCCGCTCGGACCGCACCGCCAAGTACAACCGGCTCATCCGGATCGAGGAGGAGCTGGGCGCGAGCGCCGTCTACGCGCCGACGGTCGTGTGACGGCGGTCGTGTGACGGCGGTGGTGTGACGGCGGTGGTGTGACGGGCCTCTCACCCTCCGAAGCCGACCGTCTTTGTGCGACCCCTACAAGCGAACAGGGGCCTGAGCAGTGACTATGGCTGCATGAGGCGCCGGTTCTGTTCAGGGCTACCAGGAAAACGAGCCGGAGACTGTGCGAAGTCGACGGCCCGTTTTCCTTGGTCGGCTTCGTATGGTCACTACATGACCGTTTTGGACGACACCGCCTCCGCCCCCGGGGACGAGCCCACCGACGCCCGTGGGCGCGTGGCCGAGCTGCACGCGATCCGTGAGCAGGCCCTGCGCGGACCGAGCGACCGGGCAACCGAGGCCCAGCACGCCAAGGGCAAGCTGACCGCGCGCGAGCGCATCGAGCTGCTGCTTGACGAGGGGTCGTTCAACGAGGTCGAGCAGCTCCGCCGCCACCGCGCGGTCGGCTTCGGCCTGGAGGCCAAGAAGCCCTACACGGACGGTGTGATCACCGGCTGGGGCACGGTCGAGGGCCGGACGGTCTTCGTCTACGCGCACGACTTCCGGATCTTCGGCGGCGCCCTGGGCGAGGCCCACGCCACGAAGATCCACAAGATCATGGACATGGCCATCGCGGCCGGTGCCCCGCTGGT
>NZ_JBIRPI010000030.1:0-77951 GCF_044332585.1 Streptomyces sp. NPDC016845 | reverse complement strand
CTGCAGGGGGGACCCTGTGGGAGAGTAGGACGCCGCCGAACTCATTGTAGAGAAAAGCCCCGTGCCATATGGCACGGGGCTTTTCTGCGTTCAGGCGCAGATACCTAGATACGGCTCGGCCGTATCTAGGTACGACCGCTCATGCCAAGGCCCCCGTACCGGCATTGGATAGGAGCATGTCACTGGATATCGCCGCAGACGCGCCCGCACAGCAAGCCCAGGCCACCCGGCAGTGGATCGCCCCCCTGCTGTCCTCGGTGGTGACGATCCCGGCGGCGCTCTTCGCGTGGTTCTACGCGGGGCTGGCGCCGATGGCCTGTGACTCGTGCACCGACGCGCAGGCGGCGGCTTTCGACCCGAGCTACGAACGTGCCTACACGGTCTTCGGCTGGGGACTGACCATTTCGCTGCTGATTCTCGCGACCGCATGGCTGCTGCCGTGGGAGGAGCGGTTCGAGGCCCGCCGGACGGGGTTCGCCGCGCTGGCGCCGATGGCACTGCTGGCGACGGTCCTGACGTTCGCAGGGATGGTCGACTGGCCGTAGGGCGGACGCTGGTCCGACCCGCAGCCGCGTACGAGACGGGAGGGGCCGTCCGGGGCATGTGCGCGCGCAGCACAGTTCACGCGGTGGCGGCACCCGAAGCGAGCGGCGACGCCATCAAGATGGCGAGCACGGACATGCCCCGGGCGGCCCCGTACCCACCCCGACACCTGTCGGAACGAGACGGAGAGCCGCCAACCACCACACCAGGCGGCCACCCTCCCTTCCACGCGTTCGCCCACACTCACTGGCCTTGACGCCAGGGTCAACGTCTACCGTCATAGGCATGCGCATCGGAGAGCTCGCGGCCCGCGCCGGCACGACCACGCGGACGCTCAGGTACTACGAGTCACGCGGGCTGCTGCCCGCGCGGCGCGGCGGCAACGGCTACCGGACCTACGACGAGGGGGATCTGCGCGCGCTGCGGCAGATCCGTACGTTGCAGGACTTCGGGTTCGACCTGGAGGAGACCCGCCCGTTCGTGGAGTGCCTGCGCGCAGGCCACCCGGAGGGCGACTCGTGCCCGGCATCGCTGGCCGTGTACAGGAACAAGCTCACCGAACTGGACGCGCTGATAGACGAGTTGACCGCAGTACGGGAGACGGTCGGTGCACAGCTGCACCGCGCCGAGCAGACCGTCGCCGCGCTGGCCGCGGAACAGCCGGCCCCGCGCTGCGAACTCACCCGGCAACAGGAAGAGGAGTGATCATGCGGGACGTGACGGACGCGGACTTCGACGAGCAGGTGCTCAAGGCGGAGCTGCCCGTGCTGGTGGAGTTCACGGCCGAGTGGTGCGGGCCGTGCAGGCAACTGGCCCCGGTGCTGAAGTCGATCGCGGAGGAGGAGAAGGAGCGCCTGGACGTCGTGGCGATCGACGTGGACGCCAACCCGGAGACGGCGGCGAAGTACAACGTGCTGTCGATGCCGACGCTGATGGTCTTCAAGCAGGGCGAACCGGTCTGGTCCCGCGTGGGCGCGAGGCCCAAGCGCCGACTGCTCGAGGAATTGTCGGACACCGTCTGAGAAACCGGGACCGAGGTTGGAATTACCCCCTGCCCGGGGTATATTCGGTGTTTCTGTGTGCCCACAGAAAAGGCCCCTCACCGGGGGCCAACTAAACACACCGTACCGGGCAGGGAGCAGTTTTGTCAAGCCGGGAATCCGCCGCATCGCAGAAAGAACTGCAAAAGGAACAGGAATTCATCGACCGGCTCTACGCGCGGATCGACGCGTTGCGCGGCGCCGCCGCGGACTCGGTCACGGACGCCCTGACGCCCGTAGGCACAGGTCAGCAGGCCCGCCTGGAGCGCGACCTGCTGGTCGTGGAGCGCTCGGGGCTGCTCGCCGCGCTGAATGCGGTGGACGGTTCGCTCTGTTTCGGCCGCATCGATCTCACGGACGGCACGGCGCACCACATCGGCCGTATCGGAATCAGAGAAGAGGACACCGAGCACACCCCGATTCTGATCGATTGGCGCGCCCGGGTGGCCCGCCCGTTCTATCTGGCGACGGGCCACGTCCCGATGGGATTGCGCCGGCGCCGCCACCTCACGACAGAGGGCCGCACGGTCACGGAGCTGCACGACGAGATCCTCGACCTGGGCGACGACGAGCGCACGGGTTTCGAGGACCCGAGCGGCGACGCCGTACTCCTCGCCGCGCTGAACTCGGCGAGGACCGGCCGCATGGGTGACATCGTGCAGACGATCCAGGCGGAGCAGGACCGGATCATCCGGCACGACCACAGGGGCGTACTGGTCGTGGAGGGCGGCCCGGGCACGGGCAAGACGGCGGTGGCGCTGCACAGGGCGGCGTTCCTGCTGTACGAGCACAGGGAGCTGCTGGCGAAGAGGGCGGTGCTGATCGTGGGCCCGAACCCGGCGTTCCTGTCGTACATCAGCGAGGTGCTGCCGGCGCTGGGCGAGACGGGCGTACTGCTCGCGACGGTCGGCGAGCTGTACCCGGGGGTGCACGCGACGGCGACGGACATCCCGCAAGCAGCCGCGGTCAAGGGCGCGGTACGGATGGCGGAGGCGCTCTCCCTGGCGGTCCAGGACCGCCAGCAGCTCCCCGAACCGGGCGCCCCGCTGATCATCCCGCACGACGACGGCGACCTGATCCTGGACTGGGAGATCGCGTACGAGGCGCGCCAGGCGGCCCGCGACACACTCCTGCCGCACAACTTGGCGCGGCCGCACTTCGCCTTCCGCATCCTGGACGCCCTGACGGCCCAGCTGGCGGAGCGGATCGGCGCGGACCCGTACGGCGGCCCGAACTTCCTGGGCCCGGACGACCTGGCCCAGCTCGGCAAGGGCGTGGCGGCGAGCGCGGAGGTGCACGCGGCGATCGAGGAGCTGTGGCCGACGCTGACCCCGGAGCAGGTGGTGGCGGACTTCCTGGCGGAGCCCGTACGCCTCTGCGACGAGGACGCGGAGGCGATCCGCAGGAAGGCGACGGGCCCGGCGGACTGGACCCCGGCGGACGTACCGCTGCTCGACGAGGCGGCGGAGCTGCTCGGCCACGACGACGCGGCGGAGCGGGCCGCGGCGGAGGCGGCGCGGCAGGAGAGGATCGCTTACGCGCAGGGCGTGTTGGACCTGTCGCGCGGCTCGGAGACGTACGAGTTCGAGGACGAGGACGAGTCGGAGGTCCTGGCCGCGCACGACATCGTGGACGCGGACCGGGTGGCCGACTGGTACGAGGAGGAGGACCACCGCAGCGCGGCGGAGCGGGCGGCGGCGGACCGGACGTGGGCGTTCGGCCACATCATCGTCGACGAGGCGCAGGAGCTGTCGCCGATGGCGTGGCGGCTGCTGATGCGGCGGTCGCCGACGCGCTCGATGACGCTGGTGGGCGACCCGGCACAGACCGCCGAGGAGGCGGGCGTCGGGGCGTGGGACAAGATCCTTGAGCCCTACGTGGAGGACAGGTTCGAGCACACGCGGCTCGGGGTCAACTACCGCACGCCGTCCGAGATCATGGACGTCGCGGCGGCGGTGTTGCGGGAGGCGCACCCGGAGTTCGTACCGCCGTCTTCCGTACGGTCGACGGGCGTACGGCCTTGGCGTCGCATGGTGACCGGAGACATCGCACAGGCGGTGGCGGAGGTCGCGGCGGCGCAGACCCCTGGCGAGGGCCGCTTGGCCGTGATCGCCCCGCGCCGGCTCCGAGAGGCGCTGGCCGCGCGGCTGCCCGGCATCGAGGCGGACGCCGAACCGGACCTGACTCAGCACCTTGTGCTGCTCGACCCGCGTCAGGCGAAGGGGCTCGAGTTCGACCGGGTCATCGTGGTCGAACCCGCCGAGTTCGGGCTGAGCGATCTGTATGTGGCGCTGACCAGGGCCACACAGACCCTCGGGGTCGTGCACGCGAAGGAGCTGCCTTCGGCGCTCCAGCGGCTCGCCGTAGCCGAATAGGAGGTAGGGCGGGGAACCGCGCCGTCGTGGCTGGTCGCGCAGTTCCCCGCGCCCCTAGGCGGTCATGGCCGCAGCCACACCGTCGCCAGTGGCGGCAGCGTCAGCCCGATGCTCGCGGGGCGGCCGTGCGCGCCCACGTCGTCGGGCTTGACCGGCTCCGGATTGCCGACGCCCCCACCCCCGTACCGCACCCCGTCCGTATTGAGCACCTCATGCCAAGCCGGTACGTCCCCCGGTACCCCGAGCCGGTACTCGTGCCGCACGACGGGCGAGAAGTTGGAGACGGCCAGCAGCGGGCTGCCGTCGGCGGCGTGGCGCAGGAACGCGAAGACGTTGTCCTCGACCGCGTCCCCGGCGATCCACGAGAACCCGGCCGGATCGGTGTCGCGCTCCCACAGAGCAGGCGTCCCGCGATACGCGGCGTTGAGGTCACGGGTCAGATCGCGCACCCCGCGGTGATCGGCCTCGGCGCCGTACGCGGGGTCGAGGAGCCACCAGTCGGGCCCACTGGCCTCCGACCACTCGGCGCCCTGCGCGAACTCCTGCCCCATGAACAGAAGCTGCTTGCCGGGGTGGGCCCACATGAAGCCCAGATAGGCGCGGTGGTTGGCGCGCTGTTGCCACCAGTCGCCCGGCATCTTGCTGACCAGGGACCGTTTGCCGTGCACGACCTCGTCGTGGGAGATCGGCAGCACGTAGTTCTCGCTGTAGGCGTACACCATCGAGAACGTCATCTCGTGATGGTGGTACTTACGATGCACGGGCTCATGGGCGAGGTAGTCCAGCGAGTCGTGCATCCACCCCATGTTCCACTTGAGCCCGAACCCGAGCCCGCCGAAGCCCCCCGGCCCGATGTGATGGGTCGCGCGGGTGACCCCGTCCCAGGCGGTGGACTCCTCGGCGATGGTGACGACGCCGGGCACGCGCCGGTACAGGGTGGCGTTCATCTCCTGGAGGAAGGAGACGGCGTCAAGGTTCTCCCGCCCCCCATGCTGGTTCGGCGTCCACTGCCCGTCCTCGCGCGAGTAGTCCAGATAAAGCATGGAGGCGACGGCGTCGACGCGGAGCCCGTCGATGTGGAACTCCTCGCACCAGTACAGGGCGTTGGCGACGAGGAAGTTCCGCACTTCCTTGCGCCCGTAGTCGAACTCCAGCGTGCCCCAGTCCGGGTGCGCGGCCCGCAGTGGATCCTCGTGCTCGTACAGGGTCCGCCCGTCGAACTCGGCGAGCGCCCAGTCGTCGCGCGGGAAGTGCGCGGGCACCCAGTCCATGAGGACGCCGATACCGGCCTGATGCAGTGCGTCGACGAGGAACTTGAAGTCGTCGGGGGTGCCGAGCCGGGCGGTCGGCGCGTAGAACCCGGTGACCTGGTATCCCCAGGAACCGCCGAAGGGGTGCTCGGCGACGGGCATCAGCTCGACATGCGTGAAGCCCAGGTCCGCCACGTACCGCGGCAACTGCTCGGCCAGCTGCCGATACGAGAGCCCGGGCCGCCACGACGGCAGATGGATCTCATAGACCGAGAACGGTGCCTCGTGCGCGGGACGGTCGTTGCGCGCCCGCAGCCACTCGTCGTCGTGCCAGACATGGCGCGAGACGTGTACGACGGACGAGTTCGCCGGCGGCGTCTCGGTACGGGTGGCGAGCGGATCGGCGCGCTGGGTCTTGCTGCCGTCCGGGCGGGTGATCTCGTACTTGTAGAGCTCGCCCTCGCCGATGTCGGGGACGAACAGCTCCCAGATGCCGGTGGAGCCGAGCGAGCGCATGCTGTGGGCGGCGCCGTCCCAGTAGTTGAAGCCGCCGACGACGCGGACACCGCGCGCGTTGGGCGCCCAGACCGTGAAGCGGGTGCCCTGGATCCCCTGGTGCTCCATGGGCCGGGCGCCGAGCGCCGTCCACAGCTGCTCGTGGCGGCCCTCGCCGATGAGGTGCAGGTCGAGGTCGCCGACGGAGGGGAGCAGGGAGTAGGCGTCCGCGACGCGCTGCACGGTGTCGCCGTAGGTGATCTCCAGCGTGTACGGGGACGAGGCCGGGGAGGCGGGGGCGGACCAGGCCGCCTCGGACGGGAGGAGCGCGGAGAAGAAGCCGTCGCCGTCGTCGCGCAGGTCGGTGCGCAGGCCCTCCGGGGTGGTGACGGTTACTTTCTCGGCGTAGGGACGCCACGCGCGGAAGGCGACGCCGGTGCCGACGGGGTGGGCGCCCAGGACCGAGTGGGGATCGTGATGGGTGGCCGAGAGAAGACGCTCGCGGTCACTTGCCGGTACGGAACCGCTCTCCGGTACGGAACCGCTCTCCGGTACGGAACCGCTTGCCGGTACGGAACTGCTCTCCGGTACGGAACCGCTTGCCGGTACGGAACCGCTCTCCGGTACGGAACCGCTCTCCGGTACGGAACTGCTCACCGGTGCTGACGGAGGTGCTGATGCCGCTGCCGGAGCCGGTACCGAGGCCGGTTCCGGGGGCGGGTTTTCGGTCGGGCGGCGGGTCACGGGCGGGGCCTCCTTGATAAGCCGTGCATGGGTGGTGGCGCGGGTCTCAGGCCGGCTCCGCGAGGCGTGCCAGCGCCGCCAGCGGCACGGGCAGCCAGTCCGGGCGGTGCCGGGCCTCGTACAGGGCCTCGTACACCGCCTTGTCCGTCTCGTACGCCCGCAGCAGGACGGGGTCGGTGCGCGGGTCGCGGCCCGCGGCGGACGCGTAGCCCGCGCAGTAGGCGGCGCGGCACGCGTCGGACCAGGCGGGGTTCCAGGGGCGGTGCGAGCGGGCGGCGTAGTCGAAGGAGCGGAGCATGCCGGCGACGTCGCGGTGCGGCGGGTGCGGCATGCGGCGTTCGGCGAGGGGGCGGGACGGTTCGCCCTCGAAGTCGATGAGGCGCCAGAAGCCGGAGGGGTCGCGCAGGCACTGGCCGAGGTGGAGGTCGCCGTGGACGCGCTGGGCCTGCCAGGTGCGGCCCTCGCCGGCGAGGTCGGCGAGCGCCTCGAACGCGGTGCGCAGACCGGGCAGGTGGGGCAGGAGCGCGGGGACCTGGTGGGCCGTGGCCTCCAGGCGTGCGGTCATCGCCGCGGCGAGTTGTTCCAGGTGGGCGCGGGTGAAGGTGACGGTGGGCAGGGCGCGGGCCAGGGCGGTGTGCACCTCGGCGGTGGCGCGGCCCAGCTCGCGCGCCTCGGCGGTGAAGTCCTGCTGCTCGACGAGGTGTTTGAGGGCGAGGTCGAAGCCGTCGGCGGCGCCTTTGAGGTAGGGCTGGAGCACGCCGAGCGTGGTCTCGCCGTCGGCGCTCTCGTACCAGGCGACGGGGGCGGGGACGCGGTCGCAGCCCTCGCGGGCCAGGGCGAGGGGGAGTTCGAGGTCGGGGTTGGTGCCGGGCAGGACGCGGCGGAAGACCTTGGCGATGAGCGCGTCGCCGTAGACGACCGAGGAGTTGGACTGCTCGGCGGCGAGCGGGCGGGGCGTGAGGTCGTCGGGTATTCGGCCGTCCGGCTCGCGGTGGAAGCGGAGTCCGCCGAAGGTGCCGGGCAGCCGGAGACGTTCGAGGAGGACCGAGGTCTGGCGCGGGTCGTGCAGGGCCTCGTAGGCGGTGCGGCCGGCGAGGGGGCCCCGGGTGATGTGGCCGATGACGGCGGGCGCGAGGTGGGGCGGCAGGGCGTCGGTGGTGCCGATGAGGAGCTGGTAGCAGTCGCCGGGGCCTTCGTCCGCCGGGGGCTGGTGGGTGCGCAGGAGTAAGTGCAACAGGGCGTTGTCGGGCCGCAGCCGGGTGACGGCGTCGAGGGTCAGCTCGGTGACCGGGCGTCCCTTCCCCGCGAACCACCGCTGGCGCGGCAGCCACTCCCGCAACAGTGGGTCCAGGGACGTGAGCAGCTCGTCGTGGCCCTGTGGCGAGATGACGGGCCGGGCTGCGGTTTCCGACATGGCGTCGCGTCCTTCCCCCGGGGGGTGCGTCGGATGATGCGAGCGGGCCCGGGTGCCGAGATGCTGTCCAGAGAAGCTGCTGCGAAGAAGAGCTGCCCAGAAATGGGGACGTGCCGGGTATGCGTGTAGGAGTGCCCCGGGCGCGGGGAGGAAAACCGGAGGATCCGGCTCTCCCGCCCCGGGCCGCGGGTTGCGCGGTACGCGGTCCGCGCTGTTTCGGGCCTTTCGGTCCTTGTGCGTCGTCCTTGCGCGTCGGTCCTTGCGCGTCGTCCTTGCGCGTCAGTCCTTGCGCAACCGGTACCAGTAGAACCCGTGCCCCGCCAGGGTCAGGAGGTAGGGCAGTTCTCCGATGGCCGGGAAGCGGACGCCGCCGATCAGCTCCACCGGGTGCCGGCCGGCGAAGGTCTGCAGGTCGAGTTCGGTGGGCTGGGCGAAGCGCGAGAAGTTGTGCACGCACAGCACCAGGTCGTCCTTGTACTCGCGCAGGAAGGCGAGCACGGCCGGGTTGGAGGACGGCAGTTCGGTGTACGAGCCGAGGCCGAACGCCGGGTTCTGCTTGCGGATCTCGATCATCCGGCGGGTCCAGTGGAGCAGCGACGACGGTGACGACATCGACGCCTCGACGTTGGTGACCTGGTAGCCGTAGACCGGGTCCATGATCGTCGGCAGCGAGAGGCGACCCGGGTCGCAGGAGGAGAAGCCGGCGTTGCGGTCCGGGGTCCACTGCATCGGGGTGCGCACCGCGTCGCGGTCGCCGAGCCAGATGTTGTCGCCCATGCCGATCTCGTCGCCGTAGTAGAGGATCGGCGAGCCGGGCAGGGAGAGCAGCAGCGCGGTGAACAGCTCGATCTGATTGCGGTCGTTGTCCAGAAGAGGAGCGAGCCGCCGCCGGATCCCGATGTTGGCGCGCATCCGCGGGTCCTTGGCGTACTCCGCGTACATGTAGTCGCGTTCCTCGTCGGTGACCATTTCGAGGGTCAGCTCGTCGTGGTTGCGCAGGAAGATGCCCCACTGGCAGCCGGACGGGATGGCCGGGGTCTTGGCGAGGATCTCGGAGACCGGGTAGCGGGATTCGCGGCGCACCGCCATGAAGATGCGCGGCATCACCGGGAAGTGGAACGCCATATGGCATTCGTCGCCGCCCGAGGGGAAATCGCCGAAGTAGTCGACGACGTCCTCCGGCCACTGATTGGCCTCGGCGAGGATGACGACATCCGGGTACTGGGCGTCGATCTCCCTGCGGACGCGCTTGAGGAACTCATGCGTCGCCGGAAGGTTCTCGCAGTTGGTCCCCTCCTCCGCGTAGAGGTAGGGCACGGCGTCGAGACGGAATCCGTCTATGCCGAGATCGAGCCAGAAACGCAGTGAGGCGAGGATCTCCTCCTGGACGGCCGGGTTCTCGTAGTTGAGGTCCGGCTGATGGGAGAAGAAGCGGTGCCAGAAGTACTGCTTGCGGACCGGGTCGAAGGTCCAGTTGGACGCTTCCGTGTCGACGAAGATGATCCGCGCGTCCTGGTACTGCTTGTCGTCGTCGGCCCAGACGTAGTAGTCGCCGTACGGGCCGTCGGGGTCGGTGCGCGACTGCTGGAACCACTCGTGCTGATCGCTCGTGTGGTTCATGACGAAGTCGATGATGACGCGCATGCCCCGCTGGTGCGCGGCGTCCACGAACTCCACGAAGTCCGCGAGATCGCCGAACTCGGGGAGGACGGACGTGTAGTCCGACACGTCGTAACCACCGTCACGCAAGGGTGACTTGAAGAACGGCGGAAGCCAGAGACAGTCGACGCCCAGCCACTGGAGGTAGTCCAGTTTGGCCGTGATGCCCTTGAGGTCACCGACACCGTCGCCGTTGCTGTCCTGGAAGGAGCGGACCAGCACTTCGTAGAAGACGGCACGTTTGAACCAGTCAGGGTCCCGGTCCTTGGCAGGGGTGTCCTCGAAGGTGTCCGGAACGGGCTCATTCATGATCATGGGGTGGGTGACCCTCCGAATCCCTTTGGCAGAGAATTCATCGCGGCGTGGACGGTCGCAGGACGGTGAGGACGTGCGCGGGCGTACGGCCCGGTTCCAGGCGCACGTAGTTCGCCCTGCCCCAGTGATGGGTGGTGCCGGTGAGCTCGTCGTGCACGGAGACCGTCTCGTGCCAGCCGAGCCCCAGGTGTGGCATGTCCAACGAAACGGTCGCCTCCTGGGTGTGATGTGGATCGAGGTTCACGACGACGAGAACCGTGTTCGAGCCGCTGCGTTTGGAGTACACGACCACCTCGTCCTTGTCGGCGTGGTGAAAGTGCACATTGCGCAGTCCGCGCAGCGCCGGACTGCGGCGCCGGATGTCGTTCAGCGCTGTGATCAGCGGGGCGATGGTGCGCCCCTCGCGCTGGGCCGACTCCCAGTCCCGCGGCCGCAGTTCGTACTTCTCGGAGTGCAGATACTCCTCGCTACCGGAGCGTAGCGGAGCGTTTTCGCAGAGTTCGTATCCGCTGTAGACGCCCCAGGACGGGGAGAGGGTCGCGGCGAGGACGGCGCGGAGTTCGAACGCCGGACGGCCGCCGTGCTGCAGGAACTCGTGCAGGATGTCCGGGGTGTTGACGAAGAAGTTGGGCCGCATCGCGGCCGCTGATTCGCCTGCCAACTCCTGTACGTATTCAGTGATCTCCGTCTTGGTGTTCCGCCAGGTGAAGTACGTGTACGACTGCTGGAAGCCGATCTCGCCGAGCGTCCGCATCATCGCGGGGCGGGTGAACGCCTCCGCCAGGAAGATCACGTCGGGATCGGTGCGGCCGATCTCCCCGATCACGTGCTCCCAGAAGACGACCGGTTTCGTGTGCGGATTGTCCACGCGGAAAATACGCACACCGTGCGCCATCCAGTGGCGGAGCACCCGCACCGTCTCCGCGATGAGCCCCGGCATGTCGCGGTCGAAGGCGATCGGGTAGATGTCCTGGTACTTCTTCGGCGGGTTCTCCGCGTACGCGATCGTGCCGTCGGCCCGGTGGTGGAACCACTCCGGGTGCTTCTCCACCCACGGGTGGTCGGGTGAGCACTGCAGGGCGAAGTCGAGCGCGATCTCCAGACCCTCGGCCCCGGCGGCGGCGACGAAGCGGTCGAAGTCGTCGAGCGTGCCGAGGTCGGGGTGGATCGCGTCGTGGCCGCCCTCGGCCGAGCCGATCGCCCAGGGCACGCCGACATCGTGCGGGCCGGGGGAGAGGCTGTTGTCCGGGCCCTTGCGGAACGTCGTGCCGATGGGGTGGACCGGCGGCAGGTAGACGACGTCGAAGCCCATCGCGGCGATGGCCGGCAGGCGGCGCGCCGCTGTGGCGAACGTGCCGCTGACCGGCGGTCTGCCCGGCTCCACCACCGCGCCCTCCGAGCGCGGGAAGAACTCGTACCAGGCCCCGTACAGGGCGAGCTCGCGCTCCACCTGGAGCGGCAACTCCTCGCTGGACGTGACCAGTTCACGCAGCGGATGCGCGGAGAGGACCGCGTCGACGTCGGGGGTGAGCGCGGCGGCGAGCCGGGGCGCGGCCTGTTCGCCGGTGTCGCGGAGCGCGGCGGCCGCCTGCAGAACCGTTTCTCGCTGTGGGCCCGCAAGGTCGGCCGCGGCGCGTTCGTACAGCGCCGCGCCCTCCTCCAGGACGAGTTCGGTGTCGATCCCGGCGGGGACCTTGATCTTCGCCGCGTGCCGCCAGGTCGAGACCGGATCGCCCCATGCCTCCACCGCGAACGTCCACGCGCCCACCGCGTCCGGCGTGACCTCAGCGCCCCAGCGGTCGGTGCCGGGGGCCAGTTCGCGCATCGGCGTCCACGGGCCGGTTCTGCCGTCGGGGCCGCGCAGGACCACGTTCGCGGCGACGGCGTCGTGGCCCTCGCGGAAGACGGTGGCCGTGACCTGGAACGTTTCCCCGACGACCGCCTTCGCCGGACGGCGGCCGCGGTCGATGACCGGGCGCACGTCACGGACGGGGATACGGCCGATGGTCACCTGGACGGGCGGCGGCGCGGGCGCCTTGCGCTGCGCCGGTGGCTTGCGCGCGGCCGGGGCCTTGCGCGCGGCCGGGGCTCTGCGCTGGGCCGGGGCCTTCGGGGACGCGGTCTTCGGGGACGCGGTCTTCGGGGCCTGGCTCTTCGGCGCCGGGGGCTTCTTGGCGGCGGTGCCGTCGGTGGCCCCCTTGCTGCGGGTGCGCTGCGCCGGCGGCACGCTCGCGGGGGCCGGGACCTTGCCGGGCGGCGTCTTGTCTGAGGACGTCGGGGTGGGGCGTTGTGCGGGCATGACCGCTCCTGTCCGCGGGGTCGGGGGTTGCGGAGACGACGTTCGGGGAGTGGGCCGTGCGAGGGGGCCTGTGCGGGGGACTGCGTCGGTGGTGCGCCGGTGCCGCAGCGCTGCCGCGCCGCTGCCGCGATGGTGGGTGAAGCCGCTGTCGCGACGGTGCGTGCAGCCGCTGCCGCGACGGTGCATAAATGCGTGCCGGGTGGAGCCTTCCACACTCTTCGGGCGAACAATCCGGAGCTTTGTTAACTACTCGCGCGTAAGGGAGAAGACGCCGCCTGTCCCGCCTCTCGGGTCGGGACCGACTCATGGAATCCTCTTCCAGTTACGGGTAGTTGACCGGCAGGAGGCGACAGGGGTCGGGTCGGGTACGTGCGGACCGATCGGTACGAGTACCCCGGTCCCGGCGGCTTGCACGTGCGTCTTCCCGACCCGGCGACCGTGCCGGTTGGCAGCCTTGCGCGCGGTGCCAAGTGCCACAAGTTGTAAGACGGGGCGGAACCGGCCATATCGTTTGTCGTGTCGGTGGCGCGTGCGAGCCTGGACGCATGTCGATCATTCACCGCACCGAAGTCAAGCCCACCAAGCTCGAACTTCTCACCGAGTGGCTGCCGGCGCAGCCCTGGTACGAGGGGTCCGGTGCGCCCCAGCTGACCCGCTCCGGCGGGTTCCGGCTCGACGACCCCGCCGGGGAGGTCGGGATGGAGTTCATGGTCGTCACGGACGCGTCGGGCGCGCGCCCGGTCGCGTACCACGTGCCCATGGCCTACCGTGGCGCCCCGCTGCCCGACGCGCCCGAGGCCGCACTCATCGGCACCGTGGAGCACGGCGTGCTCGGGCGCAGATGGGTGTACGACGGCGCGCGCGACCCCCTGGTGCGCACCCAGTTGGCGGCGCTGCTGAAGGGCGAGGTCCCGGCGCACTCCCAGAGCGTGGACGGCGCGCTCGACCCGACGGTGCACGCCCGGCTCGACCCCGGCGCGCCCGCCTCACCGGAGATCGTGCGGGTCCTTGAGCCCGGCGGCGCCACGCCCGGCACGGTGGGCGAGGTCAGCGCGGAATGGCGGCGCCCGGACGAGAGCGTGGTGCGCGGCACGTTCGTCGTGGTGCGCGCTGCCCAGGGCAGGTAGGGGTCGCGGGCGGCTCCGTGCGCCGTGGCCCGTGGGGCTGTCGCCGACTACCGTCGGGGATGACGTACGGGACGCAGGAGGAGGTGCGTCCCGGCCGATCGACCCGATCGACCCGATCGACCCGATCGACCCGATCGACCCGATCGACCCGACCGCCCCGACCGCCCCGACCGCCCCGACCGTCTGATGCCCCCGCTGCCCGCGCGAAAGGGGAACCGTGAAGGCCATCCGCCGTTTCACCGTCCGTCCGGTCCTGCCCGAACCACTCGCCCCGCTGCATGAGCTGGCCCGCAATCTGCGCTGGTCGTGGCATGCCAGCACCCGTGACCTGTTCGCCTCTGTCGACCCGGGGCACTGGGCCGGATCCGGCGGTGACCCGGTGCGGCTGCTCGGCGGCGTCGCACCGGCCCGGCTCGCCGAGCTCGCCGCCGACGAGCGGTTCCTCGCCTCCCTCGGCGAGGCCGCGGAGGACCTGCGCGGCTACCTCCAGGGCGACCGCTGGTACCAGACACAGGCGCAGGCCGGCGGCCTCCCCGCCGCCGTCGCCTACTTCTCGCCCGAGTTCGGCATCACGGCCGCGCTGCCGCAGTACTCCGGGGGCCTCGGCATCCTCGCGGGCGACCACCTCAAGGCCGCCAGCGATCTCGGGGTGCCGCTGATCGGCGTAGGGCTGCTCTACCGGCACGGTTACTTCCGGCAGTCGCTGTCGAGGGACGGCTGGCAGCAGGAGACGTACCCCGTCACCGACCCGAACGAGCTGCCGCTGTCCTTGCTGTGCGAGCCCGACGGCAGCCCCACGCACATCGCGCTCGCGCTGCCCGGCGGGCGCCGGCTGCTCGCGCGCGTGTGGCTGGCGCAGGTCGGCCGGGTGCCGCTGCTCCTCCTCGACTCCGACGTCGAGGAGAACGACGCGCACGAGCGCGAGGTGACCGACCGGCTCTACGGGGGCGGCAGCGAGCACCGGCTGCTCCAGGAGATGCTGCTCGGCATCGGCGGCGTACGGGCGGTGCGCGCGTACTGCCGCCTCACCGGGCACCCCGCCCCCGAGGTGTTCCACACCAACGAGGGGCACGCCGGGTTGCTCGGCGTCGAGCGCATCGCCGAACTGAGCGCGGACGGGCTCGACTTCGACGCCGCGATCGAGGCGGTCCGCGCCGGGACCGTCTTCACCACGCACACGCCCGTCCCCGCCGGGATCGACCGCTTCGACCGCGAGCTGGTCGCCCGGCACTTCGGCGGCGCCGCCGAACTGCCCGCCCTCGACGTGAACCGGATCCTCGGCCTCGGCATGGAGACGTACGCGGGCGGTGACCCGAACGTCTTCAACATGGCGGTGATGGGGCTCAGGCTCGCCCAGCGCGCCAACGGCGTCTCCACCCTGCACGGCTCGGTCAGCCGGGAGATGTTCGCGGGCCTGTGGCCGGGGTTCGACCCCGAGGAGGTGCCGATCGCCTCCGTGACGAACGGGGTGCACGCGCCGACCTGGGTGGCGCCCGAGGTCTACCGGCTCGGCGCCCGCCAGATCGGCGAGCGGCGCACCGAGGACGCCCTGTCGGTCGGCGCCTCGGACCGCTGGGACGCGGTCGGCGAGATCCCCGACCGGGACATCTGGGAGCTGCGGCGCGAGCTGCGCGGCCAGCTCGTCGACGAGGTGCGCACCCGCCTCGCCGCGTCCTGGCGCCAGCGCGGCGCGTCCGGCGCCGAGCTCGGCTGGATCGACTCGGTCCTCGACCCGGACGTCCTCACCATCGGCTTCGCCCGCCGCGTCCCCTCGTACAAGCGGCTCACCCTGATGCTGCGCGACCCGGACCGGCTGATGCGGCTGCTGCTCGACAAGGAGCGGCCCGTGCAGATCGTCGTCGCGGGCAAGGCGCACCCCGCCGACGACAGCGGCAAGCGCCTCGTCCAGGAGCTGGTGCGGTTCACCGACGACCCGCGCGTGCGCCACCGCATCGTGTTCCTGCCCGACTACGGCATGGCGATGGCGCAGAAGCTCTACCCGGGCTGCGACATCTGGCTCAACAACCCGCTGCGTCCGCTGGAGGCGTGCGGCACGTCCGGCATGAAGGCGGCGCTCAACGGCTGCCTCAACCTGTCCGTCCTCGACGGCTGGTGGGACGAGTGGTTCGAGCCGGACTTCGGCTGGGCGATCCCCACCGCCGACGGCACGGCCACCGACGAGCACCGCCGCGACGACCTGGAGGCGGCCGCGCTCTACGACCTCCTGGAGCGCCGGATCGCGCCCCGCTTCTACGAGCGCGGACCCGAGGGCCTGCCGGACCGCTGGATCGAGATGGTCCGCCAGACCCTCACCCATCTGGGCCCCAAGGTCCTGGCCGGCCGGATGGTCCGCGAGTACGTCGAGAAGCTGTACGCGCCCGCCGCCCGCGCCGACCGGGCGCTCACTCCGGAGGCGGCCCAGGAGCTCGCGGTGTGGAAGGCGCGGGTCCGCGCGGCCTGGCCGCGGGTCGCCGTCGACCACGTCGAGGCGGAGGCGGCCACGGCGGCGGAGCTGGGCGCGACCCTCTCCCTGCACGTCCGCGTCGCCCTCGGCGATCTCGGCCCCGACGACGTGGAGGTCCAGGCGGTGGCGGGCCGCGTCGACGCCGAGGACCGCATCGCCGACGCGCTCACGGTCCCGCTCAAACCGGTCGCGGGCCCCGACCTGGAGAACCGCTGGTCCTACGAGGGGCCCCTCTCCCTGGACCGCACGGGCCCGTACGGCTACACGGTCCGCATCCTCCCGTCCCACCGCCTGCTGGCGTCGGCGGCCGAGGCGGGGCTTGTGGCGGTGCCGTCGGAGGCGGTGGGGGAGGGGGCCGGGGTGCTGATGCGCTGAGCGGGGCGCCCCGTACGGGTGACGGCTCCCTCAACTTGCCTGTTACAAGGGTAAGTTGAGGGCGTCGTTCTTCCGGCTCAACGGGGGTTGTGCATGTCGGTGTCCGCGGGACAAGAACAGCCGATCGAGATCGTCCGGGCCGGTGAGGAGCATCTCGACGCGATCGTGGCGCTGGCCGAGGCGCGTCGCCTCGACCCGAGGGATCCGCAGGCGGGTCGCGCCGGGTTCCTCGTCTCCGACTACACGCGGGACGATTACCGGGAGCGGCTGTCCAGCGCGGAGCACTTCTGGGTCGCCCGCAAGGGCCCGGACGTGCTCGGCTACCTCCTTGCGTACAGCGACGCGCGCATCGGCCCCGACGAATGGCTGAACCACCGGATCAAGACGACGCTCGGCGCGTTCCTCGTCATCAAGCAGATCTGCGTCTCGCGCACGGCCGCCCGCAGCGGCGTCGCCTCCCGCCTCTACCACCACGTCCTCGAGCAGTGGAACGCGAGCCCGGTGATCGCCGCGGTGGTCAGCGTCCCGTTCAACGAGGCGTCGACGCTCTTCCACCGCAAGCTCGGCTTCGAGGAGCTGTCCCGGCTCACGCCGCCCGACGGCAAGGAGCGGATGGTGTGGGTGTGGCGCAAGCCGCGCGAGGCGATGCTGCAGGCGCAGTACGGGGTCGCCATCGACCTGTACAAGCACGAGGACACCCTCAACTGGAACAAGCTGAACAACTTCTTCTACATCACCGCGGGGCTCGCGGCGGCGCTCGGGTTCACCCTCGGCCGGCGCGGTGACGACGCCTCGTCGTCGACGCTCCTCACGGACGGGCTCGCGATCGTCATCTCGGTGATCGGCTTCTTCTCCGCCGCCGCGTTCACCTTGATGCTGCGGTTCGGGCGGCGCTATCTGCACGCCCGCAAGAACGCGGCCATGGAGCTGGAGGAGCATCTGGCCTGGCACGGCGGGCAGCGGATAGTGGGACGTGAGGCGGCCGCGGACGGCAACAAGTGGCTGAAGCAGTCGCCGACCGGGTTCATCATGATGTCGCTGCCGGCGCTCGTGGCGGCGTGCTGGGGCGTGATGCTGGTCATGCTGGTACTGGACTGAGCGGGCGGGACGCGACAAGGGGCGCCCGGTGGTCCGGGCGCCCCTTCGACCGGCTGAGTGCCGTTACTTGACGTTCACGGCTGCCCAGGCCGCGCCGACGGCCTTGTACTCGGCGGAGGTGGAGCCGTACAGGTCCTTGGCCGCGTTCAGGGTGGCGGTGCGGGCCTTCGCGTAGTTGGTGCTCGACGTGAAGTACGTCGTCAGTGCCTTGAACCAGATCTTCTCGGCCTTGGAGCGGCCGATGCCGGTGACGGTGGAGCCGTCGGAGGTGGGGGAGTCGTAGGCGACGCCGTTGATCGTCTTCTTTCCGCTGCCCTCGCTGAGCAGGTAGAAGAAGTGGTTGGCGATGCCGGAGGAGTAGTGGACGTCGACGTTGCCGGCGCCGGTCTTCCAGGCGTCGAGCGAGGCGCCGTCCTTGCTGGGCTTGTCCATGTAGCGCAGCGGGGTGCCGTCGCCGTTGATGTTGATCTTCTCGCCGATGAGGTAGTCGCCCGGGTCCGACGCGTTGTTGGCGTAGAACTCGACCGAGGCGCCGAAGATGTCGGAGGTCGCCTCGTTCAGACCGCCGGACTCACCGCTGTAGACGAGGCCCGCGGTCGCCGAGGTGACGCCGTGGCTCATCTCGTGCGCGGCCACGTCGAGCGAGGTGAGCGGGTTCTTGTTGCCCGTGCCGTCGCCGTAGGTCATGCAGAAGCAGCTGTCGTCCCAGAACGCGTTGACGTAGGCGTTGCCGTAGTGGACGCGGGAGTAGGCGCCCTTGCCGTCGCCCTTGATGCCGTTGCGGCCCTGCACGTTCTTGTAGTAGTCCCAGGTCACCTGGGCGCCGTAGGCGGCGTCGACCCCGGCGGTCGCGGCGTCGGTGGTCGCGCCGTTGCCCCACACGTCGTCGGCGTCGGTGAACAGCGTGCCCTTGCCGGACGAGCCGTTCTTGAGGTTGTACGTGGAGTGGCCGCCGCGGGTCGCGTCCGTGAGGGAGTAGGTCGAGCCGGACTTGGTGGTGCCGATCGTGACGGTGCCGCTGTAGCGCGACTTGCCGGTGCCGGTCTGGACCGTGTCGAACTCGAAGATCTTCTTGCCGGTCGCCGCGTCGGTGACGACGTGCAGCTTGCTGGGCGTGCCGTCCTCGTGCGTGCTGGCGACGACCTTCTCGTAGGCGAGTCTCGGCGTGCCGCTCGCGGCCCAGACGACCTTGCGGGCGCCGGACGGGGCGGCCTTCAGGGTGGCGCCGGCGGTGGCCACGTCGATGGACTCGGCGGTGGCGCGGGTGACGCCCTCGCGGGCGCCGGACTCCGACTCGTGGACGACCAGGTCGCCGCCGAGGACGGGCAGTCCGTCGTAGGTCCGCTCGTAGCGGGTGTGGGTGGTGCCGTCGCGGTCCTTGACCACGTCGCGGACGACGAGCTTCTCCTTCGAGCCGAGCTTCAGCTCCTTCGCCGTCTCGGCGGTCTTCGCGCTCGCGTCCTGCACGAGGCCGGCGCGGGCCGACGCGCTCAGGGCCAGGGGGGTGGCCGAGGGGATCGCGGTCTTGGCGGTCGCGGTGGCGGTGAAGGAACCGGCGACCAGTGCGCCGGCGGCGACGGCCGTGGCGAGGGAGAGGGCGGTGCGACGGGATATGTGGGAGGTCACGAAGAAAGCTCCTTGCATGAAGTGGGGGAGCGAGCTTTGCCGTGCATGTGGTGCATGTGGTGCTGAAGGTGCGGGGAAACTCTGGCAGTTGAGAGCTGTACATGTCATGTACGTGATCGCAGGTTGGCCGGAATTCGTTCGTTGAGCGAAAACTGACGCACGTATTGCGAACGGAATGTGAACGGATTCGCGCCCGGGAAACGAAAAGGAAATATGAACGGGCGCGTCGCACCGGGGAGTTGAACCACCGGAGCGACGCGCCCAGACTGTGCGGGGCCAAGCGGACCCGCTTACCCGTTTACGGGAAGGTCAGCTTGAACTGGTTGATGTAGCCGGTGTCCGCCGGGCCGAGGTCCTTGGCCTGGAGCTTCCAGACACCGCTGGCGTTCTCGGTGGAGGCGTTGACCGTGTACGTGGTCTGGATGTTCGGGGTCGGGTCGTACGTCGACGAGTGCAGCCGGTACGCCTTCCCGCTCGGGCCGATCAGGTCGACCTGGAGGTCACCGCTCCACGTGTGCACGATGTCGACGCCGACCTTCAGCGTGGACGGCGCCTTGCCGCTGATGCCGGAGACCGTGAGCGACGAACTGACCGCCGCGCCCGGGGAGTCCGGGATGTTGACGTTCGCGTCGTTGGTGAACACCTTGCCGGTGCCCGGGTCACCGCCGCCGGAGCGGGCGCCGACGTTGATCGCGGCGAACGCGTCCTGGACCGCCTTGTACTCGGTGGACGTCGTCCCGTACAGCTCACCCGTCGCCGCGAGGGCGCCGGTGCGGGCGCCCGCGTAGTTGGTGGTCGAGGTGAACTTCGTGGTCAGCGCCTTGTACCAGATCAGCGCCGCCTTCTCGCGGCCGATGCCGGTGACGGGCAGGCCGTCGGAGGTCGGGGAGTCGTAGCTCGTCCCGTTGACGACCTTCGCGCCGCTGCCCTCGCTGAGCAGGTAGAAGAAGTGGTTGGCCGGGCCCGACGAGTAGTGCACGTCGATGCCGCCGAGGCCGGAGTACCAGGCGTCCTTGGACGCGCCGTCCTTGCTCGGCTTGTCCATGTAGCGCAGCGGGGTGCCGTTGCCGTTGATGTTGATCTTCTCGCCGACGAGGTAGTCGCCCGGGTCGGACGTGTTGTTCGCGTAGAACTCGACGGCCGCGGCGAAGATGTCGGAGGTCGCCTCGTTCAGACCGCCGGACTCACCGCTGTAGTTGAGGCCCGCGGTGTTGGAGGTGACGCCGTGCGTCATCTCGTGCGCGGCCACGTCGAGGGAGGTGAGCGGCTTGGTGTTGCCGCTGCCGTCGCCGTACGTCATGCAGAAGCAGCTGTCGTCCCAGAACGCGTTCACGTAGTTGTTGCCGTAGTGGACGCGGCTGTACGCGCCGACGCCGTCGCCGCGGATACCGGAGCGGCCCTGCACGTTCTTGTAGTAGTCCCAGGTCATCGCGGCGCCGTAGTGCGCGTCGGCGGCGGCCGTCTCGGTGTTGCTCGCGCTGCCGTTGCCCCACACGTCGTCCGGGCCGGAGAAGAGCGTGCCGGTCCCCGAGGTGGCGCGGTTGAGGTTGTACGTCCGGTGGTTGCCGCGCGTGGTGTCGGTGAGGGTGTACGAGGACCCGGACTGCGCGGTGCCGAGGGTGACCGTGCCGCTGTACTGGGTGTTGCCGGTGCCGTTCTCGATGGCCTGCCACTCGTGCAGCTTCTTGCCGGTCGCCGCGTCGGTGATGACATGCAGCTCGTTCGGCGTGCCGTCGTGCTGGAGGCCGCCGACGACGGTCTCGTACGCGAGGGTGGGCTGCCCCTTGGCCGCGCCCTGGCCCAGCCAGACGACCTTGCGCGGCGCGCGGTCGGCCTCGGTCTTCTTCGAACCGTCGGCCTCGGCGAGGGTCAGCGCCTGCGACTCGGCCGCGGCCGGCTTCACGTCGGCCGTCGTCTCCACGCCCTTGAGCTGTGCCTTCGACGCCTTCGTGACGCCCTGCGCGGCACCGGACCTCGCCTTCTCGACGATCAGGTCACCGCCCAGGACGGGCAGTCCGGCGTAGGTGCGCTCGTAGCGGGTGTGGGTCGTTCCGTCCTGGTCCTGCAGCACGTCCCGGACGACGAGCTTCTCCTGGGCGCCCAGGCCGAGCTTCTTCGCGGTGTCGGCCTTCGCCTTGGTCGTGTTCGCCGCGCGCAGCAGCTCCGCGCGCTTGGCGGGGGAGAGCTTCGCGGGCAGCGCGCCCGGGTCGGCGCCGCGCGTGGCGCTCGCCGTGATGGCCGACGCGGCCTGTGCCGTGTCCGTCCCGGCGCCGGCGGAGGCCGGACCCGACTGGAACGCGACGGCGAGCAGGGCGGTGACGGCGCCGACGGCCGCGGCGGCCGTGGCCCGGCGTCTGTGGGAGGTGGAGGAGGTGCTTCTCAACGCTGACTCCTTCTGCGCGGCCGCATGTGGGTGTGCGGCCAGTGGGGACCGGGCGGCGTTTGGCCGGCCGGGCAGAACGCAGTGCAGGCAGTGCGGGGCCGGCGGGCTAGCGGGGCTAGCGGGCTAGCGGTTGACTCGGGCCGTCCGCGATCTTGCTGTGGGGCAGCTGTGCGGTGGCCGAACGGAAGAGTGGCAGTAGAACGCGGGTGCTGTCAGGAGCGCGTCAACAGGTTGGCCGGAAATGGTTCGGTGCGCGGGGGTGGTTGTTCGATATGCGGGGTGCGGGTGGGGTGCGGGGTGGGCGGGTGCGGGGGGCTTGTTCGGGTGGGGCGGGGTTGTGGTGGCCCCGGCTGAGATCGGCCTCCCGTGGCTTTAAATCGCCGCCCTGTGACGTGGCCCGGCCCAGGGGCTCCGCCCCGGACCCCGCTCCTCAAGCGCCGGAGGGGCTTGGTTTGCGGGGCTTGGGCGGGTGGGTTGGCTTGCTCCTCGGGCGGGGAGCTGACAGCGGCCAGTTCCTCGGGGGGAGCCGGCGTCAGCTCACCAGGCTCTCCCGCCATGCCCTGTGCAGGTCCGCGAAGCGGCCCGTGCCCTCGATCAGCTCTGCCGGGGGGCCGTCCTCCACCACCGCTCCGTCTTCCATCACCAGCACCCGGTCCGCGATCTCCACCGTGGAGAGGCGGTGGGCGATGACGACCGCTGTGCGGCCGTGCAGGACGGTGTGCATGGCGCGTTGGACCGCCCGTTCGCCCGGGATGTCGAGGGAGCTGGTCGCCTCGTCGAGGATCAGTACCGCCGGGTCCGCGAGGAGCGCCCGGGCGAAGGCGACCAACTGGCGCTGGCCCGCGGAGATGCGGCCGCCGCGCTTGCGCACATCCGTGTCGTAGCCGTCGGGGAGCGCCGTGATGAAGTCGTGGGCGCCGATCGCCTTCGCGGCCTGTTCGATTTCGGCGCGGCTCGCTTCGGGGCGGCCGATCGCGATGTTCTCGGCGACCGTACCGGAGAACAGGAACGCCTCCTGGGTCACCATGACGACCCCGCGCCGCAGTTCGGCGTGGGAGAGGTCGCGCAGGTCGACACCGTCGAGGAGGACCTGCCCGTGCGAGGGGTCGTAGAACCGGGCGAGCAGCTTGGCCAGGGTGGACTTGCCCGCGCCCGTGGAGCCGACCACGGCCACCGTCTGGCCGGCGGGCAGCAGGAGATCGAAGCGGGGGAGCACCTCGCCGCCCGTGCGGTAGCCGAACGAGACGTCGTCGAAACGCACTTCGCGGCCCGGACGCCCCTCGCGCGGGGCGGGCAGCGAACCCGGGGACTCCGGCTCGGGCACCGACGGGGTCTGTTCGAGCAGGCCCGCGATCTTCTTGAGGGACGCCGCCGCCGATTCGTAGGAGTTGAGGAACATCGCCAGGCGGTCGATGGGGTCGTAGAGGCGGCGGATGTAGAGCACCGCCGCCGCCAGGACGCCGAGCGCGAGGGTCCCGCCCGCGACCCGGTAGGCGCCCCACAGGACCATGCCCGCGACTGCCGTGTTGGCCAGGAGGCGGGAGCCGATGACGTAGCGCGCCATTTCGAGGAGGGCCGTGCCGTTGGAGCGTTCGTGGCGGTGGTTGAGGACCGCGAAGTGGTCGTCGTTGGCCTGCTCGCGGCGGAACGCGCGGACCGGGCGGATGCCGTTCATCGTCTCGACGAACTTGACGATGACCGCCGCGATCGCCGAGGACCGCTCCCCGTACGCGCGCGCGGCCCGCCGCCGGTAGCTGCGGATCAGCACGGACAGCGGGATGAAGGAGAGCGCGGCGACCGCGCCGATGCCGAGGTCGAGCCAGAGCAGCGTCGCCGTGATGTAGAGCGCGGCGAGAACGACGTTGACCAGTTCTTGCAGGCCCTCGGAGAGCAGTTCGCGCAGCGACTCCACATCCGTCGTGGCGCGGGAGATGACACGGCCCGAGGTGTAGCGGTCGTGGAAGTCGACGCTGAGCGCCTGCGCGTGGCGGAAGATGCGGTCGCGCAGGTCGAGCAGCACGTTCTGGCTGACACGGGCGGAGAACTGGATGTACGCGTACTGGAACGCGGCCGAGCAGCACGCGGTCAGCAGGAAGCCCGCGCCGACCGCGATCAGCGGCCCGTAGTCGTGGTCCCGGAAGGCGGGCACCGCGCGGTCGATGGCGTACGCGACGATCAGCGGCCCGGACTGCACGGCCGCCTGCTGGAGCAGCAGGGCGAGGACGGTGAGCCAGACGGCGCGGCGGTGCGGCGCGAGCAGGGAGCGCAGGAGGCGGCCCGTCGCACCTTTCGAGGTGGGCAGGTCGTCCTGGTCGAACGGGTCGGTGGGGGAGGGGGTCCGCACCGCCTCGGCCGGCTCGCCCGGCTGGTCCGGGTCCTCGGGGTTCCGGGCCGCCTTGGTGTTCGTGATCGTCGTCATGCGCGCGCCGCCTCTTCCCTGTCGCCCGCGGTCTCGCCCGACATCAGATGCCGGTACTCCGCGCTGGTGCGCAGCAGTTCGTGATGGGTGCCGACCGCGGTGACGCGGCCTTCGCAGAGCAGGGCGACCCGGTCGGCGAGCAGCACCGTGGAGGGGCGGTGCGCGACGACGAGGGCGGTGCTGTCCGCGAGGACCTGCCGCAGCGCCGCCTCGACGGCGGCCTCGGTGTGCACGTCGAGCGCGGACAGCGGGTCGTCGAGGATCAGGAAGCGGGGTTCGCCGACGACGGAGCGGGCGAGCGCGAGCCGCTGCCGCTGGCCGCCGGACAGGCTCAGACCCTGCTCGCCGACCTCGGTGTCCGCCCCGTCGGGCAGGTGTCGTACGAAGCCGGCCTGGGCGACGCCGAGCGCCCGGTCCACCTGGTCCGGCGTCGCGTCGACCGCGCCCATCAGCACGTTCTCCGCGACCGTGGCGGAGAACAGGGTCGGTTCCTCGAACGCCATCGACACCAGGGTGCGCAGCTCCTCGCGGGGTATCGCGGTGATGTCGCGGCCGTCGAGCGTGATGCGGCCCGCCGTGACGTCGTACAGGCGCGGCACGAGCGCGGTCAGCGTCGTCTTGCCGCTGCCGGTCGCGCCGACCAGGGCCATGGTCTCGCCGGAGCGGACGTGCAGGTCTATGTGGCCAAGCGTCGGCTCGGAGTCCTCGGCGGCGTCCGGGTAGCGGAAGGCGACGCCCTCGAACCGCAGTCCGTCCCCGCCCCGGGCATCCTCCGCGCCGCGCACGCGCGGGTCCTCCTCCGGCTCGTCCATGACCTCGAAGTAGCGCCGGGTCGCCGTCGCCGCCTCCTGGCTCATCGCGAGCAGGAAGCCGATGGACTCGATGGGCCAGCGCAGGGCGAGCGCCGTCGACAGGAACGCGACGAGCGTGCCCGCGGACAGGTCGCCGTCCGCGACCTGCACCGTGCCGAGGACGAGGGCCGCGCCGAGCGCCACCTCGGGCAGGAGCGTGATCACCGCGAGGATGCCCGCGAGGAGCCGCGCCTTGACCAGCTCGGTGCCGCGCAGCGTGCGCGAGAGGTCCTTGAAGGCGCGGGCCTGGCTGCGGTGGCGGCCGAACCCCTTGATGATCCGGATGCCGAGCACCGACTCCTCGACGACCGTGGTCAGGTCGCCGACCTGGTCCTGGGCGCGGCGTGACGCCTCCGCGTACCCGTGCTCGAACCGGTAGCAGACCGCGATCAGCGGCACGGCGGGCGCGAGCAGGACGAGACCGAGGCCCCAGTCCTGCGCCACGAGCAGGGCGAGTCCGGCGGCGATCGTCACCCCGTTCACGATCAGGAACGTCAGCGGGAAGGCGAGGAACATCCGCACGACCATGAGGTCCGTGGTGGCGCGCGACAGCAACTGGCCCGAGGCCCACCGGTCGTGGAAGGAGACGGGCAGCCGCTGAAGGTGCCGGTACAGGTCGGCGCGCAGCGCCGCCTCGACGCTTGCGAGCGGCCGCGCCACCAGCCAGCGTCGCAGCCCGAACAGGAGCGCCTCCGCGACACCGAGCGCGAGCAGCACCCCGGCGCCGAGCCACACGCCGCCCGGGTCGTGGTCGGTGACGGGCCCGTCCACGATCCACTTCAGTACCAGCGGGAACACGAGCCCCAGACAGGACGCCACCACCGCTATGGCCGCCGCGCTCGCCCAGCGCGCCCGCACCGGCCGTACGTACGGCCACAGGCGCAGCAGTGTGCGCACCGCCGACTGCCGTACGGGCACGGCTGGTTCGGCCGGCCGGCCGCTGTCGTCGTCGATCCGGCGCGGGTCCTGGCCCCTGGTATCCGTGGTAGCTGCATCCTTAGTCGCCATCAGGGGTGAGACTACTTTTCGGCACTGACATCGCCCAGTGGGTTTTGGACGCGGCGGTGCCCCGGGGTCGTAGTCGCGGTCAACCGATCGGCTGATGCGCCTTCGAGCGCGATGGCCGATGTGGCGGGCGCCCCGGGATGCCGTTCACCGTCCAGGAGGGCGAGATCCTCGGCGTCCTCGGGCCCGACGGGGCCGGTGAGACCACCACCGTGGAGCGCGTCGAGGGCCTGCGCGTGCCCGACGCCGGGCGGGTGCGCGTGGCCGGGCCCGACCCCGTACGGGACCACGCCGAGGTCACCCGGATCCGGGTCGTCGACGCCACGCTCGACGACGCGTTCCTCGACCTGACGGGAGCCGGCCGGTCATGACCACCCCTGCTCTTTCTGCCGCCCACGCGCGCGTGCCCGGCGTCGAAACCGCGACCTCGCCGGCGCCCCGCCTACTCCACCACCCGCAGCAACAACACCGTCCGCGCCCCCACGGCCACCGTCGCCCCCGCCCCGTACGACACCCCCGGCACAGAACCCTGCTCCTCCAGCCCGGTGTCGACCACCACCTCGTACCCCCGGGCCCATGGCCCCCCGGGCAGCAGGAACTCCCCGGGCTCGGCCCCCGCGTGCAGGACGACCAGGAAGCTGTCATCGACCACCCGCTCACCCCGCGCGTCCCGCCCGGGAATGTCCCGCCCCGACAGGTACATCCCGAGCGTCGCGGCCGGAGCGAACCAGTCGCCCTCCGTCATCTCCGTACCGCGTGAGGTGAACCAGGCCAGGTCCCGCAACCCGTCCGCCGACCGCGGTCGGCCCGAGAAGAAGGCGCGACGGCGGAGCACCGGATGGGCGTGGCGCAGGGCGATCAGCCGGGAGGTCAGATCGAACAGGGCCCGCCAGCCCGGGTCGTCGAGGAGCCGCCAGTCGACCCAGCTGACCTCACTGTCCTGGCAGTAGGCGTTGTTGTTGCCGCGCTGGGTGCGCCCGAACTCGTCACCGGCGACCAGCATCGGCACCCCGGTCGACAGCAGCAGCGTCGTCAGCATGTTCCGCAGCTGCCGCCGCCGCAGCGCCAGCACGGACTCGTCCTCGCTCTCGCCCTCGGCCCCGCAGTTCCAGGACCGGTTGTCGTTCGTCCCGTCCCGGTTGCCCTCGCCGTTCGCCTCGTTGTGCTTGCGGTCGTAGCTGACGAGGTCGCGCAGCGTGAAGCCGTCGTGCGCGGTGATGAAGTTGACCGACGCGTAGGGGCGGCGCCCGCCCCACGCGTACAGGTCACTCGACCCGGAGAGGCGGTACCCGAGGTCCCGTACGTCGGGCAGCGCGCCGCGCCAGAAGTCCCGTACGGCGTTGCGGTAGCGGTCGTTCCACTCGGCCCAGAGCGGGGGGAACGCGCCGACCTGGTAGCCGCCGTTGCCCACGTCCCACGGCTCCGCGATCAGCTTGACCCGGCGGAGCACCGGGTCCTGCGCGATGACCGCGAGGAACGGGGAGAGCATGTCGACGTCGTGCATGGAGCGGGCGAGCGCCGCCGCGAGGTCGAAGCGGAAGCCGTCGACGCCCATCTCGGTCACCCAGTAGCGCAGGGAGTCGGTGATGAGGCGGAGGACCTGCGGCTGCACGACGTGGAGGGTGTTGCCGCAGCCGGTGTAGTCGGCGTAGCGGCGGGCGTCGTCCTGGAGGCGGTAGTAGCCGCGGTTGTCGATGCCTTTCAGGGAGAGCATCGGGCCCAGCTCGCCCGCCTCCGCCGTGTGGTTGTAGACCACGTCGAGGATGACCTCGATCCCGGCGTCGTGCAGCGCCCGCACCATCCGCCGGAACTCGCCGACCTGCTGCCCGGCCGTGCCGGTCGCCGCGTACGCCGCGTGCGGGGCGAAGTAGCCGATCGAGTTGTAACCCCAGTAGTTCTTCATGCCCCGCCGCAGCAGGTGGTCCTCGTGCGCGAACTGGTGCACCGGAAGCAGCTCCACCGCCGTCACCCCGAGCCGCGTCAGGTGCTCGATCGCCGCCGGGTGCGCCAGGCCCGCGTACGTGCCCCGCAACTCCTCCGGGATCCCGGGGTGCTCCCGTGTGAAGCCGCGTACGTGCAGCTCGTAGATGACCGAGTCCGCCCAGGGTGTCTTCGGGCGGCGGTCGTCCTGCCATTCGTCGTCGGGCGCGTCGTCGTGGACGACGACGGCCTTCGGGACGTACGGGGCCGAGTCCCGGTCGTCGCGCACGGTGTCGGCCACGTGCTGCTGGGGCCAGTCGCGGACGTGCCCGTACACCTCTGGCGGCAGCTTGGTGTAGTCATTCCCCTTGGCGCCGTCGACGGCCCGCGCGTAGGGGTCGAGGAGGAGTTTCGCCGGGTTCCAGCGGGCGCCGGTCCACGGGTCCCAGCGGCCGTGGACCCGGAACCCGTACCGCTGTCCGGGGCGCACGCCGGGGACGAAGCCGTGCCAGATCTCGTCGGTGGCCTCGGCGAGCGGGGAGCGCTGTTCGCGTCCGTCGGCGTCGAAGAGGCACAGCTCGACCGATTCGGCGCCGCCCGCCCACAGGGCGAAGTTGGTGCCGGCGACGCCGTCGGGTCCGACCCGGTAGCGGGCGCCGAGGGGTACGGGCGCGCCGGGCCAGACGGGCTCGACGGGGGGAGTGCGCCCGCGCTCCCGGTCCCGGTGGTACTCGGATGTATGAGCGGAGGCATGAACGGGCGGTCCGCCATTGCCGTTCCGGCCCTTCGGCACACCGGCCGGCACGCCGGTCTGCACTGCCTCCTGCTCGGGTGCGCTCGACACCTGACAGCCTCCCGCGGCTCCACGAAGGATGGGCGGCGGGGCGCGCCCGGCGTCCCTGCCGCGCATCGCCCCTGATCCCCTCCTGTCTGTTCTGCCCAGAGCACGGGTCGCACTCACGTTTCCCCGGCGGGGTGCGCGTCGTTGGCCCGGCGTGAGAACAGCTGTGAGGCGCGCGCGGCGCGCAGGGGCGACACTGGCCGCCGTACTGACATGGGCGGCACTGGCCGGCGGGCTCGCCGGATGCAAGGCGGGCGCGGTGTTCGGCAAGCCGCGCTCGTCCGAGGAGCTGATCAGGGTCACCCCGGAGGACCGGGGCAAAGAGGTGAGGACGGACACGGGGCTGCTGGTCGAGGTCCCCACGGGCAGGCTTGAGTCGGTCAAGGTCGTCAAGGTGCAGGACGCGCAGGAGGAGCCGGTGCCGGGGCGCATCGAGGGCAACGGTGTGCTCTGGCGCCCCACGGGGCCCGACGCGGACCGGCTCGCGCTCGCCGCGAAGTACACGGTCGACGCGGTCGCGGTCGACGGCGACGGCCGCCGCGTGGCCCGCCGCACCACGTTCACCACCGCCGTCCCGGGCGAGCGCTTCATCGGCTACGTGACGCCGGAGAACCGTGCCACGGTCGGCACCGGCATGATCGTGAAGCTGGAGTTCAACCGGCGGATCGAGAACCGCGCCGCCGTCGAGCGCGCGGTGAAGGTCACCTCCGTGCCCCCGGTGGAGATCGCCCCGCACTGGTTCGGCCGGACGCGCCTCGACTTCCGGCCCGAGCGGTACTGGCGCCCCGGCACGAAGGTGACCGTCGCCCTGGACCTGCGGGACGTGGAGGCGGCGCCCGGCGCCTACGGCCTGCAGCGCAAGTCGTTCTCGTTCACCGTCGGCCGTGGCCAGGTCAGCCTGGTCGACGCGGCGAAGCACACGATGGAGGTCCGCAGGGACGGCCGCCTCCTCGACACCCTGCCGATCACCGCGGGGGCGCCGAAGTCGACGACGTACAACGGGAAGATGGTGGTCACCGAGATGCTCGACGTGACCCGGATGAACAGCCGCACCGTCGGCTTCGGCGGGGAGTACGACATCCCGGATGTGCCGCATGCGGTCCGGCTCACCGACTCCGGCACGTTCTTGCACGGAAACTACTGGTCAGGCGGGGTCTTCGGGTCCAGCAACGTGAGCCACGGCTGTGTCGGTCTGCGCGATGTGAAGGGCGGCGGCGCGCTGACCCCGGCGGGCTGGTTCTTCGACCGCACCCTCATCGGCGACGTCGTCGAGGTGGTGCACAGCGCTGACAAGAAAGTGGCTGCTGACAACGGGCTCGGGGGCTGGAACATGGAATGGCAGGAGTGGAAGGACGGGGCCGCGGCCGTTCCGTAGCCGCGGAAGCGCGAAAGGGGGTCGGCCGCCCGGGTGTTGGGACTAAACGGTGACATTAGCGGGGATCCGTTTTCCCAGGTCGGGCGGTTAATCTTGCGCAGTGCGCGCGCAGACGCGCAGGAGTGCGGGCCTTGGACCGAGGCCGTGCGAGGGGAGAAGAACATCTTGAACGGGCGACGACCGATATCGGCGGCTCTGCTGGGGGCGGCACTGCTGCTTGTCACCGCGTGCGGTGGCGGGGGGAATTCGGGGAACGAGGACAAGGGGAAGTCCGACAAGGCCGCTGAGGCGAACAAGGCGTCGCAGGCCGTGGTGACCGTCGCGCCGAAGGACGGCGCCGGTGACGTCGCCACCAGCGGGGCGCTGAAGATATCCGCCGACAAGGGCAGGCTGACCGAGGTGAAGGTCGCCGACTCCAAGGGGAACGCGATAGCCGGGTCCATATCCGGCGGCACCAGCTGGACCCCCGCGCACCACCTCGCCGCGTCCACCGAGTACCAGGTGCACGCGGTCGCGAAGGACAAGGACGGCCGGGAGTCGGCCAAGGACACCACCTTCACCACGCTCACCCCGAAGAACACCTTCGTCGGCATGTTCACCCCGGAGGACGGTTCGAAGGTCGGCGTCGGGATGCCGTTCTCGATCCGCTTCACCCGCGGCATCACCCATCCCGAGGACGTCGAGAAGGCCATCACCGTCAAGACGGAGCCCGCCGTCCCGGTCGAGCCGCACTGGTTCGGCAACGACCGCATCGACTTCCGGCCCGAGAAGTACTGGGCCGCCGGCACCAAGGTCACCGTCAAGCTCAACCTCGACGGCGTCGAGGGCCGCCCCGGCGTCTACGGCAAGCAGGTCCGTACGGTGAACTTCACCATCGGCCGCAGCCAGGTCTCCACGGTCGACGCGAAGACGCACATGATGACGGTCGAGCGCGACGGCAAGACCATCAAGAAGGTCCCGGTCACGACCGGCAAGGCGGGCTACGAGACCTGGAACGGCCAGATGGTCATGACCGAGAAGCTCGCGGTCACCCGGATGAACGGCGAGACCGTCGGCTACGGCGGCGAGTACGACATCAAGGACGTCCCGCACGCCATCCGCCTGACCACCTCGGGCACCTTCATCCACGGCAACTACTGGGGCGGAGACGCCTTCGGCAACTACAACGCCAGCCACGGCTGCGTCGGCCTGCGCGATGTGCGCGGCGGCTACGACAGCAAGGTCTCGGCGGCGTGGTTCTTCGACCAGTCGATGATCGGTGACGTGGTCGTGGTCAAGAACACCGGCGACAAGACCGTCGCCCCGGACAACGGGCTCAACGGCTGGAACATGAGCTGGGCCGAGTGGAAGAAGTAGGGGCCGCGGCACCCCGGTTGTGAACGGCCGCTAACCTGCGGCCATGACCGTACACCTGGAAATCGCCGACGGGGTGGGCACGATCCGCCTCGACCGACCGCCGATGAACGCCCTGGACGTCGCCGTCCAGGACCGCATCAGGGAACTGGCAGCAGAGGCCACGGCCCGCACCGAGGTGCGGGCCGTCGTCGTCCGCGGCAGCGAGAAGGTCTTCGCGGCCGGTGCGGACATCAAGGAGATGCAGGCCATGGACCACGCGGCCATGGTCGGCCGGGCGCGGGGGCTGCAGGACGCGTTCAGCGCGGTGGCCCGCATCCCGAAGCCCGTCGTCGCCGCCGTCACGGGGTACGCGCTCGGCGGTGGCTGCGAACTGGCGCTGTGCGCCGACTTCCGGATCGCCGCCGACAACGCCAAGCTCGGCCAGCCGGAGATCCTGCTCGGCCTGATCCCGGGCGCGGGCGGCACCCAGCGCCTGGCGCGCCTGATCGGTCCGTCCAAGGCCAAGGACCTGATCTTCACGGGCCGGCAGGTGAGGGCCGACGAGGCGCTCACCCTCGGTCTGGTGGACCGTGTCGTTCCGGCCGACGAGGTCTTCTCCGCCGCGCACGAGTGGGCGGCGGCGCTCGCCAAGGGCCCGGCGATCGCGCTGCGCGCGGCGAAGGAGTCCATCGATGCGGGTCTGGAGACGGACCTGGAGACCGGGCTCGCCATCGAACGGACCTGGTTCGCGGGGCTGTTCGCCACCGAGGACCGGGCGACCGGTATGCGCAGCTTCGTGGAGGAAGGCCCCGGGAAGGCGAAGTTCGCCTGAGACGGCTCCCGTGCGGCTTGGTGTCGGCTCCGGCGGCGGACGGGTGTCAACTTCGGCGCGGGTGGGTCGACTGCGTCCCGTCCCTCGTTGGAGCGCATTATCCGCACCTTAAGAAAACCTTAAGCGCACCTCGTTCATGACGATCAAGAGCCGATCGCACACGGTGAGTCACCGCAGGTCGGACGGCGTTTCGTAGTCATTTAAGTGACTTTGGCATATGCCAGAATGACCCCCCGGAATGAGGCATTCCGGGGGGCTTATTCAGCCGGAACGGCCCCAAGGCTCCGGATCTGCGGCCATCATGGAGGGCATGGCGGGGCTTGAGGGTGTCGAACATCCGCGAAGGCACGGGGGTGCGACCGCGGCGCGCTGGTCTCCCGCGGTCGAGGACGAATACGCGCTGCGCGCGTTCGAGCTGTTCGGGAATCCGACTGAGGCGGAGGTGCCCCTGCCGTCGCGCCCCGAATCGGCGGCGACCGCCCGCCGTCTGGCCCAGGTCGTCATCCTGCGCCAGTGGGGCCTGTCCCTGAAGATGACCGAGGACGCGGTCCTGCTCGTCTCCGAACTCGTGGGCAACGCCGTGCGGCACACGGGCGCCCGCGTCTTCGGCCTGCGCATGCTGCGCCGCCGCGGCTGGATCCGCGTGGAGGTGCGCGACCCGTCCCGCGGCCTGCCGTGCCTGATGCCGGTGCAGCCGCTCGACGTCTCCGGGCGCGGCCTCTTCCTCGTCGACAAGCTCTCCGACCGCTGGGGCGTCGACCTGCTGCCGCGCGGCAAGACCACCTGGTTCGAGATGCGGGTCGCCGACCGCTGAACCACCGGCTCCCGTATGCACGAAAGCCCCCGTTCTCGCCGTTGTACGGCGCCGCGGGGGCTTTCGTGTGGTGCGCCGCGAACGGTGGGGGGTGTAGTCCGCGGCGTCTGACGACGACCTGGCCCGGGTCAATGGGGGTCGTGTCACCGATCATGGCAGACCGGTCACCAAGAGCCAAATGAATCGATGGTGATGTGAGCCACTGGCCTCGCAAATGAAGTATAAGTACAGCCAGTATCCAGTAATCGTTAAGGCTGCCGGGTCGGTAAGCGGATTTTGTCCGTTATCCCCGTTAAATGGGCGGGGTGACCCACGGAGAACCGATGGCGCGGCCGTACGCACGCCGCTCGGCCCTGCGCGTCGGCGCCGGGCTCGCCGCCGCCCTCGCCACCGGCTGCGCCGCCGACCGGCAGCCGCCCGCCCCCGCCCCGGCCCCGCACACCGCGACCCCACGGCCCGCGCGCGCCGCCCCCGCGCCCGCCCCGCGCCGGCTGCCGGGGCAGCCCGCCCAGATCGACCACGGCCCGCGCACCGGCGACCGCGTCGCCCTCACCTTCCACGGCCAGGGCGACCCGGCCGTCGCCCGCGCCGTCCTGGCGGAGGCCGAGCGGGCCCACGCCCGCGTCACCGTCCTCGCCGTCGGCACCTGGCTCGACGAACACCCCGACGTCGCCCGGCGCGTCCTCGACGGTGGCCACGACCTCGGCAACCACACCCTGCACCACCGCACCGTCAACGAGATGTCCGAGGCCGACGCCTACGCCGAGATCACCGGGTGCGCCGAGCGTCTGCGCCGCCTCACCGGGTCCGTCGGCACCTGGTTCCGGCCGTCGCGCGCCCAGCGGGCGACCCCGCTCGTCGCCCGCCTCGCACGGCGCGCGGGCTACCCGCACGTCCTGTCGTACGACGTCGACTCCCTCGACCACACCTCGCCGGGCGCCGCCGCCGTCGTCTCCAACGTCTCCTCGGCCGCGCGCGCCGGATCGGTCGTCAGCCTGCACTTCGGCTACCAGGACACCGTCGCCGCCCTGCCGCCCCTCCTGGACCACCTCGACCGTCGCGGCCTGACCGCGGTGACCTGCACGGAGCTGCTCACGTGAACCTCACCCCGACCACCACACCGAAGAGCGGGCGGCGCACCGGCGCGCTGCTCGCCGCCGCGACCGTCGCCCTCGCCGCACTCGCCGGGTGCGGCAGCCAGGACACGGCGGACCGCGCCGCCCAGGGCGCGGTGAAGCCCGCCGAACCGCCGGCCCGCCCGGTGAAGCCGGCGGCGCCCACGCGGCAGGCCGATCGCGGGCTGCCCGGGATGCCGCCCCTCCTCGACCCCGAGGACGTGTACGCGGCGGACCGGGCCGGCAACCTGTCGCCGGTGGTGAAGGACTTCCCGTCGCGCGTCTACGTGCCCAACACCGAGTCCGACACGGTCACCGTGATCGACCCGAAGACGTACAAGGTCCTCCGGACCGTTCCGGTCGGGCATCAGCCGCAGCACGTCGTCCCGTCCTGGGACCTGAAGACGCTGTGGGTCAACAACAACCGGGGGCACACGCTCACCCCGATCGACCCGAAGACCGGCAAGGCGGGCAAGCCGGTCGACGTGCACGACCCGTACAACCTGTACTTCACCCCCGACGGCAAGTACGCCGTCGTGATGGCCTCGCTCGACCGTCAGCTCGTCTTCCGCGACCCGCACACCATGCGGGTCAAGCACACCGAACCGGTCAGCTGCTACGGCGTCAACCACGCCGACTTCTCGCCCGACGGCCGCTACTTCATCGTCAGCTGCGAGTTCAGCGGCGAACTGCTGAAGGTCGACACGGCCAGGATGAAGGTCGTCGCCCAGCAGAAGCTGCCGTTCAAGGGCGCGATGCCGCAGGACGTCAAGATCTCGCCCGACGGGAAGAAGTTCTACGTCGCCGACATGATGGCCGACGGCATGTGGATCCTGGACGGGAACACCTTCTCCAAGCCGAAACTGCTGAAGACCGGCAAGGGCACGCACGGCCTCTACGTGAGCCGCGACTCCCGGGAGATGTACGTCTCCAACCGCGGCGAGGGCACCATCTCCGTCTTCGACTTCGCCCGGGACCGGGTGAGCAAGAAGTGGAAGCTCCCGCAGGGCGGCAGCCCCGACATGGGCGGTGTCTCGGCCGACGGCACCACGCTGTGGCTGTCCGGCCGCTACGACTCCGAGGTCTACGCGATCGACACGCGCACCGGCGCGCAGGTCGCCCGCGTCCCGGTCGGCCGGGGCCCGCACGGCCTCGCCGTATATCCGCAGCCGGGCCGCTACTCGCTCGGCCACACCGGCATCTTCCGCTGAACCACTGTTCTACGGGGCGAGCATGAGCGCCTCGGACCCCACCGGGCGGTAACCCGCCGCCTGGAACACCCGCACACTGCGCGCGTTGCCCGGCGACTGCTGCGACCAGACGAACTCGTCGGTTGTCAAGTGCCGGGCGGCGACCGCCAGTTGCCGTCCGAGGCCGCGATGGCGCACGTCCTCGGCCACCTCGATCGCGGCCTCCGTGCGACCGCCGATGCCACGTCCGAGCACCAGGACCCCGGCGCCGTCCGCCGTCTCCCACACCCGCACCTCGTCGCGGTGCGTGAGGGCGCGCACCACCCGTGGGTGCTCCCGGTCGCGGATCTCGCGCATCTCGTACGGCGGCGGGCCCGCCAGCGCCGACGCCGCCGTCAGCAGGTCGATGGTGTCGTGGGCGCGGCCCGTGCGGTCCATGAACGCGGCGAGGAACCGGGCGTTCATCGACGCCGCCAGCGGATCGCAGCCCGTCGCCGCGAGCGCCTCGCGCACCCATGCGCCGGGCTCGTCCGTGAAGACGACGGTGTGCGCGGTGAACGCGAGCACCCCCGCGTCCCGCGCGCACATCTGCGGTACGACCGTGACGGAGCCGTCCGGCGCGGGGAAGACCCCCTTCGCCGCCGCGTCCAGAATGTCCCGCAGCTTCATTCCCGTCCTCCCGCTTGAGTCTCCACCCACTGGAAGGCCCAGACTCCCCGACATGAACGACGACGGCCCTGCGCTGCTCACCATCGGACAGCTGGCCCGCCGCACCGGACTCACGGTGCGCACCATCCGCTTCTGGTCCGACGAGGGTGTCCTGCACCCAGCGACCCGCAGCGACGGCGGCTACCGACTGTACGACGCGGAGTCCGTGGCCCGCCTGGAATTGATCCGCACCCTGCGCGAGCTGGGGCTCGGTCTCGACGACGTGCGCCAGGTGGTGTCCGGCGAGAAGGACATCGCCGCCGTCGCCGCCGCGCACGTGGCGGCGCTCGACGCGCAGATCCGGGTGCTGCGGGTGAACCGGGCCGTCCTGTCGACCGTCGCGAAGCGCAACTCGACCACCGAGGAGACGGCTCTCATGAACAGGCTGGCGCGGCTCTCCGCCGCCGAACGCAAGCAGATCATCGACGCCTTCATGGAGGAGACGTTCGGCGGCCTGGACGCCGCCGACCCCGACATCCGCGACCGCATCCGGGTCATGGTCCCCGACCTGCCCGACGACCCGACCAGCGCCCAGGTCGACGCCTGGGTGGAGCTGGCCGAGCTGATGCAGGACGCCGCTTTCCGCGCCCACATGCGCCGGATGATCGAGTTCAACAGCGCGGACCGCGGCCCGGACGTGGCACCGGGCAGCTCGCTGTGGTTCATGAGCCGTCTGGTGGGGCTCGCGGGGGAGGCCCTGGAGCGCGGGGTCGCGCCCGCCTCCGACGAGGCGGACCAGGTGCTGCGGGGCCTGCTCGGCGACGCCGACCGGGCCGAGGCCCTTCAGCGGCTCGAAGCCGCCGCCAACCACGACGTGGCGCGCTTCCGTGACCTGGTCTCCCTGGTGCGCGGCCTCGAACCGACGCGCAGGCCCGACCAGGAGTTCGCCTGGGTGGTCGCCGCACTCCGCGCTCACCCCGCCGGATAATCTGACCCCCGTCAATACGGCAGTACGCAACAGCGGTACGTAAACGAGGGGTGGTCCCGGTGGCGGACATCGAGGAAGCACGCAAGGCGTTCGATCGGTTCGACGCGGACGGCGACGGCTTCATCACGGCGGCCGAGTACAAGAGCGCCATGGCGCAGATGGGCGACTTCAACGTCACCGAGGCGGTGGCCGAGGTCCTCATCGCCCGGCAGGACGCCAACGGCGACAAGCTCCTCTCCTTCGACGAGTTCTGGGCCAACCTGAGCAAGGTCTGACCGCGCCCGCGCGCAGACGTCCGCCGGAGCGGAACCCCTGGTTCCCGCTCCGGCGGACGCGTTTTCTCAGCCCCCGGCGCGCGGGACACGGAGCGGGCGCGCCGTCCGAGTGGCGCATCGCAGGAATAGCCCCGGGCCCGGTGAAGTTGGCACCGCCTGTATGCACATGCATGGAACTCTCGAAGGGCCTGACATGAAGATCGGCATCATCGGCGCGGGCAACATCGGCGGAAACCTCACCCGGCGCCTCACCTCCGTCGGCCACGACGTCCGCGTGGCCAACTCGCGCGGCCCGCACACCCTGACCGCGCTCGCCGAGGAGACCGGGGCGACACCCGCCACCATCGAGGACGCGGTGCGCGGGGCGGAGATCGTGGTCGTCACGGTGCCGCTCAAGGCCGTACCGGACCTGCCCGACGGCTTCCTGAAGGAGGCCGCCGACGGCGTCACCGTCATCGACACCGGCAACTACTACCCGCGGCAGCGCGACGGGAAGATCGCCGAGATCGAGGAGGGGCTGACCGAGAGCCGGTGGACGGAGCGGCAGATCGGCCACCAGGTGGTCAAGGTGTTCAACGGCACCTACGCCCAGGACATCCTCGACAAGCCGCGCCCCTCCGGCGACCCGCAGCGCGTCGCCCTGCCGGTCTCGGGTGACGACAAGGTGGCCAAGCAGGTCGTCACCGCGCTGCTCGACGAGATCGGCTTCGACACCGTCGACGCCGGCGGCCAGGACGAGTCGTGGCGTCAGCAGCCCGGCACCCCGGTCTACGGCCTCGCCGCCGACGCGATCGCCGTCCGCAAGGCGCTGGACGCGGCCTCCCCGGAGCGCACCGCGGAGTGGCGCGCCTGAGCCGCCGCGCGGCCGTCACCCTCCTCGTCGAGGACGGGCTCGCTCAGGGCGTGGCCCATTCGCGCAGCGCCGCCTTGCTCGCGAAATCGGCCACGTTCTTGTCGAGGGGGTTGTCGGTGTACTGGTGGAAGCGCCACTTCGCCTGGATGCGCGGCTTCCCCGCCGTCACGTAGTCGGCTATCCAGAGGCCGTCGCCCGCGTAGGACGTCGTGTCGATGTTCAGCCAGAAATTCCGGTTGCAGTAGAGGACGACCCGGTGGTGCGGGCGCAGCCGCTTCACCTCGCGGATGAACTTGTCCTTCTCCCCGTTGCTCGCGTGCGTGCCGTTGCCGGTGGTCTCCCAGTCCACGGCCAGGACGTCGCCCGCCTTCTCCGGCGCCTTGCTGACGAAGTACTCGGCCTGCGCCGTCAGGTTCCCCGGCCACAGGAAGTGGTAGAAGCCGACGACACAGCCCGCGTCCCGGGCCCGCTTCGTCTGCGCCGCGAGCCGCGGATTGACGTAGCTGCGGCCTTCCGTCGCCTTGATGAAGACGAACGAGACGCCTTCCGTGCTGAACGAGGACTGGTACGAGCTGACGTCGATGCCACGGATCATGGCGAGCCTCCTGCTCGGTGGGGCGCTGGTCGGGGCGGCGCGGTGCGGGGGCGGCATGGTTGACATACCCACCGGTCCCGGTCCGGCACCGCAGCGCCGCCGCCTGTCTCGTACAGGGTCGTTTGTCCGCCCCCAGTCTTGGAACACGCTTTACACGGAGATGTGCAACTGACAGGGCAGCCTCCGCTGTCTGACAGGGAGGCGGAGGACAGGGGGCCGGACCCTCAGCAGGGGAGACCGGGCGACCGAGGAAATGGGGCAGTTCGTGGGACGGCGCAAGGGCGGCGGAATAGGCATCGCGCTCATGACGGTGGTGGCGCTCGCGGGCGTGAGCGCGTGTGGCGGCAACAGCGACGACGAGGCGGGCGGGGGAGACGCGAAGGCGTCGGACAAGCCGAGCGCGAGCGCGAAGCCCTCGCCGACGAAGCCCAAGGGCCCGCCGATGCTCCTGGAGACGATCACGCCGCAGAGCGGCAACACGGTCGGCGTGGCCATGCCGGTCTCGGTGGTGTTCACGGACCCGGTGGCCGAGAAGGCGCGCGCCACCGTCGAGAAGCACATGAAGGTCAGCGCCTCGCAGCCGGTCGAGGGCGCCTGGCACTGGTTCGGCGACAAGCGCGCCGACTGGCGGCCCAAGGAGTACTGGCCCTCGGGTACGACCGTGAAGGTCGAGGCCGACATGAAGGACGTCGGCAACGGCAACGGGCGCTACGGCGTCCGCACCTACACCCACACCTTCAAGGTCGGCGACGACGTCCGCGCCGACGTCTCCGTCCCCGGCCACACCCTGAAGGTCACCAAGAACGGTTCGGCCGTACGCACCCTGTCGATCAACGCGGGCAGTGCCGAGTACCCGACCTGGAACGGCACGATGGCCGTCATCGACAAGCAGGAGAAGGTCCACATGACCTCCTGCTCCGTCGGCATCAGCTGCAACAAGGGCGACGCCGACTACTACGACCTGACGCTGCCCTGGGACGTCCACCTCACCCAGTCCGGCACCTACGTGCACTACTCGACCGGCGACCCGAACCCGGGCAGCGGCAGCGCCCGCGGCTCGCACGGCTGCGTCCACCTGTCGATGTCCGACGCCAAGTGGTTCTACGGCCAGGTCAAGCAGGGCGACCCGATCACCATCACGGGCTCCCCGCGCGCCAAGGCCCCGGCCGACAACGGCTACGCGTCGTTCAACCTCAGCTGGGACCAGTGGCTCGCGGGCAGCGGTTCAGGCGCGGGAACCACCGCGGACCTGTAAGAACCCCGGCAGCGGCGCGGCGGGTCAGCACTCGATGATGTTCACCGCGAGCCCGCCCCGCGCCGTCTCCTTGTACTTGACGGACATGTCGGCGCCGGTCTCCTTCATGGTCTTGATGACCTTGTCGAGGGAGACCTTGTGGGAGCCGTCGCCGCGCATCGCCATCTTGGCGGCGGTGACGGCCTTGACGGCGGCCATGCCGTTGCGCTCGATGCAGGGGATCTGGACGAGGCCGCCGACCGGGTCGCAGGTCAGGCCCAGATTGTGCTCCATGCCGATCTCCGCCGCGTTCTCCACCTGCTCCGGGGAGCCGCCGAGGACCTCGGCGAGCGCGCCCGCCGCCATCGAGCAGGCCGAGCCGACCTCGCCCTGGCAGCCGACCTCGGCGCCGGAGATCGAGGCGTTCTCCTTGAAGAGCATGCCGATCGCTCCGGCCGAGAGCAGGAAGCGGACCACGCCCTCCTCCTTCTCCTCGGCGGAGCCGCTCGGCACGAAGTTCACGTAGTAGTGCAGGACGGCCGGGATGATGCCCGCCGCGCCGTTCGTCGGGGCCGTGACGACCCGGCCGCCCGCCGCGTTCTCCTCGTTCACCGCCATCGCGTACAGGGTGATCCACTCCATGGAGTGGGCCAGCGGCTCACCCTCGGCGCGCAGCTTGCGGGCCGAGCCCGCCGCCCGGCGCCGGACCTTCAGGCCGCCCGGCAGGATGCCCTCGCGGGACATGCCGCGCGCCACGCACGCCTGCATCACCCGCCACAGTTCGAGCAGCCCGGCCCGGATCTCGTCCTCGGTGCGCCAGGCCTTCTCGTTCTCCAGCATCAGCGCCGGGATGGACAGGCCGGTCTCGCGGGTGAGGCGGAGCAGCTCGTCGCCGGTGCGGAAGGGGTACTTCAGGACGGTGTCGTCGGGGACCACCGGGTTCTCGCCGGCCACCGCGTCCTCGTCCACGACGAAGCCGCCGCCGACCGAGTAGTACGTCTTGGTGAGCAGCTCGGCGCCGTCCGCGTCGTGAGCCCACAGCCGCATGCCGTTGGCGTGGTACGGCAGGGTCTCGCGGCGGTGCAGGACCAGGTCGTCGTCGAAGGAGAAGGCGATGTCGTGCACGCCGAGCAGGTTGATACGGCCGGAGGTCCTGATCTCCTCCACGCGCTCGTCGGCGTGCTCGACGTCGACCGTACGGGGCGACTCGCCCTCCAGGCCGAGCAGCACCGCCTTCGGGGTGCCGTGCCCGTGACCGGTGGCGCCGAGGGAGCCGTACAGCTCCGCGCGTATCGAGGCGGTGTGGGCCAGCAGGCCCTCGTTCTTGAGGCGCCGGGCGAACATTCGCGCCGCGCGCATGGGGCCGACCGTGTGGGAGCTGGACGGGCCGATGCCGATCGAGAACAGGTCGAAGACCGAGATGGCCACGGGGGAACTCCAAAGGTGGTTGGTAGACGCCGTTGTCTGCCGGGGGCACGGGGCGGGGCACCGTGCCCACTGAACCTGGTGGGTTCAGTGTGCGCGATGCCCCGTAAGGACGTATGTACTAAAGGGTACGTAACTCCAGCGGAACCGTTACAGGCCGGGGTAGAGCGGGTGCTTATCGGCCAGAGCGGTCACGCGGGCCTTGAGCGCGGCCGCGTCGTACGACGGCTTGAGCGCCTCGGCGATCACGTCGGCGACCTCGCGGAAGTCCTCGGCGGTGAAGCCGCGGGTGGCGAGCGCGGGCGTGCCGATGCGCAGGCCCGAGGTGACCATGGGCGGGCGCGGGTCGTTCGGGACGGCGTTGCGGTTGACCGTGATGCCGACCTCGTGGAGGCGGTCCTCGGCCTGCTGCCCGTCCAGCTCGGAGTCACGCAGGTCGACCAGGACCAGGTGCACGTCCGTGCCGCCGGAGAGCACGTTCACGCCGTGGGCGCGGGCGTCCTTTGAGGTCAGCCGCTCGGCGAGGATACGGGCACCCTCGACCGTGCGGGCCTGGCGCTCCTTGAACTCCTCCGAGGCCGCGACCTTGAAGGAGACCGCCTTCGCCGCGATCACGTGCTCCAGGGGGCCGCCCTGGAAGCCCGGGAAGACGGACGAGTTCAGCTTCTTCGCGAAGTCCTTCTTGGCGAGGATGATGCCGCCGCGCGGGCCGCCGAGCGTCTTGTGCGTCGTGGAGGTGACCACGTCGGCGTGCGGGACCGGGTTGGGGTGCAGCCCGGCCGCGACGAGGCCCGCGAAGTGCGCCATGTCGACCCAGAGGTACGCCTCGACCTCGTCGGCGATCCGGCGGAACTCGGCGAAGTCCAGCTGGCGCGGGTACGCCGACCAGCCCGCGATGATCACCTTCGGGCGGTGCTCCTTGGCGAGCCGCTCCACCTCGGCCATGTCGACCAGGCCGTTGTCGTCCACGTGGTACGGGACCACGTCGAACTGCTTGCCGGAGAAGTTCAGGCGCATGCCGTGCGTGAGGTGGCCGCCGTGCGCCAGGTCAAGGCCGAGGATCGTGTCGCCGGGCTTGGCGAGCGCGAAGAGGGCCGCCTGGTTCGCGGAGGCGCCCGAGTGCGGCTGCACGTTGGCGTACTCGGCGCCGAACAGCTCCTTGACCCGGTCGATCGCGATCTGCTCGGTGACGTCGACGTGCTCGCAGCCGCCGTAGTAGCGGCGGCCGGGGTAGCCCTCCGCGTACTTGTTGGTGAGGACCGAGCCCTGCGCCTCCATGACGGCGACCGGGGCGAAGTTCTCCGACGCGATCATCTCGAGCGTCGACTGCTGGCGGTGCAGCTCGGCGTCGAGGGCCTGGGCGACCTCGGGGTCGAGCGTGTGCAGGGACTCGTTCAGTACGGTCTTGTCGGTCTTGGCAGTCTTGTCGGTCATAAGGGGTCAGCTCCCGGAGAACTCGGTGTACTCGTCGGCGGTGAGCAGGTCCTTCGGCTCGTCCGAGACGCGGACCTTGAACAGCCAGCCGCCCTCGAAGGGGGCCGAGTTCACCAGGGACGGGTCGTCGACGACGTCCGGGTTGGCCTCGGTGACCTCGCCCGACACGGGGGAGTACAGGTCGGAGACCGACTTGGTGGACTCCAGCTCGCCGCAGGTCTCGCCCGCGGTGATGGTGTCGCCGACCTCGGGAAGCTGGACGAAGACGATGTCACCGAGCGCGTTGGCCGCGTGCTCCGTGATGCCGACCGTGGCGACGCCGTCCTCGACGGCCGACAGCCACTCGTGCTCCTTGCTGTAACGCAGCTGCTGGGGGTTGTTGCTCATGAGACGAATTCTCCTGTACGCGGGAGGGTGCGGGTGACGGTGGGGCGAGCGGTGAGCCGGGCTACGGCCGCAGGCTCCTACTTCTGGCGCTTGTAGAACGGCAGCGCGACGACCTCGTACGGCTCGTGCGTACCACGGATGTCCACGCCCACGCCCGGCGCTCCCGGCTCGGCGTGCGCGGCGTCCACGTACGCCATGGCGATCGGCTTGCCCAGGGTCGGGGACGGGGCGCCGGAGGTGACCTCGCCGATCACCTGGCCGTCGTGCACGACCGGCATGCCCGCGCGCGGGACGCGGCGGCCCTCGGCGACCAGGCCGACGAGCTTGCGGGGCGGGGCGGTCTCGGCGCGCCCGGCGGCGGCGGTCAGCGCCTCGCGGCCCACGAAGTCGCCCTCCTTCTCGAACTTCACGACCCGGCCGAGGCCCGCGTCGAACGGCGTCAGCTCGGTGGTCAGCTCATGCCCGTACAGCGGCATGCCCGCCTCCAGGCGCAGCGTGTCGCGGCAGGACAGGCCGCACGGGATGAGGCCGAGCCCGGCGCCCGCCTCGGTCAGCGCCTGCCACAGCTTCTCCGCGTCGGCGGGGGAGACGAACAGTTCGAAGCCGTCCTCGCCGGTGTAGCCGGTGCGCGCGATGAGCGCCTCGACACCGGCGACGGTGCCGGGCAGGCCCGCGTAGTACTTGAGCCCGTCGAGGTCGGCGTCCGTGACGGACTTCACGATGGCGGGGGAGTTCGGGCCCTGCACGGCGAGCAGCGCGTAGGCGTCGCGGTCGTCGCGGACCTCGGCGTCGAACCCTTCCGCACGCTCGGTCAGGGCGTCGAGCACGGTCTGCGCGTTGCCCGCGTTGGCGACGACCATGTACTCGGTCTCGGCGAGCCGGTAGACGATCAGGTCGTCGAGGATGCCGCCGTCGGCGCGGCAGATCATGGTGTAGCGGGCACGGCCGGCACCGATCGTGGCGATGTTGCCGACGAGGGCGTAGGCGAGCAGCTCGGCCGCCTGCGGCCCGGTCACCGTGATCTCGCCCATGTGGGACAGGTCGAAGAGCCCGGCCCTCGTCCGCACGGCGTTGTGCTCGTCGCGCTCGCTGGCGTAGCGCAGCGGCATGTCCCAGCCCGCGAAGTCGGTCATGGTGGCGCCCAGCGAGCGGTGCAGGGCGTCGAGCGCGGTCGTACGGGGCGTCTGCGGGGTATCAGTCATGGCGGGTGCTCCCGGGCGTGAACGGCGGTGGCGAGGGGTCCCCCGTGGCGGAGGGTCCTCCCCATCTGTCATCGGAACCTGAGAGGTTCGCCCCGACCCCGCGTACTGGCGGTCATGGCTTGCACCTTGGGTGGGACCGCCGTACGTCTGGGGCGGCCCGCTTTTCAGATGTGCCTCGCCCGCGCGGTACGGGGCCTGAGAGATTCAAGGGAGGGACTTGCTCCTTCGGCGTCCGGGTACCTGTCGTGCTGGTGGATCCCGGAACTCTCCCGCGCGGATTCAAGCGGCCGGTATGCGGTTGTGTGGTGTGGCGCGCACATCATCGCACGACTGTGCAACGGGGAAATGCGACGGCAGGCATTGCCTTCTCTTTACACTTGCCGGGCAAGTACGGCGTGACCGGAACGGGGAGGACGATCACGGTGCGGATCCCGCGACAGCGCACGGTCCGGGACTTACGCGGGCGGAGCGGCAGGACACCGCGGCGCATCCGTTTCGCGGCGGGTGACCTCGTCGTGCTCTCCGGCCTGCCGGGCAGCGGCAAGTCCACGCTGATGCGCCGGGCCGTCCGGGTCGTGCGCATCGACTCCCAGGACACCCGGGAGCGCTGGGCCGCCCGCCTGCCGCGCTTCCTGCCGTACGCGCTCTACCGCCCGCTGGTCCGCGTCGCCCACTATCTGGGCCTGCGGCGGGCGATGCGCTCCGGTGCCAGCGTCGTCGTGCACGACTGCGGCACCCAGGCGTGGGTGCGGCGCTGGGTGATCCGGACGGCCAGGCGCCGCGGCGCCGCCGTCCACCTGGTCCTGCTCGACGTCCCGCCGCCGCTGGCCCTGAAAGGGCAACTGGCGCGCGGCCGCGGCGTCTCCCGGTACGCCTTCGCCCGCCACCGCCGGGCCGTCGGCGCCCTGGTGACCTCGACGGAGCGCGGCGAACTGCCGACGGGCATCGAGTCGGCGGTGCTCCTGGACCGGGCCGCGACGGACGCCCTCGGCGGGATCACGTTCCGGGGCAGCCCGTAGCACGTTCCCCGAGCGACCCGTCGCGGCGCAGGCGTTATCGTCGGCGGCTATGGAACACCCGGCATTTCACGAGGACGCGCGCTTCCACGAGGAGGCGCACCCCCACCCCCAGCCCACACGCAGCTGGCCGGCCAACGAGCTGGAGGAGGTCCTCGCCGCCGCGCTCGGTGTCGAGGGGGCGGGCGCGCGCATCGTCGAGGTACTCGGCCGCAGCCCCATCTGGATACCCCTGCCGCAGGGCGGCTCCACCGAGAGCCGCGACCTCGACCTGCCGACCATGGAGCTGGGAGGCCAGGCGTACGTGCCGGTCTTCAGCTCCGAGGAGCAGTTCATGCAGGTCACCGGTGGCCGGATGAGCTGCACCGTCGCCCCGGCCGTCGAGTTCGCGCGCGGGCTTCCCGCCCAGGTCGGCATCGCCCTGAACCCGGACGGCGCCGTCGGCATCCCGCTGCCGCCGCCCGCCGTCGCCGAACTGGCCCGCAGCGGCCGCACCCCGCTCGACGGCCTGTCCTCCGGCGGCCGCGTCGTACTGTCCGAGCCCCACTGGCGGGACGACCCGGTCGACTTCCTGGCCGCCGTGCGCGAGGAGTTCGACACCACCGGCACCGTCCTCACCGCCCACCGCGCCCTCGCCGTCGTCGAGGACGCGGAGCCGTCGCTGTTCATCGGCGTCCAGCTCACCCAGTGGGAGGGCGCCGCCCGCGACCTGCCGCTCGACGCCCTGGGCCGCGCGCTCGGCCGCGCCCCGGCGCCCTGGCCGGTCAACCTCGTCTTCCTCGACGTCACCCAGGACCCGGTCGCCGACTTCCTGCGCACACGCGTACGTCCGTTCTACGAACGGCACCCGTGACCCCGTCCGTCAAGTCGATGACAGCAACGCCGCTTAAGCTGGTTTCATGACCTGACCGGGCGGCGCTGTGCCTTCCGGTCACGGGCGGGACACGGACGTTCACGAAGGGGCGGTTACGGGTGAGTGCGTCGGGCACGGCCGCGGCCGGACAGGTCGAGCACATGCTGCGCCAGGTGACCCCCGGGCGCTACGACGCGTTCGAGGCGCTCCTCTCGGCGCTCGCCGCGGGCCAGGTCTGGATGCTGCTCTGGCACGGGCAGGCCGGCTCCCCCGACGCCCAGTACGGGAACATGGACGTGGACGGATTCTCGTACGCGCCCTGCGTCACCTCCGCCCAGGAGCTCTCCGCCTCCGGCTGGTCCCGCGCCTACGAGGTGGTCAGCGGCGTCGACGCGGCCCGCACGCTCTACCCCGACCACTACGGCCTCTGGCTCAACCCGCACGCCCCGGGCGGCGGCGTCGGCGTGCCCTGGCTCGACCTGCGCCGTATCGCGGGCGGCCTCGACCGCCAGCCCGCCGGGCCGCTGCGGCTGAGCGAACCCACCCTCGAACTTCCGCAGTTCTACGTGCTGCTCGCGCAGAACGCGCACCGCACCACCGCGGTCCGCGCGCTGCGCCGCGCCTGGGTGCAGCCCGCGATCGGCGCCCCCTACCTGGCGATCGGTCTCGACGTGTACGACACGTCGCCCGCGTCGGTGGACGCGGTGCGGGCGATGATGCAGCAGTCCGTCGCGGCGGTCCCGGACGGCCTGCCGGTCTCCACGGTCGCGATGTCCGACGCGTACGACCCGGTCGCGATGTGGCTGCGGGCGAACGCGCGGCCGTTCTACGACCGTGAGGCCCATGTCGCCCCCGCCGGTCAGGCAGGTCAGGCGGGGGCGGGTTACGGGTATCCGCCCCCTTATGGGGCGTCGTACTAACTGCCGCCCGCCTATCGGCAGTTGTGGGCCCAATGTCCGAACTGAAGCCACTTAAGCCCCAACTGACCGCTGTTCGCACGTCGTTCACAGGCGTCCGGATAACGGAACACCCCTGACCGCATCACGGTTAGGCATCCTTTCCCCGTCAAGTCTGGCAACAGATCGCACACAGGTTGAAGACTCCCGCAGCAGGGGGTTTCGGCCTTGTGTACGAGCCCCTGCGTACGACGGACTGAACCACGCCGCTACAGCGGCAAGTGCGGGCCGGTCACCGCCGGTTGAGAAGGGGTCCTTGCCACGATGACGGCACCATTGCACGACACGACCGCGGAAGCGGAGCCGACCGCTCCGGTCGACGCTGCCGCGAGCGCCCCCGGCCGCAAGGTCGAGGGCCGGTCGCTGAAGCAGATCGCCTGGAACCGCCTCAAGCGGGACAAGGTCGCCCTCGCCGGTGGCATCGTTGTCGTCTTCCTGATCCTGGTGGCGGTCTTCGCGCCGCTCATCGTGAGCCTGCTCGGCCACCCGCCGAACCAGTTCCACCAGGACGAGCTCGACCCCCTGACCAACCTGCCGCAGGGCGCCCTCGGCGGCGTCAGCAGCGACTTCCTCTTCGGCGTCGAGCCGAACAAGGGCCGCGACGTCTTCAGCCGCATCGTCTACGGCGCCCGCATCTCGCTCCTCGTCGCGTTCCTCGCGGCGATCGTCGCGGTGGCGCTCGGCACCCTCTTCGGCATCATCGCGGGCTACTTCGGCGGCTGGGTCGACGCCGTCATCAGCCGCGTCATGGACGTGCTGCTCTCCTTCCCGCAGCTGCTCTTCATCATCTCCCTGGTCTCGGTGCTCCCGGACGACCTGCTCGGCCTGACCGGCAGCGGCGTGCGCATCGCCGTCCTCGTCATGGTCATCGGCTTCTTCGGCTGGCCCTACGTCGGCCGCATCGTGCGCGGTCAGACGCTCTCGCTGCGCGAGCGCGAGTACGTGGAGGCGGCCCGCTCGCTCGGCGGCGGCTCGCGCCACATCCTCTTCCGCGAACTGCTGCCCAACCTGGCCGCGCCGATCGTCGTCTACATGACCCTGATGATCCCGACGAACATCCTCACGGAGGCGGCGCTCAGCTTCCTCGGTGCCGGTGTCCGGCCGCCCACCGCGTCCTGGGGCGGCATGCTCCGCGACGCGCTCGAGACGTACGAGCACGACCCGATGTTCATGGTCTTCCCGGGCGTCACGATCTTCATCACCGTTCTCGCGTTCAACCTCTTCGGCGACGGGCTGCGTGACGCGCTCGACCCGAAGGGGACCCGGTAAGACCACAGGCCCGACGGGCCTGTCACGAACTGCCCCTGCCGCATCGTCAGGTGGCTCGACTCCCTGGTTCTCCGGCCCCGGCCCGGAACCGCGATCTCGGAGGTTACGAGAAAATGTCCACAAGTTCCTCGAAACGACGGCTCGCCGCCGGCGCCGCCCTCGTCGTCGCGGCACTCGTGTCGACCACGGCGTGCGGTGGCGGTGACGGCGACTCCAAGGACTCGTCGAAGGGCGCCGGGTACGACGCCGCGTACAACAAGGTCGCCAACGCCTCCACGAAGAAGGGAGGCACGCTGAAGATGGTCGGCAAGCAGGACCTGGACTCCGCCGACCCGCAGCGCGCCTACTACGGCATGTCGTGGGACTTCATGCGCTTCTACACGCGTCAGCTCGTGACGTTCGCCCCGAAGGCGGGCGCCGCCTCCACCGAGCTGGTGGGCGACCTCGCCACCTCCACCGCCAAGGTCTCCGACGGCGGCAAGACCTACACGTACACCCTGCGTGACGGCGTGACGTGGGAGGACGGCACGCCCGTCACCGCGCAGGACGTCAAGTACGGCATCGAGCGCATCTGGGCGACGGACACCATCACCGGTGGCCCGCAGTACCTGAAGCAGACCCTGGACCCCAAGGGCGAGTACAAGGGCCCCTACAAGGACAAGTCCAAGGACAAGCTGGGCCTGAAGGCCATCGAGACGCCGGACGCGAAGACCGTCGTCTTCAAGCTTCCCAAGCCCAACGGTGACTTCGAGCAGTTCCTCGCCATGCCCTCCGGCTCGCCGGTGAAGCAGGAGAAGGACACGGCGACCAAGTACACCCAGCGCCCGTTCTCCAACGGCCCGTACAAGTTCGAGTCGTACAAGGCCAACAAGAAGATCGTCCTTGTCCGCAACGACAAGTGGAACAAGGCCTCGGACCCGGTCCGCGCCGCGCTTCCCGACAAGGTCGACGTGACGATCTCCGCCAACCTGGAGGAGAACGACAAGCGCCTGATGGAAGGCGACTACGACGTCGACATGAACGGCACCGGCATGACCCAGTCGGGCCGTGTCAGCGCCGTCCAGGACCACCGCGACAGCGTCGACAACATGCGGACCTCCTTCGTCCGCTACGTCGCCCTGATCCACACCGCCAAGCCGTTCGACAACGTCCACTGCCGCAAGGCCGTGTTCTACGCGACCGACTTCGCGGGCCTGCAGCAGACCCGCGGCGGCGAGCTGGCCGGTGGCGAGATCGCCAACTCCACCCTGCCGGTCTCCATCAAGGGCCACTCGACGTACGACCCGTACGGCGTCCTCGCCCGCAAGGGCAAGCCGGACGCGGCCAAGGCCAAGGCCGAGCTGAAGGAGTGCGGCAAGCCCGCCGGCTTCTCCACCAAGATCACCGCCCGTAACAACAACCCGGGCGAGGTCGACACCGCCGAGGCGCTCCAGGAGCAGCTCTCCAAGGTCGGCATCAAGCTCGAGGTGGACGCCCTGGACGGCGCCGAGACCTCCGCGATCACCGGTTCGCCGAAGGTCGTCAAGGAGCGCGGCTACGGCATGACGATGAGCGGCTGGGGCCCGGACTTCCCGTCCGGCCAGGGCTTCGGCCAGCCGCTGTGGGACAGCCGGTTCCTCTCGGACACGGGTAACTACAACGAGTCCCAGATCAAGGACCCGAAGATCGACGCGCTCTTCGACAAGGCGATCGCCGAGACGGACGCCGAGAAGGCCGGGAAGATCTACGAGGAGCTCGACCACCGGATCCTCGACCAGGCCGACTGGATGCCCTTCATCTACGAGAAGAACATCACCTGGCGTGGCCCGCGTCTGACCAACGTCTACATGTCCGACGCCTACAACGGCCGCTACGACTACGTCTCCCTCGGCGTCGTCAAGTAACACCCCCTCCGGGCAGCGGAGCACTCCTCCGCTGCCCGGCTCTGGACCTCCGCCGCCGAAACCCGCCAGTCCGAAGGGCAGGTGATGGCCCCGGGCGCCGAACGGGAACCCCCACAAGGAGTTCCCGGCAGGTGCCGGGCCGCGCACAGTGCTTGCTTATCTCATCCGGCGCCTGTTCGCCGTTGTCATCATGGTGCTCGTCGTGCTGCTCGCGACGTTCACCATCTTCTTCATGCTGCCCAAATGGGCGGGTCAGGACGTGGCCGTCCTCTTCGCCGGCAAGGCAACCGGAGCCGAGCAGCTCGCCGGTATCCGGATCAAGCTCGGCCTGGACGACCCCGTGCTCGTCCAGTTCTGGGACTTCGTCAAGGGCATCCCGCTGGGCCGCGACTACGTCAACGGCGCCGACGTGACCCACTGCTCCGCGCCCTGCTTCGGCTACTCCTTCCGTACGGAGGCGCCGGTCTGGGACACCCTCAAGGACGCGCTTCCCGTCACCCTGGCGCTCGCCGCCGGTGCCTGTGTCCTGTGGCTGGTCGCCGGTGTCGCCACCGGTGTGCTCTCCGCCCTCAAGCGCGGCACCATCTGGGACCGCTCCGCCATGACGATCGCCCTCGGCGGCGTCTCCCTCCCGGTCTTCTTCACCGGCATGGTCGCGATGGGCATCTTCGTCCACAGCCTCGGCTGGGTGCACATCGCCGACAGCCTCTCCACCGACGACTCCATCGGGGTCTGGCTGGAGACGCTGATCCTGCCGTGGATCGTGCTCGCCTTCCTCAACGCCGCGATGTACGCCCGTCTCACCAGAGCCACCATGCTGGAGATCCTGGGCGAGGACTACATCCGCACCGCCCGCTCCAAGGGCCTCGGCGAGTCCAGCGTCATCACCCGGCACGCCCTGCGCTCCGCGATGACCCCGATCCTCACCGTCTTCGGCCTCGACCTCGGTGTGCTGCTCGGCGGCGCGGTCCTCACCGAGTCCACGTTCAACCTGCCGGGTCTCGGCCTCGCGGCGGTCCAGGCCATCAGCAACAAGGACCTGCCCGTGATCCTCGGCGTGACACTCTTCGCGGCCCTCGCGATCGCCGTCGCCAACCTCGTCGTGGACCTTCTGTACGCCGTCATCGACCCGCGAGTGAGGCTGGGATGACCGACCTGAACAAGACCGGGGCAGCGGTCGGTGAACCCACCGACTCCACTGCCTCGGCCGCTCCCAAGGCCTTCCTCGAGGTCCGCGACCTCAAGGTGCACTTCCCGACCGACGACGGCCTGGTCAAGTCCGTCGACGGGCTCTCCTTCACCCTGGAGAAGGGCCGCACGCTCGGCATCGTCGGCGAGTCGGGCTCCGGCAAGTCCGTCACCTCGCTCGGCATCCTCGGCCTGCACACGGCCGGCCAGTACGGCCGCCGCAAGGCGCAGATCAGCGGCGAGATCTGGCTCGACGGCACCGAGCTGCTCACCGCGGACCCGGACAAGGTCCGCAAGCTGCGCGGCCGCGACATGGCGATGATCTTCCAGGACCCGCTCTCCGCGCTGCACCCGTACTACACGATCGGCAAGCAGATCGTGGAGGCGTACCGGGTCCACCACAACGTCGACAAGAAGACGGCCCGCAAGCGCGCCATCGAGATGCTCGACCGCGTCGGCATCCCGCAGCCCGACAAGCGCGTGGACGCCTACCCGCACGAGTTCTCCGGCGGTATGCGCCAGCGCGCGATGATCGCCATGGCGCTCGTCAACAACCCCGAACTGCTGATCGCCGACGAGCCGACCACGGCCCTCGACGTGACCGTGCAGGCGCAGATCCTCGACCTGATCCGGGACCTGCAGAAGGAGTTCGGCTCCGCCGTCATCATGATCACGCACGACCTCGGTGTCGTCGCGGAGATGGCCGACGAGCTCCTCGTCATGTACGGCGGCCGGTGCGTCGAGCGGGGCTCGGCCGGACAGGTCTTCTCCACGCCCCAGCACCCGTACACCTGGGGCCTGCTCGGCTCGATGCCGCGCATCGACCGCGAGCAGACCGACCGGCTCACCCCGGTCAAGGGCTCCCCGCCCAGCCTCATCAACCTGCCGACCGGCTGCGCCTTCAACCCGCGCTGCCCGTACGCGGACATCCCCAAGGACAACATCACCCGTCGCGAGCGCCCCGAGCTCCAGCAGATCGACTCCGGTCACTACTCGGCCTGCCACATGTCGGCCGAGCAGCGCCAGCGGATCTGGACCGAAGAGATTGCGCCGAAGCTGTGACGGACGCCAAAGGACCCGACATGACGATCCCTCAGCAGACGACGGACGCGCCGGCCACCTCGCCGGACCCCGCCAAGGGTGAGCCGCTGCTCAAGGTCGAGGGCCTGGTCAAGCACTTCCCCATCAAGAAGGGCCTGCTCAAGCGGCAGGTCGCCGCGGTGCAGGCGGTCGACGGGCTGACCTTCGACGTCCGCGCCGGGGAGACCCTCGGCGTCGTCGGCGAGTCCGGCTGCGGCAAGTCGACGATGGGCCGGCTCATCACCCGGCTGCTCGAACCCACCGCCGGACGCGTGGAGTTCGAGGGCGAGGACATCACCCACCTCGGCGTGCGCGGCATGCGGCCGCTCCGCCGCGACGTGCAGATGATCTTCCAGGACCCGTACTCGTCGCTGAACCCGCGCCACAACATCGGCACGATCGTCGGGGCGCCGTTCCGCCTCCAGGGCGTGAAGCCGGAGGGCGGCGTCCGCCAGGCGGTCCAGGACCTCCTGGAGCGCGTCGGCCTCAACCCGGAGCACTACAACCGCTACCCGCACGAGTTCTCCGGCGGCCAGCGCCAGCGCATCGGCATCGCCCGCGCGCTGGCCCTGAAGCCGAAGCTGGTGGTCGCCGACGAACCGGTCTCGGCCCTCGACGTCTCGATCCAGGCCCAGGTGGTGAACCTCCTGGACGACCTCCAGGAGGAGCTGGGCCTCACCTACGTGATCATCGCCCACGACCTCTCGGTCATCCGGCACGTCTCGGACCGCATCGCGGTGATGTACCTCGGCAAGATCGTGGAACTCGCCGACCGCGACGACCTCTACTCGACCCCGATGCACCCGTACACCAAGGCGCTGCTCTCGGCGGTGCCGGTGCCGGACCCGAAGCGGCGCGGCACCAAGAGCGAGCGCATCCTGCTCCGCGGCGACGTCCCTTCACCGATCGACCCGCCCGCCGGGTGCCGCTTCCACACGCGCTGCTGGAAGGCGACGGAGGTCTGCGCCACGAAGGAGCCCCCGCTCCTTCAGCTCGGCACGGGCCACCAGGTCGCCTGCCACCACCCGGAGAACGCCCCCGACCAGGCCCCGGAGGACACGACGCTCCTTTCCGCGGCGCGGGAGGCGATCGACGTGGTGACGGTGCCTGCGCCGGCGGCCGCGGAGGACGAAGCGGGGGCTCCGGAGACGCCGGTCATGGATGCCCCGGAGGCGCCGGAGAAGCCGGTCGCGGGTGACCCGAATGCCCCGGAGGCCCCGGAGGCGCCGGTCGCGGATGCCCCGGATGCCCCGGAGGCCCCGGAGGCGCCGGTCGCGGATGATTCGGCCGCCTCGGAGGCCCCGGAGGCGCCGGTCTCGGAGGAGGCGGGTACGCCGGAGGCGCCGGTCGCGGATGCCCCGGCCGCCCCGGATGCCCCGGAGGCACCGGTCGCGGATGACCCGGCGGCCCCGGAGGCGCCGGCCTCGGAGGAGGCGGGTACGCCAGAGACCCCGGAGACCCCGGCTGCGGAGGAGGCGGGTACGCCAGAGACCCCGGAGGTGCCGGAGAAGAAGTAACGGGCTGGGGGGCGCGGGCGAACGCCCCGCCCCCGCACAGCCCACCCCGGGCGCCCCGGTCGCGGCCCTGGGCTCCGCCCGCCCGCACTCCCGCACAGCCCATCCCGGGTGCCCCGGTCGCGGCCCTGGGCTCCGCCCGCCCGCACTGCCGCACAGCCCATCCCGGGTGCCCCGGTCGCGGCCCTGGGCTCCGCCCGTCCGCACTGCCACGTCGCACCCCGGGTATCCCCGTCTCGGCCCTGGCTCCGCCCATCCGTGTCGGGTCCCGGCCGCCCCCGTCTCGGGCGGTCCGCTTCCGCCGGGCTCCGTCCGAAGGAGATTCAGGGCGGCAGGGTGGGCAAGGCAGCCCCCGCGCCGGGCAACCGCGCAAAGAGGCGCCCGCGAACACCCCCGCTGGGGCCGCGGCTCAACTCCCGCCCCGCCCTGAGCAACGCCTCGCTCGGCCCCGGGCAACCGCAGCAGCGGGCCCAAGCGGAATCTGCCCCAAATGACCCAGCGGGGTCATGTACACGCCCGCCCCCGAACGGCAGTGTGCCCGTGTCGACAGACACCGGCACACGTTCGAAGGGAACGCCCATGGCCCTCTCCCGTTCGGCACGCCTGGCCGCCCTCACCGTCGCGGCAGCCTCCTTCACCCTGATCGCCGCCGCCCCGGCCCCCACCCCCGGCGCCCCCGGCATCGGCGACACGTACTTCCCGTACCTCGGAAACGGCGGCTACGACGCCCGCCACTACACCCTCGACGTCGCCTACAACCCGGACACGGACCGCCTCGACGGCCGCACGACCCTCACCGCCCACGCCACCCAGAGCCTCTCCTCCTTCAACCTGGATCTGCAGAAACTCACGGTCACCAAGGTCGAGGTGGACGGCAGACGCGCCGACTTCACCCGCACCGGCGACGAAATAGCGGTCACCCCGCGCGAAGCGATACGCAAGAACAAGTCCTTCGACGTCACGGTCGCCTACGGCGGCGTCCCCGAACCCCTCACCGGCCCGATCGTCTTCGGCTCCGACTACGGCTGGATGAAGACCCCCGACGGAGTCTTCGTCGCCTGCGAACCGAACGCCGCCTCCACCTGGTTCCCGTCCAGCGACCACCCCGCGGACAAGGCGACGTACGACATCCGTATCAAGGCCCCCAAGGGCCTCACCGGCGTCTCGAACGGCCGTCTGGTCGCCACGTACAGCACGAAGGACGACCAGACCGTCCACCACTGGCGCGAGTCGAAGCCGATGGCGACCTATCTGGCGACCGCGAGCATCGGCAAGTTCGATGTGCGGACGGGCCGCACCCCGGCCGGCACGCCCATCTACGTGGCCATCGACCCGGTCCTCGCCAACGACAACACGGTCGACGTCTACGCCGTCACCGCCGAGGCCACCGACTACTGGGCCGAGGTCTTCGGCCCGTACCCCTTCGAGGAGACGGGCGCGGTCGTCGACGACATGCCGCAGGCCGGTTTCTCCCTGGAGACGCAGACGAAACCGAGCTACTCCGCGGTCCGCTCGGAGTCGACGATCGTGCACGAACTGGCCCACCAGTGGTTCGGCGACTCGGTCTCGGTCGAGCGCTGGAAGCACATCTGGCTGAACGAGGGCTTCGCCACGTACGCCCAGTGGCTCTGGTCGGAGCACGAGGGCATCCGCTCGGCCCACGACTCCTTCCAGGCGGGTTACGACTCACGCCCCGCCGGCTCGGCCTTCTGGGACGTCGTCGTCGCGGACCCGCAGCGCGACACGATGTTCGCCTCGGCCGTCTACCAGCGCGGCGCGATGACCCTGCAACAGCTCCGCGAGTACATCGGCGACAAGGCGTTCTTCAAGCTGCTCCCGGCCTGGGTCAAGCAGAACCGGTACGGGAACGCGACGACCGACGACTTCAAGAAGCTCGCAGAGAAGATCGGCGGCAGGAACCTGGACGCCCTCTTCGACACGTGGCTGTACCAGCCCGGGAAGCCGGTGCTGTAAGCCCGCGCTGCGAGGCCGCGCCGTAAGTCCGCGCCGTAACGATCCGCCAGAATCATCGGGTGCTCCAGAACCTGTTCACCCCCTCCGTCCAGCACTGGCTCGACCTCATCGGCATCTTCGTGTTCGCCATCTCCGGCGCGCTGATGGCCGTACGCAAGAACTGGGACGTCTTCGGCATCGGCGTCCTGGCCGAGGTCACCGCGCTGGGCGGAGGGCTGCTCCGCGACCTGATCATCGGGGCCGTGCCCCCGGCCGCCTTCACCGACCTCGGCTACTTCTCGACGCCGCTGGTCGCCGCGGCGCTGGTCTTCTTCCTGCACCCGGAGGTCGAGCGGACGCAGACCGCGGTGAACGTCTTCGACGCGGCGGGCCTCGGCCTGTTCGCGGTCACGGGCACGACGAAGGCGTACGACTTCGGGCTCGGCCTCACCGCGTCGGCCGCGCTCGGCGTCGCGACGGCGGTCGGCGGGGGAGTGCTGCGCGACATCATCGCCAACGAGGTGCCGTCCCTGGTCCGCTGGGACCGCGACCTCTACGCCGTCCCGGCGATGGTCGGCGCCGTCATCGTCGTGGTCTGCATCAACTACGACGCCCTGAACGCGTACACCAGCTCCCTCGCGGTCCTCACCGCGTTCGTCCTGCGCCTGCTCGCGATGCGCTACCACTGGCGCGCGCCGAGGGCATGGAACCGCAGGTCGGCGGCGGTGGACGTGACGGAGGAGACACCGTAGCCGCGATCCGGGGAAGCGCGAAGCTACCGCTTAGTAATCTATTGTTGTACGTTCATCGCATGGCAGAAGCAGCATCCTCGGCGCCCACCAAGGCCCGCATCGGCGACAGCGAGTTCGACCGCGACACCGCCGTCACCCGCCGCGCCCCAGGGGTCTACGACATCGACCTCTCCGCCGGCTGGACGATCATCAACGCCGTCAACGGGGGCTATCTGCTCGCCGTCCTCGGCCGCGCTCTCGCCGACGCCCTGCCGCACAGCGACCCGTTCACGATCTCGGCGCACTACCTGACGGCGTCGGCGCCGGGCCCCGCCGTCATCCGCACCGACGTCGTCCGCACCGGCCGCACCCTCTCCACCGGCCAGGCCTCCCTCTTCCAGTACGCCGAGGACGGCACCGAGGTCGAACGCATCCGCGTACTCGCCTCCTACGGCGACCTGGACGCGCTCCCCGACGACGTCCGCACCAGCGCGGCGGTACCGGCGATCCCGCCCGTCGACCAGTGCTTCGGCGCGAACGACGCCCCCGAGGGCGCCCCGCCGGTCCCCGGCAGCTCCGCGATCACCGACCGCCTCGACCTCAAGCTGGACCCGGCCACGCTCGGCTGGGCGCTCGGCGCCCCGTCCGGCAAGGGCGAGATGCGCGCCTGGTTCGCCCTGGCCGACGGCCGCGACGCGGACCCGCTCTCCCTCCTCCTCGCGGTGGACGCCCTCCCCCCGACCGCCTTCGAACTCGGCCTCAAGGGCTGGGTCCCGACGGTCGAACTGACAGTCCACATCCGCACCCGCCCGGCCCCCGGCCCCCTCCGCGTCTCGATCACGACCCGCAACCTCGCGGGCGGCTTCCTGGAGGAGGACGCAGAGGTCTGGGACAGCGAGGACAGGCTGGTGGCCCAGTCCCGCCAGTTGGCAAGGGTGCGGCTGAGCTGAGGTTCCGGCCCCTGGGAGCGCACGAACCGCGCTTCTCAGGGGCGCGGGGAACCGCGCGACCAGCCACGACGAGACCCGCACCCGGCAACCCCGATCGCCAGGCAGACGCTCCCCGCGGGCGCACGCCAGACTGACCCGGTGAAGTCCGACCGCCTCCTCTCCATCCTCCTGCTCCTCCAGACCCGCGGCCGCGTCCCGGCCCACGAGCTGGCAGCCCGCCTGGAGGTCTCGACCCGCACGATCTACCGGGACATAGAAGCGCTGAGCACCGCAGGCGTCCCGGTCTACGCGGAACGCGGCCGAGCAGGCGGCATCACCCTCCTCCAGGGCTACCGCACGGACGTCACAGGACTGACCGCCGACGAATCCCGCGCCCTGTTCATCGCGGCAGCGCGCGGCACCCACGAGGCCCTGGGCCTGGACGCGGCGATCGGCTCGGCCCTGCGCAAGGTGATGGCCGCGCTCCCCGAACCGCACCGCCCGGCGGCGGAACTGACCGCACGCCGCATCCTGGTCGAACCGTCCCGCTGGATGGGCCCGCCACCGCACGAGGCGGACATCGGCGCGCTGCGGGACGCGGTCTTCGCCGACCGCCGCCTGCGCATCCGCTACCGGCACAGCGGCGCCGACGCGCCCCGCACGTACACCGTCGACCCGTACGGTCTCGTCTGCAAGGCGGGCGTCTGGTACCTGGTCGCCGACCGCAGGTCCGTGCCGCGCCTGTTCCGCGCGGACCGGGTGCACGCGGCGACGCCGACGCAAGCGCCGGTCAGAAGACGTGCGGGCGTCGAACTGGCGGACGTGTGGGAGCTCCTGAAACGCCGGGTCGAGGTGCGCCCCGCCGCCGTCGAGGTCACGGCCCGGGTCCGCCGCCCCCGCTTCGACCTGTTCCTGCGGATGTGCGGCAACTCCCTGACCGCACACCCCGAGGACGACGGAACCAGCGAATGGATCACGGTCCGCCTCGGCTACGAGGCCCTGGGCGCGGTCCGCTCCCTGGCCCCGTTCGCCGCGGACGTGGAGGTGCTCGAACCGCCGGAGGCCCGCGCCGAACTGGCCCGCTGCGCCGCAGCGATCACCGCTCTGTACGCAGGAACCGACTGAGCGCGGCCGTGAGTTCGGCGGGCGCGTCCTCCTGGACGAGATGCCCGGCGCCCTCGATGACCCGCAGTTCGGCACCGGGAATCGCCCCGACCAGCTCATGCCCGCGCGCGACCGGGATCCAGGTGTCCTCGGCGCCCCAGCACACGAGCACAGGCACCCGCACCTCTCCGTAACGCCCCTGGACGTCATCGGTGAACCGCTGATCGTTCTGCTCGATCTGCCGGTAGAAGGCGTCCTGGCCCGCCGCCGTCAGCCACGGCGCGACGAGCCGCGCGTGCGTGTCCGGATGCAGGCCGTGGTGGCTCGCCGAGCTGATGTACCGGTGTACGAGCGCCTCGTGCAGATCGCCTGGCAACTGCCGGAACACGTCCGCGTGTTCGGAGAACAGCCGGTACGTGGCGCTGCCCCAGGGTTCGAGGGCCACCGGGTCGACCAGGGCGAGCCGGGAGTACGCGGCGCCGTGCAGCAAATGGGCGCGCAGAGCGACGCAGCCGCCGAAATCGTGCGCGACGACAGCGGGCTCGGTCAGCCCCCAGTGGTCGATCAGCGCGGCGAGAGTACGGGCCTGGGCGTCCAGGGTGACGTCCTGCCCGCGCCGCATCTCGGAGGCGCCGTAGCCCGCGAGGTCCCACACGTACACGCGATGCTCGGCGGCGAGCGCGCGGGCCGGACCGCGCCACACGAACGACGAGAACGGCGTGCCGTGGACGAGGACGACGGGCGGCGCCCCCTCCGGCCCGAGGACGCTCCAGCGGATCTCTCCGGAGGGCCCGGCATAGCCGCGGTCGAGGTACCAGTCGGTGTTCGACTCCGCTGCAGTCATGACCGTAAGGCTATTGGCTCATGACGCCCCTGGCCAGTGCCCCGTCCGGGACGCCCCAGGCCAGTGCCCCGTCCGGGACGCACCGGGCCGGCGCCTGACTCATGACCCCTCCAGCCAGTGCCTGCGCCCCAGGTTCACGAGCCGCAACTGACGCTCCGCGACCCCCGCCACCCGCGCGAAGTCCTCGGCCGGCGCGGTCAGGAAGGCGGACGCGGTCGCCACCATGTGGTCGACGTACAGCCCCGCGAGCATCAGCAGGTCGTCCCGGCTCCACCCCGCCGACTCCGGGTCGAGACCGAGCGCCGCGCACACCTCCTCGGCGAACTGTGCGAGCTGCGCCCCTATCGCGTCGCTGACCCGCTGCACGCCACCGTGGCGCTCGCGCGCGATGAACCGTACGTGGGCCGGGTGGGCGCGCACGTGCGCGGCGATCAGCTCGACGGTGCGGGCGATGCGTTCCTCGCTGTCCCAGGTCGCCGTCAGCAGTTCGGAGACGACCGCGTGGAGACTGCCGAGCGCCTGCTCGACCAGCGCGACACCGAGGTCGGCGGTGCTGTCGAAGTGCCGGTAGAACGCGGTCGGCGCCACCCCCACGGCGCGCGTGACCTCCCGCAGGCCCAGGCTGCTGAGGCTCTGCTGCTCGAGAAGTTCGAGCGCCGCGTCGAGAAGGGCCTGCCGGGTCTTCTGCTTCTGGGCCTGCCGGATGCCGAGGGTGTGACTCATGTCATCCAGTTAACAACTGTTCTCCGTGATTGGGAACCGGGCGGCGGGTTACTCTGGAGATCAGTGAACAGTTGTAAGCCAGAACGTCAGAACCACTTGTACGCTCACGTCTGAGAGGTTTCCCGTGCTGTTCCTCGTAGCGGCTCTGTTGCTGCTGGGCTTCGCGCTCGGCACCGTGGCCCACGCCCCGCTGTCCTTCACGCTGGTCGCCGCCGCCGTGATCGGCGTATGGCTGGCCGTCTTCGCGTTCCGCGAGCACCACGGCCGCCGCCACCAGAGCTGAACCGCGCAGAAGCAGGCAGACGCAGGCAGACGCAGAAGGGGGTACCACCATGCAGCTCACCGCACCGGACCGGACGCAGGAGACGCACGAAGCCGTGGGGACGGCTGAGGCGAACGACGTCGAGGCGAACGAAGCCGAGATGAAGGACGTCGAGGCGAACGATGTCGAGGCGGGCGACGTCGAGGCGGGCGACGCACCCGCCCGTCCCACCGGCCGACGGGACACCGACGGCATGGCCGTCGCCTCGTTCGTCCTCGGCCTCATCGGCCTGCTGGTCCTGAACGTCTTCCTCGGCCCGATCGCGATCACCCTCGCGGGCATCTCCCTGTGGCGCGGCACCGCCCGCCGCGGCCGCGCCCTGCTCGGCCTGGGACTCGGCGTCGCCGACCTCGTCGTCCTCTTCGCGTTCGTCGCCGCCGACAACACGCTGTCCTGGAGCATCACGGGCTGACGGGCGCGGGCCCCGGGCCGCGATGCCCGCCAGGGCTCGTAGAATCGTGCCCACCATGGCCTACCTCGACCACGCCGCGACCACTCCGATGCTTCCGGAGGCGGTCGAGGTGATGACCGCCCACCTCGGCGTCACCGGCAACGCCTCGTCCCTGCACGCCGCGGGCCGCCGCGCCCGGCGCACCGTCGAGGAGTCCCGCGAGACCCTCGCCGCGTCCCTCGGCGCCCGCCCCAGCGAGGTCGTCCTGACCGCGGGCGGCACCGAGGCCGACAACCTCGCGGTGAAGGGCCTGTACTGGGCCCGGCGCGCCGCCGACCCGGCCCGCACCCGCGTCCTCGCCAGCCCCGTCGAGCACCACGCGGTCCTCGACGCCGTGCACTGGCTCGCCGAGCACGAGGGCGCGACGGTCGAGTACCTGCCGGTCGACGCGTACGGCCGCGTGCACCCGGAGGCGCTGCGCGAGGCGATCTCCCGCCACCCCGCCGACGTGGCCCTGGCCACCGTCATGTGGGCCAACAACGAGATCGGCACGATCCAGCCGATCCGCGAACTGGCGGACGTGGCTCGCGAATTCGACGTCCCGCTGCACGCGGACGCGGTGCAGGCCTACGGCCAGATCCCGGTCGACTTCGCGGCCTCCGGCCTTGCCGCGATGACGGTGTCGGGCCACAAGATCGGCGGCCCGTACGGCATCGGCGCGCTCCTCCTGGGCCGCGAGTACACGCCCGTCCCCGTCCTGCACGGCGGGGGACAGGAGCGCCACGTCCGCTCCGGCACGCTCGACGTACCGGCGGTCGCCGCGTTCGCGACGGCGGGCCGGATCGCCGAGGAACAGCGAGAATGGTTCGCCCGCGAGATCGGCGCCCTGCGCGACGACCTCGTCGAGGCGGTCCGCGCGACCGTCCCCGAGGCGATCCTCGGCGGCGACCCGGCCCCCGGCGGCCGGCTCCCCGCCAACGCGCACTTCACTTTCCCCGGCTGCGAGGGCGACTCCCTCCTGCTGCTCCTGGACGCCCAGGGCATCGAGTGCTCGACCGGCTCCGCCTGCACAGCGGGCATCGCCCAGCCCAGCCACGTCCTCCTCGCCACCGGCACGGCCCCGGACCTGGCCCGCGGCACGCTCCGCTTCTCCCTCGGCCATACGTCGACGAAAGCGGACGTGGAGGCGGTGGCGGCGGCGATCGGCCCGGCGGTGGAACGAGCGAGGTCTGCGGGCCTGTCCTGAGCGGGGCTATGCCTTCGCGGTACCGGCCCGCGCGTGGGCGGCTTTGACGAGCCGCATGTACTTGTCCCAGTCCCAGAGGGGCCCGGGGTCGGTGTGATCGGTCCCCGGCACTTCGACATGCCCGATGATGTGCTCGCGGTCGGCGGGAAACCCGTACCGCCTGCATATCGCGGCGGTCAGCTTGGCCGAGGCCGCGTACATGGCGTCGGTGAAGTCCTCGGGCCGGTCGACGAACCCCTCGTGCTCGATGCCGACACTGCGCTCGTTGAACTCGCGGTTGCCCGCGTGGAAGGCGACGTCGAGCTCGCGGATCATCTGGGCTATGTGCCCGTCCTGACGGACGACGTAATGGGCGGCGGCACCGTGCCAAGGATCCTTGAAAACCTTCAGGGTCCCCTGATAACTACCTTGCGTGACGTGCACGATCACACGATCGATGGTGTAGTCGGCGGGCCGGTCCGCCCGCCGCCAGTTGGCAGCGGCCGCGGCGACCCACTCCGCGCCCCTGAAGTCGACGGCACCGGACTCGCGCGGTTTGTCGACACCGGGCACCTGCCACCACATGTGCGCGAGGTCGCTGCGCGCGAGCAGCCCGACACCGACGGCCGACGCCACACCACCGACGATCAGCGACCGCCGACTGATGGCCCGCCCGCCGTCACGGCCACTCGACTCCCCCATGCGCGCCCCCGCTCCCAGTCCTCCTCCGTCTTCCCCGTACGAGATCCACAACGCATATCCGGGAGATTCGGTTCCCGCGGCCCCGTACCCTAATGAGTGCTATGACTTCGCAGACCTCGATGCCGACCTCGTCGTCGCTCCCCGCCGACCGTCCCCTCCGCGTGCTCGCCGCCATGTCGGGGGGCGTGGACTCAGCAGTGGCGGCGGCCCGCGCCGCGGAAGCCGGGCATGACGTGACAGGCGTCCACCTGGCTCTCTCGGCAAACCCTCAATCGTTCCGCACGGGCGCGCGCGGCTGTTGCACGATCGAGGACTCCCGGGACGCTCGCCGCGCGGCGGACGTCATCGGCATCCCGTTCTACGTCTGGGACCTGGCGGAACGCTTCCGCGAGGACGTGGTGGACGACTTCATCGCGGAGTACGAGGCGGGCCGCACCCCGAACCCGTGCCTGCGCTGCAACGAGAAGATCAAGTTCGCGGCACTCCTGGACAAGGCGCTCGCCCTCGGCTTCGACGCGGTCTGCACGGGCCACTACGCGCAGGTGATCGTGGACGCCTCCGGCTCCCGTCAACTGCACCGGGCCTCCGACATGGCGAAGGACCAGTCCTACGTTCTCGGCGTCCTGGACGACCGCCAGCTGGCGCACGCGATGTTCCCGCTGGGCGACACGGTGACGACGAAGGCAGAGATCCGCGCGGAGGCGGAGCGCCGGGGCCTGGCGGTCGCCAAGAAGCCCGACTCCCACGACATCTGCTTCATCGCGGACGGCGACACGCAGGGCTTCCTGGCCTCCCGCCTGGGCAAGGCGGCGGGCGACATCGTCGACGAGTCCGGGGACGTCCTGGGCACCCACGAGGGCGCCTACGGCTTCACCATCGGCCAGCGCAAGGGCCTCCGCATCGGCACCCCCGCCCCCGACGGCAAGCCCCGCTACGTCCTGGACATCTCCCCGGTGAACAACACGGTGACGGTGGGCCCGGCGGAGGCCCTGGACGTCACATCCCTGACGGCGATCAAGCCCCGCTGGTGCGGATCGGCCCCGTCCGGACCGGGCACCTACACGGCCCAGCTCCGCGCCCACGGCGGCGAGACGCCGGTCACGGCGGAACTCGTGGACGGCGAACTCCGCGTCTCCTTCGCGGAGCCGGCCCGGGGGGTGGCCCCGGGCCAGGCGATCGTCCTCTACGACGGCACCCGGGTGGTGGGCTCAGCGACGATCGCTACGACGTCCCGCGCTGCGGTGGTGGCGTAGCCCGGCCTGCAAACTGTGCTGACCTGGGGTCCCTGCCTGCAACTAGTTGCCCGCGCCGCCAAGATGAGCGTCGCGGGCGCGCGGCGTCCTCTACTTCAGGATGTGCGCCGCGAAGTAGAGCCCGGGCAGCATTAACATGGCGGCACAGGAAAGTCGGGTTTCCCGTTGACGCCAACCCTGAAATCCCAAGTATGTGCCGTAGAGCATCATGGCGTTGAGACCGATCACCGGCAATGTGAATGTGCCGTCCAGCGCCCTGGTTGCGGTGCCGAATGTCGTCAGTGCAGCGAAAAATGCCAAGGCGAAGGCGGTGAACCGGCGGTCGTCATTCTCCCGCGCCTCCTTGGCCAGTCTCCGGTGGAGGTCCATGTGCTTCCTTCTGCTGGGACTGGTATTCAGACGAGAGCGTTGTTGTAGCTCTTGCCGCCCACGGGAAACTTCCGCATGTCACCGACGAGAGCGCACACTGCGCCGGTGCTCGCGAAGGCCAGATTGACAGCGCCCATGATCCGGTCGTATTGCTTACTGAGTTCCCGATACCGCTCGACCATGGCGGTTACGCGCTCCGCTGCGTAGGCCGCACCGACGAAGCTGCCGGCAATCCCGACACCGGAGAACGCGACCGCGGTGGACGCGGCGGCGGCGACTGCGACCTGGATGGCCCAGTCACAAATCTCTGCGATACCTCCTTTCACCGTTTCGGCGAACGAGAAGACAAGCTTGGCCACGTGCAAATAGCGGTCCCTGAGATCGTGGAACGCGTCATGGGTTGCTTCGAGTTTTTTGGCCAAGCTTTCGAATTGTTTCCAGGCGGCGTCAGCGGCATTGCCGTTCCACGTGAGATCGAGCACCGCGTTGCCATGCCGAATGTTCGCGGCCAGAGCGGCACTGGCCTCGCCCAGACAGTTCCAGGCATCGGCGCAAGCGGCGTAGTTCTGCCAGTCTCCCGCGACCCAGTTGGTGACGTTCCCAATGATGTCCTGGCCGAAAGCGAACTTGATCCCTTCGTTCGCCAGAGCAGATACGCTGCCGAAGTCGAGCAGTGTCCCGGCGATCTTGTTGGCTGGAGCGAACTCGAGTTCCGACAGGTGCCCCCGCAGCCAGCCGTCCGCACCGCCGGGCGCTTTGAGGCGGTCGGTGACATCGTGGATGTCCCGGAACGTCGTACCGACGCTCGGACGGGGCCGCGGGACGGGGGAGGGCCGGACGCCCGGGTAGGTCGCGTCCAGCTTTCGCGCCTGTTCGAGGTCAACGGCGTCGTACCAAGCGGCGGTCTTCTTCAGTTCGCCCGCCGAGGCACTCAGAATTGTGTCGAAGTGGCACAGGAGGTCACGGGCCTCACGCACCCTCCCTGTGTGATCGCCTAGAGCCTGGTTCCAGAGTTTCCCGATGAACGAGGACTCGATGGTTGTGCTGCGGTCAAGGTAGGCGCGGACGGTCCCGCAGTCCTCGCCCGCCCGACGTACCAGGCCCGCGTAACCGACCAGGTCATGTGACTTCACGGTCAGTGTCATACCGGCCTCCGTGCGGCGCACTCCGTCTGCATGAGGACACGTTCGGAGGCCAGTTGCTGTTCACCGCTGCGGGCGAGCGCGTCCCGCTCCCGGTCCGGCATCGCGTCCCACTGCCTGCGGAAGTCCTGCCCCTGCTCGATCACCGCCTCCGCGTACGCGGGAATGCGGGTCACCTCGCGCAGGCTCACTCGGCCCGCCAGGACTTCCTGGGCCATTTCCTTCAGGACGGGACCAGCGTCTCCTCGCTGGAACACCTCCATCGCCTTGCGCAGCAGGCGCTGCTGTACGGGGTCATCCGTCAGATCCATGTCGGCTGTCACTACGTCTCCCTCGGTGCGGTATCGCAGGGAGTGGCACAGTAGTGACGCCAGTTGTAGGAAAAGCTGCGTCAGCAGGGGAGGGGCAGCACGTGTGACGGCCCGTCGTTCAACGGGCCCTTTGGAGGAAAGCTTTCCGTTCGTCTCATCCGAATGGGTTAGGCGGCAGTTGACCAGCCTCAGACGCCAATTGAGCGAGCGCAGAGCTCAGGCCCGCGCCCCCAGATAGTGGTGCAGCACCCCCGACAGCTCCGTGCACCAGCGCGGCACCTGCGACCTCTTCCGGGCCCGGACCCGGCACTCGTACACCGGCCCCTCGACCGTCACGGCCATCACCGACAGACCGTCGCCGAGCGGATGGAAGCGCACCGTGTGCACGCGCGGCCACGGGAGTTCGATGCCGTGCGGGCCCATCTCGAAGTGGACCCCGTCGGCGTCCACGACCATGCCGTTGTGCTCGTCCGCCGCCACGAACTCGGGGCCGGTCGCCGGGGCCGGCGGCGCGTACATCGGCGGGGGCGGCCCGAAGCCGTGCGTCGTCGGACCGCCCTGATGGTCGAAACCCTGCGTCACGCCCGCCCCGCCCCTACGTGTACCCGGATGGCCTGAGCCCCTATCCCACCACTTCCACCTCGTAGAAGCACAGGTGCCCCTTGATCGCCGCCACCTCCGCCTTCGGCTCGGGGTACGACCACACCGCGTCCGTCGCGTCCGGCAGCGACCAATAGGACGCCGTTCCCTTGAAGGGGCAGTACGTCGTCGTGTCCGAGGGGGAGAGCAGGGTCGTCGACACGTCCTCCGGCGGGATGTAGTAGCGCTCGGGGCAGCCCGTCTCCCGCAGGACCAGCGCGCGCGTACTGTCCGCCACCACCTGCCCGTCGCGCACCACCCGCACCCGCTCCGCACCCTGCTCGACCGTGATCTTGTGTCCGGGGATTCCAGGAGTCATGGAGGGTTCAGCGCCGCCGAGGCCGCCGTTCTTCCCGGCGCGGGGCCCCGTACCGTTGTTCCCATGAACATCTGCGTCTTCCTCTCCGCCGCCGACCTCGACGAGCGCTACACCCGTCCCGCCCGCGAATTCGCCGAGCTCCTCGGCAAGGCCGGGCACACCCTGGTGTGGGGCGGCTCGGAGAGCGGGCTGATGAAGGTCGTCGCCGACGGGGTGCAGGAGGCCGGGGGGCGGCTCCTGGGGGTGTCCGTCGAGTTCCTCGCCGCCAAGGCGCGTGCCGTCAGCGCCCCGGACGAGATGGTCATCGCCAAGGACCTCGCCGAGCGCAAGGCGCTGCTGCTCGGCAAGGCCGACGCCGTCGTCATCCTGGTCGGTGGGACCGGAACCCTCGACGAAGCCACCGAGATCCTTGAGCTCAAGAAGCACGGGAAGACCACCATGCCGATCGTGCTGCTGAACAGCGCCGGGTTCTACGACGGACTCAAGGAGCAGTTCCGGCGGATGGAGGACGAGGGGTTCCTGCCGATTCCCCTCACCGATCTGGTGTTCTTCGCCGAGGAGCCCGTGGGCGCCCTCGCCTACCTGGAGGAGTCCCAGGGCATCGAATGAGCGCCGGGTGCGAGCATGGGGGCCATGACAGGCACAGCCACCCACGTGATCACCGGCGCCGGTTCCGGCATCGGCGCCGCCGTCGCCCGCCGCCTCCACGCGCGCGGGGACGAACTCTTCCTCCACGCGCGCGACGCGGGCCGCGCCAAGGAGCTCGCCGCCGAGTTCCCCGGCGCCAAGACGCTCGTCGGCGACCTCGCCGACCCCGAGAGGCTGTCCTGGGCGTTCTCGCACCAGTCGTTGCCGGATCGGATCGACTCGTTGCTGCACATCGCCGGGGTCGTCGATCTCGGGCCCGTCGGGGAGCTCAGCCCCAAGTCCTGGCGGCACCAGCTCAACGTCAACCTCATCGCCCCCGCCGAGCTGACCCGGCACTTCCTGCCCCAGCTGCGTCTCACCCAGGGCCACGTCCTCTTCGTGAACTCCGGGTCCGGCATCCACGCGGGGCCCGAGTGGTCCGCGTACGCCGCCTCCAAGCACGGCCTGCGCGCCCTCGCCGACTCGCTGCGCAAGGAGGAGCACGACAACGGGGTCCGGGTCACCTCCGTCTACCCCGGCCGCACCGCCAGCGCCATGCAGGAGAAGGTGCACCAGCAGGAGGGCAAGGAGTACGACCCCTCGCGCTGGATCGACCCCGAGTCCGTCGCCACGACCATTCTCATGGCGCTCGACCTGCCTCGTGACGCCGAGGTCAACGATCTGACGGTGCGCCCAGGTCGGTGACCTGACGAGGATCCCCGCCGCCGGCGTTACGTACCCTGCCTGAGTGAGCGATAAGAGCGACTTCAGGTGGGGGCCGGCCACAGGCGTCGGTTCGATGCCCGGCGGCGATGCCCGAGAGGCCGCCAAGACCGTCACCGGCTCCTTCGAGGGGCCCGAGGCGGGGATGCCGTTCCTCGCCGAGCTGCCCGCGCGCGGGCCCGGCGCCGACATGATCGGCCGTACCGCCGGGCTCCTCGTGGACCTCTACGCGCGCGTGGAGCCCAGCGGCTGGCGCATCGGCGACCGGCCCGGCCGCGACACCAAGCGCGCCCGCTCCTGGCTCGGCGAGGATCTCGACGCGTTCGAGGAGTTCACCCAGGGGTACGAAGGGCCGCTCAAGGTGCAGGCCGTCGGGCCCTGGACCCTCGCCGCCGCGCTGGAGCTGAGGAACGGGGAAGCCGCGCTCTCCGACCCCGGCGCCTGCCGTGACCTCGCCGGTTCGCTCGCCGAAGGGCTCCGCGCCCACCTCGCCGACGTCCGGCGCCGCGTCCCCGGCGCCCAGCTCGTCCTCCAGCTCGACGAGCCCTCCCTCATCGCCGTCCTGCGCGGGCAGGTCAAGACCGCCAGCGAGTACCGCACCCACCGCGCCGTCGACCGCCAGGCCGTCGAGTCCACGCTGCGGGACGTCATGGCCGCCGCCGGGGGCGGGCCCGTCGTCGTGCACTCCTGCGCGCCCGACGTGCCCTTCGCGCTGCTCCGTCGCGCCGGGGCCGACGCGATCTCGTTCGACTTCGCCCTGCTCACGGAGCGTGACGACGAGGTGATCGGGGAAGCGGTCGAGGGAGGCACCCAGCTGTTCGCCGGTGTCGTGCCCGGCGTCGACGGTCCGTTGTCAGACCCTGCCGGTAGCGTCATGGGTGTCAGGACGCTGTGGCGCAGGCTGGGACTGAACCCGGGGTCGCTCGCGGACACGGTCACGGTTACGCCGTCGTGCGGGCTCGCGGGCGCTTCGCCCGCGTACGCACGGGCGGCGCTCGCCCACTGCGCCCGGGCGGCAAGATCACTCGCGGACAACCCTGAGTGACCGGGGACCGAAGGCAACGGGAGGACGAGAAGGTGGCTGCCGCAAAGGACGCAAAGGGCGAACAGACCGGCAAGGCTGATCACGGACCGGCCAGGATCGACCGAGTCGCGCGGCAGAGCCCCGTGCCTCCCGAGGCGCGGGACGAGCACGGCCGCCTGGCCGACCAGATCGAGGAACACCGCTTCCGGTACTACGTGAAGGACGCGCCGGTCGTCTCCGACGCCGAGTTCGACAAGCTCCTGCGCTCCCTGGAGGCGCTGGAGGAGCAGTACCCGGAGCTGCGCACCCCGGACTCGCCGACGCAGAAGGTAGCGGGCGCGTACGCAACCGAGTTCACCTCCGTCGAGCACCGCGAGCGCATGCTCTCCCTGGACAACGCCTTCGACGACCTCGAACTGGCGGCGTGGGCCGAGCGCGTCGCCAGGGACGTCGGCGCCCCCGGCTACCACTTCCTGTGCGAGCTGAAGGTCGACGGCCTCGCGGTCAACCTCACGTACGAGAACGGGCGGCTGACACGCGCGGCCACGCGTGGTGACGGCCGCGTCGGCGAGGACATCACGCCCAATGTGCGCACGATCGCGGAGATCCCCGACCGCCTCAAGGGCGACCGCGTCCCCGCCCTCGTGGAGATCCGCGGCGAAGTCTTCTTCCCGATGGAGAAGTTCGAGGAGCTGAACGCGCGGCTGGTGGAGGCCGGTGACAAGCCCTTCGCCAATCCACGGAACGCGGCGGCCGGCTCGCTGCGCCAGAAGGACCCCCGCGTCACCGCCTCCCGCCCCCTCCACATGGTCGTGCACGGCATCGGGGCCCGCGAGGGCTTCGACATCGAGCGGCTCTCCGAGGCGTACGAGCTGCTGCACGAGTGGGGGCTGCCCACCGCCAGGCACAACAAGGTCGTCGACGACCTCGACGGCGTCCGCGCGTTCATCGCCCACTACGGCGAGAACCGGCACTCCGTGGAGCACGAGATCGACGGCGCGGTCGTCAAGCTCGACGAGATCCGTCTCCAGGGCCGCCTCGGCTCCACCGCGCGCGCCCCGCGCTGGGCCATCGCCTGGAAGTTCCCGCCCGAAGAGGTCAACACCAAGCTGGTCGACATCCTGGTCAGCGTGGGGCGTACGGGGCGGGCCACGCCGTACGCGCAGGTGGAGCCGGTGCACGTGGCGGGCTCCGAGGTCGAGTTCGCCACCCTTCACAACCAGGAGGTCGTGAAGAAGAAGGGCGTGCTCATCGGGGACACCGTCGTCATCCGCAAGGCCGGTGACGTGATCCCCGAGATCCTCGGGCCCGTCGCCGACCTGCGCGACGGCAGCGAGCGGGAGTTCGTGATGCCCGCCGAGTGCCCCGAGTGCGGCACGGCGCTGCGGGCCATGAAAGAGGGCGACAAGGACCTGCGGTGCCCCAACGCCCGTGGCTGCCCGGCCCAGTTGCGCGGACGCCTGTTCTATCTCGGTGGCCGCGAGTGCCTGGACATCGAGAACTTCGGGCAGGTCGCCGCCGCCGCGCTCACCGCCCCGCTCGAGCCTTCCGAGCCGCCCGTCGTCGACGAGGGCGACCTGTTCGGGCTCTCCATGGAGCAGCTGCTGCCCATCAGGGCGTACGTCCTCGACCCGGACAGCGGGCTGCCCAAGCGCGACCCGAAGACCGGTGAGGAGAAGGTCGCCACGGTCTTCGCCAACCAGAAGGGCGAGCCGAAGAAGAACGCGGTCGCGATGCTGGAGAACATCGCGGCGGCCAAGGACCGCCCGCTGGCCCGGTTCCTCAACGGGCTCTCCATCCGGCACGTCGGCCCGGTCGCCGCCCAGGCGCTGGCCCGGGAGTTCCGCTCCATCGACCGCATCGACGAGGCCACCGAGGAGGAGCTCGCCGCCACCGAGGGCGTCGGCGGGATCATCGCCGCCTCCGTGAAGCAGTGGTTCGCCGAGGACTGGCACCGCGAGATCCTGCGCAAGTGGCGCGAGGCCGGAGTGCGGCTCGAGGACGAGGGGGCGGGGGAGGACGAGGGTCCGCGGCCGCTCGAAGGACTCACCGTCGTCGTCACCGGCACCCTGCAGAACCACACACGGGACGGCGCCAAGGAGGCCCTGCAGAGCAGAGGCGCCAAAGTGACCGGTTCCGTTTCCAAGAAGACGTCGTTCGTGGTCGTCGGTGAGAACCCGGGGTCCAAGTACGACAAGGCCGTGCAGGCGAAGGTTCCGGTTCTGGACGAGGACGGATTCGCCGTTCTGCTCGGCCAAGGACCCGAAGCCGCCGCCGAAGTGGCACTTCCCGCGGAAGAACCGACCCAGGAGTAGCGGTTGAAGACCACCCGATCGGCGCATACCAGATGCATACGGGTGGTCAGGCCGCAATCGGGCAACAGCGATCGGGCACGACCGTCTGGTGCCCGTGGAAGCCTTCCGCGGCCTAATGTTGAGTGTGTGCGTCTGCCATGTCCTGCTGCGGATGGGGCACATCTCCCGGTTCTCGGAACGGCCGGGGGAGCGGGCAGTGGATGTGGGCACCGCCGGCTGTGAGAGGGACGGGAATGGAACCGACCGAGAGCGCCGCCCCGGACTCACACCTGCGTCCGCGCCGCCGTACGCGGCGCGCGGCGGCACACGACAGCGGGGGCGACGGCAGCGAGAGCGGTCGCGGGGAGAACGAGCGCGGTGATGTGGTGAACTGGCGCACATGGTGGCGTGAGGCGGGACGCGGTCTGCTGCGCGCGGGCGGCGGCCGCCCCGGCGCGCGGTTCGGCGAGCCACGCGGAACCGCGGACCCGGCGGCCGGAGCAGGGCCCGCCGGGGCCGTGCGGAGCGGAGCGCGTCACCCGGGCGGCCCAAGCGGCACCCGCCGGCCGGGCACAGGACCGGTCGGCAGCGCCTTCTCGGCCATGGACACACCAGTGCCGCTGGCCCCGGTCGCGACCGGCACGGGCGCCGCCGGACCGTCCGCCCCCGGCACCGTCGGCGCGGCGACCCCGGCGGGCAACCAGTTCACCGGACAGGCCGACACCGGCTCCCGGGCCGCGGCGGCGCCGCTGCTGCCCGGCGCCATCGTCACGCTCGCCGCGGTCATCCTCGGCGCCGGGTTCTACCGTGCCTTCGCGGGCCACCACGCGCTCTTCCCGTCCGGCACCGTCGGCTGGTCCCTCGCCGTCCTGACCGGCATCATCGTCGGCCACCTCGTCGCCCTCGGCCGCGACCGCTGGTGGGGCGGGACCGGCTCCGGCGCCGCCCTCACCCTCGCGGTGCTGCTCCTGTACGGCTGGGTACCGGCCGGAATGGTCAGCCTCACCGTCGTCGTCCTGGTCGGCGTCGCCCGCCGCCACCGCTGGCGCCAGGGCGCGCTGCACGGCGCCGTCGACATCCTGGGAATCGGCGCGGGCGCCCTCGTCCTCGCCGCGTTCGGCCGCGTCCCGTCCGTCGAGTCCCCGTGGGACCCGCAGACGTGGAGCTTCTCCGCGGTGCCCGAGATCATCCTCGTAGCGGGGGCGTATCTGCTCGTCACGCGCGCGTTGCTCTGGTACGTCCACGCGCCGCGTCCGGCAGGGCTGCCCGCCCTGGCGCGGCCCGCTCTCCTGCGCCAGGGACTCGTCGGCGTGGCGCTGCTCGGCATCGCGCCGCTCGTCTGCGTCGTCGCGATCGCCATGCCGGTGCTGCTCCCGCTGTTCGCGATCCCGCTGGTCGCGCTCGACTCCACGCTGTGGATCGCGCGGGCCCGCGCCGAGGAGCAGCTCCGCGACCCGCTCACCGGACTGCCCAACCGGCAGTGGCTGCTTGAGCGGACGTGGTCGGCGCTGACCGACGCCGAGCGGATCGGGGCGCGCAGTGCGCTCATGCTGATCGACCTCGACCGGTTCCGCTCGGTCAACGACACGCTCGGCCATCTCGCCGGTGACCGCCTCCTGTTGCAGATCGCCGACCGGCTGAGAGCGGCACTGCCGCGCGGCGCCGAGGCGGCGAGGATCGGCGGCGACGAGTTCGCCGTACTGCTCCCGGTCGCCGACTCCACGACCTCCGCCTCGCGCGTCGCCCGCAACCTCGTCGCCGCGCTCGGCTCACCCCTCGACCTCGACGGGCTGACGCTCGTCCTGGAGGCCAGCGCCGGGCTCGCCGTCTTCCCCGACCACGCGCTCGAGGCCGAAGGGCTCCTGCGCCGCGCCGACGTCGCCATGTACCAGGCCAAGCGGGACCGTACGGGCGTGGAGGTGTACGAGTCGAAGCGGGACTCCAACACCCCCGACCGGCTCGGCCTCCTGGGCGACCTGCGGCTCGCGCTCGACGCCGGGGACGTGGAGCTGCACTACCAGCCCAAGGTGCAGTTCGACGGGCAGGTCGCCGGGCTCGAGGCGCTCGTACGGTGGGTGCATCCGGAGCGCGGGAAGGTTCCGCCCGACGAGTTCATCGCCATCGCCGAGTCCTCCGGGCTCATGCCGCACCTGACCGAGTACGTCCTGGACACGGCGCTCGCCCAGGTGGCCCGCTGGCGGGCGCAGGGCCTGCACGTGCCCGTCGCGGTGAACGTGTCGCCCAGGGACGTGCACACCCCCGGGTTCGCGGGCGCCGTCGCCGCACGGCTCGCGCGCCACGGCGTCCCGGCCGGATCGCTGCAGCTGGAGATAACGGAGCACGTGCTCCTAGAGGACCCGCAGCGCGCCGCCGACACCCTCGCCGGGCTCACCGGGCACGGCGTGAAGATGTCCCTGGACGACTTCGGCACCGGCTACTCCTCCCTCGTCCACCTGCGCAGACTCCCGGTGAGCGAGCTGAAGATCGACCGCTCGTTCGTCGCCCGGCTCGCCGTGGACAACGAGGACGCGGAGATCGTCCGCTGCACCGTGGACCTGGCCCACTCCCTCGGCCTGCTCGTCGTCGCGGAGGGCGTCGAGGACGACGAGACGTGGGAGCGCTTGCGCGACCTCGGCTGCGACGCGGTGCAGGGCTGGCTCGTCGCCGCCGCCATGCCGCCGGACGAGACGACGGCCTGGCTACGCGCGCGAGGGTCCCGCGGCTGGCAGCGGACGCCGGCGGCGCTCCCGGCGGTCCAGGGGGACGATCCGCGCTCCTGAGGCCCCTCCAGGGCTAGGAAGCGTGCTCCTGTGGGCCCCTCCGGGGTGAGGATGCGCGCTCCTGAGGGCCGCTGAAGAGCATCACGGCCGAGGGCGGGTACGGGCACGGGGCCGGGCCCCATAGGATTGGGGCCAAACCACACACTCCCACCCTGAGGATCGCTGCATGCCTGGCATCACGCGCGAGGAGGTCGCCCACCTCGCCCGGCTGGCGCGTCTGGAGCTGAAGCCCGAAGAGCTCGACCACTTCGCCGGCCAGCTCGACGACATCATCGGCGCGGTCGCCCGCGTCAGCGAGGTCGCCGACCAAGACGTACCGCCGACCTCCCACCCGCTGCCGCTGACCAACGTCATGCGCGCGGACGAGGTCCGTCCGTCGCTCACCCCCGAGCAGGCGCTCTCCGGCGCCCCGGCCCAGGAGCAGCGGCGTTTCAAGGTGCCGCAGATCCTGGGGGAGGACTAATCACCATGACGGACATCATCAAGCTCACCGCCGCCGAGACCGCCGCGAAGATCGCTTCCGGCGAGCTGACGGCCGTCGAGGTCACCGAGGCCCACCTGGCCCGGATCGAGGCCGTCGACGAGAAGGTGCACGCCTTCCTGCACGTCGACCGCGAGGGCGCGCTCGCGCAGGCCCGCGCCGTCGACGAGCAGCGCGCCAGGGGCGAGAAGCTCGGCCCGCTGGCCGGCGTCCCGCTCGCGCTGAAGGACATCTTCACCACCGAGGGCGTGCCGACCACCGTCGGCTCCAAGATCCTCGAAGGCTGGATCCCGCCGTACGACGCGACGGTCACCAAGAAGCTGAAGGCGGCCGGCGTCGTCATCCTCGGCAAGACCAACATGGACGAGTTCGCCATGGGGTCCTCCACCGAGAACAGCGCCTACGGCCCGACCGGCAACCCCTGGGACCTCACCCGCATCCCCGGCGGCTCCGGCGGCGGCTCCTCCGCCGCGCTCGCCGCCTACGAGGCCCCGCTCGCCATCGGCACAGACACCGGCGGATCGATCCGCCAGCCCGCCGCCGTCACCGGCACCGTCGGCGTCAAGCCCACGTACGGCGGGGTGTCGCGGTACGGCATGGTCGCGTTCTCCAGCTCGCTCGACCAGGGCGGGCCCTGCGCCCGTACGGTCCTGGACGCGGCGCTCCTTCACGAGGTCATCGCCGGGCACGACCCGCTCGACTCGACCTCCATCGACGCGCCGGTCCCGCCGGTCGTCGAGGCCGCGCGCAACGGCAGCGTGCAGGGCATGCGCGTCGGCGTCGTCAAGCAGTTCCGCGGCGAGCACTACCAGGCCGGTGTCATGCAGCGCTTCGACGAGTCCGTCGAGCTGCTGAAGTCGCTCGGCGCCGAGATCGTCGAGCTGGACTGCCCGACGTTCGACCTGGGGCTGTCCGCGTACTACCTGATCGCGCCCTCCGAGTGCTCCTCGAACCTCGCCCGGTTCGACGCCATGCGCTACGGCCTGCGCGTCGGCGACGACGGCACGCACTCCGCCGAGGAGGTCACCGCCCTCACCCGTGAGGCCGGGTTCGGCGACGAGGTCAAGCGCCGCGTCATCCTGGGCACGTACGCGCTCAGCTCCGGCTACTACGACGCGTACTACGGCAGCGCCCAGAAGGTCCGCACCCTGATCACCCGCGAGTTCGAGGCCGCCTTCGAGTCGGTGGACGTCATCGTGTCGCCGACGACGCCGACCACCGCCTTCCCGATCGGCGAGCGCGCCGACGACCCGATGGCGATGTACCTCGCGGACCTGTGCACCATCCCGACCAACCTGGCCGGCAACGCCGCCATGTCGCTGCCCTGCGGCCTGGCGCCCGAGGACGGCCTGCCGGTCGGCCTGCAGATCATCGCTCCCGCCATGAAGGACGACCGCCTTTACAAGGTGGGTGCCGCCGTCGAGGCCGCCTTCGTGGAAAAGTGGGGGCACCCGCTGCTCGAGGAGGCTCCGTCGCTGTGAGTGCATTCGGTAAGGCCAAGGGCTTCAAGAAGTCCAAGTCCGGCACGTACCTGTCGATCGGGACGACCGCTTTCGGCGCGCTCAGCGTCGTGAAGCAGGCCAAGAAGGCGCGTACGGAGAACGACACGCTCCGGCTCGTCGACGCCGTCGTCTCCGCCGCCGCCATCGCCACCGGCCTCGCCCTGCTGCTGCGCGAGCTCAAGCGCATCGGCGACGACGACGTCCTGCTGGGCTGAGAGGGAAGTACCAACACCGTGACTGCCACGACCACTCCCGAGCTGCTCTCGTACGAGGACGCGCTCGCGTCGTACGACCCGGTCATGGGCCTTGAGGTCCATGTCGAGCTCGGCACCAAGACGAAGATGTTCTGCGGCTGCTCCACCGAGCTGAAGCAGGACGCCAACAGCCAGACGTGCCCCACCTGTCTCGGCCTGCCCGGCGCGCTGCCGGTGGTCAACGAGATCGGCGTCGAGTCCGCCATCAAGATCGGCCTCGCGCTGAACTGCGAGATCGCCGAATGGTGCCGTTTCGCCCGGAAGAACTACTTCTATCCGGACATGCCGAAGAACTTCCAGACCTCCCAGTACGACGAGCCCATCGCCTTCAACGGCTACCTCGACGTGCAGCTGGAGGACGGCGAGGTCTTCCGCGTGGAGATCGAGCGCGCCCACATGGAGGAGGACACCGGCAAGTCGACGCACGTCGGCGGTGCCACCGGCCGCATCCACGGCGCCTCGCACTCGCTCCTCGACTACAACCGCGCCGGCATCCCGCTCATCGAGATCGTCACCAAGCCGATCGAGGGCGCGGGCGAGCGGGCCCCCGAGGTCGCGAAGGCGTACGTCGCCGAGCTGCGCGAGGTCATCAAGGCGCTCGACGTCTCCGAGGCCCGCATGGACAAGGGCCAGATGCGCTGCGACGTCAACCTCTCCCTGCGGCCGCACGGCCGCGAGGAGTTCGGCACGCGCTCCGAGACGAAGAACGTGAACTCCCTGCGTTCCGTCGAGCGTGCCGCGCGCTACGAGATCCAGCGCCACGCCGCCGTTCTGTCGTCGGGCGGCACCATCGTGCAGGAGACCCGTCACTTCCACGAGGAGGACGGCTCCACCACGTCGGGCCGGATCAAGGACAACGCTGAGGACTACCGGTACTTCCCGGAGCCCGACCTCGTCCCCGTCGCCCCGTCCCGCGAGTGGGTCGAGGCGCTGCGCGCCGAACTCCCCGAGCTGCCGCTCGCTCAGCGCAACCGGCTGATCGAGGAGTGGGGCGTCAGCGCCCACGACATGCAGTCGATCCGCAACGCCGGTGCCATCGGCCCGATCGTCGCCACGATCAACGCCGGTGCGGACGCCGCCTCCGCCCGTAAGTGGTGGATGGGCGAGCTGGCCCGCAACGCCAACGAGCGCGGCGTCGACCTGGGTGAGCTGCCCATCACGCCCGAGCACGTGGCGCGCGTCTCCGAGCTCGTCGCCAAGGGCGACCTCAACGACAAGCTCGCCCGTCAGGTCATCGACGGTGTCCTCAAGGGCGAGGGCACGCCCGACGAGGTCGTCGACAAGCGCGGCCTGAAGGTCGTCTCCGACGAGGGCGCGCTCTCCACCGCCGTGGACGAGGCCATCGCCGCCAACGCGGGGATCGTCGCGAAGATCCAGTCCGGCAAGGTCGCCGCCGCCGGTGCCCTGGTGGGGGCCGTGATGAAGGCGACCCGGGGTCAGGCGGACGCGGCTCGCGTCAAGGAGCTGATCCTGGAGAAGCTGGGCGTCTCCGACGGCTGAGCCAGATCTGGGCGGCCGCGGACCCCGGTCCCCGGGGGGCCCCCCCCCCGGGTTTGGCTGGGAGGGGGGGGCCCCCCCGCCCCCGGAGGCTCGGGTCCGCAAGGC
>NZ_JBIRPI010000029.1:0-80789 GCF_044332585.1 Streptomyces sp. NPDC016845 | reverse complement strand
GCTGATGGCCGAGCTCAGCATCGAGGGCGTCATCCGCGGCCAACGACGCCGCACCACGGTCCCGGAAGCGGCCGCACCCCGGCCGCCGGACCTGGCCGACCAGGACTTCACGGCCTCGCGCCCGGACCAGCTCTGGGTCGCCGACATGACCGATGTCCGCACCTGGTCGGGCTGGGCGTACGTGGCATTCGTCCTGGACGTGTTCTCCCGGGTGATCCTCGGCTGGCAGGTCGCGCACCACATGCGGACCGAACTCCCGCTGGACGCACTGGAGATGGCCTTGAGGAGACGGAGAATCAAGAAGGACTCCGGCCTCATCCACCACAGCGACCGCGGAGCGCAAGGCGCATTCAGCCGGGCCTTCGTCGAGCTCTGCCGTCGGCACGGCATCCGCCGCAGCATGGGGCGCGTCGGGTCGAGCTTTGACAATGCCCTGGCCGAATCGTTCTTCCAGGGCCTGAAGCGCGAGTTGCTCCACGGGCGACGCCTCGGCTCGAAGGCTCAGACACGGCTGGAGCTGTTCCGCTGGCTCGCCCACTACAACCGGCGTCGCCGTCACTCCGCCCTCGGCTACCTCACACCAGCCGAGTTCGAACAACAACTGTCCTTGTCGCCTATGCTGTCACTCGTCGCATGAAACCCGGTGTCCACTCCCGAGGTTGAACCTCATCAAGCAGCTCACTGGCTCCGCGGGCACCGTCCACCGCGCGAAGACGGTGATCATCGCGACCCGCTCCGGCTACCGCAAAGTCGGCCTGCCAGGCATGGAAGAACCACCTTCCTGACCCGCTTCGCGAAGTCCGTGACCGTCGTCCACCGCCGCTCGACGGCGCATGTGCAGCCGATACCGAGAAGGGGCGTGGTGGCCGATGAGAGTCGCGTCGACATCATCGCGATAGAGCGGATGAGAGAAAGCCCGCTCACCGTCTGTCGTGGTTGCTCTTGCTTCCCCCTGGCACTGCTCCCGCTGGAACGGCACGTCCCAGTCTCCAGGTGCTCAACATCGACATGAAGCTTTTCAGGGGGCTCTGAAGGCCAGGACCGCGTTCTGTCCGCCGAAGGCGAAGGAGTTCGAGAGGGCGGCTTGCATCGTGTGGGGGCGGGGCGTCTTGGTGACGATGTCCAGGTCGATCTGCGGATCCATCTGGTCGAGGTTGGCAGTGGGCGGGATGAGCTGGTGCTGCAGCGTCAGTACCGTCACCGCCGCCTCGATCGCTCCCGCTGCCCCGACGCCGTGTCCGATCACGCTCTTGATGGCGGTCACGGGGGGCGGCGAGGGAAAGAGTTTCTGCAGTACGAGGGCTTCGGCGAGGTCGTTCTTCTGGGTGGAGGTGCCGTGGGCGTTCACGTGCTCGATGTCCGAGGTGCTCAGACCTGCGTCGGCCAGCGCCATGGCGGTGGCGCGCCTGACTCCGGCGCCGCTGGGGTCGGGAGCGGTGGGGTGGAAACCGTCGGCGGTACTCCCGTAGCCGGACAGGTAACCGCGGGCCTGAGCGCCGCGGGCCCGTGCATGTTCGGGCTTTTCCAGGATCAGGATGCCGGCCCCCTCACCCAGGACGAAGCCGTCGCGGTCGGTGTCGAAGGGACGGGAGGCGCCGGCCGGATCGTGTGTCCGTGTCGACAGGGCGCACGCCTGGCTGAAGCCTGCGCTGGCGATGCGGGAGCAGACGCTCTCGCTGCCGCCGGCGATGACGATGTCGCAGCGGTCCAGGCGCAACAGGTCCCGCGCGACACCCAGAGCGGTGGCTCCTGAGGCGCAGGCGGTGGCGGTGACCAGGTTCGGCCCCAGGGCTTTGACGGCGATAGCGATCTCCCCGGCGACCATGTTCGGTACGGAACGGGGGATGGTCAGCGGTGAAATGGCGCGGATGCGGCCTTCCTGCAGTTTGCCGTACTCCTGTTCCAGGCCGACATTGCCGCCGCTGCCGTTGCCGATCACGACGCCGACCCGGGCCCCGTCCCAGACGGCGGGGTCGAGTCCCGCGTCCTGAAGTGCTTCCAGGGTGGCGACGAGGGCCATTTCGGTGAACAGATCCAGGCGACAGGAGAGGCGGCGCCCCAGGGCCGGCACCGCGTCGAAGCCGGGCAGGCGACAGCAGAAGTCGACCGGGAGGCCCTCCAGGACCGGATGCTGACGAGCCGTTGGCCGGCCGTCGCACAGTCCTTGCCACGTTGCGTCCACGCCCAGGCCGGCGGGGGTGAGGAGGCCCAGCCCCGTGACGGCGGCATCCATGGCCCTCAGCTCGTTTCCGCGGCCTGCGGCCGGCGGCCCGCCACCAGGCCGTCCACGTGGCCGGCGAACTGCTCCAGGGTCATGTCCTGTCTCCTGAGTTCATCCAGATCGAATTTGATCCCCAGGTCCTCCTCGAGGATGACGCCGAGTTCGAGCGCGGCCAGGGAATCGATTTCCAGGTCGGCGAAGGTGGCGTCCGGGCGGATGTCCTTCTCTTCTATCCCCAGATCCGTGGTGAGTTTGGTGACGAGCACGTCGTACATAGCGGTCGGCATTGGTGCTGGCTCCTTGGGGAGAAACTCGTGGGACGGGCGCTCGTGGGACGGGCCTGAGTTCGGGGCGGGGCGGTGGCTGTTCCAGCTGTGCTTGCGGGACACGCTCAGGAATAGCTCCGAGTATCAACGCGGTGTGTCGGCGCGGGGCTGACCGCACAGCCGTGTCATTGATTAAAGGTCATAATTCATCCCTATATCAGCCATATGACGCACCGTGCTCGCGATCACCTGGCCCGGGCACCGACCGCAGGAGCAGAACGTGACCACCCACGCGCCCCCCACCAACCGGGCGCCCGGTGCGCCCCCTCGCAGCCCCCGGGCCCGGGCCTACGCCGCACTGGCAGCCGCAGCGATCGTCACAGGCATCTGTGCTCTGCTGGCGGCGGGCACGTGGCATCAGCTGAACAGCGGAGGCTTCGACGCCACCGCAACCGCCTCGGCGAAGGCCGACACGTTTGTCCGCACCCGTTCGAAAGACGGCCCGCCGGACCTGAGCTTCCTCGTCACCACACCCGGATCCGTGGACCAGCCGGCCCTCGCCACAACAGGCCAGGCCCTGCACGACCGCCTGCGCCGACACCCCGGCGTGCTGGCCGTGCACTCCTACTGGCAGCGCAAAGACCCCGGCATGCGCTCCGCCGACGGCCGCCACGCGGTGATCACAGCGCAGCTCCGCGGCTCGGAGAACAGACGCGCGGCCACCGCTCGGGAAGTGGTCCCTGACCTCACCCGTCCACATCCCGGCATCTCTGTCGGCGCGGCGGGCCCGGCATGGACCAGCGTGCAGGCGACCGACGACAGCGAACACGACCTGATCACCGCGGAGCTCCTCAGTGCCCCCGTCGTACTGCTCGTACTCGTCATCGTCTTCCGTTCGGCCGTCGCCGCGATGCTCCCCCTGATCGTGGCGGGCGTCACCGTCATCGTCACCCTGGCGCTGCTGCGGCCCCTCGCGGCGTTGACGCCGCTGTCGGTGTTCTCCACCAACCTGACGGCAGCTCTGGGTTTCGGACTGACCGTCGACTACTGCCTGTTCATCACCACCCGTTACCGCCACGAGATCGCCGTCGGTGAGACGACCTCCCGGGCCATCCGCACGGCGATCCGCACCGCGGGACGGGCCGCCGCCTTCTCCTCGGTCACCATCGCGGCCACCATGGCAGCTCTGCTGTGCTTCCCCATCCCGTTCCTGCGGTCCATGGCCTGCGCAGGCCTTGTGGTCGCCCTGTGCGCGGCCGGGGTCAGCTGCCTGCTCCTGCCACCCCTGCTGACCCTCCTCGGACACCGCATCACCGGGCCTCAGAAGGGCCGGAACAGACGCACCCAGCCGCACGACCCCTGGCGCCCAGGCACGTTCTGGCGCACCACAGCGCGCACCGTCACTCGGCACCCCGCCCTGTGGGGCAGCGCCGCACTGCTGACACTGACGGCAATCCTTTTTCCCGTCACACACCTGCACCTCGGCCCCGTCGACGAGCGCATCCTGCCCGCCGGCGCGGAAGCGCATTCAGTCGCCCAGCGCCTGCGCGCCACCATCCCGGCGGCCCACGGCAGCATCATGAGCGTCACCATCCCCGGCAACTCCTACCGGAGCCGGCACAAACTCTGGGAACACTACGCCCGCTCCTGGTCCCGGGCGCAGCCGACCGCCACCATCACCACACCGCACGCCCGCTACCAGGCCGGCCGCCCCATCAGCCCCGGAGACCCGGCCCTCGGCCGGCCCGTCGGCACCTGGATGAACGCACAGTTGCCCTGGGCGCCCGGCACCGCGCCGGCCGATGCCGCAGTGCGCGCCGCCCGCACCCTCTCCACACCGGCCCCGGTCCTCGTCGGCGGGGACGCCGCGCGCTTCCTCGACACCCGCACCGTCCTCAAGGACGGTTTGCTCCCTGCCGCGATCATCACGGTCGTCAGCACGGCCCTGCTGCTCTTCGTCTTCACGGGCAGCGTGTTCCTGCCGCTGAAGGCCATCGCCGTGGCGGCCCTGAGCATGTCCGCCTGTTTCGGAGCGGTCACCTGGGCCTTCCAGGACGGGCAACTGAACGGGCTCCTGGGAAACTTCGCCGTGACCGGAAGCATCGACCCGTGCATCCTGCTCCTGCTGTTCTGCATCGCCTTCGGCCTGTCCATGGACTACGAGACCTTCCTCCTGGCCCGCATCCAAGAGGAGCACCGCCGCCACGGTGACAACCGCCTGGCCGTGGAGAGCGGCATCTCCCACACCGGCCGCCTTGTCACCGTGGCCGCTGTGGCCGTCGCCGCCGCGATGGCGGGGCTGGCGACCTCGGGCATCACCCTGCTCAAGATCCTCGGCTTCGGGCTGACCGTCGGCGTCCTCATCGACGCCACACTCGTCCGCACCCTGCTCGTCCCCGCCTCCATGTGCCTGATGGGCCGGGCGAACTGGTGGGCCCCCGCACGGATGAGCCGCATGCACACCAAACTCACCCGCCCAGCCTCCCGGGCCGCCACGACCATGGCGGGCCGGTGAGCCGGTGAAGGGTCACCGGCCGACAGGTCGTCGTCTCGAGAGGCCGTTCGCGACCGGGCGTCCCATGCCCCGGCGCAGGTAGTCCGCAGTGACAGGTGCGGGCGGCGCGAGGGGCCCGATGGCCTGTCTCAACCCGGAGCCGTCGTAGCAGCGAGTGGTGTGCAAGTGCGGTGCCAGATAGGCAAGGAAGGTAGCGAGGAACTCATCGGGCGCCATTGCCTCACCGTCACCGGCCTCAGTACCGATGCGCACGTCGAGCCAGTCGACATCGCATACCGCCGCTTGCGCCAGCTCCTGCACAGAGATCTCGTCGGGATGGGTCACGTGCAGCGTGCGCACTGCTTGGGCCGGATGAGGACAGGCAGCGGCGATCCACATGGCGCGAGCCGCCCAGGCTGCCTGCAGAACATTGGCACGAGCCCCCGGCTCTCCCGGCAGTACGAGAGTGAAGGCAGTACTGTCCGGCCTGGTGAATCCCACACTTCTCATGATCTGAGGGCCCAACCGAGTGAGCATCTCGACACGTTTGGCGAGCACCGCCTGCCAGTGCGCCGCAGTGCCCTCCTGCCAGGGACGGTCTGTCACGAGCAGGCTCGGCCGGAAGACGGTCACGGCCCGCCCGTGCCGCGAGGACCAGTCATGTACGAGACGTTCGGCCCGGTACTTGGACTCCTCGTACGGCGTCATAAATTCGGCGGCGCCGGACAGTTCGTCCTCCCGCACCACGCCGCCCCGGCGGCCACCAGCTACGAAGGCCGTACTCATGTGACAGACCGCAGTGCGCGGCCGTGCGTGCGCGGCAAGTTCCAGCACGCGCGTGGTCCCGGTCACGTTGACCTCGTCCAGGCGCCCGCGATCACCGAACGCGTCGGTATACGCAGCACAGTGCCAGATCTGGTCGGCTTCCTCTGCGATCGCCCGGAACATCGCGGGCTCGAGGCCGAGAGCCGGAGCCTGCAACCGGACGAGAACGGGCCGCACACGTGCGGCGATCTCTTCCCTGGGTACCTGCGCGCCCGTGCCGGCCACGGCGGCAGTCAACCGGTCCACGGTGGTGGCCGGGTCATGCGCAACGAGGAGAGTGACCGACTCGTCGCCCGCGCGCAGGAGTTCGGCCATCAGGTGCGCCCCGACGAAACCTGTGGCCCCCGTCATCACGATCATCGGCACGCAGCCGGCGTCGGCATCGTGATGACACGCAAAACGTCGACGGGGGCGGGGGCGGGGGCGGGGGCGGGGGCGGGGGCGGGGGCCAAGTGTCTGTCAAGCATCATGGCACGGGACTATGACAGCCGACTCCGGCTGCCCCAGCCCCTGCTCGGTGCGTCGGGTGGCCTCATCCGTATCTCCACCCGGGTGGCGCAGCACCGCTCAGGACCGAGCCCGTCTTGCGTCCCGCAGCAATCGCGGTGACGAGCGTGCCACTTCCTACGGGCCTGACGGACCGCGCCTATGCGGGCCACACCCGACGGATACGTTCCTTCGCTCTCCCCTCGCCTCCCTGGCGTACGCGGGCAGTGCACCGGCCCTCGCAGAACTGGCAGCCTCTTCTCGGAGCCGGCATGACGCCCACTGCGGATAGAGCGAAAGGACGCGCACTGCTCGCCCGCACTGCGCCGTCCGCCCCGGGAGGAGAGCCACACCCCCCGCCGAACACCTCATGGATTCGGGGTACTCCTCCGCCGAACTACTCTTGACCGCTCCTGCCGATCGTGCCATCTCCGTAATCGCGCCGGTCCGGCCGAACAGCACCCCTCAACAAGTCCGGGCCGCAGGATTTGGCAGGTCTGCCTTCACCATCGACCGGCAGGGCATGAAGGCAATCTGCCCGTCCGGCCAGAACAGTCGCTACTGGACTGCGGGCCTCGACAGCAATGGCCGCGACGCCATCAGGATCCGCTTCGCGACCACGACCTGCGCTCCCTGCCCTGTTCGAGAGCAGTGCACCCGCTCCACCCAGTACGGCCGGCAGCTCACCGTCCGCCCCCAGGACCAGGACGCCCTGCTCGAGCGTGTCCGCACCGAGCAGACCACCAATGCGTGGAAGGAACGCCATGCGGCCAGGGCCGGGATCGAGGGAACCAATAACCAGGCAGTCGCCGTCACCGGCATGCGCCGCACTCGCTACCTCGGCTTGGCCAAGACACATCTGGGCCACGTCCTGGCGGCCCCTGCCGTCAACCTGGTCCGACTGGACGCCTGGCGGAACGACACACCCCTCGCCCGCACGAGAACATCCCGGCTCGCGGCCCTCAAACTCTCAGCATGAACGCATCGGGCAACAGGGTCATCGAGACGTTCTACAACCGCCGCCGACTGCGCAGACACAAGGTCTTCGGCTACCTCACCCCGACCGAAACCCGGCAACGGCACCGACACACCCTCGCGGCATAGCCATCGAGTGTCCAAGATCACGGGGAGGCTTCAGTCGGTGCATGACCCCCGACGGGGGACCATGCACCGGCATCGTGTCATTCCGGCTGCTTCCTGCGGATGTTGCCGACGAAGAGGTATCCGGCTCCGAAGATGCACAGCGTCAAAACCAGGAGAAACCAGCCCCCGGAATTTCCCGCAGCAATCAGGAATACTGACAGGACTACCCCCGCCACCGCGAAGAGGGTGGCGAAGAACATCCACCGTTTCACGGCCGCGCGTTGCTCGACCGACCACCCGACATTGGGCATCTTGCCAACCTTTCGTCTCAGTGCACGTGGGCTTGGGCGGGCTTGGGCGCTTACTCGCCGCTCACCGCGTTCGAAGCGATCGACCCGACGCTCCAGGAGATCGCATAGCAGCCTGCTGAGGCACCCAAGGAGCCCCCAAGGGTGGCGGGTGCTGAGGCGGCTACCGCTGCCCCGCACACGGCTCCAGCGAGCCCGCCGGCCACTACTCCCGCCACGTCGCCCCACAGTGCTCGGGTGTCCCCTCGAGCCAGGTGAACGCCGCCTGTGACCAGATCACCTACCGGTCCCGGGGCATCGGCAACCCCGCTCAGGCTCAAGGTTCCGTCCGGATCGATACGGTTGACCGGGTCGCCTTCGGCGTCAAGGTACAGGTTATGTTCCTGGCCGGAGGGGTCGAGCTGGGTGCAGCGGCCGATGTTGGTGTCGTAGTAGCGGGCCGCGTAGTGGACGACCCCTCCCAGCATGATCAATCAGAAAGTCATCCCACCCGGCCAGACGTGACAGCGCCCCGCAGCCTGCTGTACGTCCCCGGTGACCCGGACTTCGATCCGGCAGACCTGTCCTGGCAGGCCCGCGCGAAGAGCTGCGCCACGCCACGGCATCGGCGACAACGTCAGCTCCCCGATGTACTGGGACACCGGACACGGGGGCCGACGAGGACCCGGCCGACTTCCTGGACTGGATCGCCGAGGTGTCGGGCCACACGAAGTAGGCAGAACAGGCGGGAACGGCCGGGTGGGGCACCATGCGCGACGAGGGCACGGCCTTCACCCTGCGTGTCCAGTCGGCACCGCGACCGCGTTGAACGTCGTGGTCGGCAGCTGCGGGCTGGTGAAGCGGGCGTTGACAAGGTACAGGCGGTCGCGGAACCGGGCGACGGTGGTAGGGACGTCGAAGCGCGGGTCGGCGATCGTGCGGCGCAGGGTCGCGGTGCGGGACCCGGAGTCCAGCGTCAGGACGCCTATCAGGTTGAGGCGGTTCTGGACGACGTAGAGGGTGTGGCCGATGCGCAGGAGGCCGTCACCGTTGGTCAGGCTGGTTGTGCCGTCCAGGAAAACCCTGGCGGCATGACCGGTCTTCAGGTTCACGTTGTAGAGGGTTCCCGCCGCGCTGCTGACGACGATCAGCCCGCGCCCATCGGGCGTCGAGACCACTCCGTTGGCGTTGTTCACGTCCGGGGTCTGCACCCACTCGCCGCGCAGCGCGAGGGTGCGGACCCCGCCGCTGCGCCCGCGCGGGACGCCGTACACGACGTTGTCCCGCGAGTCGGTGAACCACGCGCGATCGCCGAGCAGAACGACGTCGTTGATGAAGTGGCCGGTGTCTGCGGTCAGTTGATACGTGGCGAGTAGCTCTCCGCTACGGCTGTCCACGATCCGCGCCGAACCGCCGCCGCCCCCGGCCAGGTAGAGCAGCCCGTCACGGTCGAGTTTCAGCCCGACGGTGGCCGTGCCGGTGGCGCCCTCGTGGATGACGCGGCCCTTGCCGGTGCGCAGATCGGTACGGAAGACGGCGCCATAGGCACGCGAGCCCATATACGCGTACGGCTTCTCGCCGATGGTGATGCCCTCGGGCAGGAATCCGTCGGGAAGCGGGAATTCGGTGGGCCAGCCATGGGTGGCGGCTGCCGGTACGACTCCGGCGAGGGTGGCGGCGCCGGCGGCCACCCCGGTCAGGACGGTTCTGCGGGTCGGCCGGGCAGAGAACAGGGTCATGACTGTGCCTCCGTGGTAGACGAGTTGTCGGTATGTGCGGAACAGGGCTGGGAGCGCGGCACTTATGAGACGACGGCGACCGGAGCGGTGGGGCAATGTTGGGTGACCTGGGCCTGGTGGTTGGCCGAATGCTCCTCCCTCAGCCGCCTGTGACGGCGTCCCCCTCCCCCCAATGAACCCCGTTGCAGGTCGGTCGGCAGGTTCAGCGCGTATACCAGGAACGGCTTTGTGGTGAGATCCTGGGCGTTGCCGGAAAGATTGGTGCGCCGTGTCTGCGGTGCAGGCGCCGGTCGCGGTCGATGAAGGCCCCGTCGGGGTGGAGGAGACCGGGATGCGCGGCGAGCACCGTCTGCTCGCCTTGGGAGAACCGCAGCAGGGTCCGCTTGGTCCCGATGTCGGGGAAGTAGAGGTTGCCGCGCGTGTCCGTGGCGCAGCCACCACACAGGGGGAATGTCGGCGACGTGCTGGACGCGAGTGGCCACTGCCTCGTCCGAGAGGCTCGCGTCCCGCAGCACACTCGTGGGTGCGCGCCAGAAAGGTCCGCTGGGAGTGGACCAGTGAAGCCAGGTGCCGTCGTGGCTGACCTCGATCATGTCGCTCTTCGGGGTGCGGCGCCTGTTCGTGGTGGCTCCTGGCGAGGGGGAGGCCGAGGTGGGAGACGGTGATGCCGTCCCCAGCATCTCCCGCTGCCCTCCGAGGCGGCGCAGGGTCTTCCCGGTGGAGGTGTCGTGGACGATGAGTGCGCCCAGGCCGGAGTCGGTTGACGTAGATCTTCGAACCTTGGATGCGCAGGTCGTACATCTGTGCGCCGGTGGGCGAGATGTCGTCGTCGAAGCGCAGGACGTCCAGGACCGCCTTGGTGCGCGCGTTCAGACGGACCAGCTTCTGCGTCCCTGGCCTGGGCGTGGAGAGATTCTCGGGAGCGGCGTCGGGCCGCAGCCCGCCCTGGTCGACGCGCCAGACCGTGTCGTCGGCGAAGACGTGCACGGAATTGCCGTACACGAAGGAGTCCCGGCCGCTGTCACCGCGCGCCCACTCGTTCCAGGAGTTGCCGGAGAACGGATGGACGGTGCCGTCGGCCCCTCGTCGGGCCACCGACGGTGTCCTCTTGTGGCCGGAAAAACGCGGCAGGCCGAGGAAGAGGGTGCGGTCGCCGGTGAGGGCGACCTGGTTGGCCATCCAGGGTGACCGGGCAGCGACGGTGAGCGGCAGCTGGGCTCCGTACGTTACGGAGGGGGACGCGGGGTCCGGTGCGGAGGTGTCGCGGGGCCCGTACCCGCCGAGCAGCGCGCTGCCCGTGACGTTCGCGGCCAGGGATCCGGCGGCGGGAAGAACATGGCGACGTGACAGAGTCATGGCGAATCGCTTCCTCTGCGGGCTCCGGGGTCAGCGGACGCGGGGCAGCACCTGCTCCCCCGAACGTCCGTAGTGCTCACTGGAGTTGACCGATACTGCCGCGGTTGGCCAACCATATCCGGCGGATCCCGCGGTCGGCGAGATCCCCGATACGTCGGATCCAGTCGGCCGGAGCTCCGGCCGACTCCCAGCGCTCGGTGCGAATTCGGCCAGTCCGAGACGGTGCAGGAGCTTCTCGTTGGCGCCGCCCGGCCGTTGGTGGTCGGCCGAGGTGTAGTGACGTACGTACTCCGGAACCGCGTCCCGGTGGCGCTCGGGAACGAGGCGGTCCTCGGACCCATGGCGCATGCTGTGGTGCAGGCTCGAGGCCAGCGACGGCAGGGTGCGGTCCCGGGCGGCGTCCAGGGAGGCGTCCCGGTCGGCGTCCAGGACACTGCGGACGGTGAACCAGGGCTCGACCGCCGCTGGGTCACGTCCCCGCTGCCGCGCACCCCGCGCGACCTGTCCCAGCAACCATGCGACGACCTCGGGCGCGAGCCCGGTGCCGATGGAGACGGCGTCGCCGATGGAGACGGCGAGTTCCAGCATGCGCGTGCCCTCGGCCCCGACCGAGATACGAGGGTGTACGCACCGGTCCACGAAGACGCGGATGTCCCGGCCCTCGAAACGGCCGTGGCCGTGGGCCAGTAGGTCGCGGACACAGATACGTACTCCTCCAGCCGGGCCCGGGTGGCCTGTGCGCGGCCGACGCTGCGCGCCGCGGAGTCACCGGTGGCGATCTCCATGAAGGCCCGGCCCTCGGTCATGGCGTCGATCGTGGCGAGCAACGCGGCGGCGATCTGCGGGTCGCGGGTCCACGGGTCGGTCGGGCGCATGCCGACGAACGTCCGTGTGGTGCCGAGTGCCAGGAGCGCGACCCGCGCCGCCGCGGTGTCCAGTTCCTGTACGTGCACCTTGAACGCGGTGTCCCCTTCGAACACGACGGTCTTGTGGCCCGGGCGGCCCGGTGCCACGCCGATGGCAGCCGTGAGCGCCTGCCCGATGGAGCCGAACCCCGCGCGGCGAAGGAGTGGCCTCACGGCGGCGCTGTGGTGAAGGCCGCGGCGAAACCCGAGCAGTGCCCGTTGCCGATGACCATCGCCGCGTCGTCGGGCAGGTGTCGGTCGATCTCCGCTAGTGCCCGCCTCGGGTCCACGGTCCCCTCCGCGACGGGCGGGGAGAAGTCCCGCAGGTCCTCCCGCCGGCAGTCGGCGGCGGGACCGACCTGCACGAACCAGGGCGGTCGGCTGCCCGCCTGCCTGCGAGACAGGGACAGCACGTGCTGCAACGTGTTCGTCACATCGCCGTGGAGTGTCTCGGTCCAGCCCGGCGCGGCTGTGCTCGGCCCGGGTTCTTCGTCGACGACCTTGACGGCGTGAGCGTGCTCGAAGAGGTGCCCGGCCTGTGTGCTGCTGCGCCCCATGGAGGCGCCGAAGACGACCACCAAGTCGGCGGACTCCAGGATACGTTCGGCTGCCGGATGCGCCAGGCCGCCGCAGACGCCCACGTCGAGCGGGTGCCCCTCGAACAGCCCCTTGGCGGGGAGCGTGGTCGCGAGCCCGGCGCCCCAGTGCTCCGCGACCATCCGCATCAGTCCGGGCACTGCGCCGTCCGCCCCACCCCGGCCGCGATCAGCACAGGCGCTCCGCGTCCGCAAGCAGCCGGGCCAGTCGCTCGACCGCCACGACGGAGTCACCTGGAGCGGGCACCACACGCAGCCGATGCGTCTGCTCCCTCGACGGCAGACCGGTTACGGGGGCGTACAGGTCGGCCGCGACGCCCAGGACGACCGGCCGCGCCTCGGCTTCGGCCAGCGCGACGACCTCGGCGAGCACGTCTGCCGGACGCTCCGACGGACGCATACCGCGGTAGCCGGCCTCACACGAGGCGGCGAACGAAGCCTGATCGGACCGGGCCGCGTCCGCGGGCAGCGCTCTGTCCGCGCACGCGGTACTCGGGGGTACTGGCCGTGAGCGGCGGAACCTCCTGAGTACAGCGCGCGGCTACCGCGGTGACCACGCCGTTTGTGTATCCCTGACGTATCCCCCGTGCTCATGCTCTGGCCGTCTGCCGCTGCGACCGGTGCGGTGGTGCAATGAGCGGGTGGATAAGATCTGCCACCCCCTCACCTTCGCCCGCCGGCAACGCCGCCTGTCCCAGGAGGGGTTCGCCCGCGAGGTACGGGCCGCGGCCGCCCGGCGCGGCATCCCGTCCGGCTGCCGTCGGCTGCGCGTGTATACGCACCAGGCGGGCTGGCCAAGCGCAGAGACGGACTTCAAGATCCAGCCTTCCGGCGAGCGAGGAAGGTGAACACGGCCAGAACTGCTCCGCTTGCCACAGCGATCGCTCCGAGCACGATCGGCGCCGTATCCCCCGTGACCGCTCCTACAGCGCACGCGGCACCGCCTCCCGCGATGGCCACCACGGCGAAGTACCGCGTCCCCTTGAGCGCGCTGTCGATCGTTATGCCATCTCGCCCCATGGGCCGCCATTCCTCCCACGTCCCGCGAGCCACGGTGGGGCCGAGGCTGGTCAAGGGCAGCCTCGGTCGAAACGGTGGGCCGCAGCTGTCGGCTCTTGCACGGCCCGTGCCGTCCCGATGTCGAGGATGTGGTGGAGGCGGCCCGAAGCGGGGCCCCTCCTCTGCCGTTCGGCAGCATCAGACCAGCCCTTCCGCTGCGCCCGCACGCTGTCCAGCCCGTTGCTCTGCGCCCGTGATCCCTCGGCCAGTTGGTTGCAGCGAAGCGATGACTGCGCACGTCAGAGCCGAGCCAGGCGTCATCCTGGGGGTGGCGCACAATGAGCGGATGACGTATAGCGAGGATGCGGCCACCGCACACGCCTGGGCGGCCCTGGGAGGCCGCAGGCAACTGGTTTCGAACGTGTCCTTCGTGGGGGCGGGCGCTGTCCTGCCGTCGCGTCTGCCGGTGAAGGAACTGGCGCGGGCCAGCGTCGCAGTGGCCTCGCTGGCGGCGGCGGAACTGCTGGCGCTGCGCAACCGCGTGCCGGTGCCCGCCGTGCGGCTGGACGAGGCAGCGGTGGCCACCGCGTTCCTCAGCGAACGCCACCTGCGCATCGACGGCCGGGCCGCGACGTCCTTCGCTCCTCTGTCCGGCTTCTGGCAGGCGGCCGACGGCTGGGTGCGCACGCACGCCAACTACCCGCACCACAGAGCCCGGTTGCTCAGCGCCCTGGGTATCGCGGACACGGGAAGGGACCAGACGCTGGTGGGTGCGTTCTCGAAGGAGTTGGCATCGCGTCCGGCCACAGAGGTCCAGGAAACGGTCTACGCGGCGGGCGGCCTGGCCGTGGCCGTGGCTTCCGCACCCGCTGCCGCCGGGCCTGCCCTGGTCAGCACGCGGGATGCGGGTCAGAGCAGCCCTCGGCCGCTGTTGCCCGCATCCGTACCGGCGCAAGACGTGCGGGTCCTGGATCTGACCCGCGTCATCGCCGGCCCCGTCGCCACCCGCACACTGGCGCTGCTGGGCGCCGACGTGCTGCGCGTGGACGCTCCTCAGTTGCCCGAGGACGCGGATGCTCACGCCGACACCGGCATGGGCAAACGCTCCACGCTGCTGGACCTCGACAGCCCTGGCGACCGGCAGGTCTTCGAGGACCTGCTCAGCCAGGCGGATGTCGTGGTGACCGGCTACCGCCCCGGGGCCCTGGACCGGCACGGACTGCGCCCCGAGATGCTCCTGGACCGGTATCCCGGCCTTGTCGTGGCCCAGCTGTGCGCCTGGGGCTGGTCCGGTCCCTGGGCCGATCGTCGCGGCTTCGACAGCCTGGTCCAAGCCGGTACCGGTATCGCCGCGATCGAGGCCACGGCCGACGGCCGCCCCGGCGCACTGCCCGCACAGGCGCTGGACCACGGAACCGGGTACCTGCTCGCCGCCGCAGTCCTTCGTGCGCTGAGCGACCGCCAGGCCACCGGTGGTGGGCGTCATCTTCGCCTCTCCCTGGCAGGCACAGCGTCCTGGCTGCTGCACGACATCCGCCCCGCCCCCACACAAACCGAAGCCGACACCTACGATCCCAACTCCTGGCTCGCCGAGACCGCATCGCCATACGGACTGCTGCGTCACGCCCTGCCCCCAGTCCATTACAACGGCGCACCCGCCAACTGGGCCCATGCACCGACCCAATGGGGCACCGATCTGCCGAACTGGGCCTGAAAGCGAGGCCCGAGGAGACAGGGGCCGGTACGCGGGAGCGCCCGAACTCCTCGATGCCGACCCACCAGACGTCACGGATGAAGCTGGCGCGGGCACGTCGTCCACCGGGGCCGCCACGCCGCTATCACCGACACCACAGCGGCGCGCGTGGAGAGAGGTCGCGTTCACGGTCCGCCGGTTCACTGGACGAACACGGCGCGCGGCAGCACGAGACGGCCGTGCACCTGTCTCTCCACGGCCGGGTGCTCTACCCGGCCGAAGCCGCCGCACCCTGCGGTGAGCGCTTCGAGCTCCGCCTCGAGGTCGGCGGCGTCCTGGCGCTGCCCGCCACCAGCGGCCCGGGGTACAACATCCAACGCCCGGTCGGCCGGGGCGCACCGAGGTCTGGCTGCACGGCGTGTTACTCGATCCGGCACAGCGCGGTGCCCAGGGCGGGGAGGGACGGGCCGAGGTCTGCGGCGGGGGCCGCGGGCGCTGTCTGCGCCGCGTCGCCGGGCTGTCAGGGCCGGACCGCACACTGGCGCTCATGCAGATATCGGCGTACGCACTCCGCAGGCCTGGCACCAGGTCGTCACAGGTTCCGACGTGCTCCACGACGCGATACTCCCACCCGTCGGCACCTCGCCCGACCAGTACGAGGCGTGCGTCGGCGCTCAGCACGGTCGTCTCTTCCTCGTCGTGCGCGACGACAGCACGGTGCGCGGCCACATCGGTCCCTCGCAACCCGGGACCCGGACCAGGTGCTGTACTTCGCCGCCGAGCACGCGGTCCGTGCACTCGCCGAGCACATCGCGGCCCGCTCACCGGGCCGTGGTCAGGTGGCCAAATCGTTGCCGCTCAGGCGCAGTTGCTGGACCGGATCGATCCCGCCTGGGGCGCCAGGTTTCGCGACGGCGGCATCAACGGCACGCGGCGCCACCAGCCGTGCGGACGCGACCCGCTGGAGCGTCTCGCCTGGATCGCCGAGAGCTGGCGGGAGCAGGCCCCCTACACCCGTCTCGCCTTCTTCCGCGGGCAGGAGGTCAGCGCGGAACGGAACGCCCTGCTGTACGGAGCCGACCCTGCCCAGATCGCCGCCCGGACCCGTCTCGCGGGCCTGTGCGACATGGACGGCGGGGCCTTCGACAACTGGGGCGTCGCCTGCAAGACCTGCTGCTTCGGCCGGGCCGGCGGCTGGGCCTTCCTGATGTACCACGAGACACCTGACTGGGAGCCGGGCCCCGAGGCGCTCGCCCGGCTCGGCGTCACCGAGAGGGTCCACCTGACGGCCACCTCCGCGAAGGCCGTCTACACCTTCGACTACCTGCGCGACGGCCGCCGCGTCGACGACGACTGGGGCATCCTGGAGCTGATCCGGTACGACCGCGGCCGTGCCCCTACTCTCCATACAGGCCCGCCGGGCGACAGCGTGACGGAGTGCAGCATCCATCTGGTGATGGATCGCGACGACAAGCCGTTGGCAGTGGGTTTCTCGGAGGCGGACCGCCCGGAACTGGTGGCCTGGCGCGCCCCCCTCCGTTGAAGCACGTGTCGAACACCTCGCGCAGACCCATCGCCTACCCGTCGCCGGCGAATGCCGGTTACGCCGGCGCAGCGGTGCCGGGCGCGTGGGCGGCGAGCGTCAGCTCATGAACGGATGATGGCCTGCTCCAGCAGGCGCTGAAGGACGCGCTGCTGCCGAGGGGCGAGACCGGCCAGCGGTGAGTCCTCGGCAAGGAGTTCGAGGAGGCGTTCGCGGAGGGCAGTGCCCTCCGCGCTGAGGGCGAGGTGCTTGGCGCGGCGGTCGGTGGGGTGCGCGCGGCGCTCGACCAAGCCCTGTTTCTCGAGCTTGTCGACGACGAAGGTGGCGTTGGAGGGCTCGCAGCTCATGCGCTCGGCGAGCTCCCGCATCGTCATCGGCCCGGTCATCTCCCGCAGCGCGGTCGCCTGGGCCGCCGTCAGGCCGAGGGCGACGGCGCGGTCGCGTACGTGATGCGCGATCTGCTGAGCCAGTCCGTTCACCAGACCGCACAGCTCTCGCTCGGCGATGGCTTCTGGCTCCCCGGATGTCGTCATGCATCCACCCTAGCAAGTGCATCAAGTCATAATAATTAGAGCTTGAATGTTTCTAGCTTGATGCTTATGGTGACGTGGTCGCCGCCGGGAACGCGGCGACAGGCTGACACCGAATGGGGAGAGGGACCATGGCGACGAACTCCGCGGTTGACCAGAGCGAGCGGTTGCGGCGGCCGGCGGGCATCCGCTCGGTATGGCTGGGCGACACGAGGGTGTCCTTCGTGCCGGACGGGGACGTGCGGCTCCCGCCGCGCGGCTGGCTCCCCGACACCACCGACGAGGTGTGGGCCGGCCACCGTGACTACCTGGACGCCTCCGGCCACCTGGTGGCGAGCATCGGCGCCCTGCTGGTGGAGAACGGCGATCGCGCGCTGCTGATCGACGCGGGCTTCGGGCCGCAGACGCTGCCGCCCGACCCGGGCACCCCCCGTGGCGTCATCCGCGGGGGTGCGCTCTTGGGCAGTCTGGCCGAACTCGGCCGCAGGCCGGAAGATATCGAGGCACTGGCCTTCACCCACCTGCACCCGGACCACCTCGGTTGGGCCTGGCACGCCGCGCCGGGCGGTGACCGGCCCGCGTTCGCCCATGCCGACTACCTGGTGTCCGAGCCGGAATGGGCCCAGCGCGACCTCCTGGCGGCGCACGGCATGGCCGAGGAAATCACCGGCCTGGCACCGTACGTGCGCACGGTGACGGACGGACAGGAGATCTTCCCCGGTGTGCGCGTCCGGATCACCGCCGGCCACACGGCCGGACATGCCGAGTACGTCATCACATCGGGCAGCCGGCGGCTGATCGCCTTCGGCGACGCCCTGCACTCACCGATCCAGGTCGACCACCCCGAATGGTCCGCGGCCGTCGACCACGACCCCGTTCTGTCCGCCGACCACCGTCGCCGTCTCGTCACCGAGTTGGAGGAGCCCGACACGTTCGGCTTCGGCATCCACTTCGCCGACGTCGTGTTCGGGCAGGTCCGGCGGGACAGTGACGGCCCCGCCTGGCTCCCTGTGGACGCCTGACCCGCCAGAAACGACGAGTGACATCGCTGCGCACCTCGGCGACCTGTGCACCGCGCGACGGCGCAGCTCAAGCGGGTGACGGGAGGGTCGTGCCATGACTCAATCCTTCATGGAATCGAGTCTCCACCTGACCCGGGCCGCTTCACTCTTCCCGGTGGGGAAGGGTGCTGCCAGGGGCTTTCGTGGTCTTGGCGTAGAGCCGGGCAAGGTCGTGGAATCGGTAGAGTCCGGGATCCAGTTCGATGAGCATCCCGGCGTCCACCAGGTTTTCCAGCAGGCCTTCCGCTGTGGCCGTGGTGCAGTCGAGCGTGGTGCGTGCGGACTTCAGGGAGATGACCGGGCCTGCCTCGGCTCCGAGGACGCGGAAGGCGTGGGCCTGGGCCGGCTCGAGCTGTCTGTAGGCCAGCTCGAAGATGGCTCTGACCGCGAGGTCGCCGGCCTGCAGCTCGTCCAGACGCCCGCGCTCGTCGGCGAGTTTCGCCGCCAGGACCGACACCGTCCAGGTGCGCCGGGCGGCCAGGCGGGAGGCTGCGATGCGGATCGCCAGGGGCAGATATCCGCATGCCGCCACCACCTCGCGGGCGGCCTCGCGCTCCGCGGCCACCCGCTCCTGGCCCACGATGCGGGTGAACAGGGTGAGCGCCTCCCCGGAAGACATGATGTCCAGGTCGACCACATGCACCCCGGCAAGGTCCAACACGCGTACCTGGGATGTCACCATGGCCGCGCACCCTGCGGCGCCGGGGAGCAGGGGGCGTACCTGGGCGGCGTCGCGCGCGTTGTCCAGCAGGACGAGGACGCGGCGTTCGTCGAGGAGCGACCGGTACAGCGCCGCGCGCTCCTCGATGGTCTCGGGGATGTGCGCGTCCGGGGCGCCCAGGGCGCGCAGGAAGGCGCCGAGGACCGTCGTCGGGTCCGCTGGGCGTGGCCCGTTGCCCTGGAGGTCGATGTAGAGCTGGCCGTCGGGGTAGGCGGGCCGTGCTTGGTGGGCGACGTGTACGGCGAGGGTTGTCTTGCCGATTCCGCCGATGCCCGCCACCCCGGAGATCGCCATGACCCGGCCGCCGGCGGCGGAGGGGGACACGAGGGCCCGGGTCAGTTCGTCGACGAGGGCGGCTCGCCCGGTGAAGTCCGGCACCGTTGCCGGGAGTTGGGCTGGACGGACGGTGTCGGGGGTGGGCTCGGCCTGCGGCATCGGGGGCTCCGTGAGGGCCGGGTCCGCGCGCAGGATGCGCTGTTGGAGTGCGGCCAGGCCGGGGCGGGGGTCGACGCCGAGTTCGTCGGCGAGGAGGCGGCGCGTGTCCGCGTAGACGGCGAGTGCTTCGGCCTGGCGTCCCGAGCGGTAGAGCGCGAGCATCAGCAGTTCGCGCAGGCGCTCGCGCAGCGGGTACGCGGCGGTCAGCGCGGTGAGTTCGGAGACGGCGTCCGCGTGGCAGCCCTGCTCCAGGTCCATGTCGAGGCGGGACTCGAGAAGCTGGAGGCGCCATTCCTCCAGGCGGGTGCGCTGGGTCTCGGCGTACGGTCCAGGGACGTTGGCCAGGGGTTCGCCGTCCCAGAGACCGAGCGCCTTGTTGAGGAGGGTACGTGCTTGGCGCAGGTCACCGTTGTGCCGGGCCTTCTCTGCGTCGGCGCAGAGTTCTTCCGCGGCGGCGACGTCGAGGGCGCCTTGGGCGAAGAAGCGGATCGCGTAGCCGCCGGACTCGCTGGCCAGGACGTCCGGGCCGAGTACCTTGCGCAGCCGGGAGGCGTAGGTGCGGATCGCGGCAAGGGCCTGCTGCGGGGGCTCCTCGCCCCACACCGCGTCGATCAGCTCGCCAGCTGTCACGGTGCGACCCTGGCGCAGGAGGAGCGTGGCGAGAAGTGCCTGCTGCTGCGGTGAGCCCGTCGCGAGCGGTTCGCCGCCGCGCCATGCCCGTACCGGGCCGAGCACGCTGAAGCGCAGGCCGGCGGCGACGGGTGGGAGTGGAGGTGGGGCTGGACGCGCGGCAAACGTCGTCTGCTGCGCGGGAACGATCACGGGGCGGGATGCCCGTTCCAGGGCACGCCGCCACGCGTCGATCCACGGGCGGTGCTCTTCCTCCGGCACTCGGCAGGCGACCAGGAAGCCGAGTAGTTGGTGCTCGTCGCGCGGTACGGTCTGGCCTTGCACGATGCGGTGGGCGGTGCTGTGCGGGAGCCTGCCCCAGCTGCCCGCCCGTGACTCCATGTCGCGGACGGTGGGCCGGCCCGCCCGGGTGTACAGATCTTGCAGGGCGGCCTTGAACTTGCCGAGGTGGTCGATGTACATCGGACTCGGTGCCGGCCGCGGCGTGGCCGGCCCGTAGTGCGCGCTGCTGCGGGCTTGACGCCACAGGTGCATTGCCACGTCCACCGGGGCCTCACACGCCCGTGCGTAGGCTTCGACCGTGCGAGCACTGGGGACGCCGTCGCCGGAGGCGGCACGCTGCAGCGTCGTTGGATGGCATCCTGCCCGGCTCGCCAACTCGGCGTAGGAGCGCCCGCCGGCCGCGCGTTGGGCGCGCAGCCAGCGAGCGAGCTTGCCCAGAGCCTCGTCGGGCGTGGTTATCGGCTTCTCTTTACGCCCCACGACGGGCGGTCCTACTGCGCGGGGAGCGCGTGGGCCAGCCGCACCACCAGCTGCCCCAGCCGCCGTCCGGTGCCCCGCAGGGCCAGCAGCGTGCCTGCTGCGACGCCGCCGGCTCCGGCCAGCAGCGTCACCGCCGTGGCTGTGTCGAGGCCCTTGCTCGTCAGAACGCAGGCCAACACCATGATCACGATGATGACCACGGCGTCGGATGCGGCGAGCTGGCGGCGGGGCGCGTCGTTGATGACGCACCCCACCACGCGAGACGTACGGGGCATGTCCTGCCTCCTGAGTTCAACGCCGGCGCGCTCAGGGCGCGCGGGCACGTGCGGGCTCCAGATCAAGCGCCCAACTGGTGTTTGCCGACACCGAGATGGGGCTCTGCATCGTGGCACCGCTGATCAGGGCAAGGCGAGCCCCTGAAGCGAGTTGATGCGCTGGTGTCCATGCTGCCGTTCATGCGCATCAATCACCGCTTTTGGCGATCACGGCCGTGAGCTGGCGAAAGACGCCCCCCGCCCCGGCCATGAGGGTGACGGAGATGCATAGATGCGGGACTATCCCAGTCATCCGCCTCTCCCCCGCTGCTGCGGGGCCCGGGCACCAGACCGCCGCCTCCCGCACCACCGCTCTGGCCTGGGCATACGCAGGTCACCAAGGCGACCGGCCCGGGAAGGAGAGCTTCCATGGCAGATGTTCAGCAAAGGTTTTCGGCCGCACGCCATGCTCTGGGGGTCGGATCCGCTCCGACGCCTCCTGAGAGTTGCGGGCTCCACCCAGACGATCAGGATTTCCACGGGTACACGTTGCCGCGTAGACCCCGCAGGGTCGGCGCTCCTCACACGGAGCGCCGACCCTGGTCTGCTGCCTCGACCGAGGGCACCGCCGCAGGCGGTAGTCCGCCAGTTTTAAGCAAGCCCTCGCACGCCCTTGGCGAGATGCTCGGAAGCCCAACCGCAAAGGCAGCACCGCTGCTGCGCCCAAGCCCACGGGCCGGCCGACAGGGGCCGGCTGGTAACCACCCTCACCGGCATCGGGCTCGTCATCGTCGCCGACAAAACCGCCGACGGCGGCGCCACCGGACATGTCGCCCCGGTGGCGGCCGGATTCATGTCCGCCCGCCACGGCGCAGACTACGACGACACCGTCCCCGAGCACACGCCGCTCCGGCAGACCGCGCAGCACTCCGCGGGCGAGAGCGTCACCACCAGCCGCTACCCGCTGACGTATGTGCCGGACACCTGGGACCTGCGCTCCACCCTCGCACTCACCGTGCCTGGCATCGACCACCGCCGGCACACCGCGGCAGACGGCACCCGCACCATCTACACGCTCCACGAGGACGGCTCCTGGGCCCGCGCCACCGCAGCAGGCCGCAGAGCCGCCCCCACCGTGCACCAGGGCGGGCCCCAGCGGCAGTGGGACGCGCTGGAGCGCATCCGCACCTGGCTGGCTCGCCGTCGACGGCGACCTCCCCATCCGCGGCGCGGCGGTGACCATCACCCCTGACGGCATCACAACCCTCTCCAACAAGGGCTGGACGGCAACCATCCCCTGCACAGCGGTCCTGACGTCGCGTTGCTGGGCAACCGGCGGGCGAAATGCGCGGTGCGGAGTCGTCCTGCTGGACAACTTCGATGCGCATCCTCGGGCGGGAATCGGCACGGGTGCAAGAGTGCGGTGGCGGACCGCATTACAGCAGCGCAGCGATGCCCTCCCGGTTTTCTGGCAGTCCGGCCGCGCGGAACCACAACCAGTTGCTGGTGATGCTGCCCGTTGCCTCGTCGGTGTCCACAAATGCCCGCAGCAGGGCGCGTTGGGCGGAGGTGAGCGAGTGGGCCGGGCCGTAGCCACCGGGAAAGGCTCGGAACAGGATCGGTCCGCATTCGTTGTCGAGGGACCGGTTGCCGGCGGCCACCATGGCGATGGCCACCGGTGCCACCTCCTCGAACGATGCGGCCAGCTCGAGGGCGGAGCGCAGCACGGTGAACCGGAACCATCCGTCGACCCCGCACAGCGGCTCGGGGAACCATCCGTCCGTCGTGCCGGGGTCCCGCAGCGCCTCGAGGAGCACGGCGAGAGCGCGTGGCCGCTCGACGCGGACGGGACCGAGCGCGGCGCAGACCCGCACGGCCGGGTCGGTGTCGGCGAGCAGGTCGGAAGTGTCCGTCCCCCAAAGGCTCAGCGCCCGCGCGATGGCGGCGCGCTCCCGTCGGCCGGTCATGGTGGCGAGCCGGGCTCGCAGCAGTGCTTCGGCGCGCGGTGTCCGGTCGGCGAGGTCGGGGGCGAGGAGGAGTGGAATGGCGGCGCCGAGGGCGGCCTCGCAGACGTGCGGGTCGGTGGAGGAGAGGAACGGTTCAACGGCGTCGTACAGGGTGGGCCGGAGGTCCCGGCAGGCTTGCAGTGCGGCGAGCTCGTCGCAGTCGTCCTCGTCCGGGATGTCCTCGTGCCAGGGTCGCCATTCCCAGTGGGCTCGGTCGCGCGCCTGATCCTCCCCGTAGGCGGCTGACTCGGCCACCTGACCCAGCCAGCCCAGCAGGGCGGCCCGCAGGCTGCGCGGTGGACCGTCGTCCCAAGGAAAGTGCCCCTCGTGCTCGGCCAGGCCCATGGGATGGTCGAGGATCGCGGCGACGAACAGTGCCGCGGGCGCGGTGACCGTGTACAGCGAGCCCTGATGCAGCACGCCCATGTCCAACGCGGCCAACGCCTCGGACCGCACCTCGGGATCTTCGTCCACAAGGGAGCACAGCGAGAGTGGTATGTCCTCGCCGGAACCGTAGGCGTGCCGGTGAGCAGCCCAGTCCGTCTCAAACAGCAGGACTCGAGCCGCTGCCGGCAGCCCGCTCAGGACCCGCGTCATGCGGGCACTCTCGCTATCCGTCATGCACGCACCCTGCCAGCCCCCACCGACAACGCCCTCTGCTTCGCAAGCTCACCGCACGCCGCCATCGCGGGACGTCCATCGCGCGCCCAGGGGCCAACTGGTGCGCTCGAGGGCCAGATATCGCGCGGTGTCGCCGTCCTCATCCAGTACGGCCTGGTCGCCGAGGACGGCCCGACGGCCGCCCGAATGGGCACCTATTTCATCCCGGTCATCGCCACCGCCCCGGCGTCGCGCTCCTCGGCGAGGCCAGGCCTGGAGGAATGATCCGAGCCGCACAACTCATCCACAAGTCTTGACAATTGCTCGGTGTCTTGTCGGATTCGCTGCTGGTCTCACCTGGCAATGTCCGTGCAGGCCGGGACAGCCGTTTCGGTGGCTGCCACAGACCGGGCACCGCCGGAACGCCGACGAGCCACGCCTGGCTCACGCTGCGGCGTAGTCGGCGAGCGACGGCGCCAACAGGCCGAAGGCGCTGTCCGCCTCTGCGATGACAGTGGCGGAGATCCGGGCGTTGTCCTGGCCGATGAGGGTGAGTTCCTGGATGCGCTGGAACAGGGTGCGGTGTACGGCGCCGAGCAGGGCGGCGGCGGTGCGGGGGGTGATGTCGCCGCGGAGTGCGCCGGTGGCATCGGCCAAGGCGTCTGCCAAGGCGGCCTCTCGCAGGTCGTGCAGGTCGCGCAGTCGGGCGGAGAGGGTGGGGCTGTCGGCGATCATGCGGGCGAAGTCGGGGCCGGAGAACCCGGCGACCGGATCGGCGTTCGCAGCCGCTTCGGTGAAGGCGCGATGCAGGGCCGACAGGGCCGACTCGCCGGTCCGACGGCTGGTCACCGTACCGGCCAGGGTGGCGATGAAGGCGTCTTGGTGGTCCAGGGCCAGATCCTCCTTGCGCGGGAAGTAGTTGGTGACCGTCTTCTTCGCCACTCGCGCGGCGGCGGCGATCTCGGCGATGGTGGTCCGCTCGAAACCCTGGGCGAGGAACAAGCCGGTGGCGACGTCGGAGATGAGGTGACGGGTCTCCTGCTTCTTGGATTCCCGCAGACCAGTAGGGGGTGCGGACGAGGTGGCGTCGGTAGTCATGGAGCAATCTTACCCTCGTAGCAATTTTATGTTGACACCCCCGAGCGGTTCGGTCTAAGTTTACGTCCGTCGTAAGTTTCTCCGCGGAGCCAAGAACGGACGTTCCCATGCTCAAATTCCGCCCCATCGCCCTTCGGGTCGCGCCCGTCACGCTCGGCCCGGTTCTGATAGAGCGCGACATCCGCGCCCAGGCTCTGCCCTGCGGCAACCAGCGTCCCTCCCGCACGCTCCCCGCACTCGACCGGCGAGTTCCCCCGAAGGCCCGGAGTCTGCCGCGCCGCTCCGGCTACTGACCTGAGCCCACCCGGCACTCCCCGCTCCACCTCCCGGAAACACTGAGGAGAAGCACCTTGCAGATCACCGCGTCCACCGTCTCGCTCACCGTCGACGATGTCGCCGCGTCCCAGCGGTTCTTCACCACCCACCTCGGCTACGTCGAGCAGGCCGCCGCCGACGGGTTCGCCTCCCTGTCGCGCGACGACGCCGCGATGGACATCGTCCTGCTCGCCCGCGGCACCGAGGTGCTGCCGGCCGACCAGCGAGACCAGCACGCCTCCGGCCTGATCCTCGCCTTCACCACCACCGGCATCGAGCAGGAGGAGAAGCGGCTGCGCACCGAGGGCGTCGAGATCACCATGCCGCTGCGCGAGGAGCCCTGGGGCGAACGCCTCTTCCAGGTCACCGACCCCAACGGGGTGATCGTCCAGTTCGTCGAATGGGTCACCCCGCCCGGCCCCGACAACGCCTGACCGCCCGCCGCGTCAGGCGAATCCGGGCCATGCCCCGGCAACGCCCGGCCCGAATGCCCGGACCGTGTGCGACATCCCGCAAACCGGCGAAGGACCTCGACCTTGTCACCTGATCCGACCACCGTTCACCCGCTGCCCGCCCACGACCGCGTGGTGTTCCTCAAACCGCTGGTCACCTCACCGAACATCGCCGTGGGCGAGTACACCTACTACGACGACCCGAACGGCGCCACGGACTTCGAGCACCGCAACGTCCTCTACGCCTACGGGCGAGAGCGTCTCATCATCGGCAAGTACTGTGCGATCGCCACGGGAACCACATTCCTGATGGCCGGTGCCGAGCATCCGACGATGGGGGTGTCCACGTACCCGTTCACCATGTTCGGGGGCCGGTGGGCCGAACAGACCCTGGACATCGTCACCGCCATGCCCAGCCGCGGCGACACGGTCATCGGCAACGACGTCTGGTTCGGTTACCGGACGACCGTCATGCCCGGCGTGCGAATCGGCGACGGCTCCATCATCGCGGCCGGTGCCGTGGTCACCGCCGACGTTCCGCCCTACACGATCGTCGGCGGCAACCCGGCCAGACCGATCCGACAGCGCTTCGCCGACGCCGACACCGAGCGGCTGCTGCGCGCCGCGTGGTGGGACTGGCCCGCCGACCTGGTCACCGAACACGCCCGCACCATCATGGCCGGAGCCCCGGCCGACATCGAACGCATCGCCACCGAGCACGGTTTGGAGAAACCCCTTTGACCCAGATATCCATCGAAGAGCACGTGGTGGCCGACAGCGGGGCCGGACCCTACGCCCTCACCACCGGAACGGACGGCGCGTTATGGTTCACCCTCGTCCACAGCGGCCGGATCGGCCGCCTCGTCCCCGGTGAGGAGCCGACGAGCCACCGGCTCGACCCCACCTGCGGACCGACCCTCATCACACCCGGACCCGACGGTGCGCTGTGGTTCACCGAGTACCGGGCCGACCGGATCGGGCGGATCACCACCGACGGCGTCATCGACGAATTCGACCTGCCCACACCCGGTAGCGGACCATTCGGCATCGCGACGGGACCCGACGGTGCGCTGTGGTTCACCGAGACAGCCTCCGACCGCATCGGCCGCATCACCACCGACGGCCACATCACCGAGTTCTCGCTCCCGGTCACAGGCGCCTTCCCCTCCGCGATCACCGCCGGTGACGAGGGGATGTGGTTCACCCTCAACCAGGCCGGCGCCATCGGCCGGATCGACATGACCGGTGCGGTCGACATCCATCCCCTGCCGACGGAGGCGGCAGCACCGGTGGGGATCGCCTCAGGCAACGACGGGCAACGACGGGACCCTGTGGTTCGTCGAGATCGCCGCCGGTCAGATCGGACGGATCACTCCCGACGGGCAGATCACCGAGTTCCCACTGCCCGACCGCACCGCCCGACCGCACGCCGTCACCGTCGATGAACAGGGCGCCGCATGGTTCACCGAATGGGGAGGCAACCGCGTCGGCACGATCGCCCCCGACGGCTCCGTCACCGTCCACGACCTGCCCACTCCCCACTCCGAACCGCACGGAATCACCGTCGGTCCCGACGGCGCCCTGTGGATCGCACTGGAGACCGGCGCGCTCGCCCGCATCGCCGCGAACAGCACCCCCTGACCAGGCTGCCCCCTTACATCCCATCAGCAGCGGTTGCCCGTACGGCGGCCGGAGAGGAACCTCATGAAATTCGCACTCGTGATCTTCGAGACGGACGAGTCACGCCGTCGGATCCAGGCCGACCGAGCCGCATATCGCAAGCAATACGAAGGCTGGATCGGCGGCCTCGCCGCCGCCGGGAAACTTATCGGCGGCGAGGCCCTGGAAACCGAGCACGTCACTCCGGCGACGGTGCGCACAAAGGCCGACGGGACATCTGCGGTGACCGACGGGCCCGTGCAGGCCGGCGAGGAGACCCTCGGCGGCTGGTTCATCATCGAGGTGGCCGACCGCGAGGAAGCCCTCGAACTGGCCAAGAGCCTCCCCACCCCGGAGACCATCGAGATCCGTCCGATCCTCGAATCGGCCTGAGCAACACTGGAGACCGGCCCGATGCACCACCATGCCGTCCTCGGTGCTCGACGTGTATGGGCCCATTCGCCTGCTCCTGCCCGGACTTGGTGGAGTGGTGCTCGCCGTGCTGGGTGCGCTGCTCCCGGCGGGCTGGGCGGCCAGGACCCGAACGGCCACCGCACTGCGCACCGAGTAGCACCACGACCGCTCGGCGCAGCCCGAAGCAGCTGGTTGCCATGGCAGGGAGCCAGGCACAGTGCGAGGAGTGGAGTGCTCGACCCTCACGCGGCGTCATACCGCATGGTCAGGGACGTGGAGGAACACCTGACCGTGGGACGTGTGGCCGAGCTGGCCGGCGTGGGCGTCCGCACACTGCACCACTACGACGAGATCAGCCTCGTGAAGCCGTCCGCGCGGACCGCGGCCGGATGCCGGGCCTACTCGGCCAGCGACGTGGAGCGGCTGCGAGAGGTACTCGTCTACCGGCGCCTGGGATTCGGACTGCGCGAGATCACGGCCCTGGTGGACGACCCGGCCACCGACGCCGTCGCGCACCTGCGCCGGCTGCGCGGCCTGCTCCGGGAACAGCGCCACCGCACAGGCGCCATGGTGGCAGCCATCGACAAGGAACTGGAGTCAAGAATTATGGGGATCAGGACAACACCGGAGGACCAACTGAAAATGTTCGGGGCCCAGCTGTACGAGACCATCGGGTCTGCTTATCCGGCGACGCGGCGCACCGAGCCGCGGATCGCCGCAAGGATCTGGGAAGCGCTCGGGGACGCCCGGACCGTACTGAACGTCGGGGCAGGTACCGGGTCCTACGAACCCACCGGCCGAAGGGTCGCGGCAGTGGAACCGTCGGCGATGATGCGGGCGCAGCGTCCTGCGCATGCGGCGCCGTGCGTGGCCGCCAGCGCGTAGCAGCTGCCCTTCCCCGACCAGTCCTTCGACGCCGCGATGGCGGTGAGCACCGTCCATCACTGGCCGGACCCGGTCGCCGGGCTGCGCGAAATGCGACGGGTGGCCCGCCGCGTGGTGGTGTTCACCTACGACGCCAGCACGACCGGCTGGCTCGAGCGGTTCTGGCTCACCCGCGACTACCTGCCCGAATTTGCCGACATCCTCGCCACCTGGTCCTCACTGGCCGACCTGACCCACGCGATCGAGGACCATGCGGAGCCGGTACTCAACCCTGGGACTGCGCCGACGCTTCTTCGAAGCCCACTGGCACCGGCCCGAGGCATACCTCGACGAGCACGTACGCCGCGCAGTAATCTGCCTTGGAACCGTCGCTCTCGGAGCCCCCATAATCTGGGTGCACATGAGCTTCGGGAAACGGCGCCGTGGTCGTGACGGCGGCATTCTCGGCATGCATCTGATCGATTCAGACTTCTGGGTGTGGTCACCGGCGGCACGACGATCGTGCTCATCGGCGACGCGAGCCCTCGGGCGCGAAGCCGTGCATCTCCTCAAAAGGTTGGAACCATCACGCTCACTGGTCCGTGATCTCCTCGCGGCAACGTGACAGCTACTGAGCTTTCGGGCTTGGTCTCGTTGGGGGCTGACGTGTGATGATCGTTGCGGTATGCCCGAAGCATGAGGTATCCGCAAGGCGGTGGTCTGACCGACGAGCGGCGGGCATTTCGCGAGCGCGTCCGTATGAAGGCGGTCGGGATGTTCGCTGCTGGCCAAGACAACACGGTGGTGGCGAAGCAACTGCGGATGTGTGTGCGATCGGTGTAGCGATGGCGCCGGGCCTGGCAGCACGGCGGCACGCAGGCACTGCACTCGCGGGGGGGGCGGCGGCACGTCCCAAGCTGAGCGAGGCCCTGTTCGCGGTGCTGGAGCAGGAGCTGGCCAGGCGGCCGGTCGCGCACGGCTGGCCGGACCAGACCTGGACTCTGGCGAGGATCAGGACGCTGATCGGCCGCCAGTTCCACAAGTCTCTCGCGCTGTCGAGCATCCTGCAGATGCACCGCAGCCACGGATTCAGCCATCAGGTCCCCGCCCGGCGGGCCGTGGAGCGCGAAGAGGAGAAGGTCGCCGGCTGGGTGAAGGACACGCGGCTGCAGGTGGAAGCACCGAGGCGGCGCTCGGGGCCTACATCGTCTTCGAAGACGAGGCCGGGTTCTCGATGACGCCGCCCACCTCCCGCGCCTGGGCCCGACGCGGACACACACCGGTGATCCGGGTGCGAGGACGTTCCCGGCGCCGCTTCTCCATCGCAGCCCTGACCTGCTACAAACCCGGCGAGCGTTCCCGGCTGATCTACAGGCCCAAACGACACGTGGACCACAAACGCGGCGGCCGGCGCAGCTTCACCTGAAGCGACTACCGCGACCCACGTCCGCCGCCCTGTCCGGGCGTGGGCGTCGATCGAAGCACAGCTGGTGGCCCTTCGTCACTGCGTTGCCGGAAGCCATCGGCGATCTGTCGAAGGCCGCTACGTCGCGCACCGCAGCCATGCTCGACTACATGAAGGGGACATCGTGACGCAGGAACCCAGGCGTGAGCGGCGCACCGTGTCGGCCCGTGAGCTCGCGGACCGGTTCGGGGTGTCACCGTGAACCGTGCGCAGCATGGGGGCCGAGGAACGTGCCGTGTACGAGGGTCGCTCCCGCCAGCGTCGGGATCAGATCATCGAGCTGCACCGGCAGGGCTCACGGGCTACGAGATCGCGCGGGAGTTGTCTGTCTCCCCTGGCCTGGTGTCCACCCGGCTCATTGAAGCCCGCGCAGCCGGTGTCGATCTCACCCGCTACACCGCTACCGGCAGCACCTGACGGTCTCCTCAGTCACCGGTGGGTTTCATGCTGGCGCCGGTCGACGACGTCCTTGTCGAGGTCGCGGTGGACCAGTTCGACGGCCAGAGCGCGGCCGGCGAACGGCCGGGCGGCGTCGCCCAGTCCGTACGCGGCGGCCTGCTCGACGTCCCCGGCAATGACGGCGCGCAGGGCCATGGCCGTGGTGGCGGCCCGGTGGCGTCCGCCGGTTCTCTCGCCCATTGCGAGTCGTTGCTGCCAAAGGGCATGTCGGGAGGCAATGGCCATTGCCTCGAATGGAATGTTCTGGATGATCCGGGTGAATCGGATGGGTGCAAAAAAATCCCGCGGCTGCTGCCGCGTGGGCTGCCCGGTCGCGGTCGACGGGATGACGACTCCGCCTACGCCGAACAGCTCGTGACCTGGTCGAAGTCCCGGCTGGGCCTGACTCTGAAGACAGGCAGTCGGCCAAAGGACGCCAGCGGGTTCGTCGTCCTGCCGCTGGGTCGTCGAACGCCCCCTCGCCCGGATCACGCACGCCCACCGACACGCACGCGACTACGAACGGCTCATCCAGCACTCGGAATCACTGATCACTTGGGCGGCGATCACCATCATGACCAGACGCATCACCCGCCGAAGCTCCCGCAGGAACGGGCAGCCGGCACCCCGCGAACCGGTCCGGGACTGACCGGTTCCAAGGACAGCGTCCTCTCCTTGCCACGATCACTCGCGCATACCGGCTCACGCTGGTGAGGCGAGCATCGCTTTGAGGATGCGTTGCAGCTCGACGCGGTCCTGGGGGGTGACCCTCGCCAGCCTGCGGTCATACTCCGCCGCGAGGGCTGCAAGTGCTCGATCGCGCGCTTTCGTGCCCTCGTCGGTCAGCACGAGCCGGTGACGCCGCAGATCCGCCTCGTCGATCTCGCGGCAGATGAAGCCCTTGGCGACGAGGTTGCGGACGTAGACCGTCACGCTCGCCTTGGGCAGCAGCAGCGCGGTCGCGATCTCGGCCGGGTACGGCGATGCCTCCACCTCGGCCAGGACGAAGAACTCCTTCGTCTCCAACCCCAGTTCGGCCAGCTCCTCCGTGCAGGCATCCATCACGACTGCCAGCAGCCGCTGGTTCAGCGTCCACAGCTGCGCCCCGTCGATCGACACGCGATCCTCCGTTCCAGGTGGTACAGTTTCGTACTAGTTTCAGATCGTACAAAATATTTCTTTGTACTGGGCTCCTATGGAACAACAATCTCACGAAGGAAGCCAGGCGTGATCCAGCACCTCACCATCCCGCGCGGTCCCATCGACCTCGCCGCGGACCTCCACCTGCCCGACAACGCCGACAGCAGCGCACCGCTGCCCGCCGTGGTGCTCTCCACCCCCGGCAGCAGCGTCAAGGAGCAGATCGGCGCCAACTACGCCTCCCGTCTCGCCGCCCACGGCATCGCCGCCCTTGTCCTCGACCCCGCCCACCAGGGCCAGAGCGAGGGCGAGCCCCGCGACCTCGAAGACCCCTACCGCCGAGGCGAGGACATCTCCTACGCCATCGACGCGCTCACCACGACCCCCGGCATCGACCCGCAGCGCATCGGCGTCCTCGGCATCTGCGCCGGTGGCGGCTACGCCGTGCACACTGCCCGCACGGACCACCGCATCAGGGCGGTCGGTACGGTCGTCCCCGTCAACATCGGCAACGCGTTCCGCAGCTTCTCCCCCGACGGTCCGGCCGCAGCAGTCGACGCCCTCGCGGACGCACGGACCGAGGAGGCCCGCTCCGGCGAGACGACCCGCGTGAACTGGCTGCCCGACACCCTCGAGGACGCCGCGGCAGCGGGCCTGACCGACATCGACACCACTCAGGCCGTCACCTACTACCGCACCGAACGCGGCGGTAACGAACACTCCACGAACCGGCGCCTCCTGCGCGGCGACTCCCTCCTGCTGGGCTATGACGCCTTCCACCTGGCCGATCAGCTCATGACCCAGCCTCTGCAGGTCATCCTCGCCGGACGCATCGGCAACACCGGCTCCTACGACATGGGCATGCAGCTGTGGAAGCTGGCCCCCAACCCCGTCGACGCCATGGTGATCGACGGCGCCGGCCACTACGAGATGTACGACGAACCCGCATACGTCGACGCCGCCGTCGAACGACTCACCAGCTTCTATGCGAACAACCTGTAAGGCACCCGAACCTGCCAGCCTCTGCGGTCACCGCACTGATATAGCGGGCCGGTCTGTCAAGCAGCAGTCTTCAGCGGCGTCCGAGCTTCGGGGCTCGGACGCCGCTTGTGTGCATGGGGCCGGTAAGCGCTTGGTGGCGCGCGTGTCGTTCTCGACGCATGGTCCATGCTGAGGGCCTCCAAGATCGTCTTATGGCAAACGAAGTGGAACACTCCCGCGACACACACGGCCCCGCAGTGCCACCCGGGCTCCGCGGCAGCCCCGTCAACGAGATGGCCGCCCAACAGCCCCTTCGGGCTACAGCACTACACCTGTCGCAGTCGCTAGACTCTCGATCAATAGCGCTGAGCTGCACCAACGTGAACCACTCACTAACGCCACAGCTGAGAGCCCCAGAGAACGTGCAGCGGCCGTGGCGATGTCGAGCCGCTGCGCGGTCGAGGCGCGGCGGAACGCATTGGACGCGGACAGTCTCGCGCCGCCAGATGACCCCCGGCTTCCTTGGCCGTGCTGGTGTCGTAACCGCGTCACTACCAAGGGGCCCGTTCTCTCATGCCCGCGACCGCACCCGAACCTCCGTTCAGGTGACCACCCGCGCCGCACACCTCGAACAAAGTCCGGTTAGCCACAACGCGCTAAACGTACGGGCAGGTCGCCGCCAAACCCCATGAGCTGCTACGCAGGGCGCTGGACCACACCGGACGGGCTGCCCGTTCGGCGAGCCAAGCCTTGAAAGCCTGTGGCTTTGGTCGTGACTTGTGAGGCGGTCAGCTCTGGGGCATTCAGCGGCTGATGTCGTCCAGCTCGGTCAAGTCCTCATGAGAGAGGGAGAGTCCCGCGCCGGCGATGTTCTGGCGCAGGTGTGCCGTCGATGACGTGCCGGGGATGAGCAGGATGTTCGGTGATCGCTGCAGCAGCCAGGCCAGTGCGACGGACATCTGTGTCGCCTCCAGTCGAGCGGCGACCGCCGAGAGCGCCGAGGACTGAAGCGGGGTGAAGCCCCCGAGGGGGAAGAAGGGCACGTACGCGACGCCGTCGGTTGCGAGCCGGTCGATGAGCTTGTCGTCGTGGCGGTGGGCGAGGTTGTACATGTTCTGCACGCACACGATCGGCGCGATGCTCTGCGCCTCGGTGACCTGCTCCTCGGTGGCGTTGCTGATCCCGAGGTGGCGGATCAGGCCCTGCTCCTTGAGTTCGACGAGCGTCTCGAACGCCTCGGCGAGCGAGCCGGGCTGGGGACCTTCGGCGTTGCCGAGTCGGAGGTTGACCAGGTCGAGTACGTCGAGGCGGAGGGACTTGAGGTTGTCGTGGACCTGGCGGCGCAGATCTTCGGGTCGGCGGGCTGTGGGCCAGCCGCCCTCTTCGTCGCGGGTCGCGCCCACCTTGGTCACGATGTGCAGCGACTCGGGATAGGGGTGCAGTGCCTCGCGGATCAACTCGTTGGTGACGCGCGGCCCGTAGGCGTCGCTGGTGTCGATGTGTGTGATACCGAGGGCGACCGCTTCACGCAGCACGGCCAGGGCACCCTCGCGATCGGCGGGCGGCCCCATGACCCTCGGGCCGGCCAGTTGCATGGCGCCGTAGCCGAACCGGGTGACGGTCAGGTCACCCAGAGTCCAGGTGCCGCCGGGAAGAGAGAGGAAGGGTGTGCTCATTTTGTTGCCTTTCGTCGTGCACTTGGGGGTGGCGCCTGTTGCCTCCCTGCATCAGCATTGGAGAGAAACTTTCTCTGGGGAAGTAGGCACTTGAAAGTGCGTAACCCACCCATTGGTGAGAGGTGCGATCAGTGACGACGACGAAGGCGGCCCAGAAGAGGGCTCAGGCCAAGGTGGAGTACAACGCGTTCCTGGCAGGGTGCCCCAGCCGGCAACTGCTCGACCGGATCTCGGACAAGTGGGTCGTCCTGATCCTGTGTGCGCTGGGCGGCGACAACAGCCCTGGCCAGCCCGGTGCAGCACACGCAGACGCTCCGAAGGCGATGCGTTACTCCGAGATCTCTCGTCTTCTGGCCGGGGTCAGCCAGAAGATGCTGACCCAGACGCTACGGTCGCTGGAGCACGATGGTCTGCTCACCCGTACCGTGAAGCCAACCGTCCCTGTCACCGTCTCCTACGAGCTGACCGACCTCGGCCTCTCGCTCCACCACATGACCCGCGGGCTCAGAAACTGGGCGCAGACACACATGGCCGAGGTCCTCGCAAACCGCGAGAACTACGACGCTCGCACCCCCTGACGACTCACCTCCAACCGTCCCACAGCTCTACATTCTCGGCCTGCACCCTCAACTGCGAAGAGCCTCTGGTGACCCGGGCGCGCTGCGCGCCGAGGACGAGCCCGCCCCGGCGACCTCGACCCCCGCGGCGCCCGACTCCCAGCCGGCCACTCCGAGCACGTCCGCGACGCCCGCCACCGCGACGAGCACCACGATCGCCGGCAGCGCCGGCGCCGGCGGACCGGCGTACGCGATGGCCAAGGCCCGGAACGCAACTCGCCCGTCCTCGATCCCGCCTGGAGCCGTCAGTTGCACATCGCCCTGATCCCGATCTGCCAGGGCTACACCGGGTTTGCTGTCACCAGTTCCGCTTGCAGTATCAGGGTGCGGAGCTGTGTACGGGTCAGGGGCGGGGTGCGGAGGAGGGGGCCGAGTTGTCCGTGGCCGCGGAACCCGGTGCTGTCGTGGATGAACAGGACCCGGCCGTCGGGAAGGGCGAGTTGGCCGGTGAGCTCCTCTCCCCACGCCAAGGTGGCACTGTCGTTGTGTTCCCGCGGCTGCCGCCAGATCGTCAGCACCCTGTTTTCGGACAGCTTTTCGCGTACGCACTCGGCGCGAGGAGTCTCGGTCTGGGCGCAGAGGTCTTCGGTCAGGGGGTGTCGGTCGGGCGTTTTGGCTTCCAACTGTGCCCGGTCGCGCAGGGTGATCCGGAGGTAGCCGACGCCGCCGTCGCGGCGGACGGCGTAGCTGCCGTCCAGCGCGCCGCCGCTGTCATCGCTGGTGGAGCTCGCCAGGTCCGCGTCCTTCACCAGCATGGGCAGGGAGACTTCCTCGATCTTCCCCGTTTCGGCGGGCAGCAGCCCGGCAAGCTTCTGCTCGCGTCCGGAGCCGCCGGTCAGCTCCGTGCGGGCTGGGGAGGAGGCCGCGGCAGGGGGCCGCTCCGTTTTGCCGGGGGTCATACCGGCCACGGTGACCAGGCCGCCGGCTACCGCGGCCAGCGCGGCACCGGCGAGCACCAGGCAGTGCCTGCGGCGCACCCTGGAGGCTTTGGCGAACACCGCGGCCGTGTCGAGCGAGGGGTGGCCGGCCTGCTCGGCGGCGCGCGCGAGCAGGTCGCGTACCTCATCGGTCCTTGCGTCGTTCATGCGAATTCCTTCCCCACTTCGGCACGGAGGGCCGCAAGGCCGCGGGCTGTGTGGCTCTTGACCGTGTTCTCGCGCATTCCGAGCAGTGCGGCGGTCGCTTCGACGCTCTGGTCCTCCCAGTAGCGCAGCACCAGGACGGCCCGCTGACGTGGTGTGATGCGGGCCAGCGCGGACCGCACAAGCATCCCGGTTTCCGAGTCGGACTCGGGAGCGATCTGCTCGGGCATCTCCCCGTAGGCGTGTTCGCGCCGCCAGAAGCGGCGCTTGCCCGCGATGAACGTGTGGAACAGCGTCTTACGGGCGTAGGCCTCGACGTTGTCGAGGCGCTGCAGGCGCCGCCAGCCGAGGACCACCTTGACCAGCGTGGTCTGCACCAGATCCTCCGCCTCGTCGCGGTTGCCGCACATCAGATAGGCGCTGCGGAAGAGTGCCAGGCGTCTGTCGCGGACGAAATCGTGCAGCGCTTGCTCACCGCGCTCCATCCCGCCCCTCCTTTCCCGGTCCGCCGGTGCGGACCGTCTCCCTCTTAAGTGCGGTGGACCGTGCTGCGCGTTGCAGTACCGGCGAGGCGATTGACGCGAAGAAAAGTTGCCGACAAGCGCAACGCCGCGCTGCTCCCACCGCACTGAAGGGGGTGAAGGGTTGAAACCGCATACGCACCAGGAGCGTTCAGCATGAGTGCAATACACGTACGCAGGAGAACGGCCGTCGCGACACTGGCCGTCACCGCCATCGCCCTGTCGGCCGGCACGGCGCACGCCGACGCCCGGTGGACCGCCGCGGACCTGTCAGCTGTGGGGGACGCCGCGCTGACCGGTGTCACGCGCGTGGACGCCGACACGACCTGGGCCTACGGAGTGCAGGTCAGCCAGGAAGGCAAGGTCCAACCCAGGACGCCGCTGCTGCTCGCCCGCGACGACAGCGAGAAAAACTGGCGGCGGATACCGATGCCGGCGTTCGCCGACCGCTCCAACCAGATCAGCGGTATCAGCGCCGTGTCGCAGGACGACGCATGGGCGGTCGGACTGTACGAGGAGGAACGTGGTGCCTTCCTCACCCAGCACTGGGACGGCACGGCGTGGCAGGTGATCGACGCGCCGGCGCCGGAGGGCAAGCGGCTTTCGGGGGCCGGGTTCCTTGACGTGTCGGCGCGGGCCGCGGACGACGTGTGGGCGGTCGGCTGGCTCATCGTCGTCGACAGCGAGGTACCCGATCCGGACAAGCCCGGGGGGACGATCCAGGAGACGCACGCGGAGGCGCTGGTCCAGCACTGGGACGGCGAGGCGTGGCACATCGTGCCGGTCCCCGACGCCACCTCCCTGTGGACGAATTCCGTCACCGCCCTCGCCGACGACGACGTGTGGGTCTCCGGCTACACCTCCGAGGACCAGCCCGTGATGCTGCACTACGACGGCCGCTCCTGGTCGCGCGTGCCCGTTCCGTACGACGGGGTCAACGGCGAACTCATCGACCTGGAGGCCCGCGGTGCCAACGACATCTGGGCGGCGGGCCGGAAGCTGAACGACGACGAGGACACCGGGCACGCGCTGCTGGCGCACTGGAACGGCCGCTCCTGGAAGCAGGTGCCGGCGCCCGCCGACGCCGGCCGGGTGAACGACCTGACTCTCGCACCGTCGGGAGTGGCGGTCGTTGGGGAACAGCCGGACCGCACACCGTATGTGATGCGGCTGCGTGACGGCCGGTGGTCGAGACTGCCCGTGCCGTCGGGCGGCGCGGACGCCGGCCGGCACCTGAGCGGGGTGGCCTGGACCGCGCGGGGCGTCACCGCCGTCGGATACGCGGAGGAGGCGACGGGCCTGCCCAGCCCGATACTGCTGACCGGCGGGAACTGACTGCTGACCGGCGGAACTGACTGCTGACCGGCGGGAACTGACACCGGCACCGGACCCCGCTCCCAGTCCTGCGGCCCCTGGAGCCGTGTCTGCCCGTGACCCGACTGGAGCCGTATCGCCGACCATACGGTTCCAGTCTCGTCGCGCACACGCGCGGCCGGCCAACGTGGCGCACCGCCGGTCGTGGCAGGCTAGGCCGTGGCGCGGCGGCGGGTGCGGCGGGTGCGGCGGGTGCGGCGGACCGGGTGTCCCACAGTCTCGCCACCGCGATCGATGCGGCCGCGGCCAGTGCGTAAGGCGCCGCCGTCAACAGGAAGCGGCCCAGCGGCTGGTGGGCACCGGAGCCTGTTCTGATCCGCAGCGCATGCGCGGCAAGATCCAGCTGTTCCAGGCGGCGGGCCCGGCTGTTCGCGCCGTCGGTGGCGTCCCGGTACGTCTGGGCGATCTGTTCGCCACGGCCGTCCGAGCCGATGGCCTCCACCAGCAGCACGTACTGGTTCTTGCTCTTGACCTTGTAGACGTTACTGGCCTCGAACAGGCCGAACTTGTCGTTATGCAGGGCGATCCGGGTGTTGCGGAAGCCGCCCGGGGACTCGCCGACCGTGGTCTCCGAGCGGTAGAGATGGCCGTTGTCGTCGGAGGAGAACAGGTAGCACTTGGCGTGGTCGCAGGTGACCCAGAAGTCGTCCCAGTAGCCGTCGCCGATATGGTCGCGGATGATGTCCGGCATCTCGCCCTGGAAGTTGCGCGGAGCGGGCCAGGAGCCGGGCCTGGTCGGGTCGTCGGTCGTGGAGAAGGACGGCAGGCCCGTCTGGAGGACGAGGTACCACTTCTTCTGCGGGTTGAAGTAGAAGACCTGCGGAGCAGCCCGGTAGCCCGAGCCGATCTGGCCTGTGACCAGTCCTTGAAGCTCGTGTTCATCAGGCTCCAGCCACCGCTCTTCCGCGCGGTGGTGGCGAACACCAGCCACTGGCCCTCGTAGCGCACCGCCGAGGGGTCCTTGACCGCGGCGATGTCGTGCGTGGCGTTGGACTTCGCGCTGATCAGCGGTCCGCTGGAGGACCATGTGAAGCTCGACGGCAGAGCGGCCGCACGGGTCCAGGTGCCGTCGGCACGGTCGTCCGCAGCGCTGGCGGAGGCGGCGGTCAGGCCGCCGAAGGGCAGAAGGACGGCGACCAGAGCGGCACGCCAACGATGTGCGGGCACGGCAGACTTCTACGGCTCGATGGGCACGACGGTGCTGCGGGAAGCAGGAGCGAGGCGGCGGACGCGAGCGCCTGGCGGAGCCGTGACGCGGGTTCTCGGCCGGCATCAACGGAATCGATCGTCCGCATGTTTCGGAAAGTGCCTGGAATGCTGCGGTGGGACTCTAGGTAGGACCGACAGGCGCGTCAAGGCATGTCGCTGGAAGTCGTCGAATCGGCAACCGATGCAACGGTCGTTCATGGATATCGCAGTACGAAGGGTGTTGACGGCCTTCTGCGGACGTCTATAGTCCGTGCTTGCCGAAGAGTCGACCAGCATCCGATATTTCGAACGTCGTAAGCGAGTGAGCCGCCCGCCGAAAACCGGAATCCGTCTTCAGCGCCGAGATGCCCCGCCCGAGCCCGTCCGCACCTCGGCGCAACACCGACCGAGCCGTCACGTCAAGCCCAGCAGGGAGCGCTGATTTGGCATGTCCTGGACCAACACCATGCACAGTCACAGTCGCAGGCAGGCACTGGCCGCAGCGGCCGGTCTGATCGCGGGGACGGCCGTCCCCGGCGCCGCCTCGCGAGCCCATGCCGCGTCCGCGCCGACCGCGCCCCGGAGTGCCGCGCTCGCTCCCGCCGCCTACGCCAACCCCGTCATCTGGCAGGACTTCGCGGACATCGACATCATCCGCGTCGGCGACACCTACTACTGCTCCGCCTCGACCATGCACTACTCCCCGGGAGCACCCGTCCTGCGCTCCTACAACCTGGTCGACTGGGAGTTCGCCGGCCACTCGGTGCCCGTGCTGGACTTCGGGGCGAAGTACGACCTCGACGGCGCCCGCGGCTACGTCAGAGGGATCTGGGCGTCCTCGCTGAACTACCGGCCCAGCGATCGCACGTTCTACTGGCTGGGCCAGATCGACTTCGCCAAGACGTACATCTACACCGCCCCGGCCGCCGAGGGACCCTGGACCAGGCACACCACCCTGGACAACGCCTACTACGACGCCGGCCTGCTGATCGATGACGACGACACCCTGTACGTCGCCCACGGCAACACCACCATCAGCGTGGCCCAGCTCTCCCCGGACGCCCGGACCGAGGTCCGCGACCAGCCGGTCTTCACCACACCGGCGGACGTCGGCGTCCTGGAGGGCTCCCGCTTCTACAAGATCGACGGAAATTACTACATCTTCGTCACCCGCCCGGCCAACGGCCAGTACGTCCTGAGATCCACCAGCGGCCCCTACGGCCCGTACGAGATGCGGCAGCTGCTGCTCGACCTGCCCGGCCCGATCCCCGGCGGCGGCGTCCCCCACCAGGGCGGCCTCGTCCGGACCCAGAACGGCGACTGGTACTACATGGCCTTCGTCGACGCCTACCCCGGCGGCCGCATGCCCGCCCTCGCGCCGGTCACCTGGACCACGGACGGCTGGCCCACCGTCCAACTCGTCGACGGCGCCTGGGGAACCACCTACCCGGCACCCGCCCTGCCGCCCCCTCCCCGCCAGGTGGCCCCTCTGACCGGCCCCTTCACCGACACCTTCGCCGGCCCCGGGCTCGCCCCGCGCTGGGAGTGGAACCACAACCCGGACAACAGCAAGTGGTCCACCGGCAAAGGGCTGCACCTGCGGACCGCCACCGTCACCGGTGACCTCTACGCGGCCCGCAACACCCTCACCCACCGCATCCAGGGCCCCTCCTCCACAGCCACGATCACCCTCGACCACCAGGGGATGCGGGACGGCGACCGAGCCGGACTCGCCCTGCTGCGGGACTCCTCGGCCTGGATCGGCCTCAGACGCGACGGCGGCACCAAGCGGCTGGTGATGACCAGCGGCCTCACCATGGACGACAACTGGAACACCACCGGTACCGGCCAGGAGATCGCGAACACCGCCATCCGCGGCAATCGCGTCTGGCTGCGCGCCACCGCCGACATCCGCCCCGACGCCGGCCGCGAAGGCCACTTCTCCTACAGCACCGACGGAGTCACCTTCACCCCCCTCGGCACCGCCTTCGTCCTCAAGAACGACTGGCAGTTCTTCATGGGCTACCGGTTCGCCCTGTTCAACTACGCCACCCGCGCCCTCGGCGGCTCGGTGAACGTCAGGCGGTTCGAACTGGCAACACCGTGATCACGGCCAGGGCCGAGGAAGGTCCACCTGCTCGGCGGCGAGCCGGTCAGGACCTGCCCGGGCGTCCCCTTCCCTTTCCCCTTCTCCATTCCCTCCCCCGACCACAGAACAGGTGAACGATGTCTTCTTCACCCAGCAGACGGCGCCTCCTGCAAACGGCCGGAGCCGCGTTCGCCGTCTCCGCGGCCGGCTCCCTCGCCGGCGCCTCCCCCGCCCGGGCGGCCGTCCCTCCCGCCCGTGCCGACATCGGAGTATCCGCGTACTCCTTCGGCTTCGGCCAGGTCCGCCTGACCGCGAGCCGCTGGCTGGACAACCAGAACCGCACAGCCGCCTACCTGCGGTTCGTGGACGTGGACCGGCTGCTGTACACCTTCCGCGCCAACCACAGGATCTCCACGGCCGGCGCTGCACCGAACGGCGGCTGGGACGCCCCCGACTTCCCCTTCCGCAGTCACGTGCAGGGTCACTTCCTCACCGCCTGGGCGCAGTTGTACGCCATCACCAAGGACACGGCCTTCCGCGACAAGGCGCTCCACATGGTCGCGGAGCTGGCCAGATGCCAGGCCAACAACGGCGCAGCCGGTTTCACCACCGGCTACCTCTCCGGCTACCCCGAGTCCGACTTCACCGCCCTGGAACAGGGCACCCTCAGCAACGGCAACGTGCCGTACTACACGATCCACAAGACGCTCGCCGGGCTGCTGGACGTATGGCGCCTGATCGGCTCCACGCAGGCCCGGGAAGTCCTGCTGGCCCTGGCGGGCTGGGTCGACACCCGCACCGGCCGGCTCACCGTCCAGCAGATGCAGTCGATGCTGGCCGTGGAGTTCGGCGGCATGAACGACGTGCTGTGCGACCTCTACCAGCAGACGGGCGACACGCGGTGGCTCACCGCCGCCCGACGCTTCGACCACGCCGCGGTGTTCGACCCGCTGGCCGCGGGCCAGGACCGGCTCAGCGGACTGCACGCCAACACTCAGGTCCCCAAGTGGATCGGCGCCCTGCGCGAGTACAAGGCCACCGGCACCACCCGCTACCGTGACATCGCTACCAACGCCTGGAACATCACCGTCGGCACGCACACCTACGCCATCGGCGGCAACAGCCAGGCGGAGCACTTCCGCGCGCCGAACGCCATCGCCTCCTACCTGCGGCAGGACACCTGCGAGAGCTGCAACACGTACAACATGCTCAAGCTCACCCGGGACCTGTTCACCCTGACCCCGGACCGGGCAGAACTCTTCGACTTCTACGAGCAGGCCTGGCTGAACCACATGATCGGCCAGCAGAACCCCGCGGACGCCCACGGCCACGTCACCTACTTCACCCCGCTCAACCCGGGCGGCCGGCGCGGTGTGGGCCCGGCCTGGGGCGGCGGCACCTGGAGCACCGACTACGACAGCTTCTGGTGCTGCCAGGGCACCGGCCTGGAGACGCACACCCGGCTGATGGACTCCATCTACTTCCACAACGGCACCACTCTCACCGTGAACCTGTTCGTGCCCTCGGTGCTCACCTGGTCCCAGCGCGGTATCACCGTCACCCAGACCACCTCGTTCCCCACCAGTGACACGACCACGCTCAAGGTCACCGGGAACGCCGGCGGAGCGTGGACGATGCGTATTCGCATTCCCGGCTGGACCAGCGGGGCCGCGGTCAGCGTCAACGGCGTAATACAGGACATCGCCACCGCCCCCGGCACCTACGCCGCCCTCACCCGCCCCTGGAAGAACGGCGACACCGTCACCGTCGACCTGCCCATGCGGGTCGTCCCGCGGCCTGCCCCCGACAACGCCGGCACCGCAGCGGTCACCTACGGCCCGGTCGTCCTGGCCGGCGACTACGGCGACCGCACGCTCAGCGGGCTGCCGATGCTGGACCCCGCCACCATCAAGCGCACCAGCGACAGTTCACTCGCCTTCACCGCGACCGCGGACGGATCCGCCGTCGACCTCGGCCCGTTCCACGACGCACACGGCTTCAACTACACCGTCTACTGGAACACCAGCGGCGTCGCCCCCGCGCACGTGCGCCTCGCCAACGTCGCCAGCGGCTTGGTCCTGGGAATCCAGGACATGTCCACCGCCGACGGAGGCCTCGCCCTCCAGTGGACCGACAGCGGCACCGCCGACCACGACTGGGAACTGATCGACGACGGGGACGCGACCCGCATCCGGAACGTCAACAGCGGCAAGGTCCTCGGTGTGCGGGACATGTCCACCGCGGACAACGCGAGCGTTCTCCAGTGGACGGACAACGGCACCACGGACCACCTGTGGACACTGCTCGACCAGGGCGACGGCACTCACAAGATCCGCAACGTCAACAGCGGCAAACTGCTCGCCATCAAGGCAGACTCCACCGCAGTCGGAGCCTTCGCGGTCCAGGCACCCGACGACGGCACCGCCGACAACCGGTGGCGCATCGTCAGTGCCTGACAAGCAGGCCGCACGCTCGTGTCAGACTGTCCGGCGTCGGCTACGCCGCGACCCGCAGGACCCGGTCCTCCAGAGGCAGCCCCCACAGCCGCCCCCACCGCACCAAAATCAGCTCACCCGTGGCCTACGGGCTGGAGATGGTTGTCACTTGTGCCCGGTGTCCAAGAGTGCGTCACCTTCCGAGCGGATCCAGCACTGCTCGGCCAACATCTCAGACGCGTCACCGCGGGCTAGGAAAGTCGCCCATGGCTCGGTGCCCTGCCTGCCGAGGCGTTCGATGCGCGCGGCCTCACGGGATTGAAGGGCGTCCAGCGCCTCGATCACCGCTCGGGGCCGCTCCCCGTAGGCAGCACAGAGCACATCAAGGCGAGCCCGCAGGGTGCTGGAGCCAGTGACCGACGCCCGTCGCTGCTGCTCCAGGGGCCGCAGTGGGACGGCGTACCAGGCGAGTTGGGCCACGTCGTCGACGGCATGGCCGGGTGCCGCGAAGTCCCAGTCGATGAAGCCGGCAAGCCGGCCACCGTTCCAGATCGAGTTCCACGGTCCGAGGTCCCCGTGTCGGATCACCATGCCCGGCCGCCACTCTTCTTCCTGGCCCTGCCAGTAAGCATCGGGCGGCGGGCGGAAGGTCCGGACGGCATCGTGGTAGCACCGCAGCCAGCGGCCCAGCTCACCGACTCCGTGTGAGGAGCGCAGAGCCTCTGGCCAGGGCGTGAATGCGGGCTCGCCGTAGAGCAACGACAGCACTGCGTCGGCGCCGTCAGTGCCCAACGCGCGCGGAGCTCTGCTGAATCCCACCGCCTCCAGGTGGCTCAGCAAGGCATGTACGGCAGGCGTCCACGCGCCCGTCGGCCTACGGATCGTCGCGCCGATCCTTCGCACCGTCATGACACTCCCGCGGTCAGCAGAACCGTCCTCAATCACCGGGCCAGCGTAGACCGGCCACCTCACCGCCGTGCTCGCGGGCTTCGTCGTTCCGGGCGAGGAGGTTGTCGCGGATCTCGAGAAGGCGGGGCAGCTGGGCGGGGCCGGTCCGCAGCAGTGGGCAGCGGATGCACCGCACCCAATGCGGTTGCTGACGTCGGCTGCGTAGGCGGCCCAGTCTCCGGCGGCGGCTCGCTGCCATTCGACGGCGACCGTGATGTCGATACCGAGTGTCCGGGCGAGGACCGCGGCGGGTAGCTGGGTGGCGAGTTGGACCAGCGCGGTCGAGCGGGCTTCCGCGAGCCGGATGCCGAGTTCGCGGAGCCGTTCGCCCATGGCCCAGGCACTGATCGGGCGGCCGGCCTGGCCGCCGGGGAAGAGCCAGCTGGAGTCTGTCCGGCCGAGGAGGGCATGGCTGCGGCGAGCCTCGGCCTGCCTGAGAGCCAGTTCAGCGACGGGTGCGGGGATCTCGACGGGGACGGTGTCGAACCACTTGGTGATCCCATCTCGGCAGCGACATGAGCGACCGGACGGCCGGACGCGGCACGTTCGACCAGCAGTCGCCTCCCGAAGACCGTCAGCCGGGCATTACGGTGGGAGACGAAGACCTCCGTGTGGTGTGTTCCTGGACAGCTCCACCACACCGGAGGTCTTCGCCATGACCAAGCCCAGTCGGTGTTGACAACGCTGGTGAGCGAGACACCTGGTCCAACGACCAGAACCCTGACGACGGTGCAGCAGCATCGGCGCCAGAAGTGACTGGCTAAGCTCCGAATCATGTGGAGAGAAGCAGCGACAACGGTCTTCCCCGGCGTGGGTCTCAGGGAGCCGGCCCAGGCGTCCGATCTCATCGCGGCACAGACGCGACTCAGTCGGAGCCTGCCGTCGGAGCTTCGGCAATTGCTACTCGAGAGCAACGGGTTGACCGGTCACACGCACGTGGACATCGTCTGGCCCATCGATCAAATCGTCGAGACCAACCTCAGTTTCTGGTCCGACACGACGTTCGCGCAGCTCTACATGCCGTTCGACCCCTTTCTCTTCTTCGGGGACAACGGAGGCGGTGACCAGTTCGCCTTCGTGCAGACGCCGGAGCGTCCCGATATTTTCGTCTGGGAGCACGAGAGCGACAGTCGGCGGTGGGTCGCCAACGATCTGCAGGACTACCTCGACCGCGCGCTGAGAGACGGCGACGACTGGTACCAGCTGTAACGCGGCAGCTTCCGAGCGCGCAACAGACACCAGAACTCCAGGACAAGGGTTCACGGGCTGACTCTCAGCGAGGCCGCCGGCGTGCGCGCTCAGGCGGCGGAACCGATGCTCACGACGTACTCGTAGACGCCGTACTCGGAGCCGAGGTCGCGGGCAGAACCACCAGGTGAAGGTGGTCCTCAGCGCGTCGAGAGGCGCCCGGGCCTGCTGATGAGAGCACAGCTGCGAAGCCACCGCTGGGCGGACGGCAACGATCCGGGTGATCGCGAGGATCAGCACCGCCATGGACACCGAGGTGGACGACGCAGCGTGGCGACGCCGACGGCCTTCTACAGCGGCAGCACGATCCGCAGCAGGATGCGCAGAGCGCCCGCGCCGTCGAGGCGCGCCGCCTCGCCGAGCTCGTCCGGCATGCCCTGGAAGAGGACCCGTACGAACTCTGTCGAAGGTATTGAGCACCCAGGCAAAACAGGAGACACAAGCGGAGCAGGGCTTGCCAATCTCCCATACATCTCTATTTCACCTCCATCGCACCTTGGGAACCATCCCCCACGTCTGCTAGCTTCCCCGTTCGGTCCCGAACTGCCTTAAGACAAAGGCGGCTTCGAGACAACAGGCATGTCTTCAGACATGGCTTCAGACATGGGAGGCCCCATGAACAGAAGCGCCGCCGTGCCCCTCGGCGCGGCGTTACTCCTTCTCCTCGGCACGGCCGTGCCCGCCGCCGCGGGAGCCCCCGGCGACGGCGCGGCCACCGACGGGGCTACGCTCTACCGCGACGACACGGTCGACGTCTCCTACCGCCAGGTCGCCCCCGGCGACGCGGCGTGGAGCCAGGTTCCGGCCGCCCTCCGCAGCGGAGCGACGGAGGGCTCGTACGTCACCCGGCTCCAGCTCGAGAACGTCTCCGATCACCCAGTATCCAAATGGTCACTGACCTTCGAGCTTGCTGACCGCATCACGGACACCTCCGCCGCGAAGCTCGCCGCCCCCCAGGACGCGCGCACGACGCTCCAGGGCGTCGGGCCTACGAACACCCTTCAGCCGGGCAGGATCGAGACCGTCTGGTACCGCGCCGAGCCCGGCGCCGACGCCGATACCCCGACCTGGGCGTCCTTCGCCAAGCACGGCATCTCACCGACGGAGGACACCGACGGCGACCGCCTCCCCGACGACCTGGAGGTGCGCGCCAAGCTCGACCCCAAGTCCGAGGACACCGACGGCGACGGCCTCTCCGACTTCGCCGAGCTCGGCTACCACCTCAGCACCCCGCTCAAGGCCGACACCGACGGCGACGGCACCAAGGACGGCGCCGAGGACCCCGACAAGGACGGCCTCACGAGCGCCCGCGAGCTGAAGCTCCATACCACGCCCACCCGCGCCGACACCGACCAGGACGGCCTCGCGGACGCCCGCGAGCTGCGGCTCCGCACGGAGCCCACCAAGGCCGACACCGACGGCGACGGCGTCCAGGACGGCGAGGAGACGAGGCTCGACGCCTCCCCCCGCGCCAAGAACTCCGCCTTCGACGTGACCCGCCGCGCGGACGGCGGCGCCACAGCCGTCGAGGCCACGCTCAAGGGCCTGCGCGCCAAGCAGGTCGGCGGCTTCCAGGTCACCGGACTCCCTGCCAAGCAGCGGGAGTTCCCGCGGTCCACTCCGGGCCACCTCGGCAACGGCTTCCAGGTCTCCGCCCCCGCGGACAGCGCCGCAAGGCTCACCTTCCGCCTCGACCCCGACCGTACGGAGGGCACCGCACCCGCCCTCTACCGCTACGACGAGAAGGCCCGCCACCTCGTCAGGCAGTCGGGCCAGCAGCGCAGCGGCAGCACGATCACGGCCACCGCCACGGCGGGCGGCTCCGCCAAGTACGTTGTCCTCGACAGCCACGCCTTCGACAAGGCAGGCCCCGACGCCCCTGGCAAGCGCGTCCTCTCCGACGACCCCGGCGGCGGCGGAGACCCGGGTGACCCGGGCGACCCGCCCCCGACCGACATGCTGATCCACCAGTCGTCCTTCCTCGAGGGCCACCGCAAGGCCCCCGACCCCCAGCACCCGCCCGTCCCGGCCGACCCGCGCGTCGCCGACGACCTCACCTTCAACGACTACGACTTCGACGAACTCACCGACGTCGGCCTGGAGTTCTGGGTCGCCCGCATCACGCCCGAGTCCTGGATGTGGGCCGAGTTCAACGACATCATGAACTTCGGCAAGCTCGGCGCCGACGCCGACTACGCCCAGTCCGTCGACGACCTCCGCAACGCCTTCCGCTACGGCCGCGACGGCCAGAGCGCGGGCACGGTCACCGTCGACGACAACTTCGACCCCGGCCGCTACCTCTACCGCGGCTCCGGCACGGCCCTCTCCCGCGCCGTCGGCGCATCACCGCAGGAGAAGACCTACACCGACAAGGCCGGCCAGATCATTCGGCAGTCCCTCATCGACAACAAGGGCCGCACCGATCAGCTCACGGTCCAGGAGGACCTCTCCAAGAACCTCCTCTTCCAGGAGTTCCTCCGCCAGGACGTGAAGTACCCGGTGTACGACTTCTCGCTCTGGGACGCCAACCAGCGCGCCCTCTCCATCGCGATCCACCAGTTCCACGGCCACACGATCGCGCTGAAGGACTACAAGATCGAGGGCAACTCCTTCTCCGGCAAGCTCGTCTTCCACTCCTACGACCACTTCGGTCTCGACCCGGACGACGAGATCAAGGAGTACGGCTTCATCGACTGGTTTACGCTCCAGCACTATGACCGGTTCGACGGGAAGTACCCCCCGCCGATCGCGCAGGCGGACATCGAGATCCCCATCAGCGGCACGTTCTGACCTCGCCGGCCTGATGCCCCACAGGCGCTCGCCGGGCCGGGTGCTGGTCGTCACGCTGCTCGTCGTGACGGCCGGATACCTGGCCTGGCGGGTCGCCGTCCTCGCGGGCCTGGAGGCCCACTTCGGCAGCGGCTTCGACGAGCGGCGCTTCAACCGGCTGCAGCAGGAGTACGACCGCCGCAAGGATGCCTTCGCCCGGGCCGACGCCCGGATGCGGAAGCTGATCGCGGAACATCCCCGCGCCGAACGCATCGACTGGAGCCTGTACCGGACCTGCGTCCGCGAGCCGGGCCGCCCCTCCGACACGTGCACGACGACGCCCCCGCGCGACCAGAAGGTGTACGACGCCCTCCGGGGCGTCAGCGTGATCCTCTACCAGCCCAAGGACGAAGGCCGCACGTTCTACCGCTTCTACCACGAGGACCCCCCGCGCTACACGATCATGCGCGCCCCCGAGGACACCGCGGAGGAGACCGAGGAGTACGCGGACACCCACGGCTTCCGCTCCACCCGCCCCCTGGGGCCCGGCTGGACGATCCTCGGCCCTATCGACGACATCGGCCGCGAGGAGAAGCAGTTCCCGTAGGAGGGCTCGCGGAACCCTTCGCCGGGCAGCAGCAGGCACGAGAGGGAACCCCCATCCCCGTGCAGACGTCACTGATCGCCGTCGACCGTGGCATCGCGGGCATCGCGGACCGCACCACAGCGTCCGCCGGTGTGTGAACGCCGCGGACGCGGAAGGCCCGCTGATCCATCACCCGGCAGTCAATTCTGGGTGCGCGCCGGGACGCCGATGCCCCGTTTCGCGTCAGAGGATCCGCACCCCACTCAGGTCGTCCGTACGTTGGCTGCCGCACGGTTCAGTCAGCCACCGGTACATCGGCCAGACTCACTGCGGGGCAGCCGAGCATCCCGGTCAGTACGCGACGCTGGCGCTCCGTGAGGGTGGGCAGGAAGAGCGCGGCATCGGCCTTGGTCTGCTCACAGAGCGCGGCTACTTCACGGACCTTTCCGTAGCTCAGGAGAGTCCGTGAGGAATAGGGCAGGGACATCTTCCTGGCCCCGCCGTCCGAGACGCCACGGCGTTGCACGATACGACCCACGACCCGCATGCCGTGCTTCGTCGCCTGCTGGGCCGCCGTGTCCATCAACGCGGCGAAGTCCTTCTGTTTGCCAGAGAAGTAGCCGACGAGTACAACACCCGCTTCCTCGGGCACAAGAGCAGGAGCCCGATGCCGGGCTGGGACCGACCCCGCGCGGCGGGTGGGCCGTCGGTCACGCCTTCGGTGCTGATGCATGGCTGTCAGGCTAGAGGCGCTGCTGCCCGCGTCGGTACAGGGGCCTTCCCCATGCAGGTGGGCACGCGGTTATGAAGTCCCGCTGGCACAGATCGGGAACCGGTCGGGCTGCCGGGTCCGGGACGGCGGTGCGCACGCGTTTGCGCAGGCGGATTCCCACGCGTTCGCGCAGGCGGATTCCGGTGATGGACAACGTCCGCATGCTCCGGGCGACCCGCTTCTCGTTGGGCTTGGGCGCCCCCGGACTCGCCGTGGGCCGTGCGGATCTTCTCGGCCAGGTGTCCCGGTAGTCGTCGACGAACTGGAAGCGGCTCCGCACCAGTTCGTCTCCCCGGCGACATACTTGGCCACCTTGCCCTCGCCTCCAGCTGCCGGATCCGCTCGTCCGAAGCGTCCGACGACACCGCCGCCCCCGCCTGGACGGCCGGCCTTGCAGCCGTGGCGGTGACGCCGCGGCGTGCACGGTCCCGCAGCACCCGCTCCCGCGGGGTATGCCACCGTGTGCTGCTGACGGTCCGGTCCGAGAGGCCCCTGGCACTGGGCCGAAAGGTCTCAGCATGCTCGGCTAAGGTGGCGCCCTGATGAATGCGCGACAGTCAGGCGGTACGGATCCGGCCACCCCACTGTTGCGACTGCACCTTATGGGCGGATTCCGCGTCACGCGCGACGGCGGCCCCGAGCCGGCCGGACGCTGGAGCAGGCCCAGCGCTCAGACCCTTGTGAAACTCCTCGCCGTCACCCATGGCCACCGGCTCCACCGTGAACAGGCCCTTGAGGTCTGCTGGCCGGATGCCGATCCGCAGTCCGCGCTGCGCAGCCTGCGCGTCGCCCTGCACGCCGCGCGCCGCGCCCTGGAACCCGAGCTCGCGCCGCGCGCCACCTCCTCGTATCTCATATCTGACGGATCCCTCCTGCTGCTCGATCCGGCGACCGTGTGGATCGACGCGGACGCGGCGGAGACTCGGGCGCGCACCGCTCTCGCTTCCGGCAGCTCGGACCGACTGGCAGCCGCCGCCGCGCACTTCAGGGGTGACCTGCTGCCCGAGGACCGGTACGCCGATTGGGCGGTGCCGCGCCGTACCCGGCTCGCCGAGCTCCGGGAGCTGCTGCTGCTCAAGCTCGCCGAGGCACACCTGACGGCGGGCGCGCATCAGGACGCGGCAGCCGTCGCTGGGCAGGTCCTTGCCGTAAGCCCGGCCGAGGAGGCAGCGCACCGCCTCCTCATGGAGGCGTATTTGCGTCAGGGGCTTCGGCGCCTCGCGGTGCGTCAGTTCCACGTGTGCCGGGCGGCGCTCGACGCCGAACTCGGGGTGGGCCCGGGGCCCGAGACCGAGCGGCTGCACCGCCTCGCCCTCACCGACACCCCGATGGACGGCCTGCCCACACCTTCGCTGCCAGGTCCCGTGCGGGCCATCACCAGCTCACCCCTGCACGGCCGCGACCAGCCGCTCGCCATGCTCGCCGGACCGGACAAGCCCCCCGTGGTGCTGCTCACCGGGGAGGCGGGGGTGGGCAAGACGCGCCTGGCGGGTGAGGCGGCGCGGCGGGCCGCCGAGGGAGGGGCCGCCGTACTGTGGGGCGGCGGGCACGACGCCGAAGGGCACACCCCGTACGGGGCGTTCGCCGAGGCTCTGGACGGCTGGCTCGCCGAGTGGGGCGTCACCGAGCGGGCCCGCGCGGGGGCCGAGTATCCCGACCTCGCGGCCTTCCTGCCGTCGTTGGGGCGGGTACGGGCGGGTACGGAACGCGCCCCGGAGGAGGAGCGCGGCCTGCTGTTCCGGGCGACGTCCGCCCTGCTCGGCCAACTCGCCGCGAGGCGGCCCGTCCTGATCGTGCTGGACGATCTGCACGCCGCCGACGAGGGCTCCTTCCAGCTCCTGAGCCATCTGGCGCGGCGGGGCGCGGCCGACGGGACGGATCTGCGGTTCCTGGTGACGTACCGCGAGGAAGAACTGCCCGAGGGCGATCCGCGCCGTACGGCCGCCGCCGCGCTGCTGCGGGCCGGGCTGGCCGCGCGCGAAGAGGTGACGCGCCTGGATCGCGCGGCCTGTCTCGCGCTGGCCCGCGACGCGGGCGCTCCGGACGCACGCCTGGACCGGGTCTGGGAACTCTCCCTGGGCAATCCCCTGTTCGCCCTGGAACTGGCGCACGGTCCGTCCGATGGCCCGGACGACCGGGAAACGCCGCGTAATGTACGGGAGTTGGTGGCTGGGAGGCTCGGTCGCCTGGACCGCGACACCCGCCGCGTCGTCGAGGCGCTCTCGGTGACCGGTGGTGAGGCCGCGCTGCCCGAGCTGCTCGATGTCGCCGCGCACGGCCTGCGTCCGGCTGTCGACGCCGTCTCGGCCGCCGATGCCCTGGAGCGCGCCATCGGCGCTTCACTCATCGAGGAGCGCCAGGTCGTGGTCGCGGGCCGGCCCCAGGAGGGGGTCGCGTTCCGGCATCCGCTGGTACGGCTCACCTGTTACCAGCAGCTGACGACGGCCCGGCGCCGCCAGCTGCACGCCGCATACGCTCAGGCCGTGCTGCGCGGCCGCCCCGACGCCGTCGATGCGCTCGCCTCGCACTTCGCTCGGGCCGACGATCCCCGGGCCGCCGAGTACCTGCGCCTCGCCGCCGAGCGGGCCGCCGCCGTCTACGCCAACGACACCGCCGACCGCTACTACCGCGACCTGGTCGACCGGCTCGACGTCGACGCGGCCCGCGCCCGCCTCGCCCATGCCCACGTGCTGCGCCGCATGGGCCACTTCGGGCAGGCCGCCGCTGTTCTGCGGCTCGCCCTCGCGGAGTTCGTGCGGCGGGGCGACCACGACGAAACGGTCCTCACGGCGGCCCGGCTCGCCGAGACCCTCGTCAAGTCCGAGGACCCGGAGGCCGGGCGGCTCGTCCTGGACGCGCATCCCCCGACCCCGGCCACCCGCCCCGGACCGACCGCCTCGCACCATCTCGCTCTGTGCGTCGTCACCGGCGTACAGGGGCGGTACGCGGACGGGGTCGCCGCCGCCCGGCGGGCCCTGTCGTCGGCGCGCGGGGTTCCCGGTGTCGCCGGTCAGGGACTCCTCGCCCGCTGCCACGCCGGCCAGGCCACGAACCTGGCGCTGGCGGGACGGTTCAACGAGGCGCGCGAAGCGGCCGACCTGGCCCTCGCGCCCGCGGAGGCGTACGGCGACTCGGCACTGCTCGGCTCGGTTCTCTCGGTACTGCGGGAGAACGCGCGGCGCGGTGGGCGACTTCGGGAAGCCGTCGAGACGGGACAGCGGGCGCTGCGTCTCGCGGAGGAGTCGGGAGATCCGACCGCGGCGGCGTTCGAGCGGGCCAACCTGGCCGAGCTGCATCTGCTCCTGGAGGAGTACGACGCGGCGCGGAAGCTGGCGGAGGCAGCGGTGTCCGGGGCGGACCGGAACGACGCATGGTCACTGCCGTACGCGCTGGCCGCACTCGGGCGAGTGCTGGTGCGGGGCGGCGACGTCGCGGAGGCCGCCCCGTTGCTCGACCGGGCCGAGGAGACCGTGGGAGTCGTGCGGGACCGGCAGGCGCGTGGCGAAGTGCGCTCCGCACGAGCCGAGTTGTTCGTACGCCGAGGAGAGCCGGAACGTGCCTTGGCCCTGTTGGACGAACGAGAGGCGCCAGTGATCTCAGCATGGGCGCATGTACTGGCCGGCGATGTGGTGACGGCCCGCCGGGTGGCCCGGGGCGAGGTGAAGCGGGCCCAGCGGTCCGGTGAGCGGTTGGCGGAGGTGGAGGCCGGGATCGTATGCGCGGTGGCGCTGGGCGGGGGCGCGGGGTATTCGGCGTTGGAGCGGGTACAGGTGCTGGCTCGCGGCTTGCCGTACCCCGCGGGGCTGGGGAGAGTTCGGCGGGCCATGGAGGCGGGGTGGAACGGGGTCGCACCCCACTGATGTCTGCACGTATACGTATCCGCATCCGGTCCGCGTCCGGTCCGCATCCGGTCCGCATCCGGTCCGTATCCGTGGTTTTCGGCAGATGTGGTGCTGTCGCGAGCTTCAGCCACGTAGGGCCGGTGCGCCTGCGTGCGCACCGGCCCCCTGTGTCTCGCTCGCCGGGCATGGCCAGGGGTTCAGGAGAGCTTGTAGGCCGTCACCTGGTGGATGCCGTAGTCGGTCACGTAGTAACCGCCGCCGAACTGGGCGACCTCGCGGTTGCGGCCGGTGTCGTCGCTGTTGAGCGACAGGACCTCGTCGACGCCGTCCCCGTCGAGGTCCCCCGCGAAGTAGTTGCGCGCGCCGTTGAGGCCGATGGAGCCGACGCTCGGTGCCCAGGAGTCATCGGAGTCGATGATGCTCGGGTCCCACAGGTACAAGCCGCCCTCGGTGCCGGCGACGAGCAGTTCACGCCCTCCGGGGCCCGTCATGAATCCGCCGCCGTAGGACTGGGGCATGACCAGTTGCATGGTGTCGTCGCCGTTCGCCCTGAAGCGCCGGAACGACGCCGTACCGCCCTCGTAGAGCGCTCCGTCCTTGGCGAAGAAGCTGTTGTGCGTCCACAAACCTCCCGACGTCCAGGTGTGCAGTACCTCGCCGGTGCGGCCGTCGCGGATCTCGAAGTAGTTCTGCGGGCTGAGGGCGGTGGCGGAGTCCCACCGGATGGGCGCGTTGACGGCCCAGGTGTAGATCACCGCGTGTCCGTCGGCGTACGGGATCTCCTTGGAGGCGAAGACGCCCTCGTTCGGGGTGAGAGCGCGGATGCCGCCGACCGCGGTGCCCGGCGCCTCGGGAGCGGCCGACCAGCGGGCCTTGCCGGTCTTCGCGTTGACGGCGACAGCGCTCGACACCGGATTGTCCAGCTGGAAGGAGTTCAGGCCCGCGTAGCCGGCGTAGACCTTGCCGTCGTTGACCGACGGGTCGCTGAAGCGCACGTCGCCCGCGTCCTCGGGAGCGCTGTACGTCCAGATGGTGTGGCCGTCGCCGTGGTAGGCGCGCAGCGCGTCGGTCGGGACGAGGATGTCCTGGGCGCCGTCACCGTCGAGGTCGGCCAGCTTCGCCGTGTGGACGAACTGACCGCCGCCGTCGATCGTGGCGAGGGTCTTGCCGGTTCGGCCGTTGAGGACGACCGTGGCGGTGTCGGCCGCGACGACGATCTCGGGTCTGCCGTCGCCCGTGACGTCGCCGATCTCGATGTCGTGGACGGCGCCGGGCAGGGTGGCCTGCCACAGCTTCTCGGGCGTTGAGCCGTTCACGAGCGAAGGACCGGAGTACGCCCACACGCCGTTCGACGAGCCGCCCATGACCAGGTCGTTCTTGCCGTCCTTGGTGAGGTCGGCGCTCTTGGCGAAGGCGATGTCGCCCATCAGCGGCGTCACGCTCTCCGCTTTGCCGTTGGTGAGCTTGAATGTGCGGATGTTCTGCGACTGGTCGATCAGGCGCACATGCGTGCCTTGCGCGTCGCTGTACAGGTCCTGGTACATCGGTGCGGCGGCGGCGCCCTTGGACCGCCACTTGACGGTGCCGTTGGCGGCGTAGACGGTCAGTGTCCCGTACCGGCTGCCGCCGAGGTTCTCGGCCTCCTCGTACGCGTCGTTGTCCTGGGCGGAGGTGACCAGCTTGCCGTCGGCCACCGTCATGCCGAAGACACTGGGGCCGCTGTTGCCGTCGTCCTCGTCCCGCTTGACCGAGTCCGACCACCGGAGCCGGTCGGCGCTGTCGCCGCTGACGACGCGGACGGTACTGGCGTTGACGAGGTAGTTCTCGTCGAACGAGGACTCGGCCACCGCGTACTCGTCGCCGGCCCTGCCGCCGAGGTCACCGATCGTCAGGGCGGTGGGAACCACGTTGTCCCGGCTCTGCAGGGTGGCGCGGTGACCGGTCTTCAGGTCGTACGCGACGACCTCGTAGTGCACCGCGTCGGTGGTGTCCGCCTGCTCGATCGCGACGATCCGCTTGCGGCCGGCGTCCAGCCGCGTCTGGCGGCTGTACAGCATGCTGTCGGTCTGCCAGGTGACGGAGCCGTCGGCGGCGTCGAGCACGAGCGTACGGCCGCGCCCGCCGACGCCGTCGGCCTTCTCCAGGTTCCAGGAGACGGCGACCTTGCCCTTGCCGAGGTCCTGGATGTCGCCCCAGTTCGCGGACCGGGCTTCCTCGGTGTCGTACGTCCAGGTCCGCGCCGGGGTCAGCTTGCCCTCCGGGCCGGCCGCGAAGCGGATACCGGTGAGAGTGGCGGTCGCGTCGGCCGGGACCCCGGCGTCACCGCTCATCCGGGGCGCGTCGGCGACCAGCAGGGTGCCGTCGACGATCTTCACCAGGGAGGCGCGGTTGTACAGCTTCGACCACAGTGTGCCGCCGGTCCTGCCGTCGAGGACCGTCACGAACGTACCGGTGGTGAGCGACGAGCCCGGGCTGCTGAACGGCCGCGTGTACGGGGGCGTGCCGACCTGCGCCGAGAACACCAGGTCGGGTACGCCGTCGCCGGTCAGGTCCCCGGCCGAGTAACCGGAGTCGGAGTTGGGCGTGAACGGCGAGACCGCGTTGTAGCCCATGAGGATCTGCGCCGGGTACGGCTCCGTCTTCCAGACCTGGAGCGGCTTGACCTGCCAGTCCGTGAAGAACGAGCTGCTGTCGCGGGCCCATTTCTGGCTGCCGTCGGCGGTGTGAAGCTGTACGTAGCCCATGCTGTGGACGGAGAAGTAGTCGCCCTTGTCGCCGGCCGGCACCGTGGCACCCATGCCGCGCACGCCTTCCAGCGTGGACTTCGCGGTCATGGTGACCTTGGTGTTCGGGTCGACGTCGGTGGACGCACGGCGCGGCGTGGCGCCGGTGGACGCACCTCCTGGCGTGGCGCCGGTGGACGCACCTCCTGGCGTGGCGCCGGAACCGTCGTCCTTGGCCGTTCCTGTGGTGTCGTCGGCCTTGACCCATGGGTCGATGGACACCTGGGCGGCGAGCTTCTTCGCCGCGGCGCTGGTCAGCTTCGTCGTCGAGCCGCTGTCGCCGTCGACGGCCGCGGCCTGCGTTACGGCAGTCAGGCACAGACCCGCCGCGACCAGAGCGGAGGCGAGCGCCAAGGCGCGCCGCGAGTGGTGGGCTCTCATCACTTGGCTCCCTGTGTGACGCGGACGGCGGTGCCGTCGGCGAGCACTGACTGGTTGAAGGAGTACTGGAGGGCGTCGGTGCCCGACTGGTTCGCGATGCCGACAGTGGCGCCCGCGCCCTTGTCGGCGACCGACTTGTACTGCAGGGTCACGGCGCCGGTGGCCTCGTCGAAGACGACCTCGAAGGTGGCGCGGCCCGAGGTGCCGTTGGCGTAGGCGGCGTTGTTCCACACGATGGCGAACCTGCGGTTGCCCTTGGTGCCGGTGGTCGCCGTCTGCACGGAGGACTTCCTGTCCAGCGTCAGGTCGTCCCACAGCGGGGCGATGAAGCCCTTCACGCTGTTCGTGCCGACGGTCGGCAGCGCGGTGTTGCCGTAGTCGCCGACACGGGAGGAGAGGAAGTTGACCAGGCCGTCGGTGGTGACCGAGGCGGAGGAGTACGAGACGCCGTAGTGCTGCACCGAGAAGGGCAGCGCGACGGGGGCGGAGTCCTCGTCCCCGGACAGGGCGACCTTCTTGGAACCCGCGATCCACGTGTAGGCGGCCGGGGCGCAGGAGTTGCCGGAGGTGTCCATGCGGTTGGGGACCTGGACGTTCTTGGTCAGGTCCGCGGAGGTGACGGTGGCGGCGCCGGTGTAGACGCCGTTGCACAGGACCGGTGCGGCGGGCTCGACGGTCAGGGTGTAGGAGCCCTCGGAGACCTTGGCGAAGGTGTACTCGCCCCGGTCATCGGTGGTGACGGCGGCGAGCGGCGAGCCGTTCATCTCGACCTTGGCACCTGCCAGGGCCTTGCCGGTGACGTCGAGGACGGTGCCGGAGACCTGGTGCGCGGGGACCGCGCGCAGCGCGAAGTCCTGGGTGAAGGTCTGCTGGGCGGCGAGCGTGACACCGGTCGCCGAGCCGGTCGCGTAGCCGTAGCCGCCGGAGGCGAAGGAGTACGTGCCCGGGGCCAGCGGCAGACGGTACGAGCCGTCGGCGGCGGTGGTGACCGTGCGGACGGAGCCCGCGGCGTCGGTGGCCCTCACCGTGAAGTTGTTCAGAGCCGCACCGGTCGCCTTGTCGGTGACTTTGCCGGTGACGGTGGCCGCGGTGTGCGGGGCCGCTTCGACGGAGGCGAGGATGTCGAGCTTGCCCTCGCCCCAGACGTTGTTGGCTCCGGCGGTACCACCGCAGTGCGTGTCATCGACGTCGATCGCGCCCTCGTCGAGGAGTTTGTGGGTCTCGTCGATGTTGCCGATCAGGGCGGGGGTCGCCGACCACAGGAGCGCGACGGCGCCCGCGACGTGCGGGGTCGCCATCGACGTACCCTGCTCGGTGTTGTACGAGGAACCGGGCCAGGTGGACTCGATGTCGACGCCCGGCGCGGTGATGTCCGGTTCCGCCGAGCCGTCGACCCGCGAGGGGCCGAAGCCGGAGAACCCGGCGATTTCGCCGCTCGCGTCGTAGGCCCCGACGCCGTAGGAGTCGGCCTGCGCGCCGGGCGGGTCGGTCGTCGCGCAGGTCGTGCCGTCACCGGAGTTGCCGGCCGCGAACGCCTCGAAGATGCCCGCGGAGTGCCAGGCGGCCAGGATGTCCTGGTAGAAGGGGTCGGTGCCGCCCGTGTTGCCCCAGGAGTTGTTGACGATGTCGGGGGCGAGGTCGGGACGCGGGTTCCGGCCGTTGTGGTCGGTCGGTGCGAGGATCCACTGACCGGCTTCGAGCAGGTTCTCCTGGTAGCAGTAGCCGGCCGAGTCACATGCTTTGGCAGCCATCCACTTCGCGTTCGGCGCGACACCGATGCCGTTCTTGGCGACCATCGTGCCCATGGTGTGGGTGCCGTGGCCGTTGTCGTCGCACGGGGTGCCGTCCGAGGGGCAGGCGCCGAACGTGTCGTGGAAGTTGTAGTCGTTGGTGAAGGTCCCGTCGCCGTTGTTGCCGCGGTACTGCTGCACCAGGTCCGGGTGGTCGTACTGCACGCCCGAGTCGATGTTGGCGACGACGATGCCCTCGCCGCGGTCCTCGTACCGGTCCCAGACCTGGTCGGCCTTGATGTCGGAGACACCCCACTCCGGGGCGTCGCCACCGTCGGCCGACGACTCGGTCGTCGCCGGCGTGGTGCGCGACCCGGTCACCTCGGCGTCGGAGGTCTCGCTGTCGTCAAGCTTGAACTTCCGCGCCTTGATGACCGACTTCACGTCCGAGCGCGTGGCGAGCTGGTTCACCAGGTCCTGGTCGCCGGTGACTTGCACCGTGTTGGCGATCCAGTAGTCCTTGTGGCCGATCTTCTCCTTGTCGAGGAAGGAGGTCAGCGACCTCTGGCTGGACTTGGCGTGCGTGCGCAGCTCTTTGTAGGCGGCCGTCGCCTTCTTCGCGTGGGTCTTCTGCTTCTTGGCGCCGGACAGGTTTGCCTGGTCCTTCAGGACCACGAAGAACGTCGCGTCGCCGCCCTTCGAGACGGCGCTGCGCAGCAATGAGTCGATCTTCGCGGTGCCCGTTGTGCCCGCGGTGGGCAGGGTGTCGGCGGTGGCGGCCGGCATGCCGCCTACGGTCAGAGCGGTCGCGGTCAACGCGGCCGCCGCCCATACGGCGAATCTGCGCCGGGGCGGTCGGGGCAGGTGCATCGGGGGTGCTCCTCCGGGAACGGGGCGGTGAAGCTCGCACGCTAGGTAGCCGCCGTTACTGAGGAATTACTGATCGCTCGCCCCTGCCCCGCGCCGCGTTGTCACCACAAGCTGTCGCCTGGATCGCCGGTCCGGACAGCCCAACCGCCTGACGGCCGGTCAGGCCGACGACGCGGACTCGCCGCTGGAGCCGGGAGACAGATCATCCACACGCTCGACGGCCGGCGCTCGGGGCTGACCGTGGACTGCGTCGACTGCACGGACACGTCCCACCACATCCCAGTCACCGGCCTCGCTCCGCTCCTACCAGCCCATACTCTTGGCGACCTCGCCCTGGGCCGTGGCGATGTCTTCCTCAGTGGACTCGGCGATGTCCATCTCTTCGAGACGCGCCAACAGGTCTGTCAGCGCTTGCTTCTGAGCGGGATGCGTGATCGGTACGTTGAGAAGCCCGCCCCCGGTGGAAGGACGCTTTCATGTGGAACAACATCGGCGACTGGTTCGAGAACGCCGACTGATCTTGCCGCCCGGTTCGGCAGGGCCAACCGTTGCAGGGTTCAGTCGCGCCGCATGGAGACAACGTCAGGGCGCCTCGGGACCGGAGCGAACCTCGGCCACACGTCCCGATCGGCGACGGACGCCATGGCGCTGCGCCGCCGATCGACACGTCATAGCCCTTGGCGGTCTTCGACGATGAAGCGCGCTCGCCGAGAGAGCTCGTCGAAAGTGATGATCTCGACTTCCTTGTATAGAGACGCCGGTACCTGGGGCGGCCGGGCTGATCAGCGAAGGGTGCGCAGGAAGATGTCCGCTTTGCCGTTGGTGTCGTCGGGGACGAGGTCCTCTGCTGTGGACCGGAAGATCACATGGCGCCCATCGGCGCTGACCGCGTCGATCCCAGCCGTGGCGGGACGGTCGGTGACGGTCTCGTCGGTGCCCGTCTCCAGGTCGCGCAGTGTGAGCGGTGCAGGCCCGGTCGTACCGGAAGGGGTGTGCAGAAGGTAGCGGCCTGTGGGGTCGATGGCGACGCCCTTCACGCCGGATACCTGCACGGCAGTGCCGGAGGCGACATCGTGGACGTATGTGTCGGGGCCCGAGAGGTAGACGATCTTGCTGCCGTCGTCACTGAGCTGGACGAGCTCGGCCGCCCTGCCTGAACCCTCGATCGGATAGACGACGGTGTTGTCGGCCCAGTCCCACAGAAGGATGTCCTGCTCACCGCCGTCCTGGTAGGCGAGACGGGTCCCGTCTCCGCTGATGGACGGCCGGATCGATGCGGTGTTGTGGATGATGTCGATGGTCTGCAGCTCGCCGGTGTCCGGTCTGCGGACCTCGACGCGCTGGTTGGTCTCCGGATACCTGAAGCGGACGGTGATCGCCTGGTGACGTTCGCTCGCGCCCATGGACGCCTCGCAGGTCAGGAGCGAGCAGGTGTAAGCGGACGACCATCCCAGGCTCAGGTGGTTCTGATACAGGGCCGTGCTGTCGAACCTGGGTGCCAGATAGGCCAGGACCTGCCCGTCGCTGCTGAGCATGGGCGGCGCCATCGTGGGCCCGCCGAACTGCCGGTTCTGCCCCGTCGCCAGATCGCGGACGAAGACCCGGTCGTTCCTTCCCGTGTTGCCGGGGGTGAGGTTGTTCGCGTACGAGGAGAAGACCACGCGGTCGCCGGCCGGTGTGATCGACGCCTGGGCGGAATCGTCGTTGGCCTGGGTGCCGTCGGCCGCGACGCTGACCCTCTCGACACCGACCGAGCGGACGTCGGCACCGCCCACGCCGCCGCCGGGCCCGGCCCAGGCCGCTCCGGGCAGGACCGCCGTGACCACACAGATCACGGCCGCCGCGCTCAGGGCGGCCCGGCCGCGTCTGACTGTAACCCGGTTCGTACTTCCCCGCATGTCTCCCCCAGACAACTTCCGCCTCGGTACCCCATCCGGAGAACCACCGACATGCAAACGTCACAGAGCGACGCGGTCAATGCGCCGGTGCGCCAGATGTCCTGTCGGGGGGAACGGTTTCGGCCATCCGAGGACCGTTCCGTCACTTGGCCCTCTCCCGCCACGACGAAGGAAGCCGGGTCCGTCAAACGCACTGCACAACGGAGCCGAAGGAGCCGACAGAGCCGACGGAGTAATTGAGGCTGCTGCCGCGCCGCTGATGAGCGGCCGCCCGAAGGTGGCAAGCCGAAAGCGTCCAGCGCGAGACATGGGAACTTCGCGTCGCCACCCCGTGTCGCAAGCCGTCGCCGCCTGCTTCGTCCGCCCGCCACGGACCACTTCCCGGTTTGACCGGATGCCGCCTCCGTTTTACTCTCGAAGGCATACGGAGGCAGCATCCGTTTCGACGGCCGCACATTTCCGGCAGACAGGAGGCCGCATGAACGCCAGTGAACCGCGAGGGCGCAAGCCACGCGCGGACGTGCAGCGCAATCGCGCGGTCCTCCTGGAGACCGCACAGCGGCACTTCTTGCGGCACGGGGTCGGAACCTCCCTCGAGGCGGTGGCCAAGGAGGCGGGCGTCGGACCCGCCACCTTGTACCGGCACTTCCCCACCCGGGAGGCCCTACTGGCCGCAGTACTGCAGACGCGCTCCGAGGAACTCGTCGCCCACCAGGCGAAGATCGAACAACTCGGCCACTCCGCCGAGGCGTTGGAGCAGTGGCTGCGGGCGATGGAGTCTTACTTCAGCGCCTACAGCGGCCTCCCGGAACCGCTCATGGCCGCAGCCAGGGCGCAGAAGCCCGACAGCCCGCTCACGATTCCCTGCGACATTCTCATCGCCGCCACCGACCGGTACGTGGAAGCGGCCCAGCGCGCGGGACACGTGCGCGCGTCGGTGCGGGGGTACGACCTGTTCCTCGCGGCCTGCTCCATTGCCTGGATCAAGGGCAACGACACCGAGGAGGAGTCGCTGGACCGCCTCCGCTCGCTCATCGCGAGCGGTTATCTGGAGCGGGACATGCAGGCGTAGCCGCTCGGACACCCGCTCCGCCGATCCCCGGTCCTCCTCCGATCCACTCTCGGCGGATCCACCCCACATTCTCGGGCTGTGCCTCGCGCGGCCTCTCCTCGCGCTGCCCCTGTACCGGTGTGACGTTTCGAAGCCCTTCAAAGCCCCCCCAAGGCCTCTCAAAGCCCCTCAAAGGACAAATCATGAAAATAACTGTTATAGGCGCCGGTGCCATCGGTGGGAACCTCGCCTCCAAACTCAGCACGGCCGGTCACGATGTCCAGATCGCCAACGCCCGCGGACCCGAGACCATTCGCGCCGAGATCCTGGAGTCCGGGGCCCGCGCGGTGGACCTGGAGCGGTCGGTCCAGGGCAGGGACGTGATCATCCTGTCGATCCCGTTCGGAGTGGCGGGCCAGCTGGCGGACCTGTTCGCCTCGGTGCCCGAGGAGACGGTGGTCATCGACACCTCGAACTACTACCCGGGCATGCTCAGCGAGCCGATCGAGGCGGTGGACAACGGCCAGGTGGAGAGCGTGTACACCGCCGAACAGCTCGGCCGTCCCGTCGTCAAGGCGTGGAACGCCGCCCTGGCCGAGACCCTGCGCACCCGCGGCGTCCCGGCGGGAACTCCCGGCCGTATCGCCATCCCGGTCGCCGGCGACTTCGACGAGGCACGGAAGGTCGCCATGAGCCTGGTGGACGACACCGGCTTCGACCCCTACGACGCGGGCACCCTGGCCGACTCCTGGCGCCAGCAGCCCAACGGCCCCGCCTACTGCACCGAACTCACCCTCGACGAGCTGCCCGCCGCCCTGGCCGCGGCCGACCGCGAGAAGGACACGGCCGTCCGCGACAGCGTGCAGGAGCGCTGGACCGCCCTTCCGGCCAACCCCACACTTGACGACATCGTCGAGATGAACCGCGCCGCCCACCGGTGATCCACCCGGCACGCCCTCGCGCCCGCGATCGCACGAGGGCGGCATCTCGGCACATCACGAGCACCCATCCACGTACGCCACGCGCACGTGAATCAACATGAAATTCACGTAGTCATCCAGTCTCCGCGCTCGGGGACGCACCCCCGGCGTGCCGCCACGTATGGAACGTCCGCGATGCCTGCCGCCTTGCGCGGTGTACGCCCCGCAAGCGGCATCACGGTGGCTGCCTCCGCGCCCCGAACTGCTCCCTACCGCACCGCCTTCGCCGTGGCGGTGACCGCGCGCCATGGAAAGGACGAGCCTTGCCCAGTACCGCCTCACCCTTCACCGCCCTCGCGCACTCCCGTCGCTCCCCCCGCAAGTTCCTGCCCACCCCCCTGTCCCCCGCGGACATCCGCGGCGTGCTCGAAGACGCCCAGACGGCCCCCTCGAACAGCAACACCCAGCCGTGGGCCGTGCACATCGTCTCGGGTGTGGAGCGGGACGCGCTGGCCGAGGAGCTGCTCCAGGCCGATGAAGACGGGCGCACCTCCCCGGACTTCACCGCTGACTACGGCGAGGGCGTCCACCTCGAGCGGGCGCAGTCCCTGGCCGCGAGCTACTACGGAGGCCGGGGCATCGAGCGCTCGGACCGGGAAGGCAGGAGGGCGGCGGCCCGCGAGAACCTGGAGTTCTTCGGGGCTCCCCATGTGGCCTTCCTGTTCATGCCGACTCTGGGCGACGGGGTACGGACGGCCGGCGACATCGGTATGTACGCGCAGAACTTCCTGCTGTCGCTGGCCTCCCGGGGGCTCGCCGGCATCCCGCAGACCATGCTCGGTCTCTACGCCGACACCGTCCGCGCGTTCCTGGACGTTCCCGACGATCTCAAGCTGCTGTTCGGCATCTCCTTCGGCACGGCTGATCCGACAGGACCGGTGAACGCCTTCGGCGAGACACGCATCCCCCTCCAGCGAAGCGTGGTCCTGCACGGCACCCCCGGCGTCCTCGACGGGCAGTAACCGCACCCGCCTGACGGAGACCGCCCGGCTCCGGGGCCGGGCCGCCACCCGGTCGGCCCGGCCCTTCCACGCCCCCAACGCCCCCAACGTTTACGAGGTGTTGCGCCGACGCCTTGGTGCTCGCCGTTGCGAACAAGCGGTACGCACGACACGGCGAGGCCCCGCGCTCGTCCGCCGTTCCGGCCACCTGCCGACAGCCCGCCACGGCAGAATGACGCCAACCCCCGAGCCTGTCGGAGTCCGCCGAGCACGGCTACGGGACGCCTGACGGCCGTTTTGACGGTCGGACGGGCTGCGCTCGGACCGGACGGCAACTCCCTCTGCGCTCATCACCGGCCCGCCACCGGTCCCGTACCGGCAACCGAACCCCGGTCCGGCAGGGACGGAAAGGGCGCGGCACCACGAGATGACCCCGGCAAGCCGCCACAGCAAGGCGGCTCCCGTCGGCGCCGGGATCACAGCCGGCGCCACCCGACATGCTGGAGTACGCCCGCAGCCGTGGATGGTCGCAGGCGGAAACTGTCCGGGCTCACATCGTGTGCAACACCACCACGGGCCTGACCCGACCGAAGCACCAAGGCCGAACGGGCCGGTCACGCAGGTCGGCGCCGCACCCGGCCCCGGCACCTCAGCTGCGTCCCGCCGCCTTGACGGTGCAGGTGTCGGTCCCGGCCGGACACCAGTGCGTGCTGCCGCCCACGAGGTGCAGTTCGAGATCCGCCTCGCGCATGCCGTTCGCGTCCAGGGCGGCGCGCAGTGCGGTGGGAACAGGCTGCGGGGGCAGTCCGAGGACGCCGATGACGACGATGCCGTTGCGCGCCTCCACCGAGGCGATCTGCCAGTTGCCGTCGGCGGCCCACCGCTCGGCGACCGGGCGGGCGTCGGCGGCCAGCACGCGGTCCTGGGTGATGGAGATGGTGCCGGTGGTCAGCGGCACCGCGATCAGCAGCACCAGCGCAGCGACCACGACCAGGGTGCGCCCGTGGAACTGCCCCACCCTCAGGCCGGCCTCCTGGGCCGCGCCGCGGACTTGGTAGAGCAGGAAGACGAGTGTTCCGGTCGCCACGATGGCGGCCACGTTGGTGGCGAACAACAGCGCCGACTCGCCGGCGTCGTGGTAGCGGCCGACCGTCAGGAGCAACCCCGTAACGGAGAGCGGCGGTACGAGCGAGATGGCGATGGCGACGCCCGGCAGGGTGTCGGAGATGTCGGCCCGGATGAGGGCGAAGGCACCGACCGTCCCTGTCGCGAGCGCGGCGAGCAGGTCGATGAGGCGGGGGCTGATCCGCGCGGACACCTGGCTGTTGGAGGCGAATTCGTCCGGCGGGGCGGCGATCCAGCCCAGCAGCATGCCGATGCCGATGACGGCGAGCGCCCCGCCGAGGACCAGCCAGGCGCACCGCACCACCTGCGAGCGGTCAGCCAGCACCAGCGCGAGCGCGCTGCCCAGGATGGGCGTCATGAGCGGGGCGACGATCATGGCGCCGATGACGGTCGCGGTCGAGTCGCCCACCACACCGGCGCTCGCGATGACCGCGGCCAGCACCAGCAGCGCCCAGAAACGCGTCGAGCTCGGGCTTCGCGCCGGACGCTCGATGAACAGGGTGTCGGTCATCCGCTGGACCGTGCGGGCGTCGACAGACGCCATGGTGACCCCCTTCGCATGCGGCGTCGGCCATCACCTCCCCCGTCGGGCAGCAAGTCCTCTGCCACTGTTACGGCTGACAGATCGTAAACCGCGCACCCGGCCAATCGGCAGTACGGCGCGACGGGAGCGAAGCAGCGCGGCCCGTTGCTGGTGGCCGCGCGGGCAGCCCCGCACCCGAGGTCCCCGGTCACCGTCCGTGCCGGGCCCCGATCGCCACGCGGTACCTGCCGCCGGTCTCCAGCTCCGGTTCAGGCGGGTACGGAGGTGCCGAGCATCGCGGAAGCTCGCTGCACCGGGCTGACCGTGTCCGCGGGAGCGGCCTCGGGCGGGGTGCGGCAGGTGAAGCCGAGTTCGGCCATGGCGCGCATGACCAGTTCCAGTACGCCGCCCTTGGTGAGATCGAACGGGAGGCGGGCGATGACACCGCGCATGTGACCTCACAGGGAGAAGGGGAGAACGGCCGTGGCGTGGGCCGGGTCAGTGGGAGAGGGCGAGGACGCCCAGGGCGCCGCCCTGTTCGCCGACCACCGGCAGAGCGGCGATCCGCAGGCGGCGCATTGTTCGGCGGGTTTCGGCCGCACCGCTGGTGGGCGAGGCGAACGATCCGTGGCCGTCGAGAATCTCACGCGGGCGGACATGGTCCGTGTAGGCGGCGCGGTCCTGGGCTGCGGCGAGTTGGGCCCGCGTGAACAGGCCGGTGCACTGGCCGTCCTGGTCGCAGATGATTGGCCGCTGTGTCCGGGCGGCACTCATCACGGCCAGCGCCACCTCGACGCTCATGTCGTCACAGACCTGGGGACCGGCCGCGTCCATGACCCCGGTCACCGGCCGGTGCGCGGGGTCGGTGCCCACCGGGCGGGGCTGCATCTGGACCAGTGTCAAAAGGTGCCTGCTGTGCGGGTGATCGGCGTTTTGAGCATGACCGTTCCAGGCTGCCGCGCCGAAGCGGGACGTGCTCACCGACGCGCGCCGGGCTGCCGGAGCACGCGCCCAGAGGAAGGCGTCACCGGACAGGTCCGGTCCGGGTTCCCTGCGGTCCAGGCGGTACAGCGCCAAGGACAACTGCTCGGCAAAGCCGGTGACCACGGGCAGCGGGGACCGAGCCAGGTGCTCGGTCAGCGCTGCTGCCAGTTGTTCGGAGTCGGGGTCCGACCCCGCGGGCCTGCAGTCCTCGATGAGTTGCCAGAAGGCGTCTTCGTTCATGTCGGCGAGGATGACGCAAGGGTCCGGCACTCCGCCTTCGAGGTCATCTGTCGAGGTCCTGCCGGAGGTGCGTGGCGGTGTGGGAGCCGGTGGTCTTCAGGAGATCGGCCGGGGTTCCTTCGAAGAGGATCCGTCCGCCGCGGCTGCCGCCTTCGGGGCCGAGGTCGATGATCCAGTCGGCGCTCTTGACCACGTCGAGGTTGTGCTCGATGACGATGACGGTGTTGCCCTGGTCGACGAGGCGCTCGATGATGCCGAGGAGGCGGTGGACGTCCGACATGTGCAGACCCGTGGTGGGTTCGTCCATGACGTAGACGCTTCCGACGCGGTGCAGGTCGGCCGCAAGCTTGAGCCGCTGGCACTCGCCGCCGGACAGGGTGCTGAGCGGCTGGCCGAGCCGCAGGTAGTCCAGGCCGACCTCGTTCAGGGCGTGCAGGACGGGGCGGAGCTTGGGCTCCGTAAAAAAGTCCGCTGCCTCGGCCGTCGTCATCTCCAGTACGTCGCTGATGGACCTGGAGCGCAGACGGTGGCCGAGGACGTCCTCGGAGAAGCGGCGGCCTCGGCACACCTCGCACACGGATTTCAGCGTGTCCATGAACGCGAGGTCGGTGTAGAGGACGCCGAGCCCCTGGCAGTTGGGGCAGGCGCCCTTGGAGTTGGCGCTGAACAGGGAGGCGCTGACGTTGTTGGCGTTGGCGAACAGCTTGCGGATCGGGTCCATCAGGCCGGTGTAGGTGGCGGTGTTGGAGCGCCGGCTGGTGGTCACCGCCGACTGGTCGATGACGACCGCGTCGGGGTGCTGGCGGAGGAACTCGTCGTTGACCAGCGTGCTCTTGCCCGATCCGGCCACGCCGGTGACGACCGTCAGGACGCCGGTGGGGAAGCCGACCGTCACGTTCTTGAGGTTGTGGCTCGTCGCGGCGGTGACGGTGAGCGTCCCGGTGGCGCGCCGGAGTGCGGTCTTGAGAGGCAGTCGGTGCTTGAGGTGGCGCCCGGTGAGGGTGTCGGCCCGGGTGAGTGCGTCGTAGCTGCCCTCGAAGACCACTTCGCCGCCGAGCGTCCCGGCTTTCGGGCCCATGTCGACCACATGGTCCGCGACGGCCATGACGTCGGGGTCGTGCTCGACCACGAGCACCGTGTTGCCCTTGTCCCGCAACGCGATGAGGAGTTCCTTGAGCCGGTGCACGTCCCGGGGGTGCAGGCCGATGCTCGGCTCGTCGAACACGTACAGCATCTCGGTGAGGCTGCTGGACAGATGCCGGACCATCTTGATCCGCTGGGACTCGCCGCCCGAGAGCGTGCGGGTCTCCCGGTCAGGGCTCAGGTAGCCGAGTCCGATGTCGACCAGGTGGTGCAGACGGATGGCCAGCTCGTCCAGGACCGGTTTCACGGGCCGCAGGTCCAGCCCGGCCAGGACGTGCACGAGGTGCTGGGCCTCCATCGCGGTGAGGTCCGCGATGTGGTGGCCGCCGACCCGGGTGGCCAGCGCGGCGGGCGCGAGGCGGGTGCCGTCGCAGTCGGGGCAGGAGTCGGTGCGGGCGAACCGCTGGAACACCAGGCGGCCGCGCTCGGACATGTCCTCCTTCTTGATGTAGAGCCGGGTGAACTTGTCGACGAGGCCTTCGTAGCGGACGTTGAGGATGTTGCCCTGCCAGTCGAGGCGGAGCTTGTCCGGCAGTTCGCCGTGGAGCAGCAGCTGCCATTCCCGCTCGGTGAAGCCGGCCAGCGGCTTGTCGTTGTCGAACAGGCCGGACTCGACATAGCTCAGCCAGTACCAGGTGTCGGTGGAGAAGTCGGGGTGCAGCAGCGCGCCCTGGTTCAGGGACCTGGTGCGGTCGAGGAACGTGTCCAGGTCGAGCCGGACGATCGTGCCGAGGCCCTCGCAGGTCGGGCACATGCCCAGGGGGTCGTTGAAGGAGAACGCGCTCGGGGGCAGGCCCGCGGGATCGCCGGCCCGGGAGAACAGCAGACGCAGCAGGGGGTTGATGTCGGTGACCGTGCCGACGGTGGAGCGCGGGTTGCCGCCCAGGCGTCTCTGGTCGATGACGACGGCCGTGGAGATGTTCTCGACGGCGTCCATGTCCGGCCGCCCGTGGTCGGGCAGGAAGGACCGGACGAACGCGCTGAAGGTTTCGTTGAGCTGCCGCTGGGCCTCGGCCGCGAGGGTGTCGAACACCAGGGACGACTTGCCCGAGCCGGAGACACCGGTGAAGACGGTCAGTTGCTGTCTCGGGATCTGCAGCGAGACGTTCTTGAGGTTGTTCTCCCTGGCACCGGTCACCTTGATGGCGTCGGTCCTCACGTGTGCTCCTTGGTGGTACGGGGTCGTACGAGGTGGTGCGAGGTGGTGCGGGTGGGCTCCCCCTCCGGGGGATGTAAGGGGGAGCCCGGTCTCGGTCGGCCTGAGGGCGGTGCCGTCAGGCGTTCTCCTTGCGGAAGGTCCGCGTGCCCCACATCAGGGCGAGGACGGCCATGACCAGCAGCACGAGGGAGCCGGTCAGCAGCCCCGTGGCGCTCATGTCTCCCCGGAACGCCGCGCGTTCGGCGTCGACCACATGGGTCAGGGGGTTGATCCGGGCCAGGTTGTAGAGCCAGCCGGGTGCGAGTTGCTCGGAGACCGGCAGCAGCACCCCGGACAGCAGCAGGAGCGGCAGGAGCACGGCGTTCATCAGCGCCGGGAACGCCGCCTCGCTCTTGAGGAGCAGTGCCAGTGCGTACGATCCCGAGGACAGCGTGACGGCCAGCACCGCGGCGATCACCAGACTGAGCAGCAACCCGGTCGGTGAGGCGTCGAGGTCGAAGACGAGCAGCGTCACCAGCACGATCAGTACGGATTGCGCGGTGGCCTGCACGGCCTGGGCCAGGACCTTGCCGAACAGCAGGGCGGCCCTGCTCGCGGGCGTGCCGCGGAAGCGGTCGACGACGCCGACCCGGTACTCGGTGAGCAGCCCCACCCCGGCGAAGGAGCCGCTGAACAGTGCCGTCTGGACGATGAGTGCCGGGGTGAGGACCTCCCAGGCGCCGCCGGGCGGGAACCCGGGGGTGTGGTCGACCACGGACACCATGAGGGGTCCGAAGAGGAACAGGTACAGGAGCGGCTGCATGATTCCGATGAGCAGCCAGGTCGGGCTGCGCAGCGCGAGCTTCATGTCCCGCGCGAAGATCAGTTGGGTGTCACGCAGCATGGGCGGCCTCCTGGGCCCGGGGCGCGGGGTCGCCGTCCCGCAAGGAGCGTCCGGTCAGGCTGAGGAACACGTCGTCGAGGGTGGGCCGGTTGACCTTGACCGAGGCCAGGGTGATCCCCCGGCCGTCGAGGGCGCGCAGCAGTTCCGGCAGGGCGGCGTCGCCGCGGGGCACCCGGAAGCGCACCGTGTCGCCGTCGACGCTCACCTCGGTCGCGCCGGTCAGCCGCCCGGCGACGTCGGCCGCCTCCGCGACCTGGTCGGTCACCTCGACGGTGACCGCGTCGCCGGCGACCCGGGCCTTGAGCGCGTCGGGGGTTCCCTCGGCGACGATCGTGCCGTGGTCGGTGACGAGGATCCGGTCGCACAGCGCGTCGGCCTCGTCGAGGTAGTGCGTGGTGAGGAAGACGGTCGTGCCCTGCTCGGAGCGCAGGCGGCGGACGTGGTCCCAGAGGTTGGCCCGGCTCTGCGGATCGAGTCCCGTGGTGGGCTCGTCGAGGAACACGAGCGTCGGTTCGTGGACCAGCCCGAGAGCGATGTCGAGCCGGCGGCGCTGACCGCCGGAAAGCGACTTGGTGGGGCGCTGGTCCAGGCCGGCGAGGTCGAGCCGCTCGGCGAGCAGGGCGCCGCGCCGTTTGGCCTCGGACCGGGAGAGGCCGTAAAGCCGGGCCTGGAGCTCGATCTCCTCGGCGACTCTGGACTCGGGCCAGGTGGCGCCGCCCTGGTGGACGCAGCCGATTTTGCGCCGGACGCCCTGGGGGTCGGTCAGCAGGTCGCAGCCGGCCACGGTGCCGGTTCCGCCAGTGGGGCGCAGCAGGGTCGTGAGCATCCGTAAGGTCGTGGTCTTGCCCGCTCCGTTGGGGCCGAGGAAGCCGACCACCTCCCCGGGCGCCACGTCGAAGTCGATCCCTTTGACCGCTTCGACGCTTTGGCCGCGCACGGTGAACCTGCGGGCGAGACCTCGTACTGTGATCATGGAATCCTTCTCCCGGCCCGGCGGGTCTGCCTCTCGGCCCGGCGGATCCGTCTCCCGACCGGGCAGTCGTCCGGCCGACTCGCGGCGCCCGGCCGGGATGCCGATGTCGGCGCGCGGCTCGTCAGGACTGGCCATCGGACGCCGCCTGGTACTCGGCGAGGCGCTCCTGCGCCTCGGCCATGTCGTCGGCGGTCGGGGCGTCGTCCTGAGTGAGTTTGACGCGCCAGTAGCCGCTGAAGTCGATCGCTCGCTTGTCGAGCCCCCTGTCGTTGACCAGGTGGCGCCGCAGCGTCCGGACGGTGCCTGCCTCTCCGGCCAGCCAGGCGAAGGGGCTCCCGGACGGGAACTCGGCGCCGCGGACAGCGTCGATCAGGGCTTCGCTGCGGCCCGCCTGTGTTCCGTCGCGGTGCAGCCAGTGCAGTGCCACGTCTCCCGCCGTACGGAAGGTCTGCTGCTCGGCGCGGTCGGCGACCTCGATGTAGACCTGGGCGCGGGCCCCCTCGGGCAGGCGCTCCAGCAGGGTGCCGATGGCGGGCAGTGCCGTCTCGTCGCCTGCGAGCAGCAGCCAGTCGGCTGAGGCGATCGTGTCCGTCAGGGAGACCGGTCCGGCGTAGAGCGCGGAGGGGCCGACCATGCCGAGCCGGTCGCCGGGGCGGGCGGAGTCGGCCCAGGCGCCGGCCGGGCCGCTGTCGCCGTGCAGGACGAAGTCGACGTCGACGGTGTTCGTGCCGGGCACGCGACGGCGGAGGGTGAAGCTGCGCATCCAGGGCCGCTCGTCCTCGGGAATGGCCAGAAATGCCTGGTACCAGCCCGTCGCGTCGTCGCTCTGCTCGGGCAGGACGGGCGTCTTCTGGCCGGGCCGGGGGAAGCAGAGCTTGAGCTGCTGGTCCGGGGTCAGGCCGACGGAGTCGTCGAGGTGGTCCGCCTCGAACGTCACGCGGGCCATCCGCGGTGTGATGCGTGTGACGTCGGTGACCTGGATGAACGTGACGGGGAGCTCTGCCATCGAAAACCTTCCACAACGTACGGGCATACCAGTGCGGTTGAACGCGCAGCTGATATCCTTACAGCGTAAAGAGATGCGCCGGTGAGGTTACTTTAGGCTGTAAGGAGTTGCAAGGTGGTTGTTTTCGCCGGACAGGGTGATGCCCGCCGGTCCATGTCCCTGCTCTGGCGATCGGCCGCTTCCGCCGGGGCCGCCCTCAAACCCGGTCCCAAACCTGGACTCGACGTGGACACGATCGTGGCCGCGGGTGTCGCGGTGGCGGACGAGCAGGGCATGGCGGCCCTGTCCATGCGGGCGGTCGGAACCCGGCTCGGGCGAACCGCCATGGCGCTCTACACGTATGTGCCGAGCAAGAGCGAGCTGGTCGACCTCATGCACGACCGGGTGCTGGCCGAACTGCCCACGGAGTACGACACGAGCGCGGGATGGCGCCCGGCGATCACCGCCTGGGCCGACGACGCCTGGGCGTTCTATCTACGCCACCCCTGGGTGCTCCAGGTCTCGCAGGCTCGGCCCGTACTCGGTCCGAACGAGTACGCGCGGCTGGAGACGGTGGTGCGGATCCTGGGTGTTATCGGCCTGGAACCTTTGCGCGTCAGACGGGTCATCGCGGTGTTGTTCCAGTTCGTGAGGGGTACGGCCCTGGTCGCGACGGAGCACAGGCAGGCGGCGCCGGAGACCGGGGTGCCCGACGAGGAGTGGTGGGCGCAGCGGTCCGCGCTGATGGCGGAGTTCGCGCCGGACTTCACCGAACGCTTCCCCGCCCTCGCGGCCCTGGAGTCGACCGCGAGCCTCACCGCCATGGCCGAGGCGGAGGCGGGCGGCGCCGCGTCGCACATGGAGCAGGAGGCGAGGGAGGCGTTCCGGGTGGGCCTGGACCTGATCCTCGACGGCATCGAGGCGGCGGTGCGGACGGACTCCGACGGCACGCGCCACGCCTCGGCCGGCGCCCCCTGACGGCGTCGTGCGGGTCCGGGCGGGCCCGCACGACCCGGCGCGTGCCACACCCCTGAAGCGGTCCACGTCGAAGCCGGTCGCGCTCCCGAAGCGGTCCGAGCCAAAGCCGATCGCACCCCGAAGCGGTCCGTGTCGAAGCCGATCGCACCCCAATCGGCCATCTGCGGCCGGAAGTATTCGTTGACGGTATCCCGAACGGTGCTTACCGTTTTTTGAGTTTGCGCCCTTGATGACTGAAGGGCGCGCTGAATGGTACGAGATGCATCATGCCCCGATTTCAGGAGAAAGCCGGTGCAGCACATCGCCAAGTACGACCGGAGTGACCGTCAATTACCAGTCGGCCGCCGCGCGGCCGAGGCCGCCCGCCCGCGCAGGCCGGGCGAGCAGGAACGAATCTTCACCACCCGGGTCGGCCTCAAGATACCGACCGGCCTCACGTACGACCGCTGGGAGAAGGCCGGGCAGCACATCTTCCAGATCGCCGACTCCTCCGCCTGGTGTCTGGGCGACTGGCTCGTATGGGGCCAGGACCGCTACGCCGACCGCTACCAGACCGGAGTGCAGGCCGCGGGGCTCGACTACCAGACGCTGCGCAACTACGCGTGGGTGGCACGCCACTTCGAACTCCGGCGTCGGCGCGAGACGCTGAGCTTTGGCCACCACGCCGAGGTCGCGTCCCTGCCTCAGGCCGAGGCCGACACCTGGCTCGACCAAGCGGAGCAGCACGGCTGGTCACGGAATCAACTCCGACTGCGGCTGCGGGAGAGCCGCGGAGGAGACCGGCCGACCAGGCCCGCACTGGCCGGCCAGCTCCGGATCAGCGCCGCCGGTGACCGCGTCCAGCGCTGGCGCGAGGCCGCGTCGCGGGGAGACCGGGACCTGGAGGAGTGGGTCCTGCTGACGCTCGACCGTGCCACCGCGCACGAGCTCGGTCATTGACGGCACCTGCCTGACGACACAACGCCCGCCACCCCCCAGAGCCGAGGGCTCCACGGTGCAGACCGTGGAGCCCTCGGTGCTGCGGTCGGAGCGCGCCCGGCTCCGGTACTGGACGAGGAGTCACTTGACCGCGCTGATCACGCCGTGCGGCGTCCACCGGCCCCCGGGCAGCCGCTCGGGCTTCACGAACCCGGCCGCGGCGAACCACTCCTCGTACTGGCCCCACCGGTAGATCGTGCTGCTGGCGGCCGGCAGCGTCGCGAAGTACAGGTTGTCCAGGGCCGCGTACAGCGGGCCGTCCCCGCTGTCGTCGGACATGGCGTTGAACACCAGCACCCGCCCGCCCTCCGGGAGCGCCGCGTACGCCTTGCGCAGCAGGCGTGTGTTCTCCTGCGGCGACCAGATCACGAGCTGGTTGGCGAAGAGTACGCAGTCGGGGCCCGTCGGGTAGGTGTCGGCGAAGATGTCCGCGGCGCGCACGGAGATCCGGTCGGACAGACCGTGCTCGGCGATCTTCTTGCGGGCGATCTCCACCGTGCCGGGCAGGTCGAGGACGGTGAACTCCACGCCGGGGTTGGCCTGCGCGAGAGCGATGGCGTTGACGCCGTCGCCGCCGCCCACGTCGAGCACGTGCCGCACCCCGGTGAGGTCGGCCTTCTCGACCAGCACGGGGTTGGACAGCCTGGACCAGGACCGCATGCAGCGGTAGAACAGCTGCTCGAGTTCGGGGTCGGCGGAGAGCCGGTGGTAGAGGTCCTCCCCCGTGCCCTTGATCCGTCGCAGACCGACGTTGGTGTTCTCGCGCAGCGAGGCGATGAAGTCGACCTCGGCGGGCCGGACGATCCGCTCCTCGTACTCGACGAGATCCTCGATGATCTCCCAGGTGCCCTCCTCGAAGCGGGCGTTCAGGACCTCGGCGTTCTCGTAGCCCTCGCCCTGGCGCGCTGTCAGTCCGAGGGCGGTGGTGCCGAGCAGCAGGATCTGCACCGGCCGCTCCTCCAGGCCGAGTTCCCGGCCGATCTCCGGCGAGGTCAGGCCCGGTCGCCGGTGCAGCAGGGTGAACAGGCCCAGTTCGCTGCCCGCGCGGAGCATCTGGAAGGCCGAGGAGCCGAACAGGATCTGTACCAGTCCGTCTGTGGTGAGCGGGGACGCGTGAGCCATGAGCACTCCGAATCGGCTGAGGTGGAGAGGGCGGGGAGAGGGTGGTGTGCGGGGCGGCGGAGGTCAGGTCACCCGGGCGAGGCCGACGGGCCGGGAGGCGTGGGCGCCCCCGGCCACGAGGTCGCGGACCCGGGCCAACGCGTCCCAGACGTCGGTGAACCGGGTGACCAGGGGCGACAGGCCGATACGCAGCCGGTCCGGGACCCGGTAGTCGCAGACGACCTTCGCGTCCGCGGCCAGCGCCTGGCAGATCCGCCAGGCGTCGGGGTGGTACAGCGACAGATGGGAGCCGCGCCGCTCCGGCGGCCGGGGCGAGGCAGGCCGGAAGTCCAGCGGCGTGAGCCAGGCGTCCGCCAGATCGTCGGCCAGTCGGCCCAGCCGCAGCCCTTTGGCCCGGATCCGTGCCAGGCCGGCCTCCTCGACCAGGGCGAGGGCGGGGTCGATCGCCGCCAGCGACACCAGCGGCGGGGTGCTCACCAGGAACCGCTCGATGCCCGGCACCGGGTCGTAGTCGGGCCCCATCTCGAACTGCCCGCGCTGCCCGTACCAGCCCCACACCGGCTGCCGCAGCAGGGACTGGAGGTCGCGCCGCACATAGAGGAAGGCGGGTGAACCCGGGCCGCCGTTGAGGTACTTGTAGGTGCAGCCGACGGCGAGTTGCGCACCGGTGCCGGCCAGGTCGACGGGGACGGCTCCGGCGGCGTGCGACACGTCCCACACCACCCGCGCGCCGACCGCGTCGGCCAGCTCGTTCACCCGCGCCATGTCCACGAGCGCGCCGCTTCTGTAGGACACCAGGGACAGCACGACCAGCGCGACGTCACCGTTGAGTGCCGAGCGCAGCGCGTCGAGGTCGAGGCCGCCGTCGAGTTCGGACGCCAGCCGTACCAGCCGGAGAGCGCGCTGTTGGGCCAGGCCCTGGACGATGTACCGGTTGGTGGGGAAGTCCTCGGCGTCCATCACGACGGTGCCGCGCCCCGGTGCCGCGTCCAGGGCGGCGGCGGCCAGCTTGTAGAGGTTGACCGACGTGGAGTCGGAGATCACCACCTCGCCGGGGGCGGCGCCGAGCACGTGCTCGGCGAGGCGGTCGCCGAGCCGGGCGCCCCAGTCGATCCAGTCCTGCCACGACCGCACCAGTCCCCGGCCCCAGCCCTCCTCGACCACCTCCCGCAGCACCTCGGGGGTGGCGGCGGGCAGCGGGCCCAGCGAGTTGCCGTCCAGGTAGATCAGCTCCGGATCGGCGATGACGAACCGCTCGCGGAACACGGCGAGCGGATCGGCCGCGTCCAGTTCCTCGGCCACCGTGCGCGGGAACCCGCTCATCATCGGCCCTCCTTCTGTGTCGTGACGTCCGTGTCGTGCATGACGTGCATGACGTGCATGACGTGCATGACGTGCATGACGTGCGTGTCCGCGCGTCCCCGCCCTCTAAGGGGAGGCCGCGGGCGTCCGGTCAGAGCGTGGAGCGCACCGACCACAGTTCCGGGAAGAAGCGGTGCTCACTGATCCGGGCGAGCCAGGCCACGCCATCGGTGCCGCCAGTCCCGGGCTTGGCCCCGAGCATCCGCTGCACGGTCACCAGGTGGGTGTAGCGCCAGCGTGCGAACTGGTCGGCGGTGTCCATCAGCGCCTCGGCGAGCAGATGCAGGTCACGATGGTGGACAGGGTCCCGGTAGACCGACCGCCAGGCCTCCTCGACCTCCGCGCCGCTACGACAGGGCCGGGTGGCGTCCGCGTCCGTGGAGTCGTCCGCCGTGAGCAGCCCGCGGCGCGCCAGCAGCGCGAGCGCGGCGTCGTACAGGCTCGGCTCGTGCAGCTGGCCGGCCACCGCTTCGTAGCCCGCCGTGTTCCGGTGCGGCGCGACCATCGCGGGATTCTTGTTGCCCAGCAGGAACTCCAGGCGCCGGTAGCCGGCCGACTGGAAGCCGGAGGCCGATCCCAGGACGTCCCGGAACTCGGCGAACTCCACCGGGGACAGCACGGAGAACGTCTCCCACGAGACCAGCAGCACCTGCTGCACCCGCGCGGCGCGGCGCAACGTCCACAGCGCGTCGTCGAGCAGGTCGTCCCCCAACTGGTCGCGCGCGGTGCTGAACTCGATGTGCAGGAGTTTGAACAGCAGCTCCTTGACCTGGCTCATGATGATGAACCCCGGCTCGGCAGAGGCCGGACTGAGCGGGTGCTGCAACGCCAGCAGCTCGTCCATCCGCGCGTAGTGGGCGTACGGGGTGGTGTCCGTCGGGGTGGTGTCCGGCGGGGTTCCGGCGGACAGCGGGCACACAGGGCTCCGGGTGGTCTCTTCGGTGGTCATGCGGTCGTTCCTTCCAGTCCCATCTGCGCCAGGACCGCGTCGCCGAGACCGGTGCCCGCCACGCCCAGGTCGTAAGGGAGGTCGAAGTGGTCGCGCCGGTCGGCGACGACCTCCGTCACCACGGCCCGGAGACGCAGCGCCGTCACCATCCGGTCGTGCTGGCGGACGTACTCCTCGGTCTCGTTCCCGCCGCGGGCGACCACCGTCCCGGGCAGCCGCGCGGGCAGCCGAAGGACCGGGCTGTTGCGGCGGGCCGCGGCCTCGTCGAGGCGCAGCGCGTCGTTCACATAGGACAGGCGGACCGGTTCCAGGTCGTACAAGCCGCTGAGCAGCACCGCGCCGGCGATCCGGCCGGACACGTCCGGGCCGCCCGACACATCGGGCAGCAGGGCCATGGCGGCGAGGTGCGCACCGGCCGAGGTGCCGCACAGATGGAGGCGGTCCGGGGCGAACCCGAGCCCGTCCGCGTGCGTCAGCAGCCAGTCGACGGCCCGGCGCACCATGCCAGCCATGGCGTCCAGGCCGACCTCCGGCGCCAGCCCGTACTCGATCACCGCGACCGCCGCGCCCGCGGCCAGCAACGGTGGCACAGGGAAGGCCGATTCGGCGCGGCCGAGTGCCTGCCAGTTCCCGCCGTGCACGAATACGAGGAGCGGCGCACGGCCGGCCCCTGACGCGGGGAAGTAGTCGAGCCTCTCCACCGGGTGCGGGCCGTAGGCGAGGGAGGCCCGCACCGGGTGGTCCCGGCGGGCGGCCTCGCTCAGCCGCTCGTACTCGCGCAGGTAGGCGTCCAGGCTCGGCACGCGGGAGCTCGGCGAGTACTGCCGGTCCAGCGTGGCCCGGTCCATGTTCCGGTACACGGCGCCCGCGGCCGGGGGTGCGTCGCGCATGCGCTCAGCTCCCCGGCGTGTGGGCGGCGCGGGCCCGCTCGTACACCTCGGTCAGCACGGGGTCGATGCCGTGCGACCCGGTGCGGTAGCGGGCTCCGAAACGGCTCGCGTACTCCTCGAACCACTCCCGCCGGCCGGCCAGGAACAGCACGTCGTGGATGGCCATCGACCGTACCGCCATCATCGGCACCGGGGCGTGGCTCACCTCGAACGCCGGGTTGCGTGCGGCCTTCTCCTCGCACCTCTCGTGGAACTGGGCGATCATCAGCCCCCGCCGCACGCTCTCCGGCTTCAGCGCGGTGTGCGCCGCGTCCAGCAGATGCAGATGCTCGGCCGGCAGGTCCGGCAGGACGAGCAGCAGCGAGCGCAGATTCGGGTTGCCGGACTTCCAGTCCACCTCGCTGAACTCGTCGAGGCCGCAGCGGACGATCTCGTCGAGGAGGGTCTGGCTCGGGGTGGGGCCGACCAGCCTGACACGGATCTCCAGCGCGCCGACACGCTGGGCGGGTTCGACGAACGGGCACACCGGGCCGGTGCGTCCGAGTTCGCCGTGCGGTCGGCGGATGTATTCGCTCAGCCATTCGTCCACGGCGGTCAGGGCCTTGGCCACGTCTATGGAGAGCACGTCGGTCAGCATCAGTGTCAGTCCTCGGATGTCGGTCCTCGCGGACAGCGGACGGCGGGTTCCTGGTGGGCGTCCCGCGAAGGTCACTCGTCGCCGGTGAGGTCGTGGAGCTTGGCCGAGAGGATGCGGCCGATCTCGGCCAGCGTGTCCGGGCGGGTCAACATCGACCCGTGGTCGCCGGGCACCACATGGGCTTCGACGGAGCCGCGCACGTAGGGCTGCCAGGCCTCGGCGGTCACCGGCGGGTCCTGCTCCTGCGAGCAGGCGATCAGCAGCAGGTCACCGTCGATCTGGCCGGGTCGGTAGTCGACGGTCAGGTGAGTGTTGTTCGCCGAGATCTCGGTGATCGTCGTGAGCCGGTCCTCCTCCAGGTTGGCCAGCACACTGCCCTGGCGGCGCAGGATCTCCCGCGCCTTGGCGAAGGTCAGCTCCTCGTCGTCGTGGTGGCTGCCGTCGTCGACGAGACCCACGTGGAAGAGAAGCATCACCCGGTCGTCCGGGGCGGGCACATCGGCATGGGTGAGTCCCTGCCAGTCGGGGATCACGTCGAGCACCGCGACCAGCGCCACCGGTTCACCGCGCCGCTGGAACTCCGTGGCCAGCGCGTGCGCGCACAGCCCACCGAACGACCAGCCGGCCAGGTGGTACGGCCCGTGCGGCTGCACCCTCTGGATCTGGTCGGCGTAGTCCACCGCCATCTCCTCGATGGTGGCGGGCCGGGGTTCCGGCCGGGCCAGACTGCGCGCCTGGACGCCGTACAGCGGATACTGCGGCCCCAGGTGCTTGATGAGCGCGCTGTAGGACCAGCTGATGCCCCCGCCCGGATGGACGCAGAACAGCGGCGGCCTGCTGCCTCCGGTGCGCAGCGGCAGCATCACCTCGTACGAGCCGTCCGCGTCGTCGATCTCGAGGCGGGCGGCGATGCCCGCGGGCGTCGGCGCCTCGAACAGGCTCCGGACGCCCAGCTCGACGCCGAAGGCCGCGCGCAGCCGGGCCATCAGCCGGGTGGCCAGCAGGGAGTGCCCGCCCAGGTCGAAGAAGTCCTCGCTCACACCGACCACCGGTTGGCCGAGGATCTCCGCGAACAGCTCGCACACCACCTGCTCCTGCGGAGTGGCCGGCGCCCGCCCGATGTCGGCGCGCTCCGGTTCGAGCGCCGGCAGCGCGGCGCGGTCGAGCTTGCCGTTGGAGGTGAGCGGCAGCCGGTCGAGCGGAACGACGGCGGCGGGGCGCATGTACTCGGGCAACCGACTGCGCAGGTGTTCCCGTACGGCCAGGAGCAGGGCACCGGTGCTGCGGCCGGTGGCCGGGCTGGTGGTCCAGGAGGAGAGCGGTGTGCCGGGGCCGGCCGCGCCCGTGGGCGCGTAGGCACCGACGGGCGCCCTCTCGCCGAGCAGTTCGCGCTTGACGTACGTGAGATCGAGGGTGGCCGGGTCGTGCCCGTTCCAGCTGATCGCCGTCCAGTAGCCGTACTTCTCGCCCAGGCGGTGCAAGTTCTCCGGATCGATACCGGCCGTGTCCCGGACGTCCGGTGCCGTCCCGGTTTCGAGCGCGCGTTGCGCGGCGAGGTCGGCCGCGATGCGCGCGTGGGGCACCCCGGTGACGCGCAGCCGGTCGGGCCGCGCGCTGCCCAGGTGATCGGCGAGGGCGGCCAGGTCACGGGTCCAGGGCCGGGTGGGGGCGTCGTCGAGGGCGTGGGTGGTGATGCCGGTCTTGTAGAGGGTGGCGTCGTAGCGGTAGCGGGTGAGTTCGTTGTGGGCGGTGCCGCGCT
>NZ_JBIRPI010000028.1:0-86103 GCF_044332585.1 Streptomyces sp. NPDC016845 | reverse complement strand
CAGCCCCAACGAATACGAACGCCGACACCACGCCGCTAAACTCACGCTCGCCGCGTGATCAATAACCGCGTGCCCACCTTCATGGGGGAAGGCCCGGCCTCCGGTGCAGCACGAGGGTTGCGAAGCCAACTCGTGAATCCTGGAGGCCCTGTTGTCGCAGTTCTATGCTGTCTCGCCGGTCGCGTTCAACTCGTCCGCTCTGTCGTGTGACTGCATCGCGCACCGGTTCGGGAACGCGGCTGACCGTCCGAACAGGATGCGCAGGTATCCGTCGGACATGACGGACGAGGAGTGGGCGGTGGTGCGCGACGCGCTGCCCGTCCCGGCGTGGCCGGAGGGCCGGGGCGGACAGCCCGAGGGCTATTGCTACCGGCAGATGCTGGATACGGTCTTCTATGTCACGGACAACGGGATCAAGTGGCGTGCGATGCTGGCCGACTTCCCTGCGTGGGACCGCGTGTATGCCTATTTCCGCAGGTGGCGGGATCAGGGACTGGCTCAGGAGTTCCACGACCGGCTGCGCGGCAAGGTCCGTGGGAGCGAGGGCCGGGATGCGGAGCCGACCGCGGCTGTCATCGACTCACAGTCCGTCAAGGGCGCCGCCTCGGTGCCCGCCGCGACGCACGGCTATGACGGCGGGAAGAAGATCAATGGCAGGCGCCGGCACGTCATCACGGACACGCTCGGCCTGCTGCTGGTGGTGCTGGTGACCGCGGGCAACGTCACCGACCGGCAGGCCGCACGGCATCTGCTGCCCGAACTGCGGGCCCGGTTCCGGAGATCACGCTGGTGTGGGCCGACGGCGGATATCGCGGACGGCTGGCGACCTGGACGAAGGAAAAGCTGCAGCTCAGCCTGGAGATCGTGAAGCGCAGTGACGACATGACCGGGTTCGTGGTGTTGCCGAGACGGTGGGTGGTCGAGCGCACGCTGGGGTGGCTGATGCGCTCGCGGCGTCTGGTGCGGGACTTCGAGACGCTGCCCGCCGCCAGCGAGGCGTTCATCTACTTCTCGCAGGCCATGCTCATGAGCCGCCGCCTGGCCCGCCGGAGGCCGGTGCCGCCGACGGCCGGGCGGTCGCAGTGGACGGTCGCGGCGTGAACCGCCCGGTCGGCAACGCTTCCAGCCAGCCCCGCCCGGCCAGCCGCCTGGCCCTTGAGCGCACTCCCTCGACCTTCGCCGGCACCGCCTCAAGATCCAGCCGGACGGTCAGTTCCTTTGCCGAGATCCCTTCACCGCCAGCCGTCTCGTCCGTCACGAGCTCCACGATCCGCCGGTAGTCCGCCGCGAGCGCATCCCCGTTCATCCCCTCGTGCCACGGTGGCACGACGGAGCCCGCGACCGGAGCCGCCTGCGTCTTATGCCAGGGGATTCCGCCAGTGAAGACGGACGCGACCGGGGTGCGGGACGGCGGCAGGGGGCGCGCGCTCATCGCGCCTGCAGGGCCGGCCGGCGTGCGGCGTGGTGTTCATGCAGAACACGGCCGTCTGCCTGGCCGTACGCCCCACCTGGCTGGGCCCGGCACGACTGGTACGACGGCTGCGGCGCCGGTGACGCAGCCGCCACCCGGTGCGGCCGGCCCGCAAGCACGAGCGGACCGCACCGGGTGGGGGGATGGGGTCAGCCGATGGCGGGCCACATGGTGGTGCGGGCGGACAGCTTGCCCTTGCCGTCGCCGGGGTAGAGGTAGAGGCCGCCGGTGGAGTTGATGGCGGCGATGTCGGCCTTGCCGTCGCCGTTGTAGTCGCCGCCCATCATGACGGGGAAGCTGGCCCAGGACGGGTCGGGCCACATCTGGCCGAAGTAGTCGAACTTGCCCTGGGTGTTGCCGGTGTAGAGGCCGAGCGCGCCGTCCTGGCCGATGGCGGCGATGTCGTTGAGCTGGTCGCTGGTGAAGTCGTCGGAGGTGATGAGCTTCTTGTTCCAGGTGTCGTCGTGCCAGACCTCGGTGCGGGTGCCGTCCAGGGCGCCGGTAGTCCCGGTGGGGTAGGCGTACAGGCGTCCGGAGGGGGCGACGGTGACCAGGCCGTCCCGGGTCCAGCCCTTGGCGCGGTAGGTGGCGATGTTGGGGAAGGAGCCCCAGGAGTCGTCCTTCCACATGGCAATTGCTCCCGCCAGCGGCCCCGCGGTGGTGCCGGGGTAGAGGGAGAGGACGCCGTCGACGTTTATGGCGGCGATGTCGGCGTTGCCGTCGCCGTTGAAGTCACCGCCGAAGATGCGGCTCTTGCGGGCCCAGCTGCCGTCGTGCTTCCACAGCTCCCGCCCGTAGATGAGGGTGCCGCCGGCGGTGGTGTAGAAGGCGTGCAGGTTGCCGTCCGCGGTGATGGCGGCCACGTCGGGGCGGCCGTCACGGTTGAAGTCGGCGGTGGTCACCACGGTGGTGGCATCGGCGTGCATCGTCGCCAGCCGGTTCTTGGCCACCCAGCCCGCCAGGTCATCCACCCGGGCACCGATCGCGTCGGTACGCGTCTCCGCCGGGTCAGCGCCGAAGCAGCCGCCCTGCCAGGACCGCGAGTTGATGCCGACCAGCTCGAAGGAGTCGCCGTTGGTGGCGAGCTGGGGGCCGCCGGTGTCACCGGCGCACAGCGTGGCCCCGCCCGTGCCCGTCAGCGGCAGGTCGCTGGTGCTGGTGGCGCCGACGGTGAAGGCGCCGGTGTGTAGCTTCAGCGGCGACCACTCGCTCTTGGTGCGCCCGTAGCCGGCTGCGGTCACCGTGGTGCCGGCGGCCGGGGCCTGGGCGGCAATGTCGACCGGGGTGATGGTGGTGACCGGCTTGTCCAGGCGGGCCAGCGTCACATCACGGTCGGTGCGCGGCACCAACTGCGTCACCGTGCGGACCTGGCCGGCGGTGGTGGTCAGGTCGCTGCGGCCGATGGTGGCCTTGGTCGTCTTGGCCGGGGCTCCGGCAGCGGGCTTACCGTCGGCCGAGAAGCAGGTGGCGGAGGTGAGCAGCCACTGCGCGTCGACCAGGACGCCGGAGCAGGTGCGCTCGTTGTCGCCGATATCGATGCGGGCCGTGAATACGGCGGTTTGGGCGGTGGCTTCGGGCCCTACGAGGGCCTGGGCGGGCAGCGCAGTGGCGACACCGGCAGCGAGAGTGGTGGCGAGCAGGCTGCTCAGCAGCGCTGTCCGGGAAGTGATTCTGGGCACGGGAATACCGGATCCGATCAAACGTGTCAGAGGAACAAGAACGGGACAGCCGGGTGCCGGTGCTGTGCGTGCGGCGAGGGCCGGCTGGAGAGCGATGTGCGTCAGACGCGCAGTTCGATGAGCGTGCTGGGGTTCACCTCTGCGCCGGACTCGCCGTAGCCCGTGAAGTCGTTGGGCTTAGCGGTGATGACGGTGGTGGTGCCGTCCGTTTCCTTCAGCGTCGTCTTGACCGGGTCGTCACCGGTCCAGATGCCGTACGCCTTGGGGAGTTCCATGGTGAGGAAGGCGGGCTTCGCAGTGACACGGAAGCAGTAGTCGGAGTTCCCGGTACGGGAGAGGATGGTGATGGTTTGTGCGCCATCACACGGGACCATGATGAGGCGCCCGTTGCCGCGCTTCAGCACGACGCCATCAGTCTCGGCTGCGATCCGGTCGGCGCCTGGGTAGTTGAAGTCCTCGACCAGACTGGGCATTGCACCGGCGTCGGCCTCTGTGGCGGTGGCGGTGTCATTGTCGACCGCGTGCGCCACACCCAGAGTTGTAGCGGTTACGGCAAGCGCAGATGCCAGGCCGACTATCAGAGCCTTGAGGGGGCGGGGTATCGCCATGTTGAGCCTTTCGGGGAGTGATGGCGGCATTCGACGCACCATCAGAACCCGGCAGAGTCAACCACATTGCAGATCTTGTCAGGAATTCGCTTCTCAGTGATCCATGCCTCAGAAATAGTCGACCTCCGGCATGCAACCTTTCACGACCTGGAGAGTCTGTGAAGCTCGTGAGTTGAGTATCAAAAGCCACAAAAGCCGCATAGCTTACGCATAGTGATCCGGAAAGCGGCTTTCGTGCCGTTCCTGACGATCTTGAGGGAGTTATTTGGGGCTGCCACCTTTACGTCATCTTCACGGTCGGTGTCGGGATCCAGGAAGCCCGACGAGCTACCGCTCTCACCGGTTCCAATTACTCCTTGCATGCATATGATCAATCGTCTTTTGCCTTGCGCGAGTTGTGCATGAGCAATGCCTGTTCCTCGGTACCGGCACAGACGAAGCCCACCCTGCACGGACGGTCTTCTTCCCTGCCCGGCCCCTGGAACCGGCGATCATTGACCGCGAGTTGAGAGGGCTGCCGGTGAGACGGCGCAGATCCTCCCGGAACTTCCTTCCGGGAGCCATGAATACATCTTCGGGACGGGCACGGCTGCTGCAAGCAGCCCTGGCCGTCGGCCTGGTGACAGGGCTACTGGGCACACCAACGGTCGCTGCCGCCGACGACGGCGCACTGTCCGCAGGCGTGCGCGCCCAGATCGTTACCTACTGGGAAACCGGCGGGCCTGGTCTGAAGGAGGCAGCGGAACAGGCACTCCTCGGCAATGATGCAGCCGTCCAGAAATTCCTGGACGAGGCCCCGGACATTGCGTTCGACGACAACCGTGTCGAGACAGCCCGACTGGCGATGATTGGCGGCCCCGGCCTGCAGCAGGCAGCCAAGGAGGCCCTGCTCACATCCCCGGACGAGTTGGAGACGTTCCTCCTCTACGGCTACGAGGAGCCGCTGGATGAGGACCGCAAGGTCGAGATCGCCCGGTTGACCAACCTCGGCGGCCCCGGCGTGCAGGAGGCAGCCAAAGCCGCTCTGCTGGGCACCTTCGACGACCGCGAGCAATTCCTCGACTCGGGCCAGTACACCGCCCAGCAGCAGGACAACCGCGTTGAGGTCGCCCGGCTAACCAACACCGGCGGCCCGAACGTGCAAGCCGCCGCCAAGATCGCACTGCGCGGCACCGCCTACGACATCGCCGAGTTCCTGGAGGTCGGCCAGTTCATCGCCCGTAACCGGGACCAGGAACACGCCTCGATCGAACAACTGATCGAGCAGGCCCGACTGTCCGGCAAGCAGGCAGCAGACGCAACCAAGAAGGCCGAGGACGCCTCCAAGAAGGCCGTCGAAGCCTCCGCTCTGGCCAAGCAAGCCGCAGAAAAGGCCGCCAAGGAAACCGAGGCAGCCAAGGACGACTCTAAGAAGGCCGCCGTCAGGGCCGCGCAGGCCGCTGACGCCGCGCGAGGCGCCGCCGAAGCGGCCCAGGAAGCCATCGGCGCGGCCGATGCCGCCAGCGCCGCCGCTCGCCGCGCCTCCATCGCTGCCGCTCAGACGGCCTCTGCCGCCGCCTCCGCCGCGGACGCAGCGAACAAGGCCCACAGCGCGGCAATCGCCGCGGCCAAGGACGCGGGCAGCGCCGAGGACGCAAAGAAGTCCGCGCAGCAGGCCCGAGCCGCGGCCAAGGCGGCCACCGACTCTGGTATCGCCGCCGGCGAGGCGGGCAAGGCCTCCGCCGCGGCCGCGCTCGCCTCCACTGCGGCCAAGGGCGCCGTTGGCAACGCCCTTGCGGCGGCAGCTGCCGCGGAGCAGGCCAACGACTATGCGGATGCCGCGGGCGTGCACTCGAACGAGGCCCGTCAGGCGGCCCTCGCCGCTCGCCGCAGCGCCGACATCGCCGACCGTGCAGCTGACCGCTCCGCGGCCCTGGCCACCCGGGCCGCCACCGCCGCTTACGGCGCCCGTGACGCAGCCAACTCGGCTGCTGAACATGCGAACAAAGCCGCCGACTTCGCCGAGGACGCCGCCGAACACGCCGGCGATTCGGAGAGGTACGCCGAGACCGCCCAGAAGAACGCCGAGGCCGCCAGGGACGCGGCAGACGATGCAACGACCGCGGTCGCCACGGCCAAGAAGACCTTTGCTCTCGCCCGGGAGACCGAGAGCGCGGACCTGGAAACCCGCACCGAAGCCGCCGTCGAGCAGGCCCGCGCGCAAAAGCAGGCCTCTGACGACGTCATTCGCGAATCCGCCGCCACCCAGCTCAAGGCCCTGTCCCTGAACACGACGGCCAACAAACTGGCCGAACAGGCCGGTCGCCCCGACGCCGACGTCCAGGCACTCGCCGCCCAGGGCCGTGAACTGGCCCTGCAAGCCCTGACCCTGCTCGGTCCCTGGCACCAGGAAGCCGCCGCCCGCGCCCTGGGCGGAACCGACCAGGACGTCCTGGACTACCTGCGCACCCGCTGGAAGGAAGCAAACGACAACGACGCGCGCCAGCACGTTGTCGAACTGAGCACCCAAAGCCCCTACGACAGCGTCCGCACCGCCGCCGTCGAAGCCCTCAAGGGCACCCCCGAGCAGATCGCCACCTTCTACACCACCGGCCAGTACGAGGCCGGACTCGTCGACATGAAGGTCGAGGTCGCCCGGCTGGCCACCATCGGCGGGCCCAGCGTCAGCGACGGCGCTAAAGCCGCCCTCGCCGACGGCACCGGCAAGGCCCTCGCCACCTTCCTGCGCAACAACCAGTACGGCGCCCGCCTCACCGACGAAAAGGTCATCACCGCCGAACGGGCCACCAACGCAGGCCCCGAGGTCAAGGCCGCAGCCAAGATCGCCCTCGCCGGCACACCGAACCAGATCCACGACTTCGTCGCCGCCGGCCAGTACATCGCCCAGAGCGAAGACGACCTCGCCACCACCCACATCCACCAGATGGAACGCCTTTTGGCAGAAGGCAACCTGATCCAGGCCAAGGCCCACCAGAACGCCTGGCGCGCCACCGAAGCCGCGGCCACCGCCCGACAGGCCGCCGACGAGGCCAAGAACGCCTCGGAAAAGGCCGGCAAGTCGGCGGAGGTTGCAAAAACTTACGCCGATGACGCTGATGCGTCGGCGGACGACGCCGAGCAAAGCGCCGCGCAGGCTGCTATATCGGCCACTACCGCACGCAACGCTGCCGACCGGGCCGACGCCGACGCCAGCGCGGCGGAGACATCTGCGGCCAATGCCGAGTTCTCGGCTACCTACGCACGGGATTCGGCACGCAGGGCCGACCAGGATGCAGCGGCAGCCGCGCAGTCGGCCATCGACGCCGGCAAGAGTGAAGACGAAGCCGACGCGGCAGCCGCCGCGGCCTGGAAGCACACCCAGACTCTTGCCGAGCAGGAGATGGAGGAGGCTCGCAAACAGGCCGAGGAAGCCAGCAAGGGGGGCGAACGCAAAAAGACCTGCGTCCGGCCCTTCTGGATGCCGATCGTGCCCTGCCAGGTACTCATCGGGCGTATCGTCGAGAAAATTACGCAGCCTGAAACGATCAGAACGATCGTCTGGGAAGTCACGGGCCTGTCAGATATTCAGGCCTGTGTCGAGGATCCGACGCTTGGCATGTGCACCATGGCCGTCGCCAGCGTAGTCGGGGGCAAGTTCAAACTTCTCGGCAAGATCGACGACGGCATCGACGCCATCAAGGGACTTCGGGCTGCCCGCAAGAGCGTCGGATGCCTGACGGGTGGAGCGAGCCGACGTTCCTTCGCAAGTAGTGCAGCCGCGTGCCCCCAATGGGTCAACAAGCTTTTCGACGACCTGAAGAGTAAGTGGCTCACTACTGGCGCAATCCGTGATGCAGACGGAAAGAGACTGCCCAACCTTCCCGATCGCATTGCAAGCGGACGAGACGCCGACAGCGCTGCCGTTACCAAATACCTGAAGGAGATCGGGTACGGAGACCCGCGGCAGACCAATTTCTGGGCCGAGACTCACACCGAAACGAAAATCGCTTATTGGATGATGATGGGTGACGTGAAGGAAGCTACCGTCGTCATCAACAACAATAAGGGCGTGTGCAAGGGGACAGACTCCTGCAGTAAGCTGGTGGAAGCGATTCTGCCCGAGGGTTCCGTGATGCACGTGTATCATCCCGGAAAGAAGGGGGAAACGGAGATCGTAGGTAGAGGACCGGGGAGGAAAGAATGATCGTCGAACTTTGGGTAGACGGTGAGATGCGTCGCGTGTCGACGCAAGAGGACGCAGAGAAAGCGATCAACGAGGCCCTGACCGCGATTCACCCGGATGATGAAGTGGAAGCAGGAATCGAACCGAATTCGATTGCGACTCTCCACGTCTACAATGTCGCCGAAGAGACGAACCTTCCGGAGCGCCCCGAGAACTCACTGACGATCGGGGTGAACCGACGTACAGGCTTCGGCGGCATGACCTGGTGGGGCGAAGAAATCCCGGAGGACCCCACGCAATTTCACTGGGTAAGTGCAACTGACTCTCCACCCGAACTCGATCCCCGCGTGATTGCCGACCCTTGGCATCCACTGTGGTACGGGAAGTACAACTGCATCCCCATGAAAAAGGTAGAAATGGCCGTGGCGGAATTCTGGCGCAGCGGAGGGAAAAGGCCCACGATCGTAAACTGGGAGCCAAGCACGGCAAACGGCGAGAGCCTTTTGACAAGGGATAGCTGATAGGGAAGTTAGTGGCTCCGCGGATATTATTCCGTGGAGCCGCTTACTGTCTTGATGATGAAAGAATCATTGCCGCTGTCGCGAAAAACCGGTGGGGCTCGACGGAAAGAGGGGCGAGATGAATGGCACTGAAAGTGCTTCAAGAAAAACCCCTGTACCTAATGGCGGCGGACACTTTGCGCGATTATCTCGACACAGTGTTTTCGGCTGACGGCCCGTTGGTATCGTACGTCAACACCTCTTTCCAATTGGTCCCGGATGTGGTGGACGACGGGATCTCGGGCACCGCAAGTTCAGTGCCGGATAACGTTCTCTCGGTTGGGCTAGATCATAAATCGGGATACGGGGGAATCCTCTGGTACTGCGATCTCGGGCTCGTCGACAAAGTCATCGAAAAAAATGGTGCTGACGTCGCTAACTCCGTCTGGGTCTCACTGAATCCGAAGCCTCCGGTCACGGACCCGAAGGTGTTGTCCGACCCGTGGACTCCCTACTTCTTCGATCGCGTCAGTGTCTTGCCTGTGTCTGTTATCCGGGCGACGATCGAAGACTACTTCCGCGAGGGGACGGGTTTTCGCCCAACGCGTGTGCAGTGGGCTAAAGGGCATTTCACTGGCGAGCTGTTCCACGACTAAGTCGCTCAGATTTGCCCTAGCTTGGCAGTTCTTCGACCGAGGTAGGTGGCTCTGCGTAAGCTCTACAGAGCCACCCATCTCAGGCGTGAAGTCTTTGCCCGAGAGCGCGTAGCCGAGTACCTGCGGACGGCACGGCTGGGGCAGTTGTACGAGCGGCCCGCCGTCCGGACCGAAAGTCCAGCAATGCGGACGGAGCGGCTGCCTGGCCTCGCCGCGCGTCAGCTCGCCAGACGCGTGCAGGCGGCAGCGTTCGACGCGGAGACCGGCCGCCTGGACGTCTTTCCCGACGCTCCGGCCGTCGGCACGAAGCTGCGCTGGAGCGCCCCGAAGCTGATCGCGGCGGCCGTTGAGAGAGTGCCGGGGGCGAACGTCTGTGCCCTGCACGTCTTGGCGCCCGCACCCGTGAAGACCGGCCCCACCACGGCCGCCGCCTTGGTTCCGGCCGCGCCCGCCTTGCCCGCCGTCCACGTGGAGCGCAGGCCGCCGCCGGACGGATGCCGGCGCGCAATCGGGGCGCACCGCCAGGCCGCGCCGCCGTCCCGGGGGGAGTTGGGCATCGCCGCGGCGGTGGAGCGGCAGGATCGCGCGATGCGTGAGGTCGGACCGAGTGGTGCATTGCGGACGGCCAGGTGAGCCGTCGCTCTCCTTGATCGGCAATACCTGTGCAGTCTCGGGGGTCTGTCGTCTACTGTCGGCTGACCACGCGCGCGGTGGTTCGCGCGTGCCTGGAGTGCAACCTGGCCTTGTCGGGGAGGGACTCATGGTGACGTGGCGCGACTTGTCGCTGCCTGGCAGCAGGGAAGTCTGGAGGGAGCTTCGGGCCCTCCGGGCTGGCATCACCGGGCCGGCTCAGGCATCGGGACAGCGGCGTGCTGTTTTCGTCGCTGCTCTCGAGCAGGCCGAGCAGTTCACGCAGGCCGCCAGCGCGGCGGGCCCGGCAACCAGACCGGTGCAGGTCTTCTACGCGCTCTCCCAGTTCGGCCGTGCCCTCGCCGCGTGCTCGGGGCGGCTGGGCGACGGTGACTGGGCGTCAAAGGGGCATGGCATCGGCACCCGGAACCTCGATGCACGGCAGGGCCTTGCACTGGTCGAAGTAGTGCCGTCGGCCAGAGGCTTGCTGACGACAGTGGCTCGTGCGCTGGGAGCAGAGCCTTTGCCACCGCAGGTTCCCCTGACGCTGGGTCAGCTGTGGCCGCTCATTCCAGAGACCGAGCTTGCCCCGCTACCCGGGGCCATGGGCCTTCCAGCCCTGCACTTCGTTCTGGGTGGCACGATCTTGCGGGACAGTGCCTTGTGGAGCCGCCTGTCGCTCTATCCTGTTCCAACCGAAATTAGGGTGCGAGCAGATACCGGTACCAAAGTTGTCGACGACTTTCTTCGCAACTATCCGACGCTCGATGGCTGGTCCCATACACCTGATGTTGCCGAGACGGTGCTCTGGCGTGAGCGCGGCAACGGAGCCGCCGAGGAACTCGAGGTGTTCCTGCCCACGCCATTCACATCTCAGGACCTGGGAGATAGCGAGGCAGAGGCGCTGCAGCGGGCGACGCTCTATCGCAGTTCCAAGGACGCCTACGCCTTCCCCGCACTGCCTGGCATGGCGGGGCCTGTCCATCCCTTGCTGGCCTGGTGGGCGCTGTTGTTCGGGCTGTCGATACTCGCCCGCTACGAGCCGGCAGCATGGGCGAAAATCATCGACATTGACCGCTCGGTGTCGGCCAGTGCAGTCGAGCACGTTTTGGACCAGGCGCTCGTCGCTGTGCCGCATGTCGCCTTGCTGACGATCAAAGACGCGGCCGCAGAGCAGGTTGCGGGCGGCTGATACAAGGCTGGCTCGGCCGCGCAGAGCAGGGCCGTCGCCCCGGTCAGATCAGCCAACCAGGGAGCGGGGTATGCCAGCAACGCGGGCCGATCGCTGACGCGCATCGAGGGAAGGCAGCACAGTGGCAATCGAATGGGACGCAATCGGCCAGCCGCGATTCGACCGGGTCGTGGAGGCTCTTGTACACCGCCTCTATGACGCCACCGCGACGGTACACGCGGTCAACGGCCGCGGCGGAGACGGCGGCATCGACATCGACGTGCGTCAGGGCAGCAGACTGCGCATCTACCAGTTGAAGTACTACCTCGACGGCTTTCCTACCAGCGGCCGCGGCCGCCGGTCATCGATCAAGAAATCATTCGAGCGCGCGATAGACCATGACCCCTACGAGTGGGTTCTCGTCGTGCCGTGCACGCTCAGTACGGGAGAGCGCGAGTTCGTCGACAGTCTGGCCGGAGACCGGCCCGTACAGATCAAGATCATGGGCCGTACGGAACTCGACGACCGGCTCGCTGTGCACAGCGACCTCGAAGCCAGCTTCACCAGGGAGCACTTGTACGAGTACGCCAGGACCTACAACCGGGAACGCGATCTTCTGATGGGCGGCACCGCCGACCTCAGCGCCCGAGTGCATGCCCTCGGCGGTGTCGTCGACGACGTTGACCCCCACTGGACGTTGGACTTCGCCCGGCAAGGCGACACCGTGATCCAAACGCTGCGTGCCAAGCACCCCCGGGCCCAACAGGTCAGCCCCGTCACCATCCGGCTCAAGGGACGCACCCAGGCTTTGGACGCTGACCTGTCCACCTTGCTCGAGCGCACCATCGGCTTTGGCGCGGCCGAGGAACTGGTGCTGCCGCCCGAGGCCGTCGAGCAGTTGTCCATCACCGGGCCCGAATGGCTGTCCCAACAGCTCAGCAACGTACGCGTGATCTGGCGGCGCGAGCCTCGTGACATTCCCGCCGGCACCGAAGCCGAAGTGGCCTTCCTGACAGAGCCCGGGACCGTGGCAGCCTCCTACCGCGGCACGCTTACCGACATCGGTCAGGGAGATACCGGCCGCTGCCTTGTCCTCGACGTCGACGGGGCGAGCCTGCAACTGCTGATGCCGCACGACCAGGACGCCGCCTCCCAACTGAACTACTCCCTGAGTATCGCCGGCAAGGACACGGGCACGGCTTTGCGCGCCATCGGCCTCTACAAGCGCCTGCTCGGCGGCGGCTCATTCCAGATCAGCGTCGACGGGCACACCGTGGGCAGGGGACTCCGTCCAGCAGCGATGCCCCAGCAGACTGGCAAGACCTCGAGCGCATCCGTGAGATCGTCCTCGACTTGGAGTACGTCCAGCGGCACTGCGAGCAGTTCTTCCCGGTACCTGCAGAGTTCACCGCCCGCGAACGAGTCCTTCTGCGGCTGGCCCGCCGACTCGTGGACGGCCAGTGCATAATCAACCCCTTCACCCGAGCCCTGCGCCTCACCCTCAACGGGACGGGCGCGGACATGCTGCGCCGCCTGCTGGAAGGCGGACAGGTACACGCGACTCGTGCCGACTGCCCCGTTCCGATCGCCGGACACACCTTCGATCTGGGACCCACACGGATATTCCACCCCCACATCACCATCGACGACGCCGCCCAAGCACTCGCCGCAATCGACACCGGCGACTTCGCCGGTCTGGAACTCACTCTGCGCCCGGTGCAGGAGCAGCACTATCGCCTCGTCCTCGACGACGCCCTCCAAACTATGCCGCCCCACCAGCCCGTACAGCCCGCGCCCTTCGCCCTGGACGGCTACCACGAGCCCGCCTAACCGAGAGCAGACCGCCCGCCATCGCGGCAGCGGCAGCGAGGTCGGCTATGCCCGTACTTTCACCGACATCCGGCTGACGTACGAGTTCGTCAGCGTCAACCCGTGAAAACCGTCACCGCCTTGGCAGCGATGAGCCCCGGCAGCGCCTTCAAAGCGCTGCCGGGGCCAAGCGTCACCGGCTCAGGCAGGGAGCAGCAGCCCGGCTGCACGACCTTCTGCGACCGCCGCGGCCACCATAAAGACGACCTCAAATGACTTCCGCATTCTGCTCATAAAACTCTCCCTTCGTCCGCCGTTGGCATTCCCTGACATCGTGTTACCTAGGGTCAGAGCCACGTATCGCAGCACCAAGGCGACCGAAACGAGCGCGAGGAAGGATGCAAGGGGAGTCGAACCCCAAACTCCTGCCCCTAGTCTCAACCGGTGACGCAGGAGAAGTATCAGCGAACTTGGTTGCTACGGCAAGTAGTTAGCGGAGGCACCTGATGGACCCGCATCAAGCAAGCAGGGACGAAGCTCACGACGAGACGCTCGCCCGTCCCTGCCCGCTTGAGGAGGCCGTCAGTGCCGTCCCTGGAACCAGACGATCAGCAGGCTGATGGCGCTGGAGCCGAGGCTGTACGAGGCTCCGCGGACCATCTGCATCTGAACGGTGCGCCGGTGTTTTCGGGCCCATGTCCGCAGGCGCCGCGCGAGGCGGGACCGGCCGGGTCCGGGGTTGCTAGTCTTCTTCATGTCACCTCCTGCCTGTGAGCGTGGATGGGGGCCGCTGAGAGAGCCCTTCCGACGAATGGCCTAGGAACCGAGTCGGGAACGCAGGGCTCTCTTTGCGTTGTGGGGGAGTGTAGGAAACTTCAGCGGCACGCGAGCTGAGGCAAGGTTGCGCTGTCTCAGGAAACGCCCAGTCCAAGCACGCTGATGCACACTCTGGGCACACCTATGCGACACCCGTGCCACACCTACGCACGTGCTTGTGTCCTTCCCCACATGCCGCGAACTGGCTGTTACTGCGGTGGACTTGAGACACCGTAAGCCCGGAACCTAGAACCCGATTGAGTTAGTTGCGGGTCTCGGCCAAAGCTCTAAATGCCGCAGGTTGCCGACTCGTAGGGGCGCCCTCCGTGAAGACAGCGTCTTGCTCTTTCCCGCTGTTTCTCGCTCTTTTCCGCTGTTTCTCTGCGTTGCTCCGGGTTGCTCGGGGTCGCAGACGTCCCCGCCTTCGGAATTGGCCTGAACTCACCTTCACCGCTGCACCTGCCCCCGGAGCGCCAGCGGGCCGCACGGTGATGAACGAACTGCTCGATCCGCGCAGGCCGATCACGGCGGCGGCCAGTGCGCTGCACGGCATCACCCATGCGGATATCGCCCATGCCCCCTGCATCGGCGATGTGCTGCCGCGCCTGGCCAGCATTCTGGACGGCAGGCGGTGCGTCGCCTACAACGCCGCCTTCGATCGTGGTGTTCTCGCCCGGGAATTGCTGCGCCAGGGTGCCTCCGCCTCGTCGGCGGGGTCTGTGCTGGACCGGGTGCGCTGGGAGGACGCGATGGGGCCGGCGGCGGTGGCCGCAGGACTGTGGTCGGTGGACGGTTCTCGGTATCACCGGCAGCGGCTGGGCGGCGCCTACGACGCGGTGGACAAGTGCCGTTTGCTGCTGCAGCAGTTGCACCGCCTTGCCTGGGCATGAGCTGCCGGTCGGAGCGTTGCCGGAGTGCAGGGGGAGGTCACGGGTGTTGCGGGCGGCGGGACCTTGGCTGAGGCGGCGGCTGGCCGGGCGGCCGGGTGAGTGCGGCCCGGCTTGCCAGGAGGCGGGGATCCGCAGCGGAGGTCGGCGAGGAGATCTTCGATCAGCGCCTCTTCGTAGGCGGGCCGGCCGGTGTCGCGCATCACGGTGGCAAGCAGAGGGGCCCAGGGGGTGTCGCCGAGGCGGTCGGGGTCCAGGCTGTCTGGTTCGAAGGGTGCCGGGTGCAGGGCGGCGATGTAGTCGGAGGCTGTCATCCGCCAGGGCCGGGCGTGGGGGACGGCGGTGAGGACGGCGCGGACGAGGGCGAGGCCGCCGCCGTCGAAGTCGGCCCGCGCCGCGATGCGCCACCCGGCCGCCGCCAGACGCTGAAGGGCCTGGAGAGTCGTGCGGGATGGCGTGCCCACGGTGCACAGCAGCCATACGGGTCAGCCGCGGGCGGCCGGACCAGAGCAGCGGGAGGGGCCGGTGCCGGTCGGCGGCGGCCCGTCAGGTTCCCTGCGGCGAGAGGCGCCGCTGCCCGGTGCTGTCCGCATGCGGCGGCTTCCGAAACCGGTCGCCAACGCCACATTCAGCTGTGCCGTCCTGGGTGCCGGGCGCACGCCGGTGCACCGTCTCGACACCTACTCCCCGCGCAGCCATGGGTCGTATCGAGGCGAGGCCGCGTGGCGTGGCCGATCTGCGGCTGCTGAAACCGCTAGCGTCCCGAGCGTGACACAGACGAGAGGACACCGGCGCTGCTTCTGCGGGTGCGGCGAGCACGCAGAGACGGGCAGATGGTTCACGGCCGGCCACGATGTCACTGCGGCCGCAGCCTTGCGCGCTGTGGAGGAACTGTGCCTGCCGCACCAACTCATGTCACTGGGGTTCGGCCCCGAGCGGTCGGTGGTGCAGCTGGCCGCCGAGCTGACGAACGGGGTGCCCTGCCCCGCGTGCGCATACGCCCATACGCCGGCTCCCCACACCTGCACCGCCGGCCACCCGGCCGCACCTGGACCCGAGCTGGAGCAAGCGCGGAATCCGGCGCCACCAGCCCCCGCTACAGCGTCGCTAGCCGAGTCCGGGGCCGCCCAGGGCCGATGGCTGCCGCAGGCGGAGGACCCGACATGGGAAACGGTGCCCCTGCACCTGCACCAACGGCTGCGGGGACCCGCACACCAGCTCCTCTCACCACTCCAGGGGCCGTTGGCCCAGCGGGACAACCGACAACTGCTGCGCGCGGTCCGGTCGGCCAGCCGGATGCGGATGACCGGCGCGCACTGGATCCTGCTGCTGACCACTGACCGTGCGTCTTTCGGCAGCCGGCGCAGCCAGCGTGCGCAGGCGCTGTACGCGGTGCTGGAGCAGGTAGCGGCTCAGCACGCGGTGCACTCCGCGGCGAGCGTGCCCGCCGCCATGAACACCGGGAGCTGAATCCTGGTCCCGTCTTTCTGGTGGGCTGGGGCGGATAGATCCCCTCTACGGCGTCTCTCCCCGGCGTCGATGCGGACGGTGGAGCCGGCCAGGTGGACCGGCCGAACTCACGAGGTGGTGGCGGCCGCCGTTCCGGCCCTCACTGGCACCCTGCCCGGTGTGACGTCTCACCCCCGTGTCACCCACGCTTCTCACTTTGATGTTCCGTACGCCGCTGGTGGAGATGCCCGGGGCTCAACATCGAGTGAGAACTCTGGGTGACACCGGATGAGAACTGTTAGCGCTCTGGAATGAGATGTCTACAGGGGGCACCTGCCTGAGCTGCGCGTTCAGTCTTCCTGAGCCAAGACCCCCACACGCGTGGGGCTGTCTCCAGCCCTCGTGACCAGGCGGAGCTCGGATCACCCCACACGTGTGGGACTCCTGCTCGGTTGGCTGCCCGAGCACGCCGCAGGTCAGATGTCGTCGGCGTCGGCGTCGGCGTCGGAGACAGCGAGGAGACGGGTGTACTGGCCTGGGCAGTGCAGGGTCGCCAGCGAGGGCTGGGGAGCGTTGGCCCAGGGCCACGGCTCGTGTGGCGGTGTGGGGATGGGTTGTTCGCCGTCGTCGCCGTCCCATAGCCGCCCGTACGGGTCGGGGATGAGACCCCAGCCCCAGTACGGCAGCGGTTTGTCGGGCACGATGCCGACCTCCCTGTCCAGGTCGACCGGCCGCTCGGCGACCCGGCAGGCGTGCCGCCAGTTATCCCCTAGGTCAAATACGTACCCGAACTCCGTGCCCGGCTGCAGCACGTCCCCGATGCGCACGTGATCGGCGTCGAGCTCCATGGCAGGGTCCTGGATCTCGGCGTAGCGGTGCTCGGTGGCGCGTTTGCCGATGGCGGGGAAGTCGAACTCGTGCAGGTGACTGCGGTCCCAGCGGGCGAAGGCGTCGTCGATGGCCTCGGCCAGGACGTGCAGGGTATGCAGCGTGGAGACGGCGAAGATGCGGCCGGGGCGCGGCCACAGTTCACCGGCCATCCCGCCGCCCAGCAACTCCACCCGCACACTCCACCACTCACCCTCTGTCATAGGAACGAGTGTGGCGTACCCGGTCATACTCCCGCCGGTGAACGGACAGGAAGCACCCCGCCCACCGCACGGGCCCATGATCACGTGCTGCCGTCACCGATGACGTCACCGAGCGCGACCAGCCCTCGGCCCCGCTCTGTGCAACGCCCTTGATCCCCTTCCCGCCGGCCAGACGGGGGGACCGGGATCACCGCTTTCGGTCGCTCACGGCCGCAAGGACCGTCATCACGGTGCCGGCGAGGAGCGGCACAGTCATCGCGGTGAGGAGCCAGGCGGGCACGTGCGCATCCGGCGTCGAGCGCCAGAGTATTGCGCAGCCCATGAGGAGCGAGATGCCGATGCAGGTGTTGAGCAGCAGCAGGGCGCGTGCGATGCGGCGCGCTGAGGCCCGGCTGCCGGGTCTGTTCATCAGGGACGATGCTGCCCGGGTGGAGGGGAACGCTGCGGCTTTGGCGTGCGGTAATGCATCGCGTGGGGTCAGCCGCAGTGTCAGCTCCGCGCCGCTGACCGTCAACGCCGTCACTCCCGTGTACAGGAAGACCAGTACGAACGCGGCGCCGATCGACTTGTCCGTCCAGGCGTCCACTCCTTCGGTTCCGATGTGCTGTGGTATCCGTCCCGGCAGGTGGGGGTAGCGGAGCGCACCCCCACAGCGGCAACACGACGAGCAGGACGGCATTGGGAAGCAACCACAGCCGGAGGGAGGAAGAACAGAGCATCATAGGAGCGATCATCCGATGACCGCCCGGGGTTGGAAAGGGCTCCCAGCACGGGTGGCCGCCCAGCAGGCGGACCGTCAGGTGAGGGCCTGGCATGGTGCCGCGGTGTCGCGTGCTGGGGGTGCGCCCGCGAGGTCTCGCCGCCCGGCCGGACGGTCATCGTCCTGTCCGGGTCTGCTGTCCGAACACAACGTGCCCGTCGGCCGCGCTGAAGACCAACAGGGCGCCCGCGCCAGTCGCGAGCAGTCGGCGCCACTACGCGGCTCGCCCAGGGGCATTGTGAGCAGGCGGCCGGGAGCTGTACTGGCCAGGTCGGGGGCTGTGTCAGGCGCCGCAGGGGGTGTCGTTGTTGTGCAGGCTGTGGGTGGTGTCGTTGAGCTGGTAGGAGCGCAGGTCGCCGATGGTGCCGCCTTCGCGGCCGACGCAGACGTGCCGGCCGAAGTAGTTGTCCTTCTGGTAGACGCGCGCGGTGCGGCCGCTGTTGTTGATGACCGAGCTGCCCTTGCCGCGGATGTAGTCCGGCAGGTGCCGTACCGAGCCGTCGACGGCTCGTTTGACGTAGGGCTGGCCGCCGAAGTCGATCTCGGGGTAGATGCAGACGAACCCGCGTGCGCAGCTGATCTGGTCCCGGGCCGTGGCGGGGGCGCCCGCTGTGGTGGTGGCGTGGGCGGGTGCGAGGCCGGTCAGTGCTGCGGCCAGGAGGGTCGGGACGGCGGCGGCAAGCAGCCTGCCCGTGCCCGTGCGATGCGGAAGTCTCATGGCCACGGCCTGTCCTGACGAAACGGTTCGCTATTCAGCTCGCCGCCGTGGTTCATCCAGATGAGTGGCGTGTGCAGCTCGCTGCCGGCTGGGTGCGACGTTTCTGCAGTGAACCGGGGCGGCCGTGCGAGTGACACGCCTGCCCGCAGCCTTTTCGATGGTGCGCGGGTGCCGGTACAAGACGAGCGTGATCAAGAAACTGCGTCTTGGGCCCGCTCTCGCGCTCGCCGTCCTCGCCACACCCGCCCCGCCCGCCTCCGCCTCCGTCGCCGCGGGGCCGGCGGCCTCGCATCCCTCCACGTCCTCTGCCCCAGCCCAACCGGCGGGCAGCGGCGCTTCGGGCGCGCGGGTGCCGCTGCCGCTGCTCGCCGCGGTCGGCCGGCTCCCGGTCGCCGCCGAGCACCGCGAGGGCTACCAGCGGAAGCTGTACAAGCACTGGAACAGGGGCCTGGACGCGAAAGACGGGTGTAACACCCGCAAGGAAGTCATCCTGGCGGAAGCTGTGCAGGCGCCGGAGGTGGCGGCGGGCTGCAAGCTGTCGGGCGGTACCTGGCGCAGTGCCTACGACGGCCTCACGGTGACCGACGCCGCCCGCCTCGATGTCGACCACTTCGTCCCGCTGGCGGAGGTGTACGACTCCGAGCAGACGCCGTGGAGCACCGTGCGGCGTGAGGCCTACGCCAACGATCAGGACAGCCCGGACACGCTGATCGCGGTCTCGGCCGCCTCGAACCGGGCCAAGGCGGACAAGGACCCGGCCCAGTGGCTGCCCACCGACCCCTCCTACTACTGCACCTACGCGGCGACCTGGGTCGCCACGAAACTGCGCTGGGCTTTGGCCGTCGACGACGCCGAACTGCAGGCATTGCGCGAGCTTGCCGGGCAGTGCCCCACCACGACGGTCGTCTATAAGCCGGCTCCGTAGCCGACGCGCGGGCCCGTGCCAGACAGTGCGCCCCCGCAGGTTCCGTCTTTCCGTTGACGCTGCCTCGCACCGGCCTGGGCTGCGTGCGGTCCGGGTGCGCGCTAGTGGCCCAGGGTGTCAGGCGGGGGTGGGCCGGGGTCGTCCAGGAGGTAGGTGGTGCCGGTGATCTCCAGGACGCGGCGTACGGCCCGGGTGGCGGCGATCAGCCGCAGGCGGCCGCCGGCCGCGGCGGCCTGGCGGTGGTGGCGGGTGAGGAGATTGATGCCGGTGGAGTCGATGAACGTCACATGGCCCAGGTCCAGTTCGCACGTCTGGGCGGTCAGCGGGATCAGGACGGGCTCCAGGCGGGGGGCGGTGGCGATGTCGAGTTCCCCGCGCAGGTGCAGCAGGACTGTGTCGCCGGTGTCGACGGTCTGAATCTGAAGGCCCGGCGGGAAGGGGGTGCCCACGATTTTTGGGTGACCTTCCTGTGGGGCGGCGGCGGGGCCGGCGGACAGCAGAGGGCGCAGGACCGGGCAGGAGCCGACCGGGTGCCCCGGGCCCGCCTTCACCCCGCCGGCGTCGGTGAAGGGCCCGGCCCGCACTGCCGAGGAGCGGTGCCGGGCTGGCACCTGAGCTGTCTCCCAGGGAGGGGGCGGAGGCTCGCTCGCTGCAGTCAACGCCCGGCCGATCAGCAGGTCACGCACGGCCCGCACCTCCTCACCCGCCACCCCCGCAGCGCACACCATTCCTCCGCAATCACGCGCGGGCGGACACCGCTCGCCCCGACTCGACTGACCGCCTGTCTCGGCGGCCTCCGGATTGCGGGGCGCGCGTGTCCGGCACGGGCCGGTGCGGCATAACCGCCTCACCGAACCCGACCCCCCGCGGCAGACAACTGCGCCCCTGGCGCCGCGAACCTCCTGCTGGTGCAGCACCAGGCCGGGCAGAGCCACTTCGAGCCCGCCCGCCAGGCACACACCAGAGACCGCCGAGGAGCCGACCGCCCATGACGCGCTCGCGGCCGGCCGCCTTCGCAGGCAGATGACGGCGTGCGGAACGCAGAACGACTCCGAAAACGCAGGACCATCTCCGAATTGGAGGGGATCGCGATTGTCGCCGCAGGGCCTTGCGGGATGTCTGTGCGGCAGAGGGGGAGTGCGGGCACGGTGTGCGGCGCGCAGCCGGGGCACGAACCACGAACCCTTCCGGGTGTGCCGTGCGTCCACGGATAGCTTGGCGGCGGAAGTCGAGATAGAGGGAGGGCTTGCGGACGCCTCAAGGCAGCAAGGCCGTGCTGGCAGACTGGCGCTATGCCCCCCAGGGCCCCGGAGGCAGCCGTGCAGTCAGATCACATGCAGCAGCCCGCCCGCCCCGGCCCCGCAGATCTCGATGCGCGGGTGGCCGCGCTGGAAAGAGAAGTCGCGCAGCTGAAGGAAGCGGTCGTCTCCCATGCGGACGTGGACCGGGCGGTCGGTGTCCTGGTCGGCGTCGCTCACCTTTCGCCCGTCTGTGCGTTCGAGGTGCTGCGCCAGGTGTCGCAGCGGACGAACGTCAAGCTGCGGCGTGTGGCGATCCTGATTGTGCGGTGGGCCCAGAGCGGCGTCCTGCCCGCCAAGGTGCGCCTCGAGCTGAACCGGCAACTGTGCGCCCGCAGTGACGCCTGGGGGCCCGGGGCCGGCCGCGGGCACGGCACGCCGCCCGCGTCACCGACCGGTCGCTGAGCAAAGCGGCACGCGACGTCAAATCGACGCAAGTCAACGGCCCGTTGCCCGGACAGCCCGCGCACGGTGGTGGGAACCTGTCCCTATCCCCGGCCGCGTGAAGCGGCCCGGGGCCCGCGCGCAGCGACGCTTGCTCTCTTCGCCTGCTGCGCATGGGAGGCGCCCTCTGGATGGACGCGAGGCTGCGGGAGCCGTCTCGCTGGAGGTGTCGCACCCAGAGGGCCAGTGCTGGAGCCGTGTTGTCGGCGATACGGCTCCAGCCGTCTTAACAGACACGGTTCAGGGTCCGGGAACCTCAAAGGCGGCGGCGTCATCAAGCCAGCCATCCCGTCTGCGCCGATCGTAGAGCGCCACCACGAACAGCGGAAGGTACGCAGCCGCACGCTGCCGCATCGTCGACGAGCTCCGAAGCGGTGAGGGCAGGGGCCCGGCATTCTCCTCGCAGGGGCGAGTCCTCGCCGGAAGACCCGCCCCTGGACGCACCCGGTCAGGGTGCGTCGCCGCGCTCAACGAGCCGTGACCCGGCGCAGGTTGCGCTTCCGTCAACGCGATGCATCCGGGGAAACCGGGCACCCCACCTGCCTTTCCATGCGCAGGCCGCCGATGGATGCAGCCGAGTAGAAAGACCAGCCCTGGGCGGCGACAGGGAGCGGGGTGAAAAGGTGCAAAAGGCCACTTGATGGCCGGGCGGGCGTGCATCAGTCTGCGCACGGCGCTCCGCTTCGGCCTCGCGACTGCGCCCATTCGTGGACCGAGACTGCGGCGCCGCGCTGCCCGTGCTGCGGGGTGGCCCGGTGGCCGGCACCGGTAGGACGGGGGCATGCACGACGCTCCTCGGCGGATGATGCCCGCCGGGTTTCCCGGTTCCACCCCTTGATCAGGGCATACATCGAGGCGGTATGCCGACCCGTCCAGGGCCTTCGTCCCCCGACGCGACCTTTGTGGGGCAAGGAGGCCAGGGCCGACCGTCCGGCCGGCCGGGCTGGAAGGCGCCGTCCCGCCACGCGCGTGGTGCGGTGCTGCCCAGTCGACGGACTTTGAAGGAGGCCTCGTGACCATGCCCATCATCACCCGCCCCCAGATATGCAGCAGCGGCTCCGGGCCGGGCAGCACGTTCTCGCTCGCCCGGCGGCGGCCTGAGGTGGGCGCGGCCGGATGCGGCCGTGTCGCGGTGTGCACGGTGCGGCGCACGCCGCACCACCGGCCGTCCGGCCGCGGATACCGGCCCGTCCCGCAAAGGCGCTGCCCCGCCGCCGCGTACGGGGCGGGCGCGTTGCGCACGCGGGGAAGCTGCCAAGCGAGCGGCTGTCCGCCCGGCACTGTCGCGGCCGCTCGCGCGCCGGCTGGGGTCGGCGCCGGCATGCAGTGTGACCAGTGCGGGCAAATCTTCGGCGCCGCATTAGGCCCGTCCACGACGCTGGCGTGGACGTGTCCCGCCTGCCTCCACCTCGGCCGGTAGAACGTCACACCCCGCGGCCAGCCTCTCTACGGTGCGTGACCGGCGCCCATCGGGGCACCCGTGGCCGATGGGTCATGCACGGGTGGTGCGGGTGATGGAGCGGGCTGCGGCGGGCGACGAGGCGGGCCTGCCCAACCGGCTGTGCCACGCACTGAGTCAGAGCCTGGGGGCGGACGGGGCGTCGATGTCACTGCTGACGCACACCGAGGCGCGCCAGGTCCTGTGCGCCGACGGCCGGGAGGCGCTGCGCCTGGAGGAGCTGCAGTTCGAGTCGGGGGAGGGGCCGTGCATGGCGGCCTCCGTCTCCGGAACCCCGGTGGTGTGCCTGGACCCCGGCGAGTATCTGAGCGTGTGGCCCGTCTTCGGCTCCCGCCTGCGCGAGGAGCTCCCGCAGGTGGCGCTGATTCTCGCGCTGCCGCTCGCCCCGGCCGGGACCAGCAAGCCGATCGGTGCGGTGGACCTGTGGCGCCGCACCCCCTGGCAGCACGGCGAGGACCCGCTGCCCCGGGCCCTGACGGCCATCCAGACGGTGACCGACATCCTGCTGGAGCGCGCCGTGCGGCACTTCGGCGGCAGTGAGCCGCTGCCCTGGGAGCCGGCCGAGATGATCGACGCTTACTGGGGCCGGGCCCGCCGCGCGGCCGGGCAGCTGGCCGCGCGCCGCGGCATCGGCATTCCGGACGCGCTGGCCTTGCTGCGGGCCCGCGCGTTCGCCACCGGCCGCCCGCTGCCGCAGGTCTGCACCGACCTCTTCGACGAGCCGGACGGATAGCGCCGCCCGGGCAGCCGGCCGGACACCAGGCGAGCCGGGCACGAGGCCACGGGGCGGGGCGGTCCGGCCGACCCGGGAGGACGAGGTGCGGGCGTGCGGAAGAACCCCCATGCAGGGTCCGGGCATGGAGGCTCCCCATACCTACCTGTCGCCCCGCAACCGCTGCCCGGATGCACCGAGTTGCGGGTCGGCAGGCCCGCGATGCGGGGATCCGGCATCCGCGGGGCACTGCGCGCCATGTCGTGGCGGTGAGCGGCGGAGCCCGACGGCGGGGCGGCCCGCGGGCGAGGTGGAACGGCTGACCCGGCCCGGACCGCTGCGCACGAAAGGGCCCGGGCCGGGCACCGCTGAACTTTTGAGTGCGCTACGGCGGTGGGGTCAGGCGTTCAGGGCATGGGCGACGGTGGGGTGCAGGCTGATGACCTGGTCCAGGCCGACGAGCTGGAGGGTGCGCAGGACCGGCTCGGGGGCGGCGGTCAGCCGCAGCCACCCGTCCTGCTGACCGGCCCGCCGGTGCATGATCAGGAAAAGGTTGATGCCGGTGGAGTCCATAAAGGTGAGCTGTTCCAGGTCGCACACGATGCGGCACAGGCTCGGATCCGCCGCCTCGAGGGCGCGGTGCAGGGCGGATTGGCCGGTGTGGTCGGGTGTGCCCGCCAGGCCGAGGACGAGGACACCCTCTTGGACGCGGGCGGTGACAGCCAGTCCGTCCGGCTCGGACGGCCCCGCGGGTCCCGCCGTGTTCTGTGGTGTCATGCGCGGATGCTCCCACACCGCCGCCCTGCTCCGGAGGTCCGCCGGTAACCGGTCAACTCCCGCCCCGGACAGGGGCCGAGGCCCTGCGCGAAGCAGGGGTGTAAAGGGGATGGATCGGGGTACGCGCGGCGAAAGAGCGAGGGAAGTGCCAAGTGGTTCCAAGCGCGCCGCCCATCCCCAGCAGGGCGGCATCGTGAGCGGCATCGGCGGTCTGCACGCCGCGTTGGCCCTGGAGGGCGACGGCAGCTGCATCGCCGAGGCACGCCGCTTCTCCGCGGACTTCCTCACCCGAGCACAAAGCACCCAGCATCGCGCCATCTCCCAGCGCGCCGTGGAGGTGACGCAGCTGGTGGTGAGCGAGCTGGTGACCAACGCCTACAAGTACGCACCGGGCCCCGTCCTGATGGACCTGACACTGGGTGCGGACAGTGTCCGGGTGGAGGTCTGGGACGGGGATCCGGTACTGCCGCTGGCTAGGGCGGCTGATGCCGGCCGGGTCGGCCAGCACGGCCTCGAGATCGTCCTGCTGTGCGCACGAAGCTTCGAGGCCCGGCGGGAACCGGTCGGCAAGTGCGTCACCGCGACCATCGCCCTGGCCTGACGATCCCGGCCGAGCGCGCATCCTGTGGTCGTCACCAACTGCAGCGGCACCGCCCGCACCGCCGCGGTGGATCGGGCTGGTGCCGGGCGGGGGAGGGGGCATCCGAGGAACAGGCTGTCTCCGGGTAACCCACGCACCCCGACCCACCCTGGCGTCTTGCTCGGGGCACAAGCGCACGGGCTCAGAGACCGCTGCCCGCCTTTGCCAGCCGTACGCACGGTTTCGCTCGCCGCGCTCTCGGCGGTTCTGGCCACGCTCGCCTGTGCGCTGATCGCGGCGCTGACGGCCGCGGGCCTGCGCCCTGCCACCGGCCGCTCCCCGCAGCCGCAGGTCTGGTCACCGGCCGGCGCTGCCCCACCGGCCGACGGCGTTATGGCCCGCATGCCAGGGCAACAACGCCGTGAGGGTGACGCCGGCCCGGCGTGCCGACTCCGGCGCCTTCACCCCTCTCGCTGGCGGAGTCTGTCATCGGCCGTCCTGGCGCGCGAGGTGGCGGCGTGGGCGTCAGCGGTGACGGCTGCCTCGCAGCAGAAGCGGGACCATGGCTGAGCGACCTTGACGTTGCCTACCAGAGCTGGGGTGATCTGATGCCGCCGCCACCGCGTTCACGTGCTGATCCCGACATGCCGTGGTGCAGAGCGAAGTGACGGTCGTGGTGCATCTCGCAGCTGCACCGTGCCGTGTGTTCGGCCATTTCCGTACTTCGCCCCCTGGCCGCCTGGAACGTGGTGCTGACGCGCTGGCCTGGTCCTGAGCATGCCCCGTGCCCGGTTGCACGGGCGAGCGGGCAGGGAAGCGGCAGGCAGGGTTCCGGCTGGTACGCATCGGCATATGCAGACAAGCTTTGCCCAAGGCTTAGAGGCGGCGTTACGTTCTGCGTCATGCCGGCTACCCCGAAGCAGCCGACGGGGCAGCAGTCTGCCGCGGAGCTGAACGCACGGATCCGCGTGCTGATGATCCGCAGCGGCGGCTTCCTCAACGACGAACAGCGCAAGGAGTACGCCGAGTTGCTGACGGCATGGTCGCAGGCGGTGCGCCGGCCCTGAACTGAGCCCCCCCCCGGGGGCGCCGGTCGCCTGGCTGCGCGTCGCAATAAACCGGTCGCGGATGCGCTGGCTCTGCCGCGGACGCTGCAAGCGGGGTACTCGCGCTTCACTCAGGCGGGGAGCCGGCGTTGCCGTCTGCCTGACCCCGCGGACCACAGGACAGCACCATGGCCAAGGCAGCCAGCCGCCGGCGCACCACAAGCGGCCGCACCATCGCGAAGCCGGTGCGGTAACCGCCCGGCTCCTGACACCCGCATCGCCCCTGCTGGCGCAGCCTCCCTCGTCGCCGGCGCTGGCAGGGACCCGGCACGCTCACTACTGTCGGGCTTCCAAGGCCACCAGGGGGAGGGCATGGCGCGTCTCGTCTTCAACCACGCAGAGCGCACGGCGCTGCGCGCAGATGCCCGCCACCTGGCGCTCACCGATCCGGGCGTCGCGTATGTGCTGGGAGACCTCGCTGCCGAGGGCGTCGATCTCGACGTGTGCACCGACTGGGAAGAGGTCCGAGTGGGCCTCGGCCGCCCCCCGCGCGCTGAGCAGCACCGGCTGGCGGGCCACCTGCCGCGCTGGGCCCATCTGGTCGTTCACGATGTCGCCCTGGAGCAGGCCGAGACGATGACACCGGTGGCCCGGGCGAGTCTGGACATGGTTCTAGAGGCGATCGCTGTGGATCCGCTGGCCGGTGCGCCGCTGCAGCACGGGAGCGTCCGTCAGTACGTGCAGGGTCCGGTGCGCATCGTCTACGTGCCGACCGCGCTGGGCCTGCTCGTGTCGGCCGCCTACGTCACCGCCTGACCCAGCCGCGCCCGCACGCCCGGCAGTTCAGTGTTCACAGCAGTCGCAGCGACACCTTGTCGCCAGTCCCGCCGGATTCCGTGAACCGGCCGCGCGCTGGAAAGGAACGTCTTCGGGAACGCGTGCCGGGCCGAGGCGGGCGGCCCGCCTGGCAAAGGCCGGCCACCGCCTCGTCGGCGTCCGATGGGACGCTTGGCGCCGTGTGTGGTGGTTGAAGCGCGAAACGCCGGTGCTTGCCGGTCGTTCACGCCATCAAGGGTGTACGTATCGGCAGGGCGGGCAGGGGCCCGGTTACGGGGAACACAAAGGCCCAGCTCATCTATGGGAAGCAGGGACGCATGATCACCGTGACGGTCAGTCAGGCGACGCTGGCGGAAGACGCTCTCGCCCAGCGCGCGTACAAGGACCCGTCCTCGATCACCCCGCACGACGCCCGCACCCTCTTCAGGCCCTTCTTCGACCGCCTGAGCGGACTCGAGGAAGGCAGCCGCGAATACAGCTATGTCCGCAACTGCCTGATCGAGATGAACCTGTCGCTCGTGCAGTACGCCGCCTCCCGCTTCAAGCACCGCGGACACGCGGAGATGCAGGACATCGTCCAGGTCGGCACGATCGGCCTGATCAAAGCGATCGACCGCTTCGATCTCACGCGGGAGGTGGAGTTCACCTCCTTCGCGATCCCCTACATCACCGGCGAGATCAAACGCTTCTTCCGCGACACCTCCTGGGCCGTCCACGTCCCGCGCCGCCTCCAAGAAGCCCGCCTGGAGCTGTCCAAGGCCAGCGAGGAACTGCGCACCCGCCTGGGCCGCACGCCCACCACCGCCGAACTGGCCGAGCTGATGCAGCTGGAACCGTCCGAGGTCGCCCAGGCGCAGCAGGCCTCCAACGGCTACAACTCGATCTCCCTGGACGCCACCACCACCACCGGCGGCGGGGACGACTCGGAATCCGCGCTCGCGGACTTCATCGGCTTCGAGGACCCCTCCTTCGACCTCGTGGACAACTTCCGCGCCCTGGCCCCGCTGATCGCGGCCCTTGACGAGCGGGACCGGCAGATCATCCACCTCCGCTTCGTCGAGGAGCAGACCCAGCAGGAGATCGCCGACCTGCTGGACTGTTCCCAGATGCACGTCTCCCGCCTGCTCGCCCGGGTCCTGGGCAAGCTCCGGACCGGCCTGCTGGCGACCGACTGACGATCAGGCCTGCCAGTGTGCCCGTACGGGGGCCGCGTGCCCTGCGCGCGCCGCGAATCAAGGAAGACGGGCGGTTCCGGCCCTGACCGGGAGCCCGTCCGGTACGCGTGGGCACGCCGCGGCGCGTCGTGCGCGCCCGTCTCACGCCGCTCCGGCCGCCCAAGGCGCACACTGAACGTACGACGGCAGGATGGACGAGGCGGCAGCATGGACTCCGAGACCACCCCCAGCATCTCGCGGCTGGAACTGGCCCGGGCACACAGCCGTGCCCTGATCCACACCGCGGCACAGATGCGGCGCAGGGCGCGCACGATGCGCCGGGACGCCGCCGCGCTGCGCGAGCGTGCGGCGCGCCGCCGCCGCGACCGTTGATGCCGTCGCCTCTCAGGACGGCGGCACCATGCGGTGAGCACCTCCCTCGCCCAAAACAGGCCAGGCACCAGGCGCTGTCCCACGCATCAAGCAACCGGCGCCGCACGGTCGTGACAACCGGGACCGCCTGCAGCCGGACAGGACGTGACGGAGGCGGCCGTCCGGGGCGGCGGCCCGCAGGGCGGCGACGCGGACAGGGGAGGCCGGGCGCCGACGTACGTCAGGCGCTGCCGGCCGTCGGCCCCGGCGGCTGCCCGGCCTCCTGGCGCCCGGTGATCCGGTCGCCAGGAGGCCGGGCAGGGTGACACATGCTCTTCGTCCCCGATGTCGCTGTCTTGCTGCCGTGACAGGCGCAACCGGCGCCCCTGCCCGTGTTTCCCCTATGTGCATGTTCGAGACCCGCTGCTGAGGTGACCGCGTTGACAACCCACGGGAGGAGTCTGCCCGAACTCTGGCATATGCCGTGCCGGGGGAGGACACTCAGAGATGCCGCGCTGGGGCGCGGCGGCCAGCACGCGGTGCCGTCGGTCCGTGTGGCCGAGGGGCCCCGGACCCGGCCCCCCGGCGGTCCCGCCTCCTCACCCGGGCTGCCCGCCTCTTCAGCGCTTGCACCTGGAACAGTCGCGCCCGCCCCGCACAGCGGTGCGTGAGCGTGTCCCGGCCATGTGGCCATATCGTCCGTCAGGCGCGCGAGGTGGCGAGGAGGTGTTCAGGGCCGGGCCATGATGCGCAGCTCGCCGGCGTCCGGGTCGCCGAACAGGACGAACAGCTCGGGGTCCTGTGCGGTACCGCCGATCGTCCAGAAGGTCTCCTGGCCGCACTCGCCGTCGAGTCGTAGGAGGACGCCGTCCCGGTCGGTGTCCCGTAGGTCACTGCCTCTCTCGAGTGTCCACGTGCCGGTCCCGTCGCACAGGGAGAAGTCACCGTCTTCGTCGACGTCGTTGTGGGCCGGTACACGGCTCAGCTCCGCCCGGCCGCCCGCGGCCAGCTTCAGCACGCCGCCGTCCGCCCCGCGCCAGTTGCCGAGGAGCTGCCCGGCGGACAGCTGAGGAGGTTCGTAATGGCCTGCCAGCGAGGCCGCCGGCACCCCGCACACGATGAAGAGGGCGCAACTCACGCCCGCCGAACGAAGCCAGACACCCCACGATCCCTGCGAACCTTGCGAGCGTCCGGGCAGGCGGGCGGAGACCAGTACCGGCAGAACGCCGACACCGGCGAACCACGGGAGCGTGTCGGTGACCGGCCATCCCCACGACAGCCGCCCCAGCGCCGACCATCCCAGGCCGATCAGAACGGACGCGGCCAGATGCCACAGCCACTCCGGCCCCGGGGCGGCGCGGGGCCGCAGGCGGGCCAGGGTCAAGGCGGGCATGATCTGCACGCTCGCGTGCGCGACACCGAGCAACGGCAACAGCAGCAGCACGCAGAAGATGCCCAGGAAGGCGCCGCCGCCCTGGTCGTAGTCGTCCCGGCCCGCCTCCATGGCGAACCACCAGGCCAGCCATACCAGCGGCAGCTGCCCCGTGCACAGTGCGGCCGCACGGTTCCACTCGTCGTTCGGCCAGCTCAGCCGCCGACGTCTGCTGGCTTCCTGTGTCTTCCCCCGCCCCATACCCGCAACATACAACCCGCTGTCATGACCGTGGCGAGAGGGATCGCCCCTGTGCCGTCTGCCAGGCTCGCTCCAGCTGAGCATCAGCGGCGGCGAGCCGGTTGCAGGGCCGTCGAGGACAAGGCCGGTCACGTCCGCTGCCTGCAGGTTTCGCACCTGGGCCCGGCGGATCGCGATCTCCACGCGTGAGTACCTGCCGTCGGCGCGCTGCAGTTCGTACGGCGTAGTGGGCAGCAGCGGGGGCTGGGCCATGAAGCGCGGTCGCACCAGCGCGTTACGGGGCTTGCCGTCGACCGGGTCCGTAGCGGCTTTGTGGGCGGGTGCGGATGTAACTGCAGAGGCGCCACGGCACAGAAGAGGCGGCAGGACAGGCTGTACGTCCGTTGCTCGCACAAGGGTCCATGCGCCTGGCCGGTCCTCACAGCCGTGAGGACCGGCCAGGCGCGGGATCCACTCATGCGCTGTCTCGCAGTGCTGAACCGTCACCTGTTGTCCCAAGCACGGCGCTGGCCTGAGTTCCCCCACACACTCCCCGTAACCACAATTCCGACACATTTCTCTCACATCTCGGTTCCTCCCGCGTCGGGCAGTCGGTGACGCTACTTCGGCAGGGCCCGTCCCTCCTCGGTGCGGAATCCGGCGGGCACAGGTTGCGGGCCGAGTGCGGCGCCCTGTTTGACCCTCCCCATACGTCAGGCTTGAGGCTGGGGGCCGAGGAAAGGGGGCGGGTGGATGAGCTACTCGGTGGGGCAGGTCGCGGCCTTTGCCCAGGTGACGGTGCGCACGCTGCACCATTACGACAAGGCGGGGCTGCTGTCGCCCAGTGACCGCAGCCAGGCCGGGTACCGGCTCTACAACGAGGCCGACCTGGTCCGTCTCCAGCAGATCCTCTTCTACCGCGAACTCGGCTTCTCACTCGACGAGATCACCGTGATCCTCAAGGATCCGCAGGCGAGCGCGCTTGCGCACCTGCGGGCCCGGCAGCGGCAGTTGCTGGAGGAGAGCGCCCGGCTGCAGCGGCTGGCCGATGTGGCGCAGAAGGCGATCGAGGTCCACCGGACCGGGGTGGCCATGAGTCCGGAGGAACGCTTCGCGGTCTTCGGCGAGATCACCTTCGACCTGAGTTATGCCACCGAGGCGGAGCTGAAGTGGGCGCACACGCCGGGGCAGCGGCAGGCGATGGCCCGCGCGGCCGCCCACAGCAAAGACGACTGGGCCCGGCTCATGGGCGAGGCCGCCGCCTGGCGCGCGGAACTCCTGGCCGCCTTCGACGAGGGCGAGCCGAGCGACGGCGGGCGGGCCATGGACCTGGCCGAAGAGCACCGCCTGCACATCGCCCGCTGGTTCACCGCCTGCCCGCCCGACATGCACCAGCGCCTCGCCGACGACTTCCTCGCCGACGCACGCGCCTTCGCCCTCATCCTCCCGCCCACGCAGCAACGCCCCGGCCTGGCCGCCTACCTGAGCCGGGCCATCCGCGCCAACGCCGCCCGCCACCCAGGAAGCCGGAGCGAATCCGAGGAGGACCGATGAGAATTCTGATCGCCGCGGCCGGATCGCGCGGCGACGTCGCCCCCTACACGGGGCTCGGTGCCGAACTGCAACGGGCCGGATACGACGTCACGCTCGCCGCCACCGACGCCTTCGCCCCGCTCGTACGGGAGGCGGGGCTGACGTTCCGCAGTCTTCCCGCCGACACCCGGGAAAGCGGCGCGGCAACGACAAAACGCGAACTGATGCGTGCCGCTGCCGCCTTCACCACACGACTCGGTGAGGGCTTCGCCGACGCGGTAGAGGCGGGTACGGATCTGCTCCTGCTGTCGGCCACCACGGCGCCCCTGGGCTGGCACCTCACGGAAGCCACCGGCACCCCGAGCCTGGGGGTGTACCTCCAGCCCACTCAACCGACCGGTGACTTTCCGCCCGTCGTCACAGGGGCTCGCTCCCTGGGCCGCCGGGCCAACCGCGCTACGGGTCGCTTCACACTGCACATGGCCGACCGCCTCTACGACCAGGCGGTCACCCAGCTGCGCCGCCGCCTGGATCTGCCGCCGGTCTCTCCTTCCGCGATGCGCCGACGAGTGGAGCAGGCGAACTGGCCCATCCTGCACGGCTTCAGCACGGCCCTGGTGCCCCGACCCTCCGACTGGCGTCCCGGCCTGGACATCGTCGGCAACTGGTGGCCCCACCACAACGCGACTGAGCAACTGCCTCCCGTACTGGAGGACTTCCTGGACGCCGGCTCCCGGCCCGTCCTGATCGGCTTCGGCAGCATGGCCTCCGGCGACGGGAAACGCCTGAGCGATATCGCCGCCCGCGCCCTGCGCCGCGCCGGACTGCGCGGCATCCTCCAGGCCGGCAGCGCCCTGCTTGCCGCCGACGGCGACGACGTGCTCACGATCGGGGACGTGCCGCACGCCCTGCTCTTCCCGCGCCTGGCTGGGGTGGTCCACCACGGCGGAGCCGGCACCGCGGCGGCCGCACTGCGCGCCGGGGTGCCCGCGGTCGTGGTGCCGGTGACGGCGGACCAGCCGTTCTGGGCGCGCCGACTGGCCGACCTGGGAGCTGCCACCGAACCGATCCCCTTCCGCTCCCTGACCGCCGAACGCCTGGCCGAGGCACTGGCCCGGGTGGTGAAGCAGCAGGCCTACAGCCGGGCCGCCGCAAAAGCGGCGCAGCACCTGGCGGCCGAGGACGGCGCAGGGCAGGCGCTCAAAACTATCCAACGGCTGACCGACTGATGACGGCCGCCGGCCCCCCGCGCGATCTCGCGTATCCGATGCCGAAGCAGTCCACCGTTTGCGGCGTTGTGGCTTCGCGCGCCCGGTGTGACCGGCCATGCCGGTCTCTACCCCTCCTCGGACTCTCGGGCCATTCGGCTCCTCGTGCGGCACCCGCGCCGTACGGGGGCGGTCAGCGTGCACGGTCAGCGTGCCTGCCGGGTGGACTGGAGGACTGCTGTCAGAAAGTGCCGCACTGTTTCCAGTTCGCCCGCGCTGAACTTCTCAGCAACACTTGTTACTTCGCTGATCACCGGTCCGAAGAAGGCCCAGCCGAGTTCGTGGGCCTTGTCCTCCACGGTGAGCAGGACGCGGCGCCGGTCGGCGGTGTCCCGGCTGCGGCGGATCAGTCCGAGATGCTCCAGGCGGTCGATGAGGGCGGTGGTGCCGGCCGAGTTGAGGCGCAACTGCTCGCCCAGCCAGCCGGGTGTGGCACGGATGCTCTGCCGTTGGGCGCCCAGCAGGTGGATCAGCGCACGCACGTCGGTGGGATGCAGCCCGTTGCGGGTGGCGAACTCGGCGCCGAGCAGGTCGAATTGCACGGTCACCGCGCGCAGCAGGTGGACCAGGTCCATGGCCGGGCTTTGATCGTCGTTCACGCACACTCCCTGAGGCTTCGTGCATATTATCTCGCCGAGCGAGAATATTGGTGAGCGAGGAGGATGGTCTGTGTCGAAGTCTGCTTTCGACGGTGCCTATGACGAACTGCGCGCCCGGTGGCCCGCGTCCACCGAGGAGCAGGACGCCCCCACCCCCTACGGCCCCACCCGGGTGCACGTGCATGGTCCCGCCGACGGCGAGCCGGTGGTGCTGCTGCCCGGCGGTTCGGCCACCGGTCTGGTCTGGTTCGCCAACATCCCCGCCCTGGGGAAGCGCTGCCGGGTGTACGCGGTAGATCTGCTGGGGGACGCCGGCCGCACCCGGCGCCAGGGCATCCCGCTGAAACGCGCCGCGGACCTGCTGGCCTGGCTGGACGCCCTCCTGGACAACCTCCAGCTCGCCCGCGCGCACCTGTGCGGCCACTCCTACGGCGCCTGGCTGGCCGCCACCTACGCACTGCACGCACCGCAGCGCGTCAATCGCCTTGCCCTCATCGACCCCACTCAAGTCTTTACCGCCTTCCGCCCCCACTACCTGTTGCACGCCCTGCCCGCCCTCATCCGCCCCAGCCAGGCCCGCGCCCGCGCCTTCCTGGCCTGGGAAACCGGCAGCGTCCCGCTGGAGGAGACCTGGCAGCGCCTGTATGCGTCGGCCACCACCGTCCCCGGCCGCAAGATCATCACTGGGCGCCGCCCCCGCACCAAGGGCCTGCGCCTGCCGGTCCTGGTCCTGCTCGCCGAACACAGCCGCGCCCACCACGCCGCCAAAGCCGCGGCCAAGGCCCGCCGGAACATCCCACAGGCCGAGGTGCACGTCCTTGCCGGGGCCACCCACCACTCCCTGCCCTTGGCCGCCCCCGACGAACTGAACAGGCGACTGCTCGACTTCCTGCACTGACCACACCGCCGCGCCCAGCCGCATCCCCCGCGCGGCGACCGCCATCGGTTCCCATCCGCCAGGAGCCGACACACCGCAAAGCGCGCGCGTCTCGCAGCCGGCAGTTGCAGACCCGGAGGAGCCGCGCGCTACTCCATCGCGGCCCAAGAGTAGAAAGAGAGACCGTGACATGACCGCTGAACTGACCACGCACGCGCCGCCCCTCGCGCGCACCTCGTTGTTCCTGCAGATATCGATCGCCCTGCAGACGGCGACCATCTTCCTGCAGGCCATCAGTGCCGGATGGCTGCTCACCTCCGCTCACGGCGAGACGATGCACAGCATCGGCGCCCGCGTGATGTACGGCGCCTCGATGCTCTACCTGCTCGCCGCGATACTCGCGTGGAAGCCAGGCGGCGGCTCACCGCGACCCGTCTGGCACGCCACCGGCTTCCTTCTCCTGGCCTCCGCCCAGGTCGTCCTCGGCGTCGCACACGTTCCCTTGGTCCACCTGCCGCTGGGTGTCCTGATGTTCGGCCTCAGCCTGCTGGCACTGCTCCGCCGCTGAACCAGACCGGAGCGCGAGGCAGACCGCAGAAGACAGAAGGCAGGACAGCGCGTGTCACGTCTGCCGCACGCTGTGGTCCGTGTGGATCCGCAGTAGACGCTGGTGCAGGAAAGAAGTGGTGATCATGGAAGGCAAGACCGGCTGGTCACGGGCAGCACCGGGGGTATCGGCAAGGAGACGGCACGCCGGCTGGCAGGACTGCGCCCTCCACCCGGAACGACAGCGTCACAGCGATCACTGCCGACATGTCCCGCCTGCGTGATGTCCACCGGCTCGCCCGAGAGGTCAGCCTCCGGGCCGGCGGCCTGGATGTACTGATCAACAAGGCCGGAGCGACCCGCACCCGCCGCGAGCTGACCGAGGACGGCATCGAGACCGCGTTCGCGGCAAGCGCGGCCTGCATTGCGCGCAGGCCACCACCGGGCGGACGCTCGCCCCAACATCCGATGCATCCAAGCCGGTCGTCAAAAATCGTCGTTCATGACTGCTGCACATTTCACCTTCGCAACCGCGCCCGACGGATGGCGGGTAGCCTTCAAGTGGCCCGACGTCAAGACCATCATGGTCGTACCGGTCGTCGGCTGGGCCGCCCCGAGCCCCGGCACGCGACGCAGGAGCACAACCTCGCCGTCGAACCCGTCATCCTCTTCGACAACGTCGACGAGCCACTATTGCCACACTCTCCGACACCTTGCACGACTGGAGCGACGGCGAAACCCTCCACCAGATCATGGCCCCGGGCTTCGACGTACGCGAGGTACCCGAGGGCTGGCAGGTGCAGGATTACGGCGACTGAAACGCCCCTCGACCTGCGGTATTCTTGTCGGTATACTCGGCTGGGTGGATACGACGATCAAGATCGGTGCGGAGACCCGGGACAAGCTCGCGGCGCTGGCCGAGGCGCGGAATATGACGATGCGGGCTCTGATCGAGGAGTTCGCGGCCACCGCGCTCACCCCCGCGCAACTGCTTGAGCGGTCCAAGCGCACGGACGCCTTCCTGGCCGCCGAGTTCGGCCACACCGTCGACGCCGATGAAGCCGGTGCGCTGCGCGAGCGGATGCGCCAGGCCCAGGCCGCCCGCCAGCGCCCCGCCCCGGGCGGGGCAGCGTGATCCTCGAGCACTACGTCCTGGACACCGCGACCCTGCTGGCGCTGGGCGGCCACAAGCAGGTTTCCGGCCTCATCCACGTAGCCGCCGGCGATCCGACCGTGCGGCTGTGGGTGCCGATCGTGTGCGCGCTGGAAGCCGAACGCGAACGGGCCGGCATCGTGGACTACCTCGGCATCCTCGACGTGCTTCACACCCTGGACGCCGACTACGCCACCGCCCACGCCGTCGCCGACCTGCACCGCCACGCAGTGCCGTTCGGGATTGGAGCCGCCGTCCACGCCACCCGCCCTACCCTGGAGCGCCCCGACGGTGCTCTCATCGCCACCACCGACTCCCGCGCCTACGAAGGACTCGGCGCGCCGGTCATGGATCTGAACCAGTAGCGCCGAAGGCACAGCTATGGGCGGTGGGCGCCGCGGCCCCTCCTGGTGCCTACCGGCCGCGGTGTACGGCAGGAGTCGACCGGAGGCGGCAAAGGTGCCTGGTGAGACCTTGATGTCCGTTTAGATGCGGCTGGTACAGCTTGCTGCCTCAGTGAACAGGCCGGGCTGCTGGAGGAGTTGCGTGACCATCACGTGGGAGCAGATCGGCCAGCCGTCGTTCGACCGTCACGTCGAGGCCTTGCTCTACCGGATGCTCGAGGGTGCTCAGAAACGTGTGACCGCGGTGATCGGCCGGGGCGGCGACGAGTGCATCTATTTTCAGGTGTCGACCGACAGCGGCCTGCGGATCTTTCAAGTACTACCCCGACGGCTTTCCCAGCTCGCTACGAGGGCGCCGCAACCCGCTCAAGAAGTCCTTCAACCGGGCCATGCAGCACGAGCCCGGCCTGAGAGGTCGGGGGCCCAGCCGCGAAGGAGCACAGACGGGTCATGGCCGGATGTACCCCGGACCATGACCCGGACCGGCCCTGAGCTGGTCTGCACCGGAGGAGGCTGTCCAGGTGCGATGAGGCAGGAGCGAATCGTGGGGCACCGTCGGTTCTGTGCACCTGCCACCTGCTCTTGGATGCGTTGTGCAGCCGGGGCCGGGCAGACAAGGCTGGAACAAGCACAGCCGAAGGCCCCCGCTTGCGGAGGAATTATGAGCAGGTTGCCGGATCCCGACGATGTTGTACTCAGGGACGCGGCGGCGCGTATAGCAGCGCTGGAGGATCGGGTGGCGCAGCTGCAGGAGGCGGTGGTCGCGCACGCCGATGTCGATCAGGCCAAGGGCGTCATCTGCCTGGCGGGCCGGATCCCGCCGGCGGAGGCGTGGGACGTGCTGCGGGAGGTCTCGATGCGGACGAACACCAAGCTTCGCGACGTCGCCCTGCAGATCATCACCTGGGCGCACACCGGTCGGCTGGAGGCACATCTGCGCCGCGAGTTGCAGCGCCAGTGCCTTGTGCGGCACGCCCCGCCCGTACCGGCCAAGGCGCCCCGCGCCCGGCCGGAGGGCCAGGGGAAGCAAGCCCCCCGGCAGGGTCCGGGGGAGCCGACTTCGAGCTCACTGCCGAACCCGCCCGCCGACTGTCCCCCGAAGGCGGGCTGAAACCCTCGCCGGGTCAGAGAGGCGGCCCGGCGCCGCTGCTGCGAGCGGCAGTGCCGACCGCCCCGGTACGGCGCACGCCTCGGCCGTGTCCGAGCGACGGTCGCGTCCAGGGCGGCGGGCCAGCGGTTGGGGGTGTCATCGGGCCGGGGCGGGCCGGGTTCGCCGGGGAGCTGGGGGGCGCCGGTGATGTCCAGGACGCGGCGTACGGTCCGGCCGGCGGCGATCGGTCGCGGGCGGCCGCGGTGCTTGGCGGTCATGGCGGGTGAGCGGAGTGATGCCGGTGGAGTCGGTGAACGTCACATGGCTCGGGGTGAGGGCCGCTGAGTCGTTGCCGTGGGGGAGCGGACTGGCGGCCCTCAGCAACAGCTGTGCCCAGCCGAGTCGTCCTTCACGCTCGCCCTTCCTCTCGCCTCCCGCTTGCCGGCACTACGTCGGGCGAATCAAAGCCGTGTAGCCGCATCCCGGTGGTGGTTCCAAGAAGCGGGCGGGCGGGCGGCGGTGCCGCAGGGCGCGGCACCGTTGCGCGGATCGAGTCGGCCGCGGGCCGGCAAGGCAGTCCTCGTACGGTGGCCGGGCACGGGGGCTCCCCCGCCCGAAGACTCTTGCTCTCAACTTTTTTGCGGACGCGTAGAGTCGGTGAAACGGCCTGATCGTGCATCCTGGCCCGCCGCACGGAAGCCGCCAGGGCGGCGGCGAAGAGCGAGCGCGGCGGCCCTGTGTTGCACGGTGCGCAATCCAGCGGCGGGCGGTGGCGTACGGACAGGTGTACCTGCACATCAAGACCCTCAGGAAGCGTGACGGGGCATGTGGGCGGGGCCGCCCGGCCATGCTGAGCCTGCCGCCGCGGTCGCTTCGGCCGCAGAGGTCAGGCGTGGTCGAGCAGCCGGGTGCGGTCGGCTTCGTCCCTGACCAGGACGGAGAGCAGGGAGGCGACGGGGACGTCGGCTTCGGCGGGGTGGCGCAGGACCTTGGCGGGGTCGATGGCGTAGCGGTTGCTGCGGCCCTCGCGGACGTGGGAGAGGTAGCCGGCCTCTTCGAGGTCGGTGATGATCCGCTGAACCGCGCGTTCGGTGAGCCTGCAGTGCACGGCCAGGTCCCGTACGCGTACGTGGCGGTCGTCGGCGATGGCCGCCAGGACCCGTGCGTGGTTGGTCAGAAAGGTCCATCCGGTGTGCGATTCGCTGTGTTCCTGCATCCCGTCATGGTACGAAACCCGAGCTGACACAGGAAACACGAAATATATTTCGTGTATTAGTTGACGTGAAGTATGCTTCAAGCGATCCTGAACACCACCGACGCCGATACCTGGGGAGTGGCTGTGCCGGACCACGCAAGCTGCGCTGCTCCGCCTGTACCGCGTGCCGCCGCGGGACTGTCGCATGCCGCCGCCGCGGCGAGCGTGCGCCTCGAGGTCCGCCCGCTCGGGCTCCGCACCCTTGTTGCGGTGCACGGCGAGGTGGACCTGGAGACCGCGCCCGGCTTCGAGCACGACCTGCGATCCGCCCTCAACGACTCCGCCCGGGGACTCGAGCTCGACCTGCAGGCCCTGCGGTTCTGTGACTGCGCGGGTCTGGGGGTGTTGCTGCGCGTGCGGCGCACGGCCCTGGCCACGGGCAAGCCGGTGACCGTCCGCTCGGCCAGCCCGCTCGTCGCCCGCCTGCTGCAGGTGACCGGCACGCACGCCCTGTTCACCGACGTCCCCGTCCCCGCGGTGTCAACCGCTGCGCTGCCGCAGCAGCCGACGCCGGCCGCACCCCAGCTGTCGATGCATTGAGACGTGCCCGGTGCTCGGTGCTGGGGGACCGGGCGTTGCCGCACCATTTGGGGGCAGCGTGCGGCGCGTCAGCAGGTGGGGTCTGCCGTAAGCGCGCTGCTGACCGCAGACCTGCATTCAGCCAGGCACTGCATGCCGTCTCGGACCGGTGCCCGCCCGGGCCCGCTGCCACCAGATACTCATCAATGCCTGTGGGGCGAGGTGGCGGGTGCGAAGACGCAGAACCTGCAGCGCATTCAGGGCATCGCCCGAGTACTGTGGCCCGGGCTGGCACCGAAGCGACACCGTGCGCCTGCACGCCCGGCTCTTCTCCTGCAGCCTGATCGAGCAGGCCCCGGCTTCCTGCGCGCGCAGCGCCTGCACGCCCGGCTTCGCCCTACCGGTTCCGTCGGCGCTGAGGACGTGCCGATGCTGCGGCGGCAGGGTCAGCCGGCCATGGTGATGCGTATGGCGGCATGCTTGACCGCGGCGTCCAACGTCCCGCCCGCGGCCGCGCTGTTGACCTGGCCGAGGACGAGTGCCTGCGGAATACGGGCGATGCAGACGACCGTGGTTGGCCGGGCGTCCGCATCGGTGAGGGCGAGGATCCGTTCGGGATCCTGCGGGCTGGACCCTGGATGCCGGATCCCTACCTCGAACCGGGCCCCGGCCAGCTGCAGGGTCTCGCCCGCCCCCTGCAGCGCTGCGCGCGAGCGCAGGTCTGCAGCTGCAGGGTCTCGCCCGCCCCCTGCAGCGCTGCGCGCGAGCGCAGGTCATCCAGGACGTGTCCGGTGGCGGCGGCCTCCTGCTGGGTGACGGACCATCTGCCGTCACTGAACAGCGTGTTGCTTGCAAAGCGATAGAGGGCGGCGCCGCTCATCTCCAGCGTCATCTGCTCCAGCCACCGGTACCACGCTGCATCGTCCACCTTCCCGGCCCTTCCACGCCGTGCCGTACACCGTTTCGCCGCATCTTTGCGTGCCTGCCGGTCCCCGAAAGCCACCCAGGGGGCCATCACCCGAACGAGTGAAAGTCAGTGCGTCGGCCGCTCGGGGCGAGGCGGATCACCACCGCGTCGGGGCGTCCCGGTCGCGCGGCCCCGTGTGGCACAGGCGTCTGCCGTGCTCGGCCCTGGGCGGAGGACCGGTCTGAGCGGCATGGAGACTACAGAGCACGGCGCGCCGGGACACCCCGACCGCCGGCGGCCGGGTGCTTCGGCAGCCAGGCGCCCTCCGCATGTAAGACCGAGTGGCCCAGTGCCCGCGGATGCGTGCCGCGCGCCAGAGCGTCCCCGATGCACCAGCCGGTCCAGGCTCGCCGCTCATGGGGGCCGCTTTGAGCAGGGCATCATCTGCCTGTCCGGCCGTCTCACCCCCCGAGGAGGCCTGGGCCGTCCTGCGGAAAGTCCCCATGCGCACCACACCCGGCTGCGGCAGGCCGCCCTCGAAGTGATCACCTGGGCGCGCCCCGGCCGCCTCCAGGCCCGGCTGCGTCCAGAGCCGCACCGCCAGTGCCTGCTGCGCCACACCCCACCGCCCGCCGCCGGAAATCTGCGGGCGCGGCCGCCGGAAACGAGCCCCCCCGAGATGAGCCCGGGGCCCGGTCAGCAGGTGGGTGGTGCCGGTGATGTCCAGGACGCGGTGTACGGCGCGGGTAGCGGCGACCAGGCGCAGGTGCCCGCCGGCTGCGGCGGCGTGGCGGTGGTGGCGGGTGAGGAGGTGGACGCCGCTGGAGTCGATGCATGGCGCCCGAGGCCGACTTCCACGTGCCGGGCGGCCAGCGGCGCCAGGACGGTCTCCAGAAGGGTGCGGTATCGCTGTCGAGTTCACTGCGGACGTAGAGCAGGACGGCGGTTCCTGGTATCGACGACGCGTGTCTGCCAGCCCGGCGGTGGCGTGCCCACGTGAGGGGCGATGGATAGGCATCGGGGGCGCGTTGCGGCCGGGTCGAGGCGGCCACGCCAGGCCCTCACCTGAGCTGTCTCCCGGGGCGGGGGACGTACGCTCGCCGGGCTCAACGCCGGTCCCGATAAACGTAACCGTGGGCGGGAGGGCACAGACCCGCCATATGAGTCCATGCTCTCTTCGCATGGCCCCATGGTGACCGGCGTCGAGGCGAAGGCCGCACCCCGGGGCGCGCGCCCCGGGGCGCCGGTGGGGGGGTGACCGTTTGTGCGGTGCGGCATTGAACGGCTTGTCTGGCGGGTACTGAAGTGCCCTGCACCGTCGTGGTTGGGCGCGGCGACGGCAACTTTTCACCCTCGCGCGTGCGCCTTCAACCAGGCCGGCAATGACGCGGTGGTCCGAACGGCCCTGTGCGGGCCGTGTCTGGTGGGCCATACTCACAAGACGTGACCGCCAGGCCGGACCGGGACGGGCATGCGGGGCCCGCTTCGGCAGTAAGACAACGGGAGCCCGGGGGAGAGCACCCCGTGGTGTGCCAGCCATCCGCTCCGCCCGGCTCGGCCCGCCTGAAGCTGCGGCACGACACCGGAGGCCACGGTGCGTCAGGGAGAGCTGTCGCCGCGCCCGGCGCCGTCCATGGTCTGCCTGGCTCAGAAGTTCATCCGCGAGCATGCCGACGGTGAGTTCCGCCTGGCGGACATCGCCGCTGCAGTGCACGCGAGCCCGCGCACCCTGCAGTACGCCTTCGCCCGCCAGGGCACGACTCCGATGCGCTATCTGCGCGATGTCCGGCTCGCTCATGCGCACCAGGAGTTGTGCGACGCCTGCTGCGGCGCGGGTGGTCCGCGGACGGTAGCGGAGGTTGCCCGGCGCTGGCATTTCAGCAATCCGGGCCGCTTCGCCGCCGCCTACCTGCGCCTGTACGGACAGCTGCCCCGCCGCACCCTGCGCCGGTGACCGGGCGGCAGCTGCACCGCCTGCCCCAAGCTGTGCCATGGCCCGCGAACTGCGGCCGCCCAGAAGGTGTTTGTCGCCCCTGCACCCTGGTGACCGCGGCCGCCAGCGCTAGCGTGGGTTGCAGTCCGTGGACTAGGCCCCGCCGTCAGCGCGGCGGGTGCTTTCTCGGCGATCTCTCGGGCTCGTTACGGGTCTCCACGCCAGCGGCTGCCATGACGGGACCCTTTGCCTGCTCCCTACGCGCCGCACCCTGTCTGCGTCGATGACTTGCCTTCCCGCTCCCCGTCCTGCGGTGCCCCTCCCGGACCTTCCGTTTTGAGGGCGGGTGGCCGTTACTGCCGGATAGCTGATCGGGAGTTGTCGGCTGGGCCGTTGACGTCTATTGAGCTGCTCCCACTGGGTGCGGGTGCGTTCGTACTCGCCTTCATCGTGCGGGGAACCCTTGCTCGCCTGCGGCCAGTTTTCGGTGAAATCCTGGACGAAGAACAGGACAGCTTTCTCCATGGCGCGACGGGAGCGGCTGTCGACGGCCATGGTGGTTGCGGTGACCTGCTTAACCTCCGGTCCCGCGAACCCCTTGTGGAGCAGGGCCCGAATAGCGCTTGCTAGTAAGTGCCAATGAGCACTACCGCTTTCCGGTCAGCGAAAACGGATAGGCGTCACGGTTCTCCAATGCGTTGCGTAAGAGAGGGTTGTGCAACGTTCGGCTGTTTCCCGTCATTGGTGGTGCCAAAGTGTGTGCAAGGCTTCGGCGTAGTTGTGTGATGCCCGTTGCGTGATCACGCGAGGCCGAGGAGTGCGAGCGGGCGGCGAGGGTCACGGGCGTTGCGGCGAAGACCTGCCGCGATGTTCTTCGCTCCGGCTGCCCGGAGTGCCCCGATAGCGAGGTTGCGCCAGGTGGCCATCGCGCGGGGCGCATTGCCGGTCCGCAGTTGGGAGGCGTCCTCGGCGAAGATGGTCTCGCTCATTTCAGGCGTCTCCTTGATCATCGGATCCGCCGTCTATTGGACACTCCCTTGTCGTGTGGTCACCTCTGTCCGCGGGGGTGTTCCGGCATGGTCAGGGGAAATGCGGTGCGGGTCAATTCTTCGGAGAGGGTCCAGAGGCGGCGGGCGAGTTCGGGATCCTGGGCAGCCTTGGAGCGGCCGGCGATCTCGGGGAGGCCGCGGGCCTCCAGGAAGCCGCTCGGGGAGATGTAGCTGTTGCCCGGGATGTCGGCGGTGGCCGCGTAGAGCGTGGTCTGTGCGCCACCGTCCTCGTCCTGTGACAGGGGACGCAGAAGGGCGTTCATGATGCGGACACGTGTGCTGCTGGCGTGGCCGATCAGGTTCGTGTCGGCCAGGCCGGGGTTGGCGACGGTGGCGATGACATCGGAGCCGGCCGCGGTGAGGCGGCGCTGGAGTTCGGCGGTGAAGAGCATGTTGGCGAGCTTTGACTGCGCATAGCCGGCGAACGGCTTGTACGGCCGGCGCTCCCAGTTGGGGTCGTCCAAGTCCAGCGTTCCGGCCCGGTGGCCGCCGGCTGCGACGGTGACGACTCGCCCTCTGATTTGTGGCAGGAGCAGGTTGGTGAGTGCGAAGTGCCCCAGGTGGTTGATGCCGAAATGGAGTTCGAAGCCGTCGGCCGTACGCCCCAGCGGCTGCATCATGACGCCCGCGTTGTTGATCAGCAGATCGACGGGACCGGTAAATGTTTTGGCGAAGTCTCGCACTGAGGGCAGGTCGGCAAGGTCGAGTCGGCGCACCTCGGTCGGGCCGTGCATCTGCGCTGCGGCGGCCCGGCCCTTGTCGAGGTCGCGGACCGCGAGGATGACGCGGACGCCCTGCTCGGCGAGGGATCGGGCGGTGGCACGGCCGATTCCGCTGTTGGATCCGGTGACGACGGCGGTGCGGCCGGCAAGAGGGTTCGTCATAGGTCGAGGTTCGTCGGGCCGGAGAAGGGTAGCCAGTGCCCGCCGCTACCGTAGGAACGGCGTTACCAGGTAAACCGGCGGTGCCGCGCCCATCATGGGGGCATGTCGTCTGCGGAGAATGATCTGGGTGACCTGCTGCGCGCCTGGCGTGACCGATGCTCACCCACCGACGTCGGCCTGAGCGCACACGGCAGGCGCCGGGCCCCTGGACTGCGTCGTGAGGAACTGGCGGGCCTGGCCGGGGTCAGCGCCGACTATCTCGTGCGCCTGGAGCAGGGCCGGTCCCGGCGTCCCAGTGCGGCGATCGCGGCCGCGCTGGCCAGGGCCCTGCAACTCGACGAGCAGGAAACCGCCGTCCTCCACCAGGCTGCCGGGCTCCCCGTGCCGTCCGGCCGCACCGTACCGGTGCATGTTCCCCCTGGTGTCCAGCGCCTCATCACCCGCATGGTCGACTACCCGGTGGCCGTCTTCGCGGCGGACTGGACCCTCATCACGTGGAACGCGCTCTGGAGCGCCCTGAACGGCGACCCGGCCGGACGGCCGGCGACCGACCGCAACGTGATCCGGGCCACCTTCTGCCAGGCACCGGCATGGGCGAACATGCATGGACCCGACGAGGGCAACGAGCGCGCCCTCATCGCCGACCTGCGCCAGGCCGTGACCGCCTATCCGGAGGATGAGAACCTTCGCTCCCTCATCGCGGAGGTCGGCGACGCCAGCCCGCGGTTTCGCGACCTGTGGAACTCAGGAGCAGCAGGGCGACACGTCACCTCTCGCAAGGTGATGCACCACCGACTCACCGGTGAACTCACCCTGGACTGCGACGTCCTGACCGTCCCCGGCTCCGACTTGAAGATCACCGTGTACACCGCCGCGGCAGGCAGCCCCGACGCCGAACGCCTGGAGTTCCTGCGGGTCAGCGCCGTCCACACGGTTACCCCATGACGTCCGTCAGTCCGTCACTCGTCGGTGCCGTCCGCGTGAGCGGCGTCGCGCTTGGTGACGCGATTCCTACCGGCGCGAAGCAGCGAAGGTGGTGTCGCAGACGTGGTGCAGGGTCTCGATCTTCCGGTGATCCCGTACGAGTTGGACGAGCAGGACCGGAGTGGCCTGCGCGGCAGTCGAACCGACGACGGCACAGACCGTCTTGCCGGTGGTTCTGCCGGTCTCGCGGTCGGTGCGCCGACGCTTGATCCGTGGAAGCCCGTACCTGCACAGCTTCCAGCCCCCATCAAGCCGACAGGTCGCTACGAACCGGGCGTCACACGACTACGCCGAAGCCCTGGCCCGGTCGGTTCTCCCTGGCTCACCGGCCGGCCGGGGAAAACACCGAACTCCCGGAACGATGAAGGCCTTCGTGCTGCGTGTGGCGGCACGAGACGTTCGTCATCGTGGGCGCGTCGTCCACCGGGTACGCCACCTTCGGTCCACCGGCGCTCCGGGCGTCGGGCCCAGGTCAGTCGGGGTTCAGGGCCTCGTTGCGCAGTGCGTGCAGCGGGGCCAGGGCGTCGTGGTCGTCGGCGTCGGTGAAGGCGTGGATCGCGCTTGGTCGCCGTCCAGTCCGCTGCGTAGATGCAGCGGGCGTGAGCGGCTACTGCAGATCGGCCCGGCCGGGCGCTCCGACGAGGTGCCAGGGTCGGGCCTGCAAGGATGACATCGAGTGCCCCGGGCACCGGAGTGCCCGGGGCGGTGGTGACACGCTCACTCGGGGTCTGTGCGCCTCAGCGGCTTTCGGATCGCGTCCTTCGACGCGCGACGGCGATGCAGCCCCCGATCAGTCCTGCTACGGCAAAGATCACGGCAGACTGCCAGATCGGCCAGTCGAAGAGACCGAACGCTGCTGCGATGATCCCCACGACGCAGGTCAGTGCCGTACAACTGACGACTGTCACCAGGGCGCCTTGCTTGTTGCTGCTCACACGTCGCTCCACATCGCTCCTCAGAACAAGCTTCCTACCGCTCCGCCGATCAGGCCGCCCCACATGCCGTTCTCTCGTTCCGCCTGTGTTCCACCCGCGATGGCCGCACCGGCGGCTCCGCCTCCCGCCCCCCACAGGGCGCCAGTGACGACGGCGGCACCGACGCAGGCGGCACCGGCCGTGCCCACGCATGCGGCGCCGACTGCCGCCGCGCCGAGACCGCCCGCCACCGTGCCGGCGACGACACCGGCCGCGTCCGCGAACGAGAACAGACCGCTGGGATCCGTGCGGTTCACGGGGTCTCCGGCCGCGTAGAGGTAGGCGTTGCTCTCCTGGCCGGAGGGGTCGGGCTGGGTGAAGCGGCCGAGGTTGGGGTCGTAGTAGCGGGCGCCCATCTTGTACAGACCCGACGGGTCCTGGTAGGTGCTCGTGTAGCGGAACGGCTGGTTGGTGCCGCTGTTGGTGCGGGTCTCGCCGTAGGGGCCGTAGGAGTAGGTGGCGGTGCGCTTGCCGGAGGCGTCGACCAGGCCGATGACGGAGTTCTGGGCGTCGGTCAGGTAGTACTGGCTGGCGCCTCCGCTCTTCATGGCGACCAGCGTGCCCGAGGGCTCGCGGATGAAACCGGTCGCCGCGCCGGAGACGCTCTGACCGGTCAGGCCGACCGCGGCGTTGGTGAACGTCGTCGAACCGGACTTCAGGCGCTGCGTGTTGTCGGTGCCCGCGTAGGTCTGGTCGGTGGTGGTGCCGGACTGGGTGTAGGCGCCGAGCTGGGTGAACGGCGTCCAGGACTCGTCGGTGCGGGTGCCCGTCGGGCTGGCGGCGGAGGTCTCGTTGCCCGCGCCGTCGTAGGTGAAGGCGTCGTTGCCGTTGAACGAGGTCAGCTCGCCCGCGTCGTTGTAGACGGCCTTCTGCTGCGCGTCGTCACAGCTGGAGGGCAGCGACGTACCCGACGAACGCCCCGTGCGGTTGCCGGCCTTGTCGTAGCAGTAGGACCAGCCAGCCGTGTTGGAGCCGCTCTTGGTCTCCACGGCCTTGGTCAGGCGGCCCAGGGTGTCGTAGGTGTAGGCCAGGGCCGCGCCGTCAGTGGTGCGCTTGCGGACCTTGTCGGTGTCCTTGCCCGCATTGGCGTAGTCGTAGGCGATCGTCGACAGGGTCGTCGAGCCGGACTTGGCCTCGACCTTCGTGGGGCGGCTGGAATCGTCGGAGGTGACGGACTGCGTGGTGCCGCCGGGGAAGGTCGTCTTGGTGCGGTCACCGTTCTTGTCGTAGGTGAAGGTTGTCTTGGCGCCGCCGGGTTCGGTGACCGAGGTCAGCTCGTTGGCGTCGTCATAGCCGTAGGTCACCGTGCCCGCTGCGTCGGTGGCGGTGGCGACGTTGCCGGTGGCGTCGTAGGTGATCGACGTGGCCGGGGTGCCGGGCAGAGTGCGGGTGCGCTCGCGGTTCTGCTCGTCATAGGTGAACGTCGACGTGCCGGCAGGGGTGGTGCGTGTCTTGAGGTTGCCGTCACCGTCGTAGGTGAACGTGGCGGTCGCGGAACCGGCGGTCTGGGTCTTGATGCGGTCGCGGTTGTCGTAGGTGTAGGTGGTGGTGGTGCCGCGGCCGTCGGTCATCGTCTTCTGACGGCCGAGGTCGTCGTAGGTGTAGGTGATCGGCTTGAGCGGGGAGGGCGGGGTGACCTTGGTCAGGTTGCCCTTGGAGTCGTACTCGTAGGACGTCTTTTTGTCCCGCGGGTCGGTGGCGCTGCAGCGCTGGCCGGGCAGGCCGCCGCAGTCCATGGTCCCTGTCTTGGGGTTGTAGTCGTAGGTCCACTTGGCGCCGGTGCCGCTGGTGGTGGAGTCGGTGGAGGTGAGCAGGTTGCCGGAGGTGTCGTAAGCGTTGGTGGTCTTTTCCGCCGAGGCCGTGGTGGCGGTCTCGGGGAAGTAGCCGCTGCCCTTCTTGACCCAGGTCGCCGTCGCCGAGGCGCCGGTGGGGATGGTGACCGTGGTGGGGTTGAAGGCGCTGTCGTACTTGTAGCTGGTGACGTTGCCGTCCTCCGGGGCCGCGCCCATCGCGTCGGTGGCGGTGGCGATGTCGTTGTCCGGGCCCCAGGACTTGGAGCGGGTGTGGCCGAGTGGGTCCTCGGTCTTCTTGGTGCGCCAGTAGCCGTCGACCGTCTTGAGGGTGTTCTTGCCGCGCGGGTCGGTGACGCGCACCACGCCTTCGGCGTCGGGGTTGTTGTCGGGGGGCAGGATCCAGCGGAAGGCCGTGGTGTTGCCGGCGCCGGTGGAGTTGGTGACCACCCGGGTGACGGAGGCGACCTTGTCGCTGTCCCAGGTGAACTTCGTCTGCCGGCCCTCCGCCGTCGTGACCTTGGTCAGACGCTTGACGCGAAGTGGCTCTTTGGAGTGATGAGGGCCTGTGTGCGAGGTCGTAGTGTCGGACGGATGAGAGTGAGAAACGGCAGGTGGCCCCGGTGGGGTGCCGATGCCGGGCTGGTCGTATTGACGTTTGTGCCGGCGCTGTTGTCGCAGCCGTACGTGGACACCTCCGTGCCGGCCTGGGTATCGCTCATGGTGTACGAGGCGGTGGGCGTGGTGGTCCTGCTGCTGCGGCGGAGGCTGCCGGCCACCGCCTTCGTCGTGGTTTTCGCGTCCCTTCTGGCGGCGCTGGTGGGCAGTGCGGGCGCGGGAGCCAAGCTGTCGCCGCTGGTCTTCCTGCCACTGGCGGTACTGCTCTACAACCTGGGCCACAACGGCGCGAACTGGAGGCGGACCGTGTCGGCGGTCCTCGGCGTCACCGTGCTGGGCGTGGCCGGTCTGTGGCTGAACCGGATGACGACCGACTCCGGCGACTTCCAGGGCGGCCTGGACGTCCTCGCCGCGCTGGCCCCGATGCCGCTGGCGTGGGTGATGGGGTTCGCCGCGCGCACCCGGCAGGAACTGCTGGCCGCGGCCGAGCGGCGGGCGGCCGATGCACGCCGGGCACAGACCCTGGAGGCGGCGCAGGCCACGCAGCGCGAGCGGACAAGGATTGCGGGTGAGATGCACGACGTGGTCGCCCACTCGCTGACTCTGCTCGTCGTGCATGCGGAGACGCTGCGGGCCCGCGGCGGCGAGCTGCCCGACTGGGCCTGTGCCCAGGTCGACGGGCTGGCTGCGGCGGGCCGGCAGAGCAGCGGCGAGCTGCGTGACCTGCTGCGGATGCTGCGCGACCCCGCGGGCGCCGTCCCGCTTCAGCCCGTGCCGGACCTCGGTGAGCTGGAGGCGTTGCTGGACAGCCACCGTGGCGCGGGCGGAACGGTCGAGCTGACGATGGATCTCGCACCGGAGGCAGTTCCGGCGCCGGTCCAGCTGGCGGTGTACCGCGTCGTGCAGGAGGCACTGGTCAACGCCCGTCGGCACGCGCCCGGAGCGCCTGTCCAGTTGACCGTCCACGGCACAGATGACGGAGAGTTGCGGTGTGAGGTCGTGAACGGCCGCGCGGTGCGGCGGGCCGCAGCCGGCGCGGGCATCGGGCTCGGCCTGGTCAGCATGGAGGAGCGGGTGGGCGCGTTGGGCGGCGAGCTCGCCGTGGGCCCGACCGGTGACGGCGGCTTCCGCGTCACGGCCACGATGCCGTGGGAGCGTGCAGATGTTTGAGCAGATCAGCGTGCTCGTCGTGGACGACGAGCCGGTCATCCGTGCCGGGCTGAGCGCGATCCTGGACAGCCAGGCGGACCTCACCGTGGCGGGCACCGCGGACAACGGTGAGGAAGCCGTCGAGGCGTGCGCGCGGCTGCGCCCCGACGTGCTGCTGATGGACATCCGGATGCCGCGCCGCGACGGCCTGTGGGCGCTGGCCGAGCTGGGCCGCCGGGGACTGCTCGGGCCGGGGCGCAGCCGGGTGCTCATGCTGACCACGTTCGACCTGGACGCTTACGTCGACGATGCGCTGGCGGCCGGGGCGTCCGGCTTCCTGCTGAAGAACAGTTCGTACGAAGAGCTGACCGGGGCCGTGCGTGCCGCGGCGGCCGGGCACAGCGCGCTGAGCCCGGCGGTGACCCAGCGGATCATCGAGGGCCATCTCAGTGGCCGGCGCCGGCCCAGCGACCAGGATCTGGCCAGGCTGCGGGACCTCACCGAGCGGGAGATCGACGTACTGCGTCTGATCAGGGACGGTCTGAGCAACGCCGAGATCGCCGAACGGCTCGTCGTCAGTCTGCACACGGTCAAGACGCACGTGAGCCGCGTCCTCACGAAGACCGGCTGCCAGAGCCGGGCCCAGGTGGCGGTGCTGGCCAGGAACACCCTGACCTGACCCGCCTCCGGTCGGCGGGCGGGCTGGCGGGGCGCCGTGCCCCGCGGGGTCATTCCTTGGAGGGACCCCGCGCCGGTGGGAAGCCCGCCATCGAGCGATGTGCCAGCGGAGCGCCACTGACTGAATGGATGGTGTGCGCGGGACCCGCCGAACGGCCGCTCAACAGGCGATCGTCCAGTCCCTCGACGCACACAGCACATCGTCACGCGCCGAAGGGAACTTCCCATGTCCGCACCCACACTGCCCCGCCGCCACCGAATCCGCCGCGGAGCGCTGGCCATCGCCTTGACGACCTGCCTGGGCGCGGCGCTCGTGAGCTGCTCGGACGAGGCCGAACCGGCGGCCGGGCAGAGCGCGGCGAGCCCGGCGGCCGACGCGCGACTGGCCCGCCTCGCGCAGCAGGCCGCCGACACCGGCTCCCTCGGCGTCATCGTCCGGGTCGACTCCGGCGACGGGAAACCCGTCGAGATCGCCAAGCAGGCCGCCTGGACCAAGGACGATCACCGCATCGCCGCCGGCGACCGGTTCCGAGTCGGGTCCAACACCAAGACGGTCACCGCGACCCTCGTCCTGCAGCAGGTCGCCCAGCGGAAGATCAGCCTCGACGACACGCTCGAGAAGTGGCTGCCCGGAGTGGTCAAGGGCGGCGAGGACATCACCGTACGGATGCTGCTCAACCACACCAGCGGCCTGGGCGACTTCCTGCTGACCCCGCAGTTCCTGCCCTCCCTCACCGGCCAGGAGAAGCGCACCTGGACGCCGCAGGAACTGCTCGCCATCACCCCCGAGCAGGACCCGCCGACCGAGCCTGGCAAGACATACTCCTACAGCAACGCCAATTACGAAGCCCTCGGGCTGATCCTGGAGAAGGCCACCGGGAGAAGTCTGGCCGAGCTGATCGAGCAGAAGATCACCAAGCCGCTGGGCATGAAGGACTCCTCCCTCGCCACGAACGCAGAGTGGGACACCGGCAAGAGCAGCGGCAAGCAGCACGTCACCGGCTACGAGCCGGACGCCGCGCGGCTGAAGCAGATCCTGTCCGCAACCGTGGACCTGCCCGACGGCGTCGGGTTCGCCGGACCCGAACGTCCCGACGACAACGTCGACACCGCCGCCATCGACCCGAGCTGGTCCTGGGCAGCAGGCGGCATGGTCTCCACCGCGGCGGACTGGCAGACCTTCCTCACCGCGCTGAACTCCGGCGAGCTGCTGCCGAAGGCCCAGATGACGCAGATGCGTACCACCGTGGACGCGCCTGAGGAAGGCGGCGGCTACGGACTGGGGCTGATGCGGGTGGACACGGCCTGCGGCACCGTCTGGGGGCACACCGGCGGTCTGCCCGGCTACTCCAGCGAGATCTACACCGACGCCACCGGTACCCGTAGCGTCGCTGTCTTCACCAGCACAAACTTCGGAATCAAGGAAAAGAAGGCCGCCACCACGAACAAGGCCCTCGTCGAAGCCGCGACCTGCCAGATGCTCGGCAAGCCCCAGCCCTCGGACAGCCCGACCCGTTGACGGCCGCGGACACCAGCCGCCTCCGCCTCCGGCGGCGACCCCCTCGCTGCCGACCTGCACATGACGGCTGCCTTCACGCGCGCCCTGCACGAGAGGCCGGACGACTCACATGCCGCACCGCCTCCTGAGCATGGGCACCGGAGACCGGCGGGACTGTCAAAAAACGAGTGGCTCTTCCAAGATTTTCGTAGGCGTTGATCGTCCGGGCCGGGCTTCAATTGAGCAGGACGATCTGGCGCAGCAGGCGGTGGCTGGCGCGGCCGTACATCAGACGCTTGAGTAATTTGATCTTCGTGTTGGCTCCTTCGGTCCGACCGTTGTGCCAGGGCAGGGTGAGGGCAGCATCGACTGCGGCGCGGTCGCGCTCCAGGCCGCCTGCGAAGGAATGCAGAAAGGGCAGGTCAGCAGCGTGAGTCCGGTTGATCCAGGCCGTCAGCTTTCCGGCGTTGTCCTCGTGCGGAACCAGCAGCTCGGCGAAGGTACGGATCTGGTCGGCCAGCACGGTCAACTCGGGGCAGGCGCCGGTGAGCTGGTCGTGCAGAGCTCGTTGGTCATCGGAGAAGTGGTCGGGGTGGCAGGTGAGCAGGCCGGTGACCTTGCGGGGGGACAGGGCGGCGTGGTCGGCTTCGACGCGTCCTTGGTTGATGTAGCGACGAGGAGATTGGCGCTGCCGGTGTAGCCCTGTTCCCGGATCTCCGCCAGCAGGTGAGTGGCGGGGACGGCCGGGTCCTCGGTGCGCCGTCTGCGCAGATGGTCGCGGTAGGGGTCGACCAAGCAGGTCCGGTAGACGGGGGCGCGGACCATGCGGTCCGGTTCGCTGTGGCGGGCATAGCGCTTGACGGTGTTGAGCGATACGCCCAGACGGCGGGCGCACGCGAGTAGGCCGACGCCCTGGTCGAGGAGGTCGTGCACCTGCCGCCATCGCTCACGGGTGGTGTCGGCGCTTTTGCTCTGGGGCAGCGGCGGACCGAACTTGCTCCAGCAGGAGGCGTGTGCGCCGACCTCCTTCAGCGCGGTTCCTGCCAGGCCGTGCCAGAGGCGCCAGCGGTCGCCGACCTGCACGATCGTCGGATCGGCGTCGGTCGTGGCCTTAAGCGAAAGAGCCAGAGCCGTCCCGGCACACCACGCGGACGCCGGGATGCGCACGCAGCCAGGCGGTCACCGTCCCCGCCTTGCGGTCGGACAGTACGTCGATGCGCTCGCCGGTGTCCGCGTTCGTGATGATCGTGGCATAGCGGTGGCCCTTCAGCAGAGCGAACTCGTCGATCCCGGCCACCACGGGCGTGGTCCGGCCGGGCAGCGGCATGCGCATCAGACAGTTCAGCACCGACGCCGCGGACAACCTCTGGTGCAGCACCACGAGCAGCCGGGCCCCGGCCGAGCCCGCCAGCACCACCGCAACCGCCTCGACTGTCTTCCGCAGCGCCGGCGTCCTGCGCTGGTAGCGCTCCGTCAGCCCGTCGACCTGCTCGACGAACGTGGTCCTCGGACAGTCCGTGCTTTCGCAGTACAGCCGACGCACCGAAAGGTCGATCACCACGGGCCGCCCACCGACCGCCTCGTCCACGACGTGACGCACATACCGCGAGTGCACCCAGTCCGACTCCTGACCACACCCCGGGCACGCACGGCGCGCATCTTTCCTGGTGAACGCGGTGATCCTCACCGTCCTCGGATCAAGGCTCATCCGCTCAACTCGTAACCCCGCCAGCCGGGGCAGCAGTTCGTCAATGGTGACGTCACACACCACCAGCCTGGCACCGGCAGCCCGAGTCACGCTGCCGAACGCCCGGACGATCAACGCCTACGAAAATCTTGGAAGAGCCAAGAGCTGCACCCTTTGTAAAGTAGTGCTTTACCGCGCCGGGCGGTGGCAGGTAGTCCCATTGGCAGCCGGTCCGGGACAGGAGCGCGTTGACGATCTCTCGCATCTCGTAGTTGCCCTGGTGGCCGCTGACGGACGGGTGCTTCGCCTTCCATGCAGGTGTCACCGGCTCGATCAGCGCCCAGCGTTCGTCGGATAAGTCGCTCTTGTGGGGCTTGCGGTCGCTCACCCCGTCACTCCAGCACGGCCAAGCCCGTCGACCGGCTGGGAGTCCCCACAGTCACACAATCAGGCGATACCGAACCGGACATCAGGTCACGTACTGCCCTCTGACAGGGGCCACGCTTCGTTAAACTGGGCCAGCATCAAGGGCGCGCGGCCGATCACAGCAAATTGCTTGCACGACCTGCGCCTCGACACGGTTGGAGGAGCGGGAACGCGAGATCACCGCGCAGGCCGAGACCACGCGGGAACAGATCACGCAGCTGACCGCCCAGCTCGACGAACTCGTCCGGGCTACCGAGGAAGTCCGGATCACCCGCAAGACACTGCTGGAGCTGCCCGACCCGCAACCGCCCGCGCCGCCGCCGGCCCCGGAACTACCGGACCATCCGGCCTACCAGCAGATCATGGCGGTGCTCACCACGGCCGGCCATCCGCTGCGTGCGCGGCAGGTGTGCGAGGCGACGGACGTGGCGTTCTCGCCCAACAACATCAACAACGTCCGCCTCAAGCTCAAGCGACTGGCTGGCTGGCTGGCCGCGGGATCGTGACCGAGACCGAGCCAGGCTTGTTCACCCAGCCCCGGCCGTAGTCGACCGACGTCGCTACGACCTGCCCCCTCGTCCCGCACGAAACGAAGAATCGGGCATCAGGTCTCATACCGCCCCATCAGAAGGTGCCGCTCTTCGAATAGCTGGCGCCGCTGTTCTTGATGAGGTCGATGACATCGTCGGCCAGGTCGAAGGCGAGTAGGACCGAGATCGACTCGATGAGCAGGGTTCCGGCGATGGGGTTGAAGACGAAGGTCTGCAGGACGTTGAAGCCGGTCGGCGCGCCGAAGTTGAGCGCGGAGCCCGCGAGGCTGGTGGCTGTGCTGGTCGCGCCCTGGCCGATGGCGGCCGAGGCACCGACGCCGGTGTTGCCGGCCTGTCCGGCGGCCTTGGCGCCTTCCGCGAGCGCGCGTTCGGTCTCCGCACCGGTGGGCAGCCGGGGGCTGATGTTCCCGGTACCGAACACACCGTGGGCGAATCCGTAGCTGGCCAGCCCGAACACCAGACCGGTGACGAACCCCGCCAGGGCCGACTGCCAGGTCTTCTCCCAGATCTCGCCGAGCGAACCCGTGCCGCCAGCGAATCCGGCGGCAAATCCAGTCGCGGCACCGAGCAGCGCCCCGCTCACCGCTCCGGAGAGCAGGAAGGTCACGAGGGACTTGGCACCGAACGCGGCCGCGAACCCGACACCGGCCAGCGCGCCACCCAGTGCTGCGGCGCCGGCCAGCGCCGCGCCGAGCAGGATGCCGAGCGCGATGTCGCCGCCGGCCCGGGCCGCGGCGATGCCGCCAACCGCGCCTCCGACAGCCATCGCTACGAGCACCCCGACCAAGGCGGCGCCCACCCCGAGGGTGACCACGCTCAGCACCACGACGGCCACTACCGCCACGATGGCCAGCGCGATCTGCCACCAGACCCGGCCTGTGGGGTCCCGCACGGTGACAGGGTCATTGGCGGCGTAGGCGTAACGGTTGAGGCCCACCGGATGCCACAGGTCCGGGGCGACCGTGTCGGGGACGAGGTAGCGGCCCAGTACGGGGTCGTAGGGGCGCTTCGGCGACAGGTACAGGCCCACCTGCTCAAGGAGTTCGTAGCCGTCGTACGTGTCCCGGGGCCGGTCTCCTCCGGCCTGGATGGCGCGGATCCTGCCGAACGGGTCATACGCAATCCGTTGGACGACCGTGCCCGTGCCCGTGGTCATAAGGCGGACCGAGCCGTGGTGGTCGGTGTGCCATCGGGTGAGCGACCCGCCGGGGACGAACTGTCCGATCCGACCGCGGCCGTCGGTGACGATGCACAGCAGTTGGCCGTCGTGCAGTTCGACCAGGTCGTCGAGGAGTACGATCCGCCGGGTTCGGCCGCCGGTCGTTATCTCCCGTACGGCGCGTTCGTCGAAGGCACCGTAGGACACCTCGGCGCCGGCGGGTCCGGTGATCCCGACGAGGCGGTCACGTCCGTCGTAGGTGAGTGTTCCGGCGGGGCCGCTGGTCTGCCGTCCGGCCGCGTCGTAGCCGTACTGCTGTGCTCCCGCCGTGGTGACGCACACCGGTGGGGCGCCGCGCTCGCCGTAGCGGAACGTGCCCACGTCGCTGCGGGAGAGGATGTTGCCCCCGGCGTCGTAGGTGAAGTCGACGGCGGGGCCGGCCGAGGGCTCGGCGCGGGTCAGTTGGTACAGGTCGTCGTGGCTGTATGTCCACGCGTCGGCGGGCGTCGGTCCGGAGACGGTGAGTACGTGTCCGGCGTGGTCGCGGGTGAGCGTCTCCTGGTCGAGGAGCAGCCCGGCTCCGTCCTTGACCTCGGTCGCGGCGAGCCGGGAGAGCGTGTCGTACTGCCGTGTGACGTGAACTCCGCCGGTGTACACCGTCGTCACCTGGTTGCCTGCCGGGTCGTAGTCGATCGAGTCGATGACTCCGGAGACGGAGGTCAGCAGTCCTCGCGGGCCGTACTGGTAGGTCAGGACCGGGCCGGGGGTGTCGGGGGCGCTCCCGGGGTAGGCGATGGACACCACGCGTCCCAAGCGGTCGGTACGGCGCCGGAGCGCGTGGACCGCGCCGCCGGTCAGTGCCACCCGGCGCCGTTCGACCTCGCCGCGCACGTCGTAGTGGAAGGTGAGGGTGCCGCGCACGTCGTCGACCGCGGCGAGACGGCCGACGCGGCGGCCCGGGGCTCCGCCGTTGCCGACGTCGTCCTGGTCGAGGTAGCGGTAGACAACGTCGGGTTGTCCGTCCTGGCTGCTGCGGACCATCCGGTTGAGCTCGTCGAACCGGTAGCCGGCGCGCTGGCCGGCGGCGTTTCGGCGCTCCACCAGGTTGCCCGCAGCGTCGTGGACGAAGACAACCGTGCCGGTTGCCGGGTCGTCCACCCGGATCCGCTGTCCCAGCAAGTCGTACGTGACTGTGGTGGGCCTGCCGTTGGCGTCGGTGATTTCCACGGGTTGGTCGCGCAGGTCATATCGGTAGCGCGTGACGACCTCGGAACTGCCGGACCGGGACACGACCTTGGCAACCCTGCCGGCCACGTCGAGGTGGTAGCTGGTGGGCGTGCCCTCATGGGCGCCGCCGGCCCGGGTGTCCTCCTCGTCCCACATGTCGGACCGACCCGGGACGTGCACGCCTAGCCGAAAGGCGCCGTCGGGCAGGTCCACCCGCAGCGGCCGACCGAGCGCGTCGAAGCGGGTCGCGAGATGGGGCAGGGCCTCGGTCGGGGCCTGAGGATCGGGCCCCACCGGCGTCCGGAACGGCAGGTACTGACGGGCCGCCAGGCCGCGGGCGTTGCGCCACACCGAGTCGGTCACCAGCCAGGATCCGTCGCCGTCGAGGCGGGCCATCCCGGTCTCCCGGCCGTCGGAGTCGACCAGCCGACGGGAGGTGACCTTGTCGCCGCGGTCGGCGCTCGGGTACTCGACGGTCTCCACCGCCGGTCCGGTCGGATCGAGCAGATACCGGTACGTGATCGTGGGCGCGTCCGGCTCGTCGCCGGGACGGAACTCGGCTGCCAACCGGGCCAGGGCATCGTACGTGTTGCGGCGGACACCGCCGTTGCCGTCCGTAAGGGCGGCGGGCCGCAGGGCGTACCGATCCACGGTCGCCTCGATGACATTGCCGCGGGCGTCGGCGCGGCGCACCGGGAAGAGCCGGTCGGCGTCGAGGGCCAGAGTCACCGGGGTGCCGCGCGGGTCGCGGCTGATCAGAGTGCCGGGGGTGGAGCGGTCGTACCGGCGGACATACACCCACCAGCCGTCCTCCCCCGTCCTGCGGTGGTACCCGAGCTCGGTGAGATCGGGCGGATCGGCGCCGTACACCGCGCTCACCTGGTCGTCGCGCAGCGCCAGTCGTTCCTCGGACGTGACCAGGCCGAGTGTCACCGATCCCTCCGGCAGGCCGGTGAAGGGCTGCCCGTCGTAGCGCAGAACCCGGGCGTCAACGACCGTGCCGGTGCCGTCGGTCTGGGTGATCCGGGCCGGCCGGTCGACTGTCCAGCTGCCGGGATCCGTGGCGTACTCGGTGACCGTGCGCAGGTCCTGAGTGGCCGTCGGGTCGGCTGCGAGGGTGTTGCGCTGCCGTTGCTCGGTGATGTTGCCGAAGGCGTCCCAGCCGATGGTGGTGGTGACGGTGGTGCGCCAGGGCGTGGCGGCACCGTGCAGATGGTTCTCCCGCCGCTCCGTCAGCCGGGGGGCGGCGACGGTGGCGCCGCCCACGTCGGCGATGTGCGCCTGCCAGGTCTGCCGTACGTCGAACAGCGGGGGCTCGAAGTCCGGGTCGGCGTCGGCCTGATGGCTGGCAGAGCGGATCACTCGGCCGCGCAGCACCTGTGCGGCGAGCCGTTCATCAGGGGTGGGCGGGCGGTCGGTGCGTTCGGGGGTGCGTCCGAGGTGGAACTCAGTGCGCTTGAGCAGCGCCTCGACGCTGTCGTCGCCCTCCTCCACCTCGTCGACCCGGGCGAAACCGAGGAACCGGCGCAGTGCCGGATCCCAGTGCCCGTCGTGGTAAGCGAACCGGCTCGTGCGGGCAGCCGCCGCGGCTGCCGTCTGCACGACGCTGGTCACGACGGGCAGGCAAAACGGCAGCGACGTCGACCAGGGCCTGCCTCGTTCGGCATCCCGCCGTGCTTCGGCCGGCGATGTGCCGTAGCTGATCTCGGTGACGTGGCCGAGCCCGTCGTCGATCCGGTTCAGCAGGTACGGCTTGGCGTCGAGGTCGATCAGGCAGGCCATCGGTCGCGTCCGATGCCGGGTTGTCAGCAGCAGCCCCACGCAGCCGGTACCGCGCAGGTCCACTGGTTCCACCCGCTCGGCCGCCACACCGGGTACCGGAGCGACGGTGATCTCGGTGCCGAACGCGGCGCCGCCGAGGTTGGGCCAGATCCGTAGCGCGTCGGTGTCCACGTAGACCAGGTCGGCGCAGCCGTCCCCGTCGACGTCGGCGAGCAGGAGCCGCTCTGTCCTGTAGCCGGCCGGCAGCACCGGGCTGCCGGCCACGGTGCGGGGCGGCCCCCAGCGGCCGTTGCCCAGGTTGGGCCAGTACCGCACCCGTCCGCTGCGAACCTCGACCAAGTCGACCAGGCCGTCGCCTGTCATCGGGGCAACGTGGATGTCGGGCGAACGGAGGTCGACGCCGATGAGCGGATCGTCGCCGCCGACCGCCTTCTGATCGACGCGCCGCCAGTCCTCCGCGCCGCCGGCCGTGGACACCGTGGCCAGCACCCCCTCGCCGAGCCTGAGCAGGTCGGCGGCGCCGTCTCCGTCCAGGTCGAGCAGACGTACGCCGGGGTCCCAGGGCGCGAACGTCGGCGCGTAGGCGCTGACCACCGGCGCGCCGAGGACACCCGCGCCGTCGACCGGGTAGCGATGCCGGAGGCCCCGGCCGACGGTGACCAGGTCGACGCGGCCGCGTCCAGTGAGGTCGGCGGCGAGAGTGAGGGCGTCGGGCGGGGCACCTGGCAGACCGGTGCGGGCCAGCCGACGCGGGGGATCGAAGGCCAGCCCGCTGCGGTTGCGAGCCACGGTCGGCGTCGGGCCGAGCGAGACTGCGTCCGGCAGCCCGTCCCCGGTCAGGTCGGCGACGGTGCCGTCCGGTGCGGCCAGCACCCGGGCGACGGCCGGATCGACCGCTCGTACGGCGAATCCGCCACCTGTGGTGTATCCGAACGCGAGCCGGGAAAAGGTGGCCACGCCGCCGTCCGCGCTGTGCCCGGAGAGGGTCACCCCGGCGAGCAGGCTGTGCCCGGTCGGCCGGCCAGCGACGTAGTCGAGGGTGTAGCGACGCAGCAGAGTCTGTGCCTGCGCCGAGGAGTGCAGTTCGATCGACGTGCATCGCCGGGTGGTGGTCAGGGGGAACCCGGGACGGCCGTCGAAGACCGGGTCGGGCCGGGACTCATAGTGCAGTTCGAGGCGGTACGCCGCCCAGGTCACCGACTCCGGCAGCTGATCGCCGGTCCAGGTGTGGACGATCTCGTCACCGGCCGGGCGGACCGAGCGTTCCAGGAGCCAGGCGTACACCCTCGACGGATCGGCCGGATCCGCAATTCGGGCGGCGGCTGTGGTGCCGACCAGATGGCGCACGCCGGAGCGGTCCGTCAGTTCGAAGCCGTCCCCCTGTCGATGGATCCGCCAGCCCAGTCCGTCGGTCTCGGGTACGAGCCGGCCCGGCTCTCCTGGCACCTCGACCAGCGGTCCGGCGCCCGGCAGGACCAGCGGGTCCGTTCCGTCGTAGCGTGGCAACCGCCCGTCGCAGGACAGCTCGACCCGCAGGACGGGCAGAGACCAGCCGAGCCCGAAGGGGCCGTCGCCGAAGCCCGTGGCGTACTGCAGCGTCAGTTGCGGAGTGTGCCCGTCGACGCCCTGCGGCAGGTCCAGGGGGATGGCGTACCCTCCGCCGCCGGTGTTGAGATCCGGGGTGAAACTCCCGCCCAGACCGCCGACGGAGCCTCCGCCCTTCGGCAGGCTGAGGACATCCGGAGTGGTGCCGTTCACGCCCCACCTCGCCGGGTGTAGTCGTACTCCACGAAGAGCAGGACGTCGTACACGGCGGCGCGGTCGGAACCATCCGCTGTGGTGGCCAACCCCCAGTCCCCCGCCACGGCGGCACCGTGCAGAGCGGCCAGGGCCGGTGTGGTCGACGGCACCCGCCCGGTGCCGTCCGGGGTGACGTCGGCGGTGGCGCCGCCGGGTGCGGTGATCGTGAGGGGTACGGCTGGGGCCGGGCCGTCGGCGCCGAGCAACTGCAGCGACACAGTGCGCACGACCGGGTTCACGTGGTGATGCGGCAGGTATTCGGGCCCGATCGGCAGGGTCGTCGTGCCTTGGCTGCGCCACAGGAAGAACCGGTCCGGGAAGTCGTTGCTCACGCTGAACGACGTGCTCGCCCGCAGCGCCTCCGGAGGCAGCGGGATCGCCGAGACCGTGGCGGCGAGGGCCCGGTCGAATTGCGCCTCGAAGTGGAAGGTGACCTGGACGTCGACGATGAACCGGAAGTCGACGTCGTTGACGTCGGGCGGGTACCGCAGCGTCCAGCCGGAGGCCATGCCGACCCCCTCGAACACGGTGAGCAGCTCCGGCCGGGGCCGGAACAGCACGGCGTCGTCACGCCCGTACGAGCCGAGCAGGAGTGTGTCGACGTTCTGCAGCCGCCACTTCACGGTCCCGTCGAGCGCCCGGTACTGGGAGATGCCGCTGTTGACCAGCGTGCCGCGCAGGCCACCGGACGGGACCAGTCCGACCACCGCGACCTCGACGGCCTGGATACGGTGGTTGTACGAGCCGGGATGGTCGCGCTCCAGGTCGGAGAGCAGGGTGTTGAACGAGATCTGACCGGTGCTGCGGAATCCGGCGAACGCAAACGGGAACTTCTCCGCGAGCGAGACGACCAGGCCGGCCCGCAGCGTCTTGTGGGTGGTGCGAGTGATCCGGTCGTAGGTGAAGTAGTCGATGTCGGCGAGGAGTTGGTCGGAGCCGAGCATCCCGTTCACGGCACCGGCAGAGTAGTCCGTGCGGATCCGGTCGACGGTGGTGTCGTAGTCGAACTCGTAGGCCCGTTCCATCAGCCGGGCGACCCGGGTTGCCCAGTAGAGGTACCGCAGGACCTGCCCCTGCATGAAGTCGGCCAGCCGCCGCCACACCTCCGGGGTGAAGAAGCCTTGTTCGAACCCGCTGACCAGCTGCTGGGCCTGTTGCCGACGCAGCTTCGCGGCCTGCGCCGAGAGGTTCGCGGCCTGCGCCCTGGCCTGCGACATAGCCAGCTGATCGCCCGACTGCTGGGAGGCTAGGGCGAGTTCGTTGATGTTCTGCTGCATCCGGAGCAGCTCGTAGTCGCGGCTGATCACGCCGAGCCGCTGCCGGTCGGCGGCGATCACCTCGTGGATCTGCCGCCCGTCGCCGGGAATCGGGTTGTTGAGCTCCCAGCTGTTCTGAGAGCTGTACCAGGCGATCTGCCGCTCCAGCCCGATCTGTTCGTTGGCCATCGCGCTGTAGGCCTGGCGCGCCGCCTGCGCGTCGGCCCGGCGCAGGTCGGCGAGTTGCTGTGCGGTCCGGGCGAGTTGGACTTCCTCCTGTGCGGCGAGGGTCTGCTGGTCGGCCACGGCCTGGTCGGCGGTGGCCGAGGCCACCGCCTGCTGTAACTGCAGCCGGGTCAGTTTCCCGGTGTCGTAGCGGTCCATGAACTGAATAAAGTCACGCTCGGCGGCCTGCGCCTGCTGGCCGAGGAACCGCGCGGCGTTCTGCAGGTAGTCGAAGGTGAACGGCGGCACGAAATCGACGGGGACTCCGAACCAGTCCAGGTTCTGGCCGAGTTGGGCCACCTTGGCGGCGATATCCAGTACGACCGCGCCGAGACCGGCGTCGAGGTCGCCGGGCAGCGTCTCTGGGGTGGCCAGCAGCGCGGCGACGAGGGTGCCGACGCCTGCGAGCGCGGGCCGCGTGTACAACTCGGCGCCGCCGCGGGTGCCCTCGGCGGCCACTACTCCACTGTAGGCGGCCAGCGCTCCGGCGAACTCGCCCTGCCGGTACAGCATGTCGCCCTCGTCGAGGTAGGTCTGCGCGAGCCGCAGCCACAGCACCGGTGTCTCAAGGGCCCGGTTCAGGTAGGGGTACTCGGCGGCCCGGTAGAGCCACAGTCGGGCGTTGGCCCAGTCGCCGAGCCCCGCGTAGGCCTCCGCGAGGCCGACGGGGATCACATAGTAGAACAGGTGGGCGAGATGGACGGACAGGTCGACCGCGGTCAGGACCGACCAGCGAAGCTCCAGGTAGATCTTCGCGGTGGGCCGGGTCTCGTAGGCGGCCGACAGGAGAGTGCCGACCGACGGCGCGGCCGTCTTCTGCCAGCTGACGGTCCTGATCTCGGAGCCCAGCGCGAACCCCGCCGTGTAGCGGACCTTGCGGTCGTCCTGTTCCAGGGTGCCCACAAGGGGGGCGCTGCGCCATGCCGTGGAAATCAGCGGATCGCGGACGATGAGCCGGATGCCCCGGCCCAGCGACCTCTGCACCTCGGCGCTCACGGCCCGGTAGCCGTCCGCTCCACCCGCCAGCAGCCCACTGCTGCCGGTGCCGACGCGCACACCGGAGGCCGAGCTGCCCGTCGCACCGCCGACGGCATCAGCCACGCCCGTGCCGTCCAGCTCAGCGGCGACATCGGCCCGACCGATCGACCGCATCACTTCCAGGGCGTGCCCAACCGCGCCCGCCGCCTTGCCGGACTGCTGGTCGGTCTGCTTGAACACCTCTTCGGTCTTGGATACCTCACCAGTCGCCGCCATCGCGACGGCCAGGTTATGCAGGGCCTGCGCTGAGCCGAGCGTGTCCTCTGCACTGCGGAAACCGTCGGCCGCGGTGGTCAGGAGCTTCACTGCCTGATCGTTGCGGCCCGCCTGGGCGGCCGCGGCCCCTGCGTTGAGCAGGAGGCCGGCCCGGGCGACCTTGTCGTCCTTCGCCAGGTCGGCCGCCGCCGACAGCCTCTTCGCCGCCAGGTCGTATTCGCCGTTGTCAAAGGCGACCATGCCCAGTGTGGCCATCTCGGTGAAGGGCACGGCCCTCTCCGTACCGGGCCGCGGCAGTGCCTTGGCAGCTTCCCCGTAGCCGCCGAGCCTGGTCCGGTCGATGTCCGCCTGGATGACAGGCGTGTCGGGAGTACCGGGCACCAAGTCTCCCAGCAGTACTGTTCCGGCCCGGACGACTTCCTTCAGGTGCGTGATGTCGTGCGGCGCGCCGAAGTGGGGATTGACCGCCGCCGCCCCAGCCGACCCCCCGTCGGCGAGGAGCCGGAAAATCCGGTTGCGCACGGACTCGTAGGATTGCGTCGCCCCCAGGTACTCCCCGGCCAGCAAAGGCCGTGGGCCTCGTCCAGGTCGGCCTTGATCTCGTCGAGCACAGCGGTGCGCGGCGATCCCGGAGCCATCGTCGCCTCCCCTGCCGAAGCGACGCCCAGCGGGTGGGCGGAGTACAGCAGGACGGCCGTGTCTGGACTCATGGTGCCTCCTGGCGCCGATGCGGTGAGGGCACGGTGAACGGGTGCGGAGGTGTATGCCCAGGTACGGGGAACCTGCCGCCTGCGGAGAGGCGTGTCAACGCAACACTGCGGGCATGACGTTGCGAACGGCCCCGAACGTCTAATGCTGGTCCGTCACGTCGCGTACTTTTCTTATGCCACCAAATCGCATACCAGGAAGAGGAGTTGCCTGCACCGCCGAGTCCGCGCGTGTCCTGACGCACGGTGGCGGCTCCGGCCACCTGGCCGAGGTCTACGGCGCGAGTGTCTCCAAGTAGACCACCTCGACCACCAGATGACAGGGTCGTGGTCCGGATCAGCCAGGTCGTCCGGTCCCTCGACGGTTCCGTCATCCCCGCACGGTCCTCCTGCCACGTCCACCGCGTCGAGGGTCATTACATCGTCTGCATGGACATCGAGGACGCCTGAGCCTGAGTCTGCTCCTGCGTTGAACGTCCGCGAGCTTGTCGTTTCGCAGGTCGGCGGACGTGCAGGCGGCGGCGAAGTACTTCGTCGTCCAGAGCACGATGTCGCTGAGGACCAGGCCGAGCTCGCCGAGCTGGTCTTATACGAACTAGCCCAGCTCGGCCGCAGGTCCGCTTGCGAGCCGTCGTTCACCACAGAAAGTAGTCGTAGAGAAGTTGGGTGGACGGGTTCCGTCGGGCGTGTCGTGGACGTCGTCCGCGCGCGCATTGCGGTCCTACTGGGAGAACGCGTAGGTCCGGACGGGGTCGAGATGCAGTTCGAAGGGGGTGTGGCTCTCCTCGGGGGAAGGGTTGAGCTGGGATAACGCCCTTTGGGGTGATGGTGGGCGGGCCGGGTCTCTACCTTGAGGGTGGAGGAGGCGGCGCTGATGGGGTCGTTGATCGGGGAGCTGGAGGCGCGGGAGGCGGCGGCCCGGGCCCGGGTGGAGGCACTCGAAGCACAGGTCGCGGAGTTGACCGCGCGGCTCGCGGGTGAGCGGGAAGTGCTTGCGCGGCTGCAAGTGACGCGGGAGACGGTGGCCGAGGTCCTCACTGAGTTGTCCGGACGGGACGTGGATGCCGGACCGGTAGTGGCAGCGGAGCCCGCGGCCCGGGTGGAGTCAGGGGTGCGGGTGGTCGGGACGGTCATGGTGCCGCACTGGCGCGAGGGCTTGTCGGTGGATGTGCTGCCGGATGTCTACCGCGACATCGTGGAGGTCGTGGCGGACGCGTCGTCGCCGATGCAGGCAAAGCAGATCGTGCCCCGGATCGGGCTGCCGGCGGTGACCGGGAAGATCGAAGGGACGCGGGGGAAATTGAAGCGTCTGGTGGAGCGGGGGTGGCTGGTAGAGGACCAGCCCGGACGGTTCGCGCCGATGCGCCGGGATCGGTGAACTCGCGGAACGATAATGGCTCTTCTCTCTAACTTCGGAGGTAACCAGCCAGACCGAAGCACAGAAAGAAGAGCCGTTGTGGAACCCTACGACGCCTTGGATGCCATCGACGTGTTCGCCGCCGCAACAAGGGCGGGCCTTGACCCTGCATTCTGAGAGGACGTTCGTGTCACCTATAGGATGGTTTGCAGTAGTTCTCCCGTGCCGGGATTGGCTACATACAGGCAGAACAGCCTTTTTGCGGCCACGGCTTCAGCAACCGCGATCTTGCAGTTCACCCCGGTTACTCCTGATAGCTCCTGTCTGGTTCGAAGAACCTACTGAACGCGGCTTTTGCCTCGCTCGATCGAGCGATATACCCGGGCAGGGGCCTCGTGCATGAGTATCCCCATGACCTCCTCGCCGCAGCGCCTGCCGTACCTGAGCGACCTCTCCGACGCCCGCTGGGCGTTGATCGAACCGACCTTGACGGCCTGGCGGACCGAGCGGCAGAAGACCTCGCTCAACCTCGGCGGGAAGGTCACTGACCTGCGGGAAGTCATGAACGCGATCCTCTTCCTCAACCGGACCGGCGCCCCCTGGCGCTACCTTCCGCACGACTTCCCGCCGCACACCACCGTGTTCGGCTACTTCAGCGCCTGGAGTGCCGACGGCACCATTGAGAAACTCGGCGTCCACCTGCACCGGATGGTGCGTGAGCAGGCGGGACGCACCGCCGAGCCCACCGCCTGCGTGATCGATGCGCAGAGTGTCAAGACCGCGACCAGTGTCCCCACCGACACTTAGGGCACGGACGCCGGGAAGAAGATCGTGGGCCGCAAGCGCAGCATCGTCGTCGACACGCTCGGCCTGTTACTGCTGGTCATCGTGACCGCGGCCAGCGTCTCGGACAACGAGGCCGGCAAGCAGCTCCTCACCCAGCTAGCCGCCGACCACCCCACGATCACCAAGGCGTGGGTCGACACCGGCTACAAGACCAAGGCCATCGAACACGGCGCCGCCCTCGGCATCGATGTCGACGTGGTCTCACGAAACGAGCAGGCCAAAGGCTTTTCCGTGATCCCCAGGCGTTGGGTCGTGGAGCGAAGTTTCGGATGGATCATGATGCACCGCCGCCTCGCCCGCGACTACGAGACCAAACCCGCACACTCCGAAAGCATGATCCGCATCGCGATGATCTCGACCCTCGCGAAACGAGCAACCGGCGAAACGCCCATAAGTTGGCGCAATCCATGAACTATCCGGTTTTCAACCGGAACGTCCTCTCAGATCCTCAGGATCCAGTGTCTCGTGTGTCCAACATCCGGGGTCAAGGCCCAACCCCCACCGCGCGGCACCCGCATGCCGGGCCAGCGCCTCAGCCTGAGCCGGTGCCGGATCAAGGGCGAACTTGCACGCCCGCAAGACTTCCTCTGCCACCCGACACCTCCTCAACTCTCCGACGTGTAGCGGCTGATGCAGACGCTAGAGCACGCCACTGACAATCCGCTGCGATCGGGAGACCACCCTGCTCCTGCGGACTGCCGATGCCCAGGTCAGCTGCTTCGTGGGCCCGGAGGTATCCGCTCACGCCCCGAACCCGATGTTGGTGACGTGCTCGTACTGGCCCTACTGGGATCCGAGGTCGACCACGTGGTCGATCCAGGCGGCGTCCAGGGCATGGTCGGCGCCGTCTGCCCAGGCCTGCGCGCGGGTCTCCCACCGTCGGACGTTCAGAGCGCGGTGTTCGACGACGCGCTGCCGGGGGCGGGTCACCTAGGACTGGTTGAGCGGGTGTATCCCCACGCGGGTGCCGCCTCCGTTGCCAGCCCCTGTGCGTGCCGATAACTCTGTCCGCAGACCACCCGCTCACGGTTGCGTTCACCGGCCGAGGCATGATCACCGCTCGTGCTGATCCAGCCGGGCTCGAAATATCATTGCTGCAGGTCAGCACCCCAGGCCTGGCGACCGTGACGGCCGCGACCACCGCTGCGGCGACGAGCGCCACCGGGGTGTCTGGTGCAGTGACGGTGGGTTCCGCCCGGTGCGGCCGTCGTCGTCGGGGCTGTCCGGGCTTCGCGGAAAGCCTGCTGCCTGCCCCGCAACGGGACATGTCGGGCGGAGTCGGCGTTCGGAGTGCTTCTGTGATCCTGCCACGTCCTGACGGATGCGGTAGCTCCGCCTAGCGACTGGGCAGACCGTCTCCATGACGCAGGACGCGGACGCCCAGCGCCTAGCTGAAGATCAGCGGCTGTGGGAGCACATCATTCACGAGAACACCACCATGTTCGAACGATGCAACCTGTTCCTTGTCGGGCAGTCCCTCTTCGCGGTGGCGTTCACCACACTGCTCACCTCGGACAAGCATGTGGGTGCAACCCGCCTGGTCGGAGGGTTCGGGGTGGCTCTAGCCTTCACGTGGCTGTACGTGTGTCATCGGCATCTCATGTACTACCGGGTAGTGCAGGAGCGGGCGGCGCAGAGGCTGCCTGAGTATGCGGAGACCCGTGCGCTCTGGAATCGCGGACCAGTTGCTCTAGTGCTGATCGCATACTTATTGCCCGCCCTGTCTGCCGCGTTGTGGGTCGCTTTGCTCGCGATCACGTGAGGCGCGATAGCCAAAGGTTGTCCTGCAATACCTCAGCAGCCACAGGTGACTCACTCGCCGGTCTGGCCGTCGATGAGCTCGCGCGCGACGTCGAGGTGACCGACGTGGCGGGCGTACTCCTGAAGCAGGTGAAAGAGGATGGGTGCGGCTCTTCCTGAGTGAGCTGTGGATTGGCGTTGACCTGGGTGGTTGCTGAGCGGGTGCTGTGTGCTCGATCGTCGTGGTGTCGACTGGTCGGGTCTTCCGGGGTGGTGGCGATGGTTTCGTGGCAAGAGGAGATCGAGCGGCGGGAAGCTGTCGAGCGGGAGCGGATCGGCGAACTGCAGGACCGGATCGCAGCGTTGTCCGAACGGCTGGCCGATCATGAAGCGGTGCTTACCCGGCTGGAGATCACGCGGGAGACGATGACGGACATCCTGTCCGGTGACGTCACCGGACCCGGCCAGGACATACCGGAGGCCGAGCCGGCGGATCCGGGCCTGGCGGGTGAGATCCGGGCGGCGGGGTCACCGGTGGGGGTGCGTCTGATCCCGGACTACCGCCCGGGCCTGGCCGTTGCGGAACTGCCGCCCGTGTACCAGGACATCGTCGAGGTCCTCGCCGATGCGGTGCACCCGATGCGGGCACATCATCTGTGTGCGGCGCTGGGCCTGTCGACGGACAAGAGCAAGGTCGAGGGCTTCCGCTCGAAACTGAAACGACTCGTCGAGCGAGGCTGGCTGACCGAGGCGGAACCGGGACTGTTCGCCGCGCCGGCGGCTGCGAATGCGCCGGAGCAGGATCAGCCGCCTGCGGTGCCGGGTCACGCCGGTGTGGACTCGGGCTCTCGTCCCTAGCGTCGAAGGTGCCAACCAATTCCACACTCGAAGAGCGAGAGCCCGATGAACGGAGCGTATGCCGCCCCGCAGGCGGCTGACCCCTTTGACCATGCCGCTTCTTGCCTCACTTCTCTCATCACCACCCTCTCCAGCCCCGACGCCTTGCACCTGTCTCACGACCAGGCGGAAGACATCGCCGAGACAGGCGCCCGGGAGGTGGCCCGTCTGCTCCCGCAAGGCCACCTAAACCTGCGCGCCGCCGAGGAAGCAGCCACCCTGACCTCCCTGAACGCCACCGGCCGGGCCGCCCTCGCCGCTGGCCGCACCCGCCTGGAGACCGGCCACCACCGCCAACTGACCACCACACTGGGGCCGGTGACCGTCACTCGATGCGCCCTGCGCGCTCCCGGCCTGGCGAACCTCTATCCGGCCGACGCCGTCCTGAGCCTGCCCCATGAGCGCTACAGCCTGGGCGTGCGGAAACTGGCCGTGCTCGAGGCCGTCCGTGGCTCCTACGACACCGCGCTGGAGGCGATCGCCCGCCACTGCGGGCAGCCGGTCATCGGCAAGCGGCAGGCCGAACAGCTCGTGCGGGCCGCCGCGGTCGACATCGCCGCCTTCTACGCCACCCGCATACCGGCTCCGGCCGCCAGCAACACGCTGCTGGTGCTCAGCGTCGACGGCAAAGGAATCGTCATGCGCCCCGGTCACCTGCGCGAAGTGACCCGGAAAGCGGCCGAGCGGGCTCAGCACACTTTCCGCACCCGGCTGTCCGCCGGAGAAAAGAGCTGCCGCAAAGGAATGGGGGTCCGGTTCCTTTCGAGTGACTGGCTGAGCTGGGGTTTTTTGCAGGTGGGCTGGTCGTGGGTGCTGGTCGCTCCTACCTTCGGGGTGAGGGGGTGGGGTCATGGCGTCTCTGTTGGAGGAGCTGGAACGGCGTGAGTGGGCGATCCGGCAGCGAGTGGAGGAACTGCGCCTGCAGGTTGCGGAGTTGGGTGAGCAACTCGAGGGGTTCGAGGAGATGCTCGCGCGGGTGGATATCGCCCGCCAGGTGGTGCGGGAGATCCTCGACGACGCGGCCGCGGACCAGCAGGAGAGGGCGGGCCGGCACCGGGCGGAGATGGCCGGGCCGATCGGGGTGACGACGGTGCCGATGCGGGAGGCGGGGACGGCGGCTTCGGTGCTGCCGTCGTCGTACCGGGACATCATGGAGGTGCTGCAGGCGGCGGGGCGGCCGATGCGGTCAAAGGCGGTCTCGGTGGCGATCGGCTGGGGTGACGGCGCCTCGAAGGTGGAGTCGGTACGGGTGAAGCTGAAGCGTCTGGCGAGTCGGGGGTGGCTGAGCGAGGACAGCCCTGGCCTGTTCGCAATGGTCGCGCCGACGGACGGCTTCGGGCCTGGTGACCAGGACTCTGGCGGCTGAGGGCTCTTCTTCCTACGGTCGGAGGTAACCAGCCAAAACGCCCGCAGGAAGAAGAGCGCGATGCGACGGTACGACATGCCGCCGAGTGCTGACTCGTTTGAGGAAGCGACGAAAATGTTCGGCGTGCTCGTGACGGATCTGGCCTCGCCCCACAGCGGTGAGCTGCCCCATCACGAGCTGGAGGAGCTCCTTGAGATGCGGGGCCGCGACCTGCTGCGGCAACTGTTCCAGGACCACCTGGACCTGCGGGAGCGACGCGAACGGGAGGCCGTGTCGAAGAGCCGGCCGGCCGTGGTCGGTGCTGACGGCCTGCTCCGCCCGCGTCTGGAGACGGGCCACCAGCGACTGCTGGCAACCGTGTTCGGCACGGTCACGGTGTCCCGCTGCGCATGGCGCCGCCTGCAGACAGCCAACGTGCACCCGGCCGATGCCGTCCTGTCGCTACCGAAAGGGCGACATTCCCACGGCCTGGCCCGCCTCGTCATCCAGCACGCGATCCGGACGTCCTACGACGCCACCAAGGAGACGGTTGACCGCCGGTGCGGCCCGATCCTGGGCAAGCGCCGGCTCGCCCAGATACTCGTCGAGGCCGCCGGTGACATCGACGCCTACTACGAAGCCAGAGTCGTTCAGCCTTGCACCGCCGCGACGGTGTTGGTGCTGTCGGCGGACGGCAAGGGCATCGTGATGAGGCCCGAGGCCCTGCGCGAGGCCCCCCGGCAGGCCGCCGCCCGCCGTCAGCGGACCTTCCGCACCCGCCTGGCCATCGGGGAAAAGAACGCCCGCAAGCGCATGGCCACGCTCGGCGCGGTCTACGACGCCGAGCCCGCACCACGCCGCCCGCACGACGTGATCGCCCCGCCCGGCAAACGAGCCGGCGATGACACCCCGCGACCTGGCCCTCTCGCCCGGCAGAAGTGGCTGTGCGCATCCGTCCGCCACGACGCGGAACATGTTGTCGGGCAGGTCTTTGCCCATGCACAGGCCCGCGATCCTCATCATCGCCGCAGCTGGGTCGTCCTCGTCGACGGCGCCCGCCATCAACTCGACCTGGTCCGGGCCGAAGCCCGCTTCCACCACGTCGACGTGCACATCGTCATCGACATCATCCACGTCCTGGAGAAGATCTGGGCGGCGGCCTGGTGCTTCCACCACACCGGCGACAAGAGCACCGAGGACTGGGCCGCCACGCAGGCGCTGGCCATCTTGCACGGCGACGCCGCGGGCGTCGCCGACACCCTGCAGGCCCAGGCCGATGCGTCCGGCCTGCCCCAGGAGCAGCGTCAGGGCGCGGACGTCTGTGTCCGCTACCTGCGCAACAACAACGACTTCCTCCACTACGACCGGGCACTTGAGGCCGGATGGCCCATCGCCACCGGAATCATCGAGGGAGCAGCCAGGCACCTCATCGCCGACCGCCTCGACATCAGCGGCGCCCGCTGGGGCCTCAAGGGCGCCGAAGCCGTGCTCAAACTCCGCGCCGTCGCCGCCAACGGCGACCTCGACACCTACTGGCAGCACCACCTCGCCGCCGAACATCAACGGAACTACCCAGTTGACCAGCCCCGATACTCCCTCACGGCCTGACCCCCATCTCACTCAGAAAGAGCCACACCCAAGTACTCGTCATCCTGTTCAACCGGCCGAAGTTCGTCGTTCCTCCGCATATGAGGCTTGAGCCGGGGGTTCTGGCCGCGCGCCGGAGGGCGGGCACACGAGTCCGGAAGCGTCGGTCGGCATGAGCTGTGACGCAGAATCGTCCCGTGCGCATGCACCTCACCAGCGCATGCCGAGCTGGTCCAGCGCCGACCGCCGTTCGTCGGTGAGTTTGTTGGCGCGGCGGCGTACGTTCGCCGTTCACATCCCCAGGCCGATCCGGATGGTCCCCTCCGGCGTGGTCTCGCGTCTGGTGGCGGCGGGCCCGGCCAGCTCCAGCGGCAGCTCCTCAACATGCTTCCGCGGCACGTTGAGATGCCCCTGGCGAGCGTGGAACTGGCGGGCGGCGGCGAGGTTGAGGAGCCATTTGTCTTCCTGGGTCCGCTTCACCGGCCGCTCCTCGGTTTCGGCCGCCTCGATGCCGAGGACACCCACCAGCCACTGCTGCGCCGGGAGCAGCTGCTCGAAGCCGTGGCGCTGGGCGGTGACCCAGCGTCCGAGGTCCTCGCCCTGGACCACACCCCCCGCCTCTGTGAGCAGGCTCGCGCCGCCAGCCAGGTGCGCCTGGAGCAGGCGCAGGCAGCGCTGCCAGCCCGCATCCCACGCGGGGCACCAGCCGGGGTCATCGTCGTCGGTGATCGACACGCTGCACTTGCGCTGTCCGTAGGCCGGCGTGGCCCCCATCTCAGGCTGGGTTGTGTCCCGTCCGGTGCGTGTCCCGCAGGTACTCCTGGACCGCCCCTTCGGGCACGCGGAACGAGCGGCCGACCCGGATCGCGGGCAGGTGGCCGCTTTGGACAAGCCTGTAGATGGTCATCTTCGAGACCTGCATGACGTAGGCCACCTCGGCCGGCGTCAGGAACCGCATTTCGTTGAGGGGACGGGCTTCTCCTGCCGGAGTCGCCCGCTTTGCCGGAGATGCCGGGGCAGGGCGCTGTGCCGAGGGTGCCAAAACGGTCGCACCTCCGGATCCACTGGCGGCCTCGGGCGGCAGGCCGAGCATGGTCAGCAGGCTTCGCATGGCTTCGGCATCGGCGGCGGTGGTCTCGCGGCGCCCCACGACCGACACGACTGCGGCCGCGGCGGCCACCACGTCGTCCGAGGCTTCCGGCAATGCCTCTGCGAGCATCTCTTCCATCAGGGAGCCGGCCGGTACCTTTTCAGGCACGTGCACCGCCTCCAATCTCTGCGCCCGAGCGTGCCTGCGTCACGGAGTGGCGCATGCCCAACACCTTCCCACTTGCGCGAGCATGAGGCACTGCGCTTGTGCCAACTGCTCCGCGCGGTGCAGAGCCTGTTCCGCAGAGAGTTCGTCGAACTCGGCCACGTGATCGGCGATATGGCGCACCACCCGCGTCCAGTGATCCCTGCTCCGGCTCCAGTCGCCGGCGTGCGCCTTGTTGGTGAACTCCTCGGCGAAGTGCTTGGACTCGCCGCCGCGGTCGTACAGCTCTTTCAGCGAGGTCACGAGCTCCCCCCGCCAGTCGGAGGCGCCTCGAAGCCGGCTTCCCTGAGCATGCGGGCCAGCACCGCCGACTCCGACTCACGTCTGCGCCGGTCTACTTGCCGGTTCACCAGATAGCCGACGATCCCTCCGACCGCCGCCGGAGTGGCCAGCCAGCCCGTCAACGACAGCATCCAGCTCAAGGCGCGCAACCGGGTCTGCGCCGGCGACGTGATGCCGACCATCACCTCGTACGAGGTGGTCCACCCGATGAGGAAGCCGCAGAGCACATACAGGGATCCAAAGCCCAGCAGCCACCACAGCCCGCGCGTCAACAGCCAGTAGACCGGCCGGTTGAACCGGGACAACCCGCGGTACTCGTCCCGCAACCTGTCCACCAAACGATCGCCTGGCGGAGGCGAAGGCAACGGCGGAGTAGTCACCCCCTGAAGGTAGCGACACCCCCCACCCCAGAAAAGAGCACGCAACGGGCACTCCCACCCCCAAGCGGTCGTGCATTTCCTCCGCTCAACAGTGGGACCGGTCACCGCGATCCTGCGTAGGCTCTGCGGGCATGGGAGTGTCCAAAACGCATCATCTGGTGCCACGTCACTGGCTGCGCGCCTTCGCCGAGGACGGTCACGTGCTGGGGCGCTGGCGTGACGGTGCGGAATACCGGACACCACTTCGCGCAGCGGCTGCGGCCCGGCACTTCAATAGTGACCCGCTCGCCGCGGGGGAGCGCCGTACCGTGTTGGAGACCTACCTGGGCAACCGCGTCGACACCCCGCTCGCACTGGTTATGCGGAAGGTCCGCCAGGGCCACTGGCCGCTGGAGGACTGGGACGGGGACACGCTGCTTGAGGGGCTGGCATGGCAGCTGGTGCGCACGCGCGCCTTCAGAGCGTGGGACGAACAGGTAGGAGGGCATCTGTTCCCGCCACCCCGCCCGTCGGCGCCCCCGCAACGTCGGCATGCGGCGAACCGCACCGGCCTGCAAAACCCGGCGTGTATATGTCGTCCGCCAGACTACCCAGTCAGGTCATAGTTCCTCAGGGCGTGGGCACAGGGCGCCGGCGATGGGCGAAGAGCGGCGTCCAGGACGCGCCCAACCTCCTGTCCGCCGGGGCGGTCGAGCGCGCCCGCCAGGTGCAGGACGAGGACATCGTCCCGGACCTCCGACGTCACCGAAAGGCTGCCCGGCCCTCCCGGCCCTGCGGCCGCCGCCCGGCGCTAGTCCGGTCGGTGGTCGGCGAGGTGGCGTTGGAGGTCGAGGTGGCGGAACTGGTAGACGGCTCCGACGCGGCGGAGCACGGCGCGCTGCTGGTGGGCGTTGGCGAGGAAGGCCATCAGGTCGCGTGGGGTGCCGTGGCGCAGGGCCAGGTACCAGCACGTGATTGACAGGGCGGGTGAAGCGGTGTGCCGGAACGCCACCAGCACCCCGGAGTACAGGCCGAGGGCGAGCAGCCCCGCCAAGGTGGAACCCAACTCGCTTAAGGGAACGCCGGCGAACACCGACGGGCCCCGGACGACGGATCCGACGACGAGCAGACCGGTCATCAAAAGCGCCGCTAGCAGGGGAAAACCGATGACGAGGGTGCGTGCGGCCCTGCGGTCGCGCGCCAGCAGGGACAGCGGATCCAGCGCGATCATCATGTCCGCGTCCTTGGTCGCCTTCCAGCCGAACCCCAGGAAGACGGCGAGCAGCACCAGCGGAACGACCAGTACCGCGGTGCCCGGATCCTCCCGGTAGGCCACCGCGCCGCAGACGGCGGCCGTCGCCGCGACCCCCGGCCACGAGACGCGGATCCGGTCGGCGGGTTCCGTCTTCGGTGTGAGAAAGGCGTGCAGGGTGCCCAGTGCCCACCCTCCGGCGACGACTCCGACCATGGCGACCTGCCACCAGGGCACGTCGGAGGCGGGCAGTACGGCGAGGGCGACGGCGAGTGCTACCCACAGCGGCAGCCCGAGTACGAAGGAGTGGACGATGCGGGGTGCGGTCCGGCGCAGGGCCCACCACTCGATATCCGTCGTCCCGTTCAGGTTGTTCCGCAGATGGCGGGCGAGGAGTGTCAGGGTCCGTTCCGCCTGTGCGGTCGTCCAGCGTGCCGGGCGCCCCTCGTCGTACCGGGCGTACGCGGCGGGCAGCACGCCGGACAGCAGCATGTCCTCGATTTCGCCGCGCGTGCGCGGTGCACCCGTGGTCGGGGCCACGACGAGGTCGGCGGGGGACGGGAAGCGCGCGACGACGTCTCCGGGCAACGGATTGTGGATGTCGACGGCCAATGACACCATCAGCGGGGTGGCGAGGGCGCCGGTGACCGGCCGGGAGGCGTCGTGGAGCTGCTCGGTGACCGGCCGCCAGCGTTCCGTGAGGAGGGCGTCGTCGCCCTCGCAGAGGCGGCCGCGCACCGACTCCGCCGTCAGGTCCTGGAGTTCGATCCCGGCGGCCCCGGACAGGGGCGCCGGCCGGGCACCTCCGTCGGTCGGCTCGTCGAGCAGGGCACCGCGGTAGTCCGCAGTGCGGCAGGCCAGGACGATGCCCTGGCCGGACTTCAGCGCGGCGTTGATCCTCCGCAGCGCCTCCATCCGGAAGCTTTCCTTGATTTCGTCGAAACCGTCCAGCACCGGAAGGAGGTACCGGCTGTCGAGCAGCGCCCGCGCCCGGCTGACCGAGCGCTGCGGCTCGGGTGCGGGCGGGCCCAGGAACTCGAAGTCCCTGGCCAGTCTGCGGTCCATCCAGGCGAACAGATCGGGCTCCCGCACCGGGTCCCAGGACGCGAGCGAAAGCAGTACGGGGACGGGCTCGGGACTGTTGGTGTCGCGCGATTCGAGGAGCTGCCGCGGCAGTTGGGCCAGCAGGACGGACTTGCCCGACCCCTCCCGGCCCAGCAGGATCAGGCGCCGCGTGGGCACCTGTGCGAACACTTCCGCCAGGCGCCTGGGCCCGGTTCCGCCGAGACCTCCTGGGTGGGCCGCCCACGTACGGGGGTCGCGTGCGGCGCTCGACGGCCAGGAGGTGGCAGTTCCCGAGATCCTCTGCCAGGACTCGGTCAGCTCAGCGGGTGCAGGGAGCCAGGAGACGGTGAGGGCACCGCTCCCGTCCACCTGCCGCACTTTCGCCTCGGTGCTCCAGGTGTTGCGCAGGGCGAGCGCGAGGCTGTCCGCGACGGCGGAGAGCTGAACGCCGTCCGCGGCCTCCCGGCGGTCCGCCCGATACCCTTCCCACGCCACTCCCAGCGAGGCGAGGCCGACCAACAGACCGGGCACGCTCGTGCCGAAACTGAGTACCCCGGCCAGTGCAGAAGCGTCGAGTCCCGGGCGCTGGGCGGCCCGCACCGCCCACAGCAGACCGACCGCCCCGGCCCCGGAGAGCAGACAGCCGACCGTCAGCCAGAGCCTGCGCCGGGCGCCGAAGCCTTCCCCGGCGGTGCCTCTGCCGCCGAATCCCCCCATGAGGTACGAATTCCCCGCCCTCGCCGACGTGCAACCTCGCTGTGGAGTGTGACAGATGGCGTGCGCCGGCGGCAGGCGAACACTTCACCTCAGGCCGCGACCTCGTCAAGCCGCCGCCCGGCGTGCAGGGAAGGAGCCGGGGCGCCCGCCCGGGGATAGTCCCGCGGGTTCGGCATCAATGTCGTGTGCGCGGTACTCGTTGCCGTGGACAGTACGGGCAAGGGAAGTTGGGATCGTGGTGGACGCCATAGGCCGGCGGGTACGGGTAGCGGTGAAGGGGTACCGGAGGCGGGAGAAGTGCCACGGCGGATGTGTGCGGTGGTGCGGGAGGGGCTCGGTGCGGATGCGGTGGCGGTTGCGCTGCTGACACACCTGCCGCAGCGCCAGTTGCTGTGTGCGTCGGGTGAACTGGGCGCAGAATTTGGTGTGTTGCAGTTCGCGGTGGGGGAGGGGCCTTGTTTCACTGCGGCAGGGCATGCGGTGACGGTGGTGTGGAGTGACGTGCGCCAGCCGCAGTCGGTGTGGCCGGTGTTCGGGCCGCTGCTGGATGAGCGGCTGCCCGAGATCGGAGCGGTACAGGCGGTTCCGCTGATGGCGCAGGGTCAGAGCGTGGGCTCGATGGACGTGATCTACCGACGCGCGCAGCCCCGCCACGGCATAGGCGTGGAGCAGGCGGAAGTTGCGGCCGAGGCGGTGACCGAGGCCCTGCTGGAGCGCGGCCGCGCTCTGCTGCAGGAGACGGAGCCGGGTGCACCGGGCGGGTGGGAGCCGGTGGAGGTGATCGACGCGCGCTGGGGCGGCACCCACCAGGCCAGCGGCATGCTGGCCGAGCGTCGCAACATCAGCACAGAAGAGGCGCTGAGCCTGCTGCGAGCCAGGTGGACAGCCTCGGGGCAGCCGCTGCCGGAGCTGTCCGCCGCCGTCCTGGCCGGTGCAGACCTGTGACCCGCCCCGGGGCCGAATGCAGGGCGCCAGCGCCGAGCAGGTAGCGCGAGGCGGCTCGTTCGTGAAACCGATCAGGCGCCGGAGCGCAGGGCCCTCGGCGCGAGCCGGTGCCTTCCCGCCGCACGCTTCGCCGGCGCCGACGTCGATCCTTTCGCGGGGTGACAACGGCGCCCCGGCGTCTCTCGCCGGTGCTACCGACCGGGGGCGAGCCTGCAGCACGTCGAAGGCGCACCCCCCGAGATCCGCCGGGTCCTCGGGACCTGCGCACGAGAAGGGGCCCGGGCCCGTACCGTGCCGCACGGCTGTTCGCTGCGTCGTGCACAAGGATGAGCAGGCCACGGCTGTGACCGGGACGGCGGCGTGCCAAAACGGGGTCCGGGGTAGGCGGGACGGCGGTAGGAAGAGGGCCCGATGCCCCCCAGGACCCCGGAGGCAAGAGGTGACGTTCGATCAAGCGCGGCAGCCCGCCGGCCCGGAGCTGGAGGAGGCCCAGGCGCGGGTGGCGGAGCTGGAGCGGGAAGTCGCGCAGTTGAAGGAGGCGGTCGTCTCCCATGCGGATGTCGACCGGGCGATCGGTGTCCTGATCGGTGTCGCCGGTATCTCGCCCGCCGACGCCTTCGATGTGCTGCGGGAGGTGTCGCAGCGGACGAACATCAAGCTGCGGCGGGTGGCGCTCCTGACCGTCCGCTGGGGCCAGAGCGGCGTCCTGCCCGTCAAGGTGCGCACCGAGCTGTACCGGCAGTTGTGTGCCCGCAACGAGGTCTTCGAGCCGGGGCGCGGCCGTCCGGCGGGCGCACGGACGCGGGCATCCCGCGCTGGCACCTGCACGAGGTGAGATCAAGCGTCAAAGCGTCCCCGTGACGGCTGCGCGAGCGGCAGACAGGTGGGCGCGATGGTGGAAGGCTGTGGGCGTCTCCGGGCGCAGTGGCCCCGGGGCCCGCGCAGCGGTGCTTGCCTGCTGCGGGTGAGGCGCCCTCTGGACGGACGCGAGGCTAGCGGGATGCCTCGTAGGACGGTCGACACCCAGAGGGCCGGTGCTGGAGCCGTGTAGTCGTCGGCGGTGCGGCTCCAGCCGTCTCAACAGACGGTTCGGGGTTTGGGAACCTCAAAGGGGCGGCGGCATCACGCCAGCCGTCCCGTCTGCGTCGAGCGTAGAGTGCCGCCTTCCGCAGCGAAAGACGCGCAGCCGCATCCTGTCGAATTGTTGACGAGCACCACGGCGGCCCGGACGCCGCCCAGCTCCTTCTTCGCGGGGCGGGTCCTCGCCGGAAGGCCAGCCTCGGACACACCCCGGTCGGGGCTGCATCACGCGCTCAACGAGCCATGCACCCTCGCAGGTTGTGCCGCCGTCAATGCGACGCCTCGCGAGAAACCGGGCTCCCACCCCGCTTTTCCGCACCGACGCCGCATGGACGCAGTCCAGCGGAAGAACCAGCCTCAGGGCACGGGGACTCAGGTGTAGAGGAAACGCAAAAGGGGACACGGTGGCCGGGCGGGCGTGCACCCCGGTGCGCACGGCGTCCGCTCCGGTTCCTCCGGTTCGGAAAGCAGCCGGAGGGACCACCCTTGTCCGGTCTCCCGGTCGGCCACTGCGGGGCGGTATGTCCCCACACCGCATCCGGCGCAAAAGGCGACGCGTGCCCCGAACTGCCGTTGCTACACACCGTTGTACGGGCCGCTTCCCGTGTGCCTAGGCTGCCGTGCGGGCTCGCCCGTGCGGGGCGGGCAGCGATTGATAGGAATCCGTGCCCGAGAACCGTGACAGCTTTGGAGCCGACCCTTGGAGCGTGACCGCTGCCGTCGTGCGTGGGGCGGTGGTGCTCACGGTGTGCGGTGACCTTGACTGCACCAGCGGTCCGCGCCTGTGCCGCTTTCTTACCGCCGCCTGCACCGCGTTCGCGCCGCGGATCGTTGTCGACCTCGCCGCGGTGCGTTTCATGGACTCCGCCGGCCTGAGCATTCTGCTCACCGCTCACCACCGGGCGGCCAAGGCCGGTGGCCGGCTGCGGCTGGCCGGTGCGAGTGAGCAGGTGCTGGCCGTCCTCGAACGTGTGGGAGTCGCCGCCGTGATCGGTGCGTATCCCACGGTGGCGGCCGCGCTGGCCTGAGCTCCTCGGTCGGCCGTCGGGGCGCAGCCGCAGGCGGCCTGCGCCGGTGTCCCCCCACGACAGCCGCGGCAGGGGCGAGTTGCCCGGTTCGCGTACAACACAGACTTTTTAGCAGAGGATGCTGCCTCATGAGCAGGGAAGAACAGCTGGCGGCCACGTTCGTGGAACTCGCCGACACTCTTGTCCAGGACTTCGACCAGGACGTCTTCTTGCAGCGGCTGACCGCGCGCTGCACTGAGTTGCTGGAGGCCACCGAGGCCGTCGTGCTCCTGGCCCGTCCCGGCCCGTCCCTCTACTGTCCCGTGCCGCGTGCCTCGGCGCCCGCTCTGCAGAGGGTGATCGAGGCCGCCTGCCTGGAAGGCCCCGCCGTTCAGGCCTGCCAGTCCCGGCACGCCGTCGCCCCTGACCACCAGACCTTCGACCAGGGGCCCGCCCGCTGGCCGACCCTGGACCTCGCCTGTGCGCAGGCCGGATACGCCCCGCCCGGTGCGGTGCCGATGCGGCTGCGCGAGGAGGAGATCGGCGCCCTGCTCCTGCTCCGCACCGGCGAGCGCGCCCGCCCGGCCGCCGGAGAGCTGCTGCTGGCCCAGGCCCTGGCCGACGCCGCCACGATCGGCCTGCTGCACGCCCGCGCCCGGAGCGAGCACGAAACCGTCAACACGCAGCTGCACACGGCCTTGCACAGTCGCGTCCTGATCGAGCAGGCCAAGGGCATCGTCGCCACCCGCCACAACATCTCCGTCAACGATGCCTTCGACGCCATCCGTTCCCACGCCCGCCGCCGCCAGGAGCCGATCAACACCACCGCCTCGGAGGTCATCGACTCCGGCCTTCTGCCACCTGTGCCGGCCGCCCACTTCGGCCAGAACGCCGAGCCCGGCAGCGAGCGGCCCGGGTGAAGGGGGGCAGGGCCACCGGCACCCACCGGCCGATGCGCCTGACCCCGGTGTGGTGCGTATGCCGGGGCGCCCAGGACATGGGCGCGGCATAGGTGGGCACCCGTGGCGGGTGAACGTTGCACGGGTGGTACGGACGATCGAGCGTGCCGCGAAAGGCGAGGAAGCCGGGTTGCCCCACCGGCTGTGCCGCGCCCTGTGCGACAGCCTGAACGTGGCGGGGGCCTCGATGTCGCTGCTGACGCACACCGAGGCACGCCAGGTGCTGTGTGCCAGCGGCGCGGATGCGCTGCGCGTGGAGGAGCTGCAGTTCGAGTCCGGGCAGGGGCCGTGCATGCAGGCCTCCGAATACGGGAGCCCGGTGGTGTGCCTGGACCCCGGCGAGTACCTGTCCCAGTGGCCCGTCTTCGGCTCCCGCCTGCGCGAAGAGCTGCCCCACGTCGCGCTGCTCCTGGCCCTGCCGCTCACGCCCGCAAACACCAGGCAGCCGATCGGCGCGATCGATCTGGTCCGCCACACCCCCTGGTGTCACGGCGAGGACCCTCTCCCCGCGGCCAGCGCCGCAGCGAGGGCGGTCGCCGGCATCCTGCTGCGGCGTTCCCTGCAGCACGTCGGCGGCGCGCAGCCCCTGCCGTGGGAGCCGGCCGAGATGATCGATGCCCACTGGGGCCGGGCGCAGCGGGCCGCCGGACGCCTGGCCGCCCGCCGCGACATCGACATCACCGACGCGCTGGCCCTGCTACGCGCCCGCGCGTTCGCCACCGGCCGACCCCTGCCGCAGGTGTGCACCGATCTACTCGACGAGCTGGAGGGTTGAGCCGGTGCAGTCCCGACGTTCGGGCCAGCACCTCGCGCATCCTCGCCCCGCCGCAGTTGCCGAGCCGTGGCGCCTCGGTGCAACTGCTCATCGCATGCCCTGGCGCTGGCCTTCCCTGACTGCGTGGCATCACGCATACGACCGTTCCCATCCGGCCGCGACGTGGTCCCGGTAGGCGGTGAACCAGCATCCCGGCGCTCGCCTGCATGGCGCGGTGGCCAGTGACCGGGGGAGTACAGTGCTTGACATTGCGAGAGGGCGGGGGAGCGAGTGTCCGTACCACGGGCGAGGCATGCGGTGCCCGCTGAAGAGGACGCATCCGCGGCCGAGTTGCGCATCCACCCCCTGACAGATCGTGCCGGGCTCAAGGTCGCCGGAGAGGTCTGCCTGAGCACGCAGGACGTGTGGGAGCACGCGCTGAGTCGGCTGGCGCGGCAGCCGGGCGGCCCCGTCCACCTTGAACTCTCCGACCTCTCCTTCGTCGACATGGCAGGCGCCACGGCCCTGGCAGTCACCGCTCAGGGACTGGGCCCCGGCCACCGCCTGGTCCTGGACCGTCCACCGGCCGCCCTGAGCCGTCTGCTGGAACTCTTCTGGCCCGACCTGCCCGCCATCGAGGTGGCCGCCGTATGAGCACCGTGTCCGCACCTTGTCTGCCGCCTGCCGCCGAGCACTTCGACCACCCGGCGCTCTTCTACAAGGACGAACAGGAGTACGTGGCAGGCACGGCCGCGTTCGTCCGCGAAGGGCTGGCCGCCGGTGACCCCGTGGCGGTGGCGGTACCCGCCGCCAACCTCGCCCTGATCCGGGCCGAACTGGGCGCGCAGGCCGGGCAGGTGCGCCTGCTCGACATGGAGCAGGCCGGACGCAACCCCGGCCGCATCATCCCCCGCGTGCTGCGCGCCTTCGCCGACAGCCACCCCACACGCCGGGCGCGGATCATCGGTGAACCGATCTGGCCCGGCCGCACCCCGGCTGAGTACCCCGCCTGCGCGCAGCACGAGGCGCTGATCAACCTGGCGTTCGAGGGACGCGGCGTGACGATTCTCTGCCCCTACGACGCCACCCGCCTGACCGAGCCGGTCCTGGCCGACGCCCTCGCCACCCACCCCACCGTGATCCGGTCCGGCACGGTTCAGCGCAGCCGCCACTTCGCCCCGACAGCGTTGGTCGCCCGCTACAACGAGCCCCTGCCCGCACCGCCCGGCGTGGTGGCGACGGTGTTCACGAAGGCGACGCTGACGGCCGTGCGCCGGTACGCCACCGCGTGGGCGGCCAGGCTCGGCCTCGGCGAGGACCGCCTGGGCGACTTCGAACTGGCCGTCGGCGAGCTGACGACCAACAGCGTGGTGCACGGCGGCGAGGAGGGCCGCCTGCGTCTGTGGTGGGAGGACGGGCAGGTCGTCTTCGAGGTCCACGACGACGGAGTCCTTACCGATCCGCTCGCGGGGCGCCACCTGCCCGCCCGCGACCAGCTCGGCGGGCGGGGTCTCCTCCTGGTGAACGTGGTGGCCGACCTCGTGCGCACCCACAGTGCTCCGGGTCACGGGACGACCATCCAGGTCTACTTCCGCGCCTGAAGGCCAGCTCCGGTTACCCCCGTAGGACCAGACCGAGGGCCGTGGAGGAGAACGCGGTGCACGCTTGACTCCGGGCGGGGCAGGTCCCCGGTGAGGTAGTGCTGGATGCGCGGCCGGGCCGGTGCGCGGGCGATCACCCGGGCAGTTACGGGGTGCTCCGGCCCGTGGCCGTCAGGCGGTGAGGGCGTCGCCCAGGGTGGGGTACAGGTCAATGATCTGGTCCAGGCCGACGATCTCCAGGGGACGCAGGACGGTCTCACCTGCGGCGGCCAGCCGCAGCCAGCCGCCGGCCGGGGAGACGCGCTGGTGGATGGTGATGAAGAGGTTGATGCCGGTGGAGTCCATGAAGGTGAGTTCGGCCAGGTCGCAGACGATGCGGCAGAGCTGCGGGTCCGCGGTGTCCAGGGCGCGGCGCAGGGCCTGGCCGCTGTTGTGGTCGAGGGCGCCTGCCAGGTGCAGGACGAGGACACCGTCGTGGACGTGCGAGGTGACGGTCAGCGCGCCCGGCAGGTCCGGGCCCGCGGATCCCGTCCTCGGTTGGGGTGCCATATCCGGGATGCTCCCACACTCAGGTGAGCTTGCCGGAGGGGTCAACGGCCTTTGACGACAACCGTTTTGTACACGGGGGAGGGCTTTCGTGCGAACCGGTGTGGAAGGCGGAGTGCGGGGTACGCGCGGCCCAGACCGGGGGAAGCGAGTGGTTCAAACTGCGCCGTCGGCCCCCGCGAAGGCGGCATCATGACGGACACCGGCAACCTGCACGCCTCCCTGGCCCTGGAGGGCGACGGTGGCTGCATCGCCCGGGCACGCCGCTTCTCGGCGGACTTCCTCACCCGCGCCCAGCACGTCCGCCGCCTTGCGGTGTCCCGGCGGGCGGTGGAGGTGACGCAGCTGGTGGTGAGCGAACTGGTGACCAACGCCTGCAAGTACGCCCCGGGCCCGCTGCTGATGGACCTCACCCTCCTGGCCCACGCGGTGCGGGTGGAGGTGTGTGATTCCGATCCGCTACTGCCGCTGGCGTGCGCGGCGGACGTGGGCCGGGTCGGCCAGCACGGCCTGGAGATCGTCCTGCTGTGCGCGCAGAGTTTCGAGGCCCGGCGCGAGCCGGTCGGCAAACGTGTCATCGCCACCGTCGCCCTGGCCGACGACCCCGGTGCAGCGCCCTCGGGCCGCCGCCCGCAGTAGCGGCACCAGCACGCCCGCCAGCGCCGCCTGCCGTATCCCCGACACCCCTGGCCATGCTGCGCGCCCGCCGTTCGCCACCGGCCGTCCCTCGCCGCAGGTGTGCATCGGCCGCCCAGACGAACAGGACGAATAGGACGTGTCCCGCTGGGCCTTCGGCCAGCCGCCGACCGCACGCGCCCGGCCATGTGCCGCGTGCGCCGCACATGGCCAGAGTCCCTCGCGCCCTGCCTGGCTCTGTCCCTGCCGGAGCGGGTCGTGATGCCTGGAGAGGGGTCAGGCGTGGTCGAAGGGCCGGGTGCGGTCGGCTTCGTCCTTGACCAGCACCGAGAGGAGGGAGGCGACGGGGACGTCGGCTTCGGCGGGGTGGCGCAGCACTTTGGCGGGATCGATGGAGTAGCGGTTGCTGCGGCCCTCGCGGACGTGGGAGAGGTAGCCGGCCTCTTCGAGGTCGGTGATGATCCGCAGGACGGCGCGCTCGGTGAGCCGGCAGTGCACGGCCAGGTCCCGTACACGCACGTGCCGGTCATCAGCGATGGCGGCCAGGACCCGGGCGTGGTTGGTCAGGAACGTCCACCCGGTGTGCGATTCGCTCGATGGCTGCATACGGCCAGTTTACGGAACAACCTGTGACGCCACATACATGAAAGAGATTTCATGTATCTGTTGACGTGACGTACGCTTCAGGCGATTCTGAACCCACCGCTGCAGCCGACCCCTGGGGGTAGCCATGCCAGATCACGCAGACGGCGCTGCCCCGCCCGCGCCGCCCGCCACCCACCCTTCGCACCCCGGCCCCGGAGCGCGCGTCCGGGTGCGCGGACACGGCACCTACCCCCTGGTCGCGGTCCACGGCGAGGTCGACCTGGAGGCCGCACCCGGCTGGGAGCACGACCTGCGCTCCGCCCTCCACAACTCGCGCCACGGCATAGCCCTTGACCTGCGGGCCCTGCGCTTTTGCGACTGCGCCGGCCTGAACGCGCTGCTGCGTGTGCGCCGGGCGGCACTGATGACGGGCAAGACGGTGACGATCGCCGCGGCCGGCCCGGCCGTCACCCGCCTGCTGCACCTGACCCAGACGGCCGCCCTGTTCACCGCCGCCTCCACCATCAATGTCCCGGATGCCGCCGACCCGGCAGGCCGGCCCTGCCTCACGACGACGGTTCCTGCACTGCCCCCGCAGCCGTCCCGGGCCGCCCCCCAGCCCACGCCGCAGTGAACCGGCTGAACGCATCCTGCGATACCCCCGGCATGCCAGGGGGCATTGCTTAAGGGAGTCCGGGGACGGACGCCGCACTGCGCGTACTTGTCCCACCCGATAGCCGGCCGGATCTGGCTCGCCGGGAGTTGCCGGCCCGGTGGCCGGTGCCTGCCAGGCCGAGCGCTTCCGGCGTGCCCTGCGTCTCGGGCGACCAGCCTGGCCTGCCTCAGCAAGCCGCAGGTACGTCCGCTGAGGGACCCATACCGGAACGTGCTACCCGTCCGATTGCGGTGTGTCTGCCCTCTTTTTCCCGATTGTGTGCGGGAGTGTGGAGGCTGTGGGTGTCCCCTGCTGTCGGAGGGCCTCCTCCCGCTCGTCTTCCGTCGGCAGGGGTACTGGTGGAGCACCGCCCTCCTCTGTGGTGCTCCACCCCCACACGAGGCTCAGCCGGTCAGGAACGCGCCTTGGTACTCAACCTCCGCTTAGCGGGCCTGGTTGGTACGACCAGGTAAACGCGCCTGGGTGGACACCGCCCGGCACGGCACGCCCCGTCGATCATGCGCATCACCGGGGTCCGGGCCGGAGTGGATCGTGGGCTCGTCCTGCCAGCACGGAGCGAGACACCAGATACGGCTGCGCACAAGGCGGAAGAGGGCCTCCGGCCGGCCGAGGGGTTCGAGGACCGCGGCCGACCGGAGACCGGCGGTGCACCCGCCGTTCATCACATGAACGCTCATCCCGGGCCGCGGTTACGGCGACCGTGCGGTGCGGTTGACGCCGCGTCAATCCGGAGGCGGGGCAGTGAGCCGTTCCTCGAGCAGGGGGCCAGCACCTTTGCGCGTGGTGAGGCAGGGGCTGTGTACAGGCCGTGGCCGCCGGTCCGTCGCCCTGCCCGTCCCTCGGCCGGCCACGGGGGCCACCGCAGTCGGTCATCACGTGCCCGACGGCCAGGAAACGCCGCGACGCCCGCCCCACCGCGCGCGGAGAACCGTCCCGCCGACCCCGGCCCCACCGCGGCCGCCGGCTACGCCCTGGCGGCCGTGAACCTGCTGGTGGCCCAGCACCAGGCCGACCAGGGCGACATCGGCGCGGCGTGCCAGGCACTGGATTCCGCCTCAGCTTGTTTTTTATGGTTTGTGAGCTTTGAGTTGATTACGTTCAGCGATGCTCTCGGGTCGTCTGGTCGTTTTGCCCACGTCATAGCGAG